>JANQHX010000059.1 GCA_028282465.1 Gynuella sp.
GAGAAAGCGCTTCTTTAACAAAGCCTCTTTTAATACTGATCAAGGCTGCGGCAATTCGCCAGTTTGGGGAGGCGATAAGATCTGTTAAATAAAATGCGAGTTTGCCACTAAATAGTCTTGCAATAACCAGTGCTGTGATCCAGGTAGCAAGAGAAAGCGCTTCTTTAACAAAGCCTCTTTTAATACTGATCAAGGCTGAGATCAGTATGATGGCGACGACTGTCCAATCGATAAATGTCATTTAGATATACTGCATATAAAAGCGGGCGCATTCTAACAGACCCATCAATAATTTCAGAATTATTAATTTACTATTTAAGACGAAAGATAGTTTCGGATTTTTATGGCTCAAATCGAACAATCAACGGGGCACCAGAAATCTTTAACGCATTTGCCTGTTGCTGTAACTGGTCTTTCAACTGTTCGATTTTTTCAAAGTTTTGTTCGGGCCCGACCATTACTTGTGTCAGCAAAGAACCGTCTGACAGAAGGGTTTCTTTAGCAAAGGCTCTGAAATTCTCTGATCTTAACCGGGTAACCAGTTTTGAGGCATTTTTTGAGTCCTTAAAGCTACCCAGCTGCAACACCCAGGCCTTAGGATTACCTTGATCATCCAATCCACTCTTTTTTTCTTCCGGAGTCATTTCCAAGGTTTCAGATTGAGGTTCAGGGTCTTTTACCGGTTGTTGCCTAGCCACAACGGGTAAATCAACTCGCATGTCGCTGGTATCAGGCTTTTTAATGACTGGAGGAATGTTGGCAACTTCACGTCCAGGCACACGTCCACTGCCGTCAAATAGAACTGGCAACACCAAAATTGCGATGGCAGCTAATACTGCGGCTCCGACTAGCCGCCTTTTAATTGAGACTTCCAAGTTTGTTACTCAGCGTTTATAACGTTAATGGCATCTGTGACTGTATAAAATGAACCGCACACCACATGAACTTCCGAGTTCTGCTGCTCAGGTAAATTAACCATAGCTTGCTCAACGGTTTCAAAGCAGGTTACCGTTTCAAATCCACTAATGTAGTCTGCCAGCTGCTCAGACGTTTGACCACGACTACCCACCATATCCACCAAAAACATCTGCTTTGGCATTAGCTGAAGCAACTCTTGAATCGTGGTTTTGCAGTCCTTATCTGACAGCATACCCACAACAATGGTGTGTACGTCTAAACCGCGGTTATGAAACTGGCTCACCAAATGCTGAGCTGCCTGGGGGTTGTGTGCCACATCTAGCACCAGGGCTTTAGCTTGGTAGTTGAGCTCTTGAAACCTGCCCATCAACCTGGCTTCTTGCAAAGGCTTCGACAGTTCCATCTGATTAGTGTTCAAAATGTCGAATGGCAGGAGCTTGATGACTTGCAAAGCTGTTGCTGCATTCGCAAACGGTAAGTGTGGATAAGGCAGATGCTCCCAAGTGACTCGGCGGTTGTTTAAATCGGTTGCAAAGCCTGTCCAAGAATTTTTAGCCTCTACTGAGCCAAAGTCACGGCCTTTCAGGAATACTCTACAACCCAAACGGTCGGCGGTTTCTAACAACCCCTGATTGTTAATCACCTCTCCAATCACTGTAGGACGCCCTGACCTCATGATTCCAGCTTTCTCACGACCAATTTGAACCAGATCAGATCCCAGCCATTGTTCATGATCTAAGCCGATTGAAGTGATGACAGAGACATCGGCATCAAGAATATTGACAGCATCTAACCGTCCACCTAAACCCACTTCCATCAACCAAACATCTACATTGGCTTGTTGGAAAATGTATAGAGCAGCTAATGTCGTGAATTCAAAATAGGTCAGAGATGTCTCACCTCTAACCAAATCAATAGCAGCCAGTGCTTCAACAATTTGCTCATCAGAGGCATCTATGCCATTTACGCTGATGCGTTCGTTAAAATTTAAAAAATGCGGTGAGCTGTATTTGGCGTAGGTGAGGTGATTAGCCTTGAGCATTTCGGCGAGATATTCGCAGGTAGATCCTTTGCCGTTAGTACCGGCAACTGAAATAACGATAGCATTAGGCTTTAGTAACTCAGCCTTTTCGGCGACATTGGAAATTCGCTCTAAACCTAAGTCAATTTCGGATGGGTGTAGCTGCTCTAGCCAATTCAACCAATGAATTAAAGCCGAGTGTTGACCCGGCTTTTCGTGATGTTCATTTTGCATGGATAAGGAATTAAGCGGCAGGATTATGTGTCATTTTACGCAGAACGGCAGCTAACCTAGGTCTCATGTCCTTGCGTTCCACAATCATGTCAACCGCGCCTTTTTCCAGAAGAAATTCACTTCTTTGGAATCCTTCAGGTAGGGTTTCGCGGACTGTTTGTTCAATAACACGAGGGCCAGCGAAGCCAATCAATGCATTGGGTTCAGCCACATTGATGTCACCCAACAGAGCTAAAGACGCTGATACTCCGCCAAAACAAGGATCTAACATAACTGAAATATAAGGAATGCCTTTCTGCCTCAATTTTTCAATGACAGCACTGGTTTTGGCCATTTGCATCAGTGAAAACAAAGCTTCTTGCATACGCGCCCCGCCGGAGGTGGCAAAACACACAAACGGAATACCCTCTTCCAAGGCAACGTTCGCCGCTTGCACAAACTTTTCACCCACAACCGCGCCCATCGACCCACCCATAAAACTAAATTCAAAGGCTGCAACTGAAACAGGAACCCCTTCGACAGTGCCTTGGAAGGCTATGAGAGCGTCTTTTTCGTTGGTGGTTTTCTGTGCACTCGCCAAGCGATCTTTATATTTCTTGGTGTCTCTGAATTTAAGGCGATCTACCGGTTCAACGTCCGGTGCTATTTCAAGGCGGCCTTCTTTGTCCAAAAATAAATCAATTCGACGGCGAGCGGATATCCGATGATGGTGTCCACATTTTGGGCAGACATCTAGGTTTTTCTCCAATTCAGGCCGGTATAGAGGAGCACTACATTTAGGGCATTTACGCCACAAACCTTCGGGTATTTGGCTTCTTTCTTTTGTGTCCGAGCGAATAATGCTAGGAACGATTTTATCGAGCCAACTGCTCATGCCAGGAAACTCCAATTCATCAATTTTGTTACAGAATGCAGCAAATTATGCTGCATCCATAGCTTGCCTCATATCGCCGATCAGGGCAGACACTTGTGAAGCAATTTCATCATTCGACTCCGATTCCAGCTCTCCACAACGGTTAACCAAAACTGAGCCAACTACAGAGCCATCAGACACCGCCGCAACTGCCGCTGCAGTTTCCGGATCTTTAATTCCGAAACCAACCACAACGGGAAGACCACCATCATTCTTAAGTCTGGCAACATTTTCAGCTACGTCTGTCACATCAATTTTGGCTGATCCGGTGACGCCTTTAACGGATACGTAGTAAACATATCCAGATCCGGCTTCCAATATTTTTCTGGCACGGTCCACCGCAGTGGCGGGAGTCAGCAGGTAAATCGGGTCGATACCTTTTGATCTGACCAATTTAGAAAACTCAGACGCTTCTTCTGGTGGCAAATCAACCGTAATCAAACCGTCGACGCCAGCTTTGCCTGCCCTTTCGGAAAACACCTCATACCCCATCCATTCTATGGGGTTTAAATATCCCATCAGCACAATGGGTGTGGTGTTATTTGTTTTCCTAAACTCAGCAACCACGTCGAAGACATCACTCAGTCCAACGTTATGCTTCAACGCCCTTTCATTGGCCAGTTGGATAGCAGGACCGTCCGCCATGGGATCTGAAAACGGAACACCCACTTCGATAATATCGGCACCTTTCTCAACCATGGCATGAAGAATCGCCAAGGTCGCTCCGGTATTCGGATCACCGCAAGTCACAAAAGGGATTAACGCTTTCCGTCCCTCAGATTCTAGCCGGGCAAAGGTTTCAGAAATTCTACTCATGTCTATTGTCCTTAAATCTCGATACCATCAATGGCAGCTACGGTATGCATGTCTTTATCACCACGACCGGATAGATTCACGATGATGTTCTTGCCCTTGCCTAAATCCTTAGCCAATTTTTTTGCATAGGCGATGGCATGAGCTGACTCAAGTGCCGGAATAATGCCTTCCGAGCGTGTTAACTCACGAAATGCATCAAGCGCTTCATCATCATTGGCTGCCACATAATTAACTCTACCAATGTCTTTCAACCATGAATGCTCAGGCCCTACCCCTGGATAATCTAACCCCGCTGACACAGAGTGAGTATGCTGAATTTGGCCATTTTCATCTGCCATTAAATAAGTACGATTGCCATGGAGTACTCCAGGACGACCAGCCGACAGTGGTGCTGCATGTCTACCCGTTTCGACTCCATCACCGCCGGCTTCTACACCATAAATTTCTACCGATTCATCCGTAAGAAAGTCGTAGAAAAGCCCTATGGCATTTGAACCACCGCCAACACACGCCACCAGAGCGTCTGGTAAACATCCGGCTTGTTCTTGTAGTTGAATTTTCGCTTCTCTACCGATAATGGATTGAAAATCACGCACCAGTTGTGGATATGGGTGAGGCCCTGCAACAGTACCAATAATATAAAAGGTGTTGTCTACATTGGTGACCCAATCTCTCATGGCTTCATTCATTGCATCTTTGAGCGTTTGAGTACCTGATTTCACAGGCACTACTTCCGCGCCTAATAATTTCATTCGGTAAACATTTTGAATCTGTCGTTGAACATCTTCTGCCCCCATATACACCACGCATTCCAAGCCTAGGCGTGCAGCCACTGTGGCTGATGCAACGCCATGCATACCTGCGCCAGTCTCGGCAATAACTCTGGGTTTGCCTGTGTACTTCGCCAACAAAGCCTGCCCTATGGTGTTGTTTACCTTGTGGGCACCGGTGTGATTTAGATCTTCTCGCTTAAGATATACATTTGCGCCGCCCCACTTTTCGGTAAGTCGTTCCGCAAGATATAGAGGGGAAGGCCTTCCAACATAATGGGCAAGATCTTTATCAAATTCTGCTTGGAATTCGGGGTCATCTTTTAACTTGTTATAAGTTTCTTGAAGGTGCTGTAACGCATACATAAGTGTTTCGGAAGCAAATCTACCTCCGAATTGACCAAAGTGACCAGTAGCGTCTGGAAACTGGCTGAAATCGATTTTGTTATTTACTGACATTTTAATTCTCTTTTGCGTGTTCGATAAACGACCGGACTTTATCGTGATCTTTAATCCCTTTACTGGCTTCTACTCCGCCACTTACGTCTACGGCATAGGGCTGTAATTGCGCCACACAATCGGAAACATTTTCTGGAGTTAGTCCTCCAGCAACGATTACCGGAATATTTGAGTTTTTGGGATAAAGGGTCCAGTCAAAACTAACCCCGGTACCACCGGGTACACCTTGTACAAAGGCGTCTAAAAGGAATGCACTGGCATCTGGAAACGACGCCATCTGTTGGTCCAAAAGTTCTTTGGACCGAACACGTAATGCTTTGAGGAAGGGTTTACCAAACTGTGCGCAGAATTCATTATCTTCGTCACCATGAAATTGAATACAGTCGATCGCGCAACTGCGGAGTACAGTTTCAATATTTGAGGGGCTCTCGTCAACAAATAAAGCGACTTTGGTAACAAATGGCGGTAACTGACGGGTAATTTCCGATGCTTGAGAAACGTCAACGTTTCTTGGGCTTGCCTTATAAAATACGAAACCTAGCGCATCTGCCCCAGCGTTGACAGCCGCCATTCCATCTTCAATGGACGTGATGCCGCAGATTTTTACTTTACTCATACTTCAATCCAACCATGATAAAAAGTTAGGCCCAATACCGGTTTCTGGTAGCTTAAACTCGCTGCCATAAATGGCGTCAACGAAATAAAGCCCATTGGGTAGTGCGGTCACCCCAGCTGCTTCACGGGACTTAGCGTCGATGACCTCTTTAAACCACTGAATAGTTTTATCACCAACCCCAACTTCTATAAGGGTTCCCGCAATGTTCCGAACCATGTGGTATAGAAATGAATTGGCTCGTATATCAATAACAATCATTTTACCCAGGCGTTTCAGAGAGACACTCTTAATATTTTTTACCGGTGAAGCCGCCTGACAATCCACCGCCCTAAACGAACTAAAATCATGTTCACCTAAAAGATATTGAGCCGCCTTAGACATTTTATCAGAATCTAAAGGACGTCTTTCCCAGGTCATGCCCTTACGCATAATGCCTGGGGGGATTTTTTCGTTATAAATAACATAACGATAGCGACGCTCGATGCAGCTGAAACGGGCATGAAAATGATGATCCATTTCTTTCGCCCATTGCACACTAATATCTCTAGGCAAATTGGTATTGGTGCCGACAGTCCAACCAAAATCTTTTCGAGTAGCATCAGTGTCAAAATGAATAATTTGCCGACAAGCATGAACGCCCGCATCGGTACGGCCAGCACAAACGAGTTTCACTGGATGGTTAGCAACTCTGGCAATCGCTTTGTTTAATTCCCCTTGAATAGTTGGAACGCCTGTCTTTTGAAACTGCCAACCATTATAGGCATTGCCGTCGTACTCAACGACCATTGCTATTCGCTTATTAAGCTCTGGGTTTTCGGGTAAGAAAATTTCTCTCATAACAAACAAAAACACCGCTAAGCTTTTGCTTGCGGTGTCTACTTCAGTCTAGGTGGGCGAAGTTTAGTAAAATTGCCTAGCCGGTACCAGTACCAGTCAGTTGGGAAAGCGACGGTACGTAACGTAAGTTAAGCCATCTGCTCCAGTAGTTCTTGAGCTTTTTGTTTTTGCTCATCACTACCTTCCTGAACCACTTCTTCTAGGATGTCTTTCGCACCATCCTTATCATCCATATCAATATATGCACGAGCAAGGTCTAGTTTGGTGCTGGTTTCATCTGAACCGGCCAAGAAATCAAAATCGTCATCCATGTCATCCATGGGTGATTCTTCTGTATCCAGGTTAGGCGCATCCATTGAGCCCAGATCCAAATCCAGATCTTCAGCAGCATTTTCTAAGTCTGCTGTGGCCTCTTCCAAAGCGATTTCTGACAGTTCACTGCTGCCTAGATCTAAATCACTGTCACTCAGATCAATATCAGAACTTAAATCCAAATCGGTATCTGTTGCACTGGTTTCAATCTCAGGGGAAGCAGGTATATCCAATTCCATAGAGCCTAAATCGGCTTCTATTTCAGAGGTTTCTGGCGCTGCTTCAGGGGCCATATTTAGCTCAGGCGCTGAGCTTTCAAGCGCTTCAATCTGAGCATCTAAAGCGGCTAACGGGTCTTCGACTTCAGAAGAAGAGGTAGATGGAAGCTCTAAATCTGACCCCAACTCCAAGTCCAAATCACTGACTTCGAAACTACCAGTCTCTGTTGGCTCGTTTGCAATAGCTCCGGCATCTATATCACCTGAGTCAAATTCCACATTGAAATCTAGACCAGAGTCTTCGGGCTCAGTTGAAAGCAACGGCTCCTGTGGCGGCTCCTCTACCGAGTCTAAATCTTCAGAGTCCAAATCCAAGCTGAAATCTAAGGATTCAGATGTGTCCAGCTCTGGTGTTTCCACTTCAGCGTTATCATCCAGATTCAGATCAACATCTTCCAGATTAAAATCTAAACCGTCATCGCCTTCATTCAAGTCGCTGGTTTCGAGGCTAGACTCCACATTATCCAGGTTTAGATCTTCACCCAGAGATAAGTCATCATCTAAAGAAAAGTCTAAATCAGAAATACTGGTTTCAGCAGTTGTTGTAGTGCTTGAGTCTTCCATATCCAACACGGGTACTGAAGCATCTAAATCATCGTCCAAACTGAAATCCAAATCATCCCCTAGATTCTCGACACTGGGAGACTCTGGCTCTGCTGTCGTAACTTCTTCAAGCTCAGGAATCTCTTCAACAGGTGAATTCAATTCTTCGGTTTCTTGCATGCCTAGGGAGTCTTGAAGCTCTTTCACTCTATTTACGGCAATTGGACCAGCACCAGCAAGCTGGGCTGCAATGGTTTTAAAGCCACTGACATTCTTCGACTCAGCATACACTTCAGCCAGTTTAACCTTGTAGTCGTCTCGACTTGGGTCTTCTTGAATAGCTGTTTTGAGGATGTCTTCTGCTTGATCATATCGCCCATAGGCAATGTAGATATCTGCTTCAGCAACCGCATCTGTTGCTTCTGCTTCGTCAGAAGCGACTGGCTCTTCAAAATCTTCAGCGGCCCCAAGATCCAGGTCATCTAGATCTTCCGACATGTCTAGCTCGTTGTCCTCCAGAGGATCAGAGAAGTCTTCACTTTCTGCTCCTAAGGCGACAGTTTCTTCATCGTCGTCGAAGGTGGTTGTGGCTTTGCGCTTATTAACTAAGTACAAAATGATCAGCAATATTAGGACACCGCCGCCAGCAACAATCGCTAGGTTATAGATACTGCCATTGATCCAAGCTAATGCATCATCCAGCATTTGCATAGGAATGGGTTTCGGCTCTACTAAAGGTTGCAGAGGCTGCTGCACGATAGGCTGAGTTTGCGCAGGGATTTCTTGCTGTACGGGTTCAACCACAGCTGGCTCTTGAACCACTGGCTCTTCAATAACAGGCTCAGGCTCTACAAAAGAATCAGCACCGGATTGATTTTCCGTTTCAAGTGCGGGATCTGTTGACTCAATTTGCTCAGGTGTTTCACCAATACCAGCTTCGACGTTTTCTTGTTCTTGCAACTGATCCAGTTCTTGAAGTGCAGCACCGGTTTCACTTTCAAGATTGATCATGCGTTGCATTAATTCAATCTGCTCTTCAAGCTCAGAAACTCTACTCTGCAAGTCGTCTCTTTCACGACTTAATTCGTCATTGAGTTCTAACGCGATTACTAAATCGTTTTCTAATGATTCTACTTGCTCTTGGATATCGCCACTGGCGCTAGCAGATAATTCAGATTCTCTATCAGCTGATACCAGCTCCAAGCGACCTTCAGGATCTAAATCTGTGCCGTCTGAGAGTGCTGAAGAGGCATCCCCTGAGGCACTGATAGGCACTTCGGTTTGTGATGAACCAGGATTAGACAAAGCTCGATTTTGTCTATTAACTTCTTGAACCGCTTCATTGAATGAAATATCACCGGCAGAACTGGAGGACGGAATAGTCAACACACTTCCAGCTTTTAATCTGTTGATATTGCCTTGAATAAAGGCTCTTGGGTTCTGATCTTGGATCGCCAACATCATCTGCTGAGCGGTAACATTGGCGTCTCTGTTAAACTTAACGGCAATTTCCCAGAGGGTGTCATTGCGCTGAACCCTGTATTGCCCCTCAGGCAGACTGTCGTCTCGAACAGGCCTTGTTTGTTCAGTAACTGTGTCGTTGAAAGTCACCTCAGGCTGTGACTGAATTTCAGAAACTTGGCTGGAACTTCCTTGAGAACCTTCGACCACTGTTGGTTCGAAAACTTCATTCTCAAGAATAACGCTGTCTTCATAAACTGGAGGATCAAGTAGAACGGTATACTCTCTGAGCAATCTACCTGCAGGCCAATTGACTTCCACAAGGAAATTTAAAAACGGCTCTTGAACGGGCTGTCGAGTTTTGAGATCGATAACCAGCCCACCGTTTTTTTCTGAAATACTGAATTGAATATTTGAAAGGAAGAAAATTCTTTCGACGCTGGCGCGGCGGAAGTCTTCAATTCCCGCTAATGACGGTAAGACTTCACCTGATGTTAGCCCTTGTAGATCAAGAAGCTCAATTTCTGCATCCAAAGGTTGGTTTAATGCTGAGTTCAGCTTTAACTCACCTAAACCTAAAGCATTGGCCGTTCCAGTTCCTAATAAAAAAACCAGAGGCAACAATGTTGCAAGCCTACGCACCATATTCATGTTCCCTTGTTGAATTCGAGTTACTCGGCAATTCGATTACATAACATTGAGCGAAAAAAAATATGAGATACAGATCACATTCTGCTTCTCAACTCTGAATTTAGCTCTGTTAGAATTTAAGAATAACCTTTCAAAGTTGCCGCTAAGTATTAATTATTAAAAGGCTTTTCGCAACTTTTTGACAAGCCTGCGATTTCCTGATCCAACTAAATTAAAGCCAGTTTGAGAACTAGGTAACAGTTCGAAATTTTCTCAGTCAAGTACCAAAATGAACACTTTGGTGTTTGCTTAATTAACACATGGTTTGTATGTGGTTGTTTTATAAAAAGATTTTGACCAAAAAAAAGCCGGCGTTCGCCGACTTTTCAGTATAGATGTTTTCAGGGTTTATATTTTGTTCTGAAGAATATTCAACATTCTTCTTAAAGGCTCAGCCGCACCCCAAAGCAACTGATCGCCCACTGTGAAAGCAGACAAAAAGTCATTACCCATCGAAAGCTTTCTTAGCCTACCAACAGGAATGGATAAGGTGCCATTCACAACCGTTGGTGTTAGCTCATTAATTGATCTATCACGATCGTCTTCAATGACCTTCACCCAAGGGTTGGCTTCAGCCAGGATGCTTGTGATATCCGCAAGTGGTACGTCCTTTGTCATTTTCACAGTAAGTGCCTGAGAGTGGCAACGCATGGCGCCCACTCGCACACAAATGCCATCAATTGGAATTGGATTGTCAGAACGACCCAGTATCTTGTTGGTTTCGACTTGTGCCTTCCACTCTTCTTTAGACTGGCCTGACGGCAACTGCTTATCAATATATGGAATCAGGGAGCCAGCCAATGGCACGCCAAATTGATCGGTTGGGCAGTCGGAGGTGCGCATAAATTCAGCTACTTTCTTATCCACTTCCAAAATCGCTGAAGCTGGGTCAACCACTTCATCTGCAACTATGTTGTGAATAGCGCCCATCTGGCTGATAAGCTCTTTCATATTACGAGCACCAGCGCCTGAAGCGGCTTGATAGGTCATCGGAGTAATCCACTCGATCAGCCCTTCATTAAACAAACCGTTCAGACCCATCATCATCAACGAAACGGTGCAGTTACCGCCAATAAAGTCTTTCTTGCCAGATTCCAGAGCCGCGTCGATAACGCCACGGTTAACGGGATCCAAAATGATCACACCATCATCCGACATACGCAGAGCTGAGGCAGCATCAATCCAATAGCCGTCCCAACCGGAAGCCCTAAGTTTAGGATGAACCTCATTGGTATAGTCACCACCCTGACAAGTGATAATGATGTCCATTTGAGACAACTCTGAAACATCCGTTGCATCTTTCAGCACAGCTCCGTCACCACCTTCTGCAGGTGCCGCTTGGCCAGCCTGGGAGGTTGTAAAAAACACTGGTTCTATGCCATCGAAATCATTTTCTTCACGCATACGGCCCATGAGCACTGAGCCCACCATGCCACGCCATCCGACTAGTCCTACTTTTTTCATGCTGTCATACCCGTTCGTATTTTTATTCGATTAAAGAGCTGCAACCACTGCCGCGCCCATTTCTGAAGTACTGACTTTTTTCATACCTTCAGAATAAATATCTGCTGTCCGTAAATTTTGATCCAACACATCTGAAACTGCTTTTTCGATGGCATTCGCCGCCTCAGCTTCATCCAGTGAATAGCGCAGCATCATCGCCACAGACAAAATAGTGGCGAGAGGGTTTGCGATACCCTGCCCTGCAATGTCGGGCGCTGAGCCATGAATCGGCTCGTACATACCTTTGTTATTTTTGTCTAAAGAAGCGGATGGCAACATTCCAATGGAGCCGGTTAACATAGCAGCACAATCAGACAGGATGTCACCAAACATATTGCCAGTTACCATCACGTCAAACTGCTTAGGCGCACGAACCAATTGCATAGCAGCGTTATCCACATACATGTGGCTCAACTCGACTTCAGGATATTCCGGTGCTAGGCGATCCATCACTTCACGCCATAAAATAGTGGCTTCGAGAACATTAGCTTTGTCTACCGAACAGAGTTTTCCACCACGTTTTTTAGCGGCCTCAAAAGCACTGCGACCGATACGCTCAATTTCCGGCTCTGAATATTTATAAGTGTTAAAGCCTTCTTTAGCACCGTTTTCCAACTCACGAAAACCTCGTGGAGTTCCAAAGTAAATACCACCAGTCAGTTCGCGAACAATCAGAATATCCAGACCAGAAACAATTTCAGGTTTCAGTGAAGATGCATCCGCCAATTGTGGATACAAAATGGCTGGACGTAGATTGCTGAATAATTCCAACTGCGAGCGAATGCCCAAAAGTCCTTTTTCTGGACGAATCGTAATGTCTTCAATTTTGTCCCACTTGGGGCCACCGACAGCACCAAGCAAAATGGCATCAGCAGCCAGTGCTTGTTTTTGAGTCACCTCTGGATAAGGATGACCTTCGGCATCGATGGCAGCACCACCCAATACCCCTTCTTCAGTCTCAATCGCTAGATTGAATTTTTCTTTCACTTTATCCAGAACTTTTAGAGCTTCAGCCACAATTTCCGGGCCAATGCCATCACCTGGTAATACTAAAATCTTTTTCATTTTTTATTTCCGAATTCTTTAATTCACTAATTAAGAGAACAGCCAAGGTGCTTGCTGAGCGCGTTTTTCTTCATACGCTTTAATGGCGTCAGAGTCTTGCAATGTCAGGCCGATATCATCCAAACCATTTATTAAGCAATACTTACGGAATTCATCCACTTCAAATGGGATGTCATCACCGTCATTCGAAGTGATGGTTTGTGCTTCCAAATTCACGGTTAACTCAAAACCATTCGTGGCTTCCACTTTCTTAAACAGCTCTTCAACCTTGGCTTCATTAACCACAATTGGCAGCAGGCCATTTTTAAAACAATTGTTGAAGAAGATGTCAGCAAAGCTAGGAGCGATTACTACGCGGAAACCAAAATCATCCAGAGCCCATGGCGCATGCTCGCGGCTGGAACCACAACCAAAATTTTCGCGAGCGATTAAAATCGTCGCTTGGTCGTAAGGCTTTTGATTCAATACAAAATCGGGATTCACTGGACGCTTAGAGTTATCCATACCCGGCTGACCTTCATCCAGATAACGCAGTTCGTCAAAAAGATTGGGGCCAAAACCTGAACGTTTAATCGACTTCAAAAATTGTTTTGGAATAATCATGTCGGTGTCGACATTAGCACGATCCATAGGCGCAACCACACCTGTAAAAGTTTCAAACTTTTTCATTGCCTGCGCTCCTTAAGCGAATTCACTGACATCAACAAAATGACCGGCAACTGCAGCAGCGGCTGCCATTGCTGGGCTTACCAAATGGGTACGACCACCATAACCCTGACGGCCTTCAAAATTGCGGTTTGACGTAGACGCACAATGCTCACCATTACCCAACTTATCGGCATTCATTGCCAAACACATGGAACAACCTGGCTCGCGCCATTGCAGGCCCGCTTCAATGAATATTTTGTCCAGACCTTCCGCTTCTGCTTGAGCTTTCACAAGACCTGAGCCTGGAACGACCAAAGCTTCCTTTACGTTGTCTGCTACTTTTTTGCCTTTCACAACCGCAGCGGCGTCGCGCATATCTTCAATACGACCATTGGTACAAGACCCGATAAACACTCGATCTACGTGGATATCTGTGATTTTCTGACCTTCGACCAAGCCCATGTATTCAAGCGCCCTGGCCAAACCATTTTTTGCAATGTCATTTTTCATAGCAGCCATTGTCGGCACAGCGCCATCAACACCAACGACCATCTCTGGAGAGGTTCCCCAACTCACCTGCGGGCGAATATCCTCGGCTTTAATTTCTACTACCGTATCAAATTCAGCATCGGCATCTGAGTGCAAGGTTTTCCAGTACTGGACGGCTAAATCCCAGTGATCACCCTTTGGTGAAAATGGACGATCCTTGAAGTATTCAATGGTCTTTTCATCTGCCGCAACCATTCCAGCTCTGGCACCTGCTTCAATCGCCATATTGCAGACAGTCATGCGACCTTCCATGCTCAAGCTTTGAATCGCAGAACCACCAAACTCGATGGCACAACCCGTTCCGCCAGCAGTGCCTATAACTCCAATAATGTGCAGCACCACGTCTTTAGCACTCACAAATGGCGCCAGCTCTCCGTCTACACGAACCAACATGTTTTTCATTTTCTTCTGGATCAGACACTGAGTCGCCAACACATGCTCGACCTCAGAAGTACCAATGCCATGAGCCAAGGCTGCAAATGCACCATGAGTGGAGGTGTGAGAGTCGCCACATACCACGGTCATTCCTGGTAAGGTTGCGCCCTGCTCCGGGCCCACCACATGAACAATGCCCTGACGCTCGTCTTTCATGCCAAAAAGAGTGATGTCAAAGTCTTTGCAGTTTTCACCAAGGGTTTTCACCTGAATTTTGGAAATCGGATCCTGAATACCTTCAATACCTACCTCACGCTCTTCCTTAGTTGTGGGTACGTTATGATCAGGCGTCGCCAAGTTGGCGTCTAATTTCCAAGGTTTACGACCTGCCAATTTCAAGCCTTCGAAGGCCTGAGGCGACGTTACTTCATGAAGTAACTGCCGATCGATGTAAATCAATGCGGTACCATCTTCACGCTCTTTGACTAAATGCGCGTCCCATAATTTGTCATAAAGGGTTTTGCCTGCCACGGTCCTGATTCCTGTGCTAAACAGCTTGAGCTGTATATTGTTGTAAAGGAGGAAAACCAGCCTAGATTTCACTCGAATTCCAATGACGCGAATTCTAGAATTCCGCAATCAATAAAACAAATTCATATTTTTTATAGATTTGATTACTTTTTGGAATCTATAGCTATAATGCTGAGCTATAGAGGAGAGATATTGTGGACACCCAAGCGCTAACAGCCTTTCTGGCGGTCGTTGAAACCGGCTCATTTTCGGAAGCCGCCCATAAACTGCACCTGACACAACCAGCGGTGAGTAAGCGCATACGCAGCCTTGAAACCCAACTGAATGCATCGCTTTTTGATCGAGTTGGGCGAGAGGTTTTGCTCACTGAAGCGGGAAAAGCGTTAATTCCACCGGCTGAGAGAATCGTTCAGGAAATATCTGAAGCCAAACAAATAGTAGGCAACCTCTCTCAAAATGTTGGCGGCAAGCTATCCGTTGGTATCAGTCATCACATTGGACTACATCGCCTGCCAATGACGCTCAAAGCGTTCGCGATTGAGCACCCGGAAGTTGAACTTGATTTACATTTTTTAGAATCTGAACAAGCCTATCATTCAGTGATTAATCGAGACATTGAACTTGCGTTCGTTACCATGCCACGAAACCTAGACAAATCATTGCATATGGAGACGGTGTGGCAAGACTCCCTACAATTTGTGGTATCCAAGGAACATATGTTGGCTCGGAAAGCCACCGTAAGATTAAATGAACTGTGTTACACAAATGCCTTGCTGCCAGAGCCTGACACCTTTACTCATAAAATAGTGAAAGCACTATTTGAACAACACAAACTCCCCTTACGAACCTCATTACCCATCAATTTTTTAGAAACCATTAAAGTGATGGTGGGAGTTGGATTGGGCTGGAGCGTTCTACCGGAAACCATGGTGGATCAATCGGTGAAAAAGTTAAGTGTTGAAGATGTGAATTTGTCGAGAAAACTGGGATACATTCAGCACAGGAACAGAACATTGAGTAATGCTGCGCAAGCTTTCTTAGCAGTACTAGAAAAAAACAGATAAGAAATTTTGAACTGAAATTATTTTAATCTTAAAGACTTATGGTTCAATTTTTTATAGACAAAAAAATGGGCGCTAATGCGCCCTAATCGTCACCTAACATTCTATTGAGGGAATGTATTCTGTTCATTGCTCCATACGGAACACCAACTTATTGAACACCTACGAACAATAATGCTGGATCTGCCGTGGCTTTAATCGCTAACGATAACACCACCACAGTTATTGAAACTTTAATTACCAAGTTGATCATATTTTCTAACTGCCGTTCCATAATCACTTATCCTCTAGCACTCCGTGCCTCATTGACTTGTCTCTTAGATACTTTCCTTTTATAAGACAAATCGTCTTAACCAGTAGAGCCATCCTGACTCTTTTTCACCGATGCTCGCTGAACAACTTGTTAACCGTATTCTAATTTTAAAAATCTGTATGACAAGCTGTTTAACTTTTATAAACATATTATCAATTTGTGACGCTATTTGTCACACCTAGTTCTCACTTTTGACATTTTTTGTCAGTTTCTTATCTTTTTTATCAATAAAAATGTGACGAATTTTTGATTTAGTTTAACGACTGTTACTGAACGAAAAGATATGTAAGTAAAAACAGGAAAATTGAAGCGGGTTGAGTTAACAGTTATCAGAAACGTCAAAGAAAGATAGCTAATAAAGTAAATTACTTTGGTGGCTACTTATTTAGCTGGAATACCGGATTTAGCAGAGAGGGTTTCCATTGCCGTTTGGGCGGTGCCCTCACCTTGTAGATGCTCAGCGACAGTGATTGCCTTACCATTTTTTAACATCGCTTTAACATTGAAATTCAAACGATGGGAGTACCCAGACGTTGATGAATAGGATTTGGCTAGCTGTAGGTGGGATATGTTTTCCCTGGATTCGTTTTTACTTGAAACCCTAAAAAATAAAAAGCGCCTAATAAGCGAAATACCATCGGGGCGGATCCGAACTGTTAGAGAATTAAATAACAGATAGACACCCCATAACACCACCAGAGTACCCGCACCTGTAAAAGCCACCAATGGCAACACACTGTCTTCAGACAACCAAAACGCAACCCCAGCTGCTGAAAAAATACCGCCGAATAACATCAGAACAAATCCAAGCGCCTTATTTCTTAGCATTGGATGATAAAGCTCAAAGCCATTCTGGGTTTCAGAAAAGATAAAACTCTGAATAATTCGTTGTCTATTTTTTAAATCTTGGGAAGGATGACGAGAAGAGTTTTTATCAATTACACTTTTTTGTTGTCCAGTTTCAAACACTGGAATTTCGAATTGACGAGTAAACTTCAATTTGGGGTGATTACACCTAATGGTTAATTGCCAGTAAATATAGTTCCTATCAGGCTCTTGAGTTGCACTTAAATGACTTGGAACATCAAAACAAAATTCGATGAGAGTTTTTCCTGTAGCTGACTGTTTTGGAAACCCAAACCCTTCCACTTGCCATTGCACTTGATTTTCCGTCTTTGATTCCCCTCCGCTTCTTGTCACCTTTCTTCGAATACATTCCAGAGACAACTCACACTGAGTCAGAGAATCAAAGCCCATATTAAGCTCAATGTGACCACCCACTTGGCCACCAATAGAACCTGGAAAAGGACTCAAAACTAAAGGTGATCTACCAATTTTTTGCCAAGTTCTTAATTTCCGTATTGAACCAAATACCAAAAAAATACCAGTGATTGGAAAAACTAAAAAAATAAGTGCTTGTTTTTCACCACTCTGATATTGATCAATTATTTCAGGCGTAATGGCGAAGCTGATTCCCATCCAAAGCGCTGAAAACACCCAGTAAATAACCAGCACCAACAATGCGCTGGATTTAATCTGATTATGCTGCCATTTTTTAATGTACAGCCAGGGCTGCTCCATCTGCCATGGATTAGTTTTCATATGCAGGTCTACTAAAAAAACGTTTCAGTTCTAGCACTAAAATTAGACCCAGCCCACCAATCATTCCAAATAAATGAGCGTCGTATGCAACCGATGCATTGATAAAACCCGATATGGAATCATCACTGTACCAAGGTGTTTGTTCCCATAGCACTTTTACAATGACGATACCGGTCGCCAAGCCCCTAATCCAAAGGGAGTAAAATGGGCTATAAAAAAAAGCGACCACCATCAATCCGTAAAGCACTCCGGATACACCTGTGTATTGCCATAAGTCTTGATTAAAAATAAGCAGACCCAAACCATCTACTAGGCAAAGCACTATGAAAAAAACAATGCCCTGCCACCGCCCAAACCATTTCGGACAAACCCAAAGTACCAACAACAACCCGCCGGTATTTAGGAGCATGTGTTGCCAATTAAGATGCACCCAATGACCGGTAATGATTCGCCACCATTGACCTCCTTCAATTAAGTCTCGGCGATAAATAATCATGTCAATCAACCACTGAGGCAATATGGATACAATCAGTAAAAACACAAAAAGACCGGCAAATGCCGGCCTTTCAAAAATCATTCGTTTTAATTCGGACAATAGCTGCATTAGGTTAACTTACGCTTTCTCACTATCAGCAACCCTATCAAAAGAACCAACACTCCGAAAGAACCCGCCTCTTCACTGTTAAGTTTTTGAGACTGCTTTGCCTCAGCCATGGTTGAATTATCTAATGAAATGGAAACCTGATCAGTACCCGGCGCCAAACTCACCTCTAAACCCGAAGCAACACCACTATACAACTTGCTGCTTGGCTGAGTTTGTTCACCAAATGAAATCACACCGTACACGCCAGGGAAAACATCACCGGCATCGCCGCCGTTCAAGAACTCATCCATTTGATCAAGGCCATCTGCACTTTCTATATCAATTAGCTTGTGATTTTCATCATCATTATGTCTTCGGCTTTCATCAACATGGGTAATTAGAATCCCAGCACCTGGTAAGCCAGCATCAAACGACTCCCGCTCTCTGCGCTCGATTAAAAAGTATTCATTGTCCGTGATGTTAATCTGAGCAACTTCATCGATATCTAATTCAAGATCCACACTGGTTGCCACTTGGTCTGGAATTAAAAAACCAGCCTTCTTTTTACTCCACGCCAGCATACCGGCTGGGCTGTCACCTAGTTGTCCATGTTTTGAATTCCAAACACCTCGCCCCATCAAACCCCAATTGCCTACACCAGTTGATGAGCCATCTCGATCGTATAAATCCGGTAGGTTGAAAATCAGGTGACCTAATTCATGAGCAATGATTCCGATGCTGGCTTGCATTTGACCATGCAGCTCACCAAACATGGCGTACTCGCCCAAACGAACTCCATCGAGAACCACGGTGCTGGTTGACTGATGCGCCCACACATTTGGAGTTGAAGCAGAGGTACCGCCAAAAGCCATGTCATACCCAGCAATCACCATAATAATCGCCAACTCATCTGGCGACACAGCCCCATCGCCATTTTTGTCATACATAGAGTAATTGAACTTTTCACCCGCTTTGCGCATGGCATCAGAAGCTAATTCTTTTGCGCGACTAAAACTTGAGCCAGAATTTGGGTGATTAGACGACAGCTCAACTTCAACAATTCCCGCTGAACCCGCAATTAAATTGAATTCACCATTTGAAGCCCAGTCGAAGTATTCAGCGACGCTACGATCACCTTCAAAGAAACGTTCTTGCCAATCACCTACTGAGGTTTGAAAGTCGCGATCAGCAAAGGACACCATTAAAACCAAGGTGTCTACCTCCCCCAACACCTCTCTGTACCTCAAAGCCTTCGCACCCGTGATCATGCGACTTTCTATTTCATCGTGGGCGTGAAGGAATTCAAGGCCATGCTGAGTATGAGCCGGTGCCAGTGCATTGACAGCGCCAGAAAAAAGAACAAAAACTGAGCAAATTGCGACATTTCTAACTAGGTTCAGAAGACTCAAAACAAAGCTCCAGAAGAAGGATTCTTAGATGACCTCCCCTAAAGCGCGAACTAGTCCACATTCGCATGCCAACAACCATTTCAAACCAAAGGACAATCCCCTGACAGTTGCAAAAATATCCGAGTCAAAAACGACAAATATCTATCTCTTTTAAGTTCTCCGTGTAACAAAATGTTTTCACTTGGACCGCTTTTCGTGCTGACCAATACCTCTGAAAAGTGACCATTTCAGTGTGATCTAATGCCCTAAAACGTCATATCAAGATAACGGTATAAATAGCGATAACAACCTAAGCCCAGTATTGGAGAGGCTTCAGGCATGGTTATTCGAAACGTCAAGTGACGAAGGGTTGAAGATAGTGAGGCCTAATCATCCAGTTGCAGGGTCTCAAATGGATCCAGAAAGAGTGTTTCAGTACTTTCAAACCTTGCCTGTTATTCAAAGCAAGTCGCGACAGAAATCGGCCAATGTCAAATATTGATCCCCTTTTAATCAACCAATGAGTACCTTCAAAAAAATGACACTCTCATTTGAAAGGCTTAGCTAGGCAATTTATAAAATGCACTGTACTTTCCAGCACAAACCAGCACAAAAAGCTGATCAAGTATTAGTCAAAGCAAAATCGTCACTGTTGTTCTAGGCTTATGGTTAAAATAAGAACAATTGAGAAGCCTAAATGCGCAAAACCGGCCCAGTGACGCAAAAAGAGATACCCTTTCCTAAAGGGGCTCAAATTATCTCTGCAACTGACTTGAAGAGTCGGATTACCTGTTGCAACCAAGATTTCGTGAGGATTAGTGGCTACAGCGAAGAAGAACTATTAGGCGAAGCCCATAACATTCTCAGGCACCCAGATATGCCACAAGCCGCTTTCGCGATGCTCTGGGATCGAGTTCAAAGTGGTAAGCCATGGATGGGTATCGTAAAGAACCGAGCCAAAAACGGCGATCATTACTGGGTTGATGCCTATGTCACCCCCATGAAAGAAAGTGGCCAAATGGTGGGTTATGAATCAGTTAGGTTCGAGCCTGATCGTGACATGGTTAAACGTGCCGAGGAAGTTTACCAACGCATCAATAATGGCCGCCAGCCTTTGCCTTTTTGGCCTAAACATAAGTCCTCTGTGGCAGCTCTTATAGGTTTACTCGGGTTAACCCTCAGCAACTCACTAATTGCTCTAGTGGCGACCAATTGGTTACCTGGAATAACAGCCATGGTTTTGTCGGCTACCATCAGCGCCCTTGTCGCACTGCCTATCTATTTATCCTATGTCAACAAACAAACTAAAACGGCGGAAGACGTCATCAATGACCCCATCGCTCAGTACATTTATACCGGCGATTTAAGCGCTCAAGGCAAAACTAAAATGGCAGTTAAGGCCAGTCATCAACACTTGCACACCGTCCTGGAACGGTTAGAGCAATTGTCTAATGAAGTATCAGAGTTGGCAGATAAATCATCGAGCGCCGCAACCGAAGCAGCAGAAAACTCTCAACACCAAGAAGCAGAAGTTCAGAGCGTTACATCAGCCACTCAAGCCATGAAATCAACGATAGGAGAAATTACAGAGTCTACGGAACAGGCTTCTATCTCAACGACCCGCGGTACTACCGAGGCAACGAAGGGAGCCCAGATTCTAACTCTGGCCATTAAAGAAATTGAACAGCTGAACTCAACTATCCAAGAAGCGAATCAAGAAATTACCCAACTGTCTGAAGATAGCCAAGAGATCAGATCGGTACTTGAAGTGATCAGCAGTATCGCGGAGCAGACCAACCTTCTAGCCTTGAACGCCGCTATTGAAGCCGCTCGGGCCGGTGAACAAGGTAGAGGGTTTGCTGTGGTTGCCGATGAAGTGAGAAGCCTGGCTCAACGAACACAGGAATCCACGAGCTCTATCGCTGGGATTATAGAGAAGCTTACTTCTACCACGGATCAAGCAGTTAAAACCATGGAGCAAGGCACTAAGATTGTTGTTGAGTCTCAAGAGAAAATTAATGACGCTGGCGAAGCCATCCGAGCCGTCGAAACTGTGGTCAATGATATTAACGCCAGAACCGTTGATGTCGGTTCAGTTTCAGAAAAACAACTCCAATCGGCTCAAGACATTATTCAGACCACAGAGAGCATCGTTGAATTGAGCGCCAGTTCGTCTGACATAAATGACAAATCACAGAAAATCAGTGAAAAGCTTGCGGAACTGGCGAGTGCCCAGAAACTGCTAATTCAACGTTTTCGTTCTTAAAGAGTTTTTGTTTTATAAAGTGTTTGCCCTGGGTCGTGATCTTAATAACCTGCCAATTTACTTTTTGAGTTGGCAATTACTGTCTTCAATTTCTGAAGAACTTACACCTAAAAGTCTTTTCCAAATACATCTACTGAGCACCAATAATACATACAAAAAACAAGTATTTAGATGTTTCTAGAGGGGAAAAACTCCCGAAATCACTCAGGTTACAACAACCCTATTTGTGACATGGTTTTGGCTTATATTCTGCCCATCAGCGTCAAAACCTCTCCTAAATTGCTTATAACTCAACCAGCCCTTAAACCGATAAAGTTGTAAATATGCTCTAATAACGTCTTTTTTTAGCCAAGAATTTGTCATATATGAATTTTTCGGAAATCGTTAAAATTCAATAATTTCAATAACTTGCAGCATTTTTTTCCAGCAATACTTTTAAAACCTCTCCAAACCCTGTAATTTTCTGTTTTTATTGGCCTTAGATATGCTATTTTCTGTGAACAATGTCTCAGATTTTTTACAAGCGAAATCGTGAATTTAAATAGAAAATTCTCCAGCAGCCTGCTTCTCACATCAGGCCTTTTATTGGGCAACTTGGCCCAGGGAGAAAGCTATTGTTCAGACAACGGTGGCAATGGCTGGGACTTTACGGCCGCCGTGGCTTGGGGTCAGACCATCGACATACCAGTGGATCTGGGTGCAGATAAAATCTCCAATGCTAGAGTCTTTGTGGATGTAACCCACGATTGGGTCGGAGATGTAGTGCTCGATCTGAGATCTCCTGCTGGCACTCAGGTTAGACTTTATGAACGCCCAGGCACTTTCCTTTCTACCTGGGGTTGCTCACGAAACAACTTCAGAATTTCGTTCGATGACAATGCATCTCTAGGGCCTTTAAACCCAAGTTATGATGATGGTTGCCCGGTGTCCGGATCAAATGTTTCCCCGGCTTATGACGGGCCTTATAAACCGGTAGATGATCTATCTGTTTTTTCTACTAATAATGAAGATGCCTCTGGCATTTGGCAGCTGACCATAACCGATGCTGCAAATATTGAGTCTACAAATAGACTCAACGAATTTTGCGTCACCATTGACGTTCCTAGGCCTGACTTATCTTACTCAAACCTTTCAGTGGTTGATATCAATGGCGGCAATGTCAATCGTGGCGACATTCTGGAATTTAGAGCCACCATTCGTAACGACGGAAACCGCGAAGGAATTGCCAGTCTTTCAGGTGACATCGCGAGTCACTTAACTAATTTTCAAGTTCTATCAACACCAAATAACAGTGTTGATCAGTCAGATTTAATTGCTGGATCAAATGGCAATGGTTTTCTTGAAATAGAGAATATCGAGATTCCAATCAATGGTTCCGGCTTGGTTGTTTTTAGAGCCGAGGTGAATAACCTCGCGCCTGACGGTACATCCATTCAACAAGCGCTGAGATTAGTTGATCAATTCTCTGAGCAACTTGATTTATCCGCATATGAATTAACTGTGAGCGACCCAGTTGCACCACCGGCCAGTGGTAACAAACCCCTGTACTTTGTCAGTAACACTGAACTCTCAAGAAATTTAAATGATGTTTCTAATAACGTTTACAGAATAAACGTCAGGGAATCTCAAAACTGGTCCCTTAGAGAATTAACCACAGCAGATATTTCAGTAAACAGCGGCAACATCCCTCTCACACTAGTGGCTTGCGTAGGGAACAATTCATGTAATCAACAAGGCAATGCCATTACCGTTGATGTCAGCGTATTCGTAAATGATGGTTTTGGAGACACAGAACTCGGCACCACTTCGTTTACTCTCAACCCTTCAAACAGCCCCCAGACAATAAACCTGAGTGTGCCCAACAATCTAGGCAGTTTTATTCTTCAAGAATCCAGCACAGTGACGGTCAAGATTTCTCATTTAGGTGGTAACAATCGAGGCCTGCGCATTTTCAGTAACAGAAATAACCAAACATCTCAATTAGATCTCTCGGTTGCCACTTTAATAAAAGTAGAGAATTTAGAATTTTGGGACAGTAATTATTTTTCTGGCGGAAGTAGAAAAAACTATTTTCAGCACAATGAAAATGTTTTCTTTCGCTCTCTGGTCAGCGACCCTTTTGGCGCTTTTGATATCACCAATGCGCAAATCACTATAACCGACCCAAATAACAATGTTGTAGTCAATTCAAACAATATGTCAGTGGTTTTTTCCGATTCCATTCAAGGAGAAAAAACCTTTGAGTTTTCATATAACCTGGGTTCATCTCCAACAATTGGCAGCTGGAAAGTACAGGTTACGGCGATTGAAGGATTCGAATCCTCTCCCATTACGGATTCAATAACGAATTACTTTTACGTCGGCAACGACACCAATTTAAGTGTTGTTAAAACAGTTGATAATGTCTCACCCAACTTGGGTGAAAGTGTCGAATACCTTATTAGACTGCAAAATCTTGGGCCAGCAGACGCGACCAATATCGGCATTATTGATCTTCTACCTAACGAACTGACGTTTAATTCAGTGACTCTGCTTCCTAATCAGAGTTATAACGAACAAGATGGCAACTGGTTTATCCCAAGCTTGGGTGCAGGTCAGTCAACCAATATTTATATTCGAGCAACGCCTACTGATAGCGGTGTAATTACCAATACTGCAACAGTTAATTTCTTAGCTCAGGTGGATACCAACAGTTCAGACAACACCAGTTCGGTAGACATTAATGTGGTTGGCCCGGCAGAGTTGTCAGTGTCTCGAAGTGTTAGTCCAACAACGGCAGAACCTGGCACCTTTGTGACACACAGTATTCAAATCACCAACATCGGCGGAGTCCCTGCCGACAACATTAGTGTTAAAGAAGAAGTCACTCTGTTCTTATCACTCGAATTAGATCCAAATTCAACAGGCATTTTAAATGGGTCTGAGTCCGTGTCATGTATTTCAGGATGCGCAGCTGGAGTACTGGAACTCAACACTATTGTTTTTTCATCTGACCCTGCGGGTACCGTTTTCGATTATGTTCCTACCAATTCAGGAGATGGTACTGACGGCAATATTGCTTTCTGGCGAAGCTTAATGTCCGGGCAATTGAATGCAGGCGATTCATTTGAACTTCAATACAGGGCAAAAATTAAATGAGGTTACCTATGAAAATAATACTCGCTGTGTTGTGGCTTTTTATTACCGCCAGTGTTTTGTCTGAGCCAGTTATAAAAATATCAAGTCACGCTTTAGTAGAAGAGTACATAGAACAAGAAGACGGTACTGAGGTGATGGTAAGAAAAGTTGTTACCACCGTAGACCCAGGCACTGAAATTATTTTTGAATTGGTGGTCACCAACGAAGGCACTAGCACCGCAACGGGTGTCAACGTCAATAATCCAGTGCCTAACGGCACTTATTACTTAGAGGGTTCAGCAAAAGGAGTGAACTCAAACATTACTGCTTCATTCGATAATGAGGAGTTTTTACCTGAAGCGGAATTACTAGATGGAGAATTAACCGCTTCTGACATTCGCTATTTGCGATGGACTTTAGAAAGCATTGGCGCACAAGAAAAACAGACTCTGGAGTTTAGAGTCAAAGTAAATAATTAAATTAACCGGGAGTAGATTTTATGAAAGCTTTTAAGCCACTCGTAATCGCAACTGCTACTACCCTGAGCCTCGGTTTGTCTCAGGGTGCATGGGCTGATTACACCATTACCAACACTGTAACTGTCGATTATTTTTCAGGCACTGCTACCAGTTCTGTGGAAGATAATATTTCAATTACCGTCAACTCAGTTTATACCATTGATACTACGGATATTGGTTCTTTGGTTAGCCCTGGAACCAATGTTCCACCTGGGTCAACCGACACTCAAACCTTTGACATAGTGAACACTGGTAACGTACCTGTGCAAGCAGTGGTCACGTTAGATATTGATACCACTGACTCAGATGGCGCCTGTACAAATGGTACCGGTGGTTGTGATTTTGCAGTCGTACAAAACTTTTCGGCGCAAGTGAACCAAGTGACTAACCCAGCTAGCACAATTATTACCGAGCAGACAGCGACTGGCAGTAATAGTGGCACTGCGTTACTTGGCGGCACCGTGACTTCAGGTGCGGTCACTAGCGGAGGCACAGTGTTAACTGTTGTGGACAGCACTTATTTTGCTGTGGGCGACATCGTTATTATTGAAGGCAATGCCACTGAATTTGAAGTGGTTTCTATACCTGATGGAACCAGCATTGAGTTAGACCAAGACACAGGTCTTGTTAGCTCATTCGGTGTTTTGGTTTCTGAATTAGCGAGAATTGAATTAGCGATCAATGATGTGGGCGAGGTGGTTGCCGGTAATGAGGGCACTATTGACTTCTCAGTTGATCTTGCCTTCTTAGAAACCGATGGCGCCACACCAGCAGATTCTGGATCTCAGGATTTAGACCCGCCTCAAGTAGTGAGCTACACGGTAAATGGTACCAACCTAACGGTTGTTAAGTCAGTTAGTACTCCTGCCACTGGTGGGGCATTCGTTGCTGATAATACCGCCACTGCCGAAGCCGGTGACACCATCACTTATCAGTTGGTCATTACCAACACAGGGTTGTCTGCAACCACGGCACTCACTATTACCGATGTCTTGTCTGGCTTTACTGATTACGCCGAAGGAACGGTTGCCATTGAAGATGAAACAGGGGCGGTAGTTACATTTACCAGCACCCTTCCAGGCGCAACCGAGTTAGGTGGATCTATTGTGTTGACTCCAGATTCACAGATTCAACCCAGTGGCTTCTTCACCGTAACCTATGACGTAGTCGTACAATAATAATGATGAATCCCCCGAATCATTTCGGGGGATCTTTTACTTTATGAAGTCGCTATTAATAACTTTATTTGCCAGTTTATTTTTGTTGTCGCCAGTAGCCTTCAGTTGGACTGCTGCGAATGCGGTTATTAATAACGAAACCATAGTGGAGTTCGAATACTCTGGGCAAACCTATCGGATTACCGAATCCGTGTCCGTTACTACAGGACTGACCGCTTGCCAACCACAGATAACCTTCTCTGATCAAACCTTTAATTACACGCCTTTAAACAATGTTCAACTGAATGTTCGAATGACAGCATGTGCCAATGGCCCTGATCAATACCTTTTTAATGCGGCTATTTCTTCCCGAAGTAACAACCAGCAAGACGATGCAATTATTTCAGGAGCAGAGCAACGGGTTTCCCTAGGCGCCAGTGCAGCGCTATCCAGCTCAAACAATCGCAGAATCTTTTTTCCAGCAGACGACGACATTTCAGATAACGTCATTAATGGTCTGGCCGTTGGTGACCAAATACTGATTAATGAACAAACAAGAATGATTAGTTCTCTGTCTGAATCAGTAGATGAGAGTTGGATTGATATTGACGAGCCCTTATCCGAACCAGTCGAATTGGGTCAGCTAATTCTAGAAACAATCGACTTAGGAATCATCATTTATCCTGGTTCTATTTCTGATTCCGATGAAAGATTAACTCTGAGACTGCAACTGTCCGCCAGCAACAGTTCCGTTTCAAATTTCAGTGAAACCTATTCCTTAGGGTTTTTAGCAGGCAATGCAACGGTCGCCAGTTTAATGAGAAACCTGACTTCCGATGCAGGCAATGCTCTGGCCACTGGTGCAACTGTGTTGTCAGTCAACGGAACCAATCAAACTTATTTTAGCGAAGGCGTTCAAGTAGCCAGTAATGATCTAGTTGAGTATGTTTTTATTGTTGAAAACACTGGCACAGGTCCTCTGCGTGACAGCTTAGTTCAAAAAGAC
Source organism: Gynuella sp. (assembly GCA_028282465.1). GTDB lineage: Bacteria > Pseudomonadota > Gammaproteobacteria > Pseudomonadales > Natronospirillaceae > JANQHX01. Next base: position 27,551 of record JANQHX010000059.1, read on the forward strand.
ATTCCAGCGGATGAACTGGTTTTATCACCAATCATTTCCGCACAGCAAGCGTTGTTGATACACGATGGTCAAACCTGGGAATACCTCTCCATCTCTGATGATGATCGGTTAGTTCAACAATTTAATGATGCAGAAAACACAACGGAGTTGTTGATTGATTTAGGTAACGACTTTATTAGTGGCTTTGGCGGCACTATTGATTCTGGCAGCACCTGGATGATTGTTTATCGAGTGAGGGTGTTATGAAGTATTTAGGCCTACTCCTAGTTTTCCTAACATCATTCGCATTAGCCGATACATCCATTACCACAACATTTAAATCAAGCAGCATCGCGTCGTCGGTGGTTACTTCCCCTATACTGATTTCTAATGAAGACTTAAATGCGGCGCCACCAACTCCGGCTATCGGGCAGTTCCTGAGATTTGACTCAACTGATGGCACAGATACATTGACAGCTTCAGGTCTTTGTAGAAATGGTACGAACGCCCTATTACCAACCGCTTTACCCCAGGATTCAAATTTAAATCCCATCAGTTTGCCAGCAACGGTTTCTCTCGCCACAAGCAATGAACTGTCTATTAATGAAGGAATTTTTGTTGAAATTTTAGATCCGGATCAGGACTTAGACAGTGCAGTCATTGATCAAATTGAAGTGACATTAACTACCAATAATGGAGAAATTTACCAACTGGTTATTAATGAAACTGCAGTCGACAGTGGAAGATTTATTACCGGTATTCAGGGTGTATTCAGTGCCTCGCCAGTTGCTAACGATTGTGTTCTTGAACTGCAACCTAACCAAGTTATTCAATTAGAATACACCGACCCTAACGATGCTTCCGATCAAATTCAGTTGGTTGCTCTAATAGAGCCTTTGCCTGCGGATATTTTCCTAAGTCGAAGTGCCAATAAAGCTTCAATTCAACAGGGTGAAATCATTGAGCTGAGTTTCATCGCGGAAAATAGAGCTACCGCAGGGCCAGTGCTTTCAGCACAACTTGTGGACACATTACCCAAAGGGTTCTCTCCAATTAAAGACAGCATATTCATTGATGATGAGCCAGTATCGGCCACAATGGATGGCAAAGTATTTACCATAGGCATCCCCGGAGAATGGCTACCAGGTGAAAATAAAAATATAAAGTATTTGGCTAAAGCAACAGCCGGCACTAGCCCTGGCAAACACAGCTTCAGTGCCGTTATTCAAGGCAATTCAGAAGGTACTCAGATATCCAATTCCGCGAGTTTGGAGGTTTTAGCAAGATCCGTGTTCACTGACTCAGCAACCATCGTTGGCGAAGTGGTTTGCGATCATGGCACCTATAAACAGGGTGTTCCTGGAATCCGCTTGTTGCTCGACAATGGTCAATATGTCAAAACAGATGAATATGGACGATTCCATTTTAGTGAACTAAAACCGGGTACCCGATCCCTGTTAATTGATGAAACCAGTTTTAATGGTGGTTATAGACTAGTCAGTAAACCTCAAATCACTGAGAAGCTATCTCCTGGTGAATTACATCGAGTGCAGTTTTTATTACAACCATTAACGACCAATAGTGACGGGGAAGAAATTGAGTCAATTAGTCCGATCACATTAAAGTCTAACGAACAAAAAAATGACAATGGCAATCTTCGCCAACATTTCGAAATATGTATTGGTAAAGATGCCCTAGACAATGTCGAACTGTTATTTACCCTCCCCGACGGAGTTAGATATAAAAACCGTTCTGTCACTATGAATGGTCAGTCGATTATTGAACCGAGAAACCTCACTGAGCAAGATCTTTCTTTTTACCTTGGCCGCAGCCCCAGCGAAACCAATCTTAAACTTTCCTTTGAAGTGGAATCGGACCAAGACATTTCAGATCAAACCCTTGCAGATTTAAAGCAATCTGTCCGGCTGAGATACAGCAGCATTGTTGATCCAGTTTCTTATTTAGTAGACGCTCGCGGTGATGAAGCCCCGAGACTTATTAACGGTGAACCGGTTTGGAAACCAGATGAGAGCGCAGAAAAACCATTGCTGGGCATACTAGATTTGAATGCCGGAGATCAGGTGTTTGATCCCATTCAATCGGTTCGAGTACGTCTATCCAATCTGTTAACACCCAGGCTTTTAATTGATGGTGAAGAAATTAGCCAAGACAAAATTGGCTTTACTCTAGAAGACAACGAGTCCAGAACAAAGATCATGACCTTTGTAGGTGTGGATTTTGGAGAACCCGGTCAGCACAGCATTCGACTTGAAGGTATTGGACCATTTGGAAACCTTAGATTTGAGCATGAATTGCAGGTCACTCGTATCGGCGAAGTCACCCAAATAGAAATTGTCCCCGGTGAAACTCAAACCGCCGATGGCGAAACCCCTATTCAATTAAGTGTTCTCCTGAAAGATGAAATAGGCCAGATTATTTCTGGAGATGTAAGACTGAAACTGGAATCAGACGATCTCGAAAGCCTTTTTAACGAGGGCGTTGAAAATCGAATCATTCGCGGTGGCAATGGGTTAGTTAGTTTTGATCCAGTGACTGAAAGTGGCAAATATTTCGGTACTCTGAGTCATAAAAATGTTTCTGAAGCGTTTGAAATTTATATTAAGCCTGCACAAAAACCATGGATCATGGTTGGCTTTGCTGAAGGTACTGTGGGTTATCAATGGATTAAAGATCATCTTGACCCCAAAGACGATCACGCTTACACCGAATTCGAAGGCCGACTATTCGCTCAGGGCTCCATTAACGAAACCTGGCTGATGACCATTGCCGCAGATTCTCAGAAACCTTGGCATGGTAAAGAACCGGAGGATCTAGGTACTCATAATTTCTCAGTGTTCGCAGCTAATTCTGAAGCTACGGATAGCCAAACCGGTTCCGGTATGCTTTATGTGAAAATGGAAAAAGAGCGAGCAAAATGGGTATTCGGTTCAAAACTCATGGGTCTACAGCTAGCCAATAGTTTTGAATACCAAAGACACATCACAGGCGTTGAGCATGAAACACATTTTGAGCAAGCCAGTTTATATTTCTTTGGGGGCGAAGCACTGGGTACCGTCAACCAAGTCGAATTTCTGGGTTCGGGCTTATCTACCAGCTACGATTTAAATACATCAATAAAACCTTATTCCGAATCAGTCAGCATTGAAGTGAGAGATCGTTTAACAGATGACGTATTAACCGTTATCAAACTCAAACAAAACTCAGATTACTATGTTGACTATACCACTGGCGAACTGTTTTTGCGTGTGCCAGTCATGACAACAGATCTAAATTTAAATTATCAATTTGTTGTTGTTGAATTTGAAACCGAAAGTTCTAAAGACACGGTGGCCGTTGGCGGCGCTGAATTCGATTGGAATGCTACTAACAATTTAAAACTTGGGGCAAGTGCTGCTGCAGAAGACACTCAACATGCAGGCGAAGTAAGAGCTCACTATCAAGCATCAGAAAATGTTGCGTTAAATACCACTCTGGCTCAAAACAATGAAACCAAAACCTATCAACAGGCCGGAGTCACTGTTGAACAAGAAAACTGGCAAGCAACTATAGAGCTCACTCATTCTGAAGCAGAATTTGGGATTCAATATGTTGAAGAAAGGGATGAAGAATTAGTTGAATTAACCGGCCAAGTTAAAGTGAGTGAGAACTCTATTCTAGAGTTTAATAGTGAATACGAAAGTATTTCAGAAGACTCAGAGTCACAAGCTTTATTACAAACCCAATCGAACAATATCAGTTGGGGTGCAGGGTTAAAACACACCGAAGTTAGCAGTGAATCTGCTACCTCAGCACTGGGAAATATTAACCTAAGTTTGGGTTCTAAAACCGACGTTACGGCGGCACTGGAACTAAATACCGAAGAGCCTACCGAAGTTGGCCCAAACCGATTGAGAACTGGAGTGACTCAGAATATCAGTCGGGGTTTGTCATTAAGTTATGAACAAGAACTCACCAATGATGGCAACGATACCACCACTGCAAATAGAATTGGATTAAGAGCAGAACCTTGGCAAGGCGCTGAGTTTCATTCAGAGGTCACATCTACAACTAGCGACGAAACTCAAAGCCAACAAAACAGAACAGGTGGTACTCAACTCATCCCAATTTCAGAAAAAACTAAAGTTGATTTTGGTTTTGATAGTTTTAGAACCCTCAACGGCGACGCCATAGCAGACTACGACAGTATTTTTATTGGCCTAGAGCATAACCGGGAAAACGATCAACACTCTGCTAGATTAGAATATCGAAATGAAATGGACCTCGATACAGTGCTGCTAAACCTAAGTTCTGATTTCAACACCAGTGTTTACAGCGTTTTAAGTTTGGATTCTGAATTGAGATTTATGAGTGATGAACAACGACAAGCGGAAATAATTCTAGGATTCGCGACACACAATCCTTCTTCGCCTTTGGTTCATTTACATCAACTAACTACGGATTTTGATAACAGAGGTAATGAAAAAATTACCGCCGAGCAGCTTTGGTCTTGGTTGATTACCGACGCTCAGCAGCTTTCGATTCATAACGGGTTTAATCAGTCTAAAGAAAAAATTGATGACGAAAGTTTTACCACCCAATTGGGGCTGCTGTCCTCAAACTATCGCATTCAATGGAACTCACATTGGGATAATCATTTTCAATTAAGTTGGATGGGAGACAGTGATAATAATCAACATTGGTCTTCTGGTGTCATTACGGGTTATCGACCCATAGATGACTTTTGGATTGGTTTAGGTTACAACCATCAAGGCTTCGATGCTCAAGAATTTATTAATGGATACAGTCTAAGACAGGGACTATTTCTCACTTTTAGAGTTAACCTCAATACTGGGTCAGCAAAATCTATATTTAATCAAAAAACTTTCTTTACAAATGACTAGGGCTTCAGTAGATTTACGAATAGTCGAGATGTGTTAACACGAAGTCATGTTTAAGTACGAAGCAATACTTTGTGAATCTTGTAGATCTTAAGTATTAATAACTTAAAAACATAAACTATGACTATTTCACTCCTACCTCAAATAGAAGAACTAGAAGGGTTGCTATTAGTCCAGTTTCCTGCCCGATCAGACGTGGACATTTCATCCATTGAATACGTCTATCATCAGTACCTAAAAAATCGTCACCCTACCCCAGTACTTTTTTCAGCTAAGCGTCTTTCTTCGATTGATACCTTGGTACTAGACAGGCTTGCGAGCCATGATTATTCCAGTGTGATTAAGTCCATGGCTTTTGTTTTGGAAAGTGATCTAGCACCTACACTCGCCCATTCAATAACAACTCTTTTGAGCACCTGCTACCCAGTCAGAGTATTTAATACCAACGAACAAGCTCAAGCCTGGCTGGTTACACCAGTCACTAACATTGAGTTTTCACAGTTAACTGCTTAGTGTTTTAGCGAATTTCTCAAAAGGAAATTCTCTAGCCTTTTGAGCAGCCTTCAACACTTCGCCTTCATAGAGTTTTTCATAACGAATACGAAGCGAATCCTGTTCTTTGCGTTTTTCTTTAGACAGCTGTTTTCTCGCTTGATGGGTGTCTAAATCTTTAACCTGCTCATATAGTTTGTCGAAGGCATCAAAGTGAATTTTTTCTTCATCAGGTAAATTTAAATTATCAATAAGCACTTTTAGGCGAATAGATCCTTCAGAAATATTCAGGCCTTCATCGACCACGTTTGCAGCAATGACTCGCACGCTTTCAATAATATACTCGCGCTTTTCCTGAGCCATTTTTTCGATTTTGGCTTGATTATCTCTTTGTATTTTTTGCTGTTTTAGAACCTGTGACCACATCCATATTGCGATACCAGCTAACACTGAAATAATTACAAGGGCGGAAATTAACAATACCCACTCAATGGTCGTCATAAATAATATCCTGATTTAATTCTTTATCTGAGCTTCTACTGACCAGTAGATGGGTCTGAATTATTTGAATTCAAATAGGTGTTAGCGTCTTCTGATGTAACGATATTGCAAGTTTCTAAAACGGGGTCGAATACAATAACAGCTGATCCAGAATTGAGTTGAGCAAGAACCTGCTCGGCTTTCTCTTCGAGAGAGAATGAGATATCGAATGCATCCCCGCCTTCCTGAGTAACAAAGGCTTCTATAATGCCTTTTAGCGCATCAGCTGACAGTTTATGGTGTGGAATGATCAATTAAGTACCGACTGGATTTAAGGGGTTTTAAGAAAGGACACTTCGTGTTCCCACTCACAGCGAACCTTTAATTCTTGCTCGTCTGGTTTGTGGTAGTTGCCTGGCGCTTCCCACACAAAGGAATGTTTTCCACTTAGCTCGGTTTCCAGGTGCACTGTTGCGGAAACCCAGTACATCTTTTTAAGCAGACTTTCGAATTTCTTAATCCAGCGCTCCCATTCATACTCCACAGCCTGATAAGAAGCGGCAAAATGTATAACCTGTGTATGATAAGTACCTTGCAGCGGGTCGTCAGTGGGGATAGAAAACATACTGGTTGTTAGGTAGGGAAACTCATCACTCTCACCTAAATCCAGAATAGCATCACAATTAATGAGTCTAGCTTTGGCTAGAAAACCTAGATCTGAGGATGGCACATCGCGTATGACACCGTAAACTATAGATTCTTGTTCCAATTAACCGCCTATTCTGTCAACTCAGTAACACAGTTTTTAAATTCTAACCTAACCTGTCACCAGAAAAACAATCTTTCCAATAAACTGGGACGAAGTTCATCTTCGCAGGCTCGTAATTGGGAATGGTAGGTCTTACTTCTACGCTCTACTTTACGTGCCACATCTATAAGCCATTTCTTATTTTTATGGGTACCTTTTTCAAGCCCACCTTGCCCTTCGTGGTAGGCCAAGTAAAGACGAAAAGCATCAAACTTAGCTACTTTATTTCTTTTGTAGGTTTTATCGTTGTACCAGCCAATAAAGTCCATGGCATCGTAAAAATTGGAACGTTTTGCAAATCGATTGCCGGTTTCTTTTCGATAGGCATTCCAAGTGTTATCCAGAGCCTGAGCATACCCTTTTGCGGAAGAAGGTCGTTTCCACGGAATAATCCACAACAGTTTGGTGCGCTTCGGTTTGGCTCTCGCCTGAAATCTGGATTCCTGATGCATAATGGCTAGGGATACAGCAGCAGGTGTGCCCCAACGCTTTTCTGTTCTCAAAGCCGCTTTATACCAACCACGTTTTTCTTCAAAAATATCGCAGGCGTTATTGAGGTTTTGTGGCGGCCGGGAAACGCAACCCGTAATCAAAATGGCTAAAAATATTCCAGCAAATACTTTGAGTTTATGGTTCATATTGGGCCAATCTATCTAGAAACACTTGCTCATCCATTACTTCAATACCTAATTCTGTCGCCTTGGTAAGTTTTGAGCCTGCCCCAGGCCCTGCAACTAAATAAGTGGTTTTTTTAGAAACACTCCCGGCTACCTTAGCGCCCAAAGCTTGAAGCCTAGCTTTAGCATCGTCCCGCCCCATGGTTTCCAATTTACCTGTAACTACCCAGGTCTGGTCTTTAAGGGGCAACTCTGAATCCTGTTTCACTTCGATGGTTGGCCATTGAATACCTAGAGCATTTAATTCGTTGATTTCGTCTCTGTTATGGCGTTCTGAAAAGAAATTAACCAGATGCCTTGAAGCCACTGGGCCAACGTCATCCACTTGCAACAATTGTTCTTCAGTGGCATTGGCAATGTCAGTCAATGATCCAAAATGATTCGCAATATTACGGGCTGTTGCTTCGCCAACTTCCCTGATGCCCAAGGCGTATAAAAATTTTGGTAAGGTGGTTTGCTTACTTTTCTCTAAAGCATCCAGAACATTTTGTGCGGACTTCTCTGCCATTCTTTCTAAGTTGGCTAACTGATCCTTTTCTAATTTATAAAGATCTGACAGCTTCGTAATCAGCTTCTGGTCCACTAATACGTCAATTAGCTTTTCACCCAAACCTTCAATGTCCATAGCCTTGCGTGACACAAAATGTTTAATCCCTTCCTTTCTCTGGGCTTCACAGAAAAGTCCAGCGGTACACCTAACTACCGCTTCTCCCTCGACGCGTTCAACAGCAGAATCACAAACCGGACAGGCATCTGGAAACTTTATTTCTGACGCATCATCTGGTCGTTTTTCTTCAATGACTTTCACTATTTGAGGAATCACATCTCCAGCGCGTCTTATGACAACGGTGTCGCCTTCCATAACACCAAGTCGTGCAATCTCGTCTGAATTGTGCAAAGTGGCGTTAGACACGGTCACGCCACCCACGAACACAGGTTTCAGACGAGCGACCGGTGTTATGGCGCCCGTTCTACCCACTTGAAACTCTACTTTTTCGAGTATTGTCATCTCTTCCTGCGCAGGAAATTTATGGGCGATGGCCCAGCGCGGAGCTCGACTCACAAAACCGAGTTCTTGCTGGAGCGCTAACGAATTGATCTTAAAAACCAAGCCATCTATTTCGTAATCCAATTGATTTCTTTTTTGTTCCATTTGGCTGTAATAATCTAAACAGCCATCGACGCCTTTTACGACTTGAGTATCTGGATTGGTTTTTAGTCCCCAGCTTTTAAACGTATTTAGAATTTCAATTTGAGTGTCTGGCATCTCACCGTTTTGAACAAGCCCCAGAGAGTAACAGCAGAATTGAAGCGGGCGTTTAGCGGTTAAACTTGGATCTTTTTGCCGCAGTGCACCGGCAGCTGCATTCCGTGGGTTAACAAACAGCTTCTCGCCTTTTTCAGCTTGCTGTTTATTCAGTTTTTCGAACCCAGCCTTAGGCATATAGACTTCACCACGAACTTCCACTAACTGAGGCCAACCACTGGCTCTGAGTTTAAGTGGGACGTTGGAAATGGTTCGAGCGTTTAATGTAATGTCTTCACCGACAGCACCGTCACCTCGGGTAGCGCCTCTCACTAGCTCGCCGTTCTCGTACATCAAACTAATAGCAAGACCATCAAGTTTGGGCTCACAACAAAACTCTAATTCTGCATCTGACTTTAATCGATCTTTGATTCGTTTTTCAAAATCCACCATGTCTTGCTCACCAAACGCATTGTCCAGTGACAGCATAGGTATTTCGTGCTTGACGGTTTCAAAATCATCGACGGGTTTGGCACCCACCCGCTGAGTGGGAGAACTAGGCACAATTAGCTCAGGATGGGCACCTTCAATTTCTTTTAATCGATTCATTAATCGATCGTATTCAGCGTCTGGAACCTGAGGGTCGTCGAGAACATAATAACGATAGTTATGAGTTTCAATTTCTTCTCTCAGTTTATTAGTTTCCTGAGTGATCTCGTCAGCTACCATTTTGTTACTCTAGATATGCAAATTAAGAAGGAATTAATTGAGCTCTTGCGAATTCTCGAATTTGATTTCGACAATGCTCAACCTGCTGAGCAGTAAAAGTACTGTGACTTTCATCAAGCATCACCCCATGCAAGTGGCGAGCTAACACATTTGCCGTTTCAAACATGTAATCGAAGCTTTCCATGGCTTCAGCGGCACATGGCAATGTCATGAAAAAACTGACGCCAGGTAAGCGAATTTGATTAATTTGATTTAAATCGAAGGTACCTGGCTTAACGCAATTGGCAACGCTAAATTGCAGCTTACCGTCATCATCAGTGCGATGAAAAATATCCATAGAGCCGAATCTCATACCACAAGCCAACAGTATTTGAAGTAAGTGGTCACCATCAAAATACTCATTCTCACCCGCCATCACATTGATGGTAATGAGCTGCTGAGGTTCCATCATTTGCACTTCATTCGAGTTGTCAGCAAACAAATCTATGCGCTCTTCTACTTCGTCCTCATGGGTGGGTGCTTCATCCGTTGATTCAGGAGGTTCTGAAATACTGTCAATATCATCATCTAAACTTAACTTGGGCTCATTTGGATCTCTGAACTCCAGGTCAAGATTATCGATAAACTCTTCTTCCTGAGCAGTCTGAATGTCTTCTTCATGAGAAGTGTCGAGTTCGGGTTCATCAATAGGTTCAGGTAATTCCATTTCCCGCTGGGGGTTGGGTTCAGAAGTTTCAGTTTCTATCACTGGTTTTTTACGTTCAGCCAGATCAACAGAGTCCATTAAAATCGGTACTTTAACCTTTAGGTTTAATGACTCATTTCTTGCCACAATTTCTTCTGGTGTAATTGGGCGAACTCTCGCACCACCACTGGGTAGCTCCGCAGATGGAAAGTCAGAAACTTTTTCGGGGTCGTTCAAAAAGCTGCCTTTGTATTTAGGTCTGGCACTCCATCGACGATAGCCATCTAAAAAAATTAAAATGATGGCCAACAAACACAAAACTAATAACCAGTAACGTAATTCCATAAATTAAATATTAACCTTCAGCAGTTACACTGCAGCCAGTTCCGCGGCTTCTTCAACGTTAACAGATACTAAACGAGACACACCGGGCTCGTTCATGGTGACACCCATTAAATCTTTTGCCATTTCCATAGCAATTTTATTATGGGTGATATAAATAAACTGTACATGCTCACTCATGGCATCCACCAGTCGAGCATAGCGTCCCACGTTGGCGTCATCCAACGGTGCATCCACTTCATCCAGCATACAGAATGGCGCAGGATTTAGTTTGAAAATAGAAAACACCAATGCAATAGCAGTCAGTGCTTTTTCACCACCTGAAAGCAGGTGAATGGTTGAATTCTTTTTCCCTGGTGGTCGAGCCATAATGGCAACCCCAGTGTCGAGCATGTCTTCACCGGTGAGTTCAAGATAGGCATGACCACCCCCAAATACTTTAGGGAACAACTCTTGAACTCCGGCATTGATTTTATCAAAGGTTTCTTTGAAGCGAGATCGAGTCTCTTTATCAATTTTTATAATGGCATTTTCCAGAGTAACAATGGCCTTTTCTAAATCTTCATTTTGAGCATCTAAGTACTCTTTTCTCTCTGACTGAATTTTGTATTCATCAATGGCGGCAAGGTTAATGGCACCCAGTCGGGCAATTCGGTTTGCCAGAGATTGCAGCTCTTCTTCCCATTCCTGCTCAGACGCGTCTTCCGGTAAATTTTCCACCACAGTTTCTAAATCGAAGCTATCTTCAACTAATTGCTCTTTTAGGGTGGTTCGACGAGTAATAACGGCTTGCGCTTCCATTCTCACTGATTCTAATTGAGTACGAACATCCATGGCTTTCTGTTCTGACCCATGGCGGTCGCGATCCAATTCGCGCATTTTGCTGTCATAACCTTCCATGGCTTTGCGTGCAACAGAAAGCTCTTCTTCAACAGCCAACCGAGCTTCCAATTTCTGTTCCAATTCCATCTGCATTTCATCAGAAGGGTTCGCGGCTTCTAATTGGCTCTCTAGCAACATTTCTCGCTTTTCAGTGAAACGATCTTTTTGCTGTTGCAGACGATCAATTGCCTGATTCAAGGAGTTGAGTTGGGACTTAAGAGTCTGCTCTTTGAGCTGAAGATTATGTGCTTGATCTTTCGCCTGTCTTGCGGCGTCTCTGGCATCGTCAACAGCCATACGTAGGCTGTCTTTCTCACCCACCAAGGCTTCCCGCTCATCAACGCCCTCTTCCATGGCATCCAAGGCTTCCTGTAGCTCTTCTCGGGCTTGGGCTAAGCTTTCTCGTTCGCCATCTCTGTGCATTTCCTGTTCAGAAATTTCTGAATTTACTCGCTCCCGTCGCTGATTCAATTGGTCTACCTGAACTTGTTTACCACTTAACTGTGACTTAACTTCAGCGTATTCCCGAGACGACTGATTCCACTCTTGCTGGGCGCTTCGCTGCTGTTCTTCCAAACTTTGAACGCGCATGGCAACCACTTCAGTGTCCACTTCAATTTCTTCTTCTTGAGCTTCTAATTCATCCAGTTCAAGCTCAAGGTCTTCTAGCTCTTGCTGTCGACTGAGTATGCCGGCTTCACCATTTTCATCACGATTCACTCGCAGCCAGTTTTTCCCAAGCCAGATGCCGTCTTTGGTGATTACGCTCTCAGAGTCGGCCAGTGATTCACGAATCGCCAACGCTTGATCCAAGGTTTCGACACATCTGACCGAGGCTAACCAGTGACTCAAATCGAAATCCGTGTCCACCTTGGAAATGAGATAATTAGCATGATTGTTCACTGGAGAACCTTTTACTACTAAGTCCAGCAAACCCGATTCAAAACGGGATATAGAGGGCACTGTGCGTGCTAAATCGTCAACACAAACCGCTTGCAGGTATCTGCCCATCACAGTTTCAACAGCTTTATTCCAACCACCAGTGACATGAATATGAGCAGCAAGTCGTTCATTATGCTGCAACTGATGGCTTTCTAACCAACGTTGTACACCACCTGCTGCTTCACCCATTGCCGCCTGCTGCAGGGCTTCTAGGGTTGCTTTCCGACCACGCTTTTCCGTTGCTAGCCTTTTGGATTCCTGAAGCTGATGGCGTTTGGTTTCCAGCTCTTGCTTGGCTTGTTCATACTGTTCATTTAAATCATCCAAGCTACCTTGTTTTTCCTCCAAGGTCATTTCCAGCTCATCCGTTCGAATCAACAGCTCTTCGATGAGTTCAGACTCAGGATCATCTGCGATGGTGTCTCGTTCGGCGTAGAGTTCTTGAAGGCGACGATTGGCCCGCTCAAGCACCTGCTCTAGATGCTGAATTCGAGACTGCGCGACCTCTGCCACACGCTTAGGTCCAGCCGCATCAGCGTTAAAGCTTTCCCATTTTTGCTGCCAGCTTTGTTGCGCTTCTTCTTTGGCCAACAATTGCCCTTGGGCCATTTCATCGGCTTCAGCAGCCATTTCAAGGTCAGGCCCCATTATGGCTAGCTGTTCTTCTATTTCTTCTAAACGAGCCTGATCATTGTCCATTTCCTTTTGAACTTCAGCATTGTTTCTATCCAGTTCGAGAAGTTCTGTCTGCATCTGCGCAGCTTTCTCTTTTTCGAACTGCATACTTTGCTCGAACCGCGCGATTTCACTACCGATCTCATAAAAGCGTGCCTGAACCTTGTTGAACGCTTCGGTGGTTTCAGAGTTTTGGTCTCTGAGTTCTTCTACCTGGGCATCAATATGCCTTTGTTCTGCAATGTGTTTTTCGTAAAGCGTTTCAAACTCTGCAATTTTAAGCTCCATGCCCTTGGCTTCGTTGTCTAAACGTTGCCACCTCAAAGCAGCCAATTGAGCCTTTTTGATTCGTTCTTCTTTTTTAAATTCTGTGTACTTTTCAGCGGCTTGCGCCTGACGGTGTAAGGTTTGAAGTTGGCGTTCCAGCTCGTCTCTTATATCAGTCAGTCGCTCCAGGTTTTCTCTGGTGCGACGCATTCTAGATTCGGTTTCCTTGCGGCGCTCCTTGTACTTAGAAATACCCGCCGCTTCTTCAATAAATACTCGCAGTTCCTCTGGCTTGGCTTCGATCAGTTTCGAGATCATCCCCTGTTCAATAATGGCATATGAACGGGGGCCCATCCCGGTGCCTAGAAACAGGTCGGTAATGTCTTTACGGCGGCATTTGGTGCCATTCAGAAAATAGTGAGACTGGCCATCACGGGTGACTCGGCGTTTTACAGAAATTTCATTGTAAGCAGCGAACTCACCAGGCGCTTTACCTGAGGTGTTGTCGAAGATTAACTCAACAGAGCATTGACCCACCGGTTTGCGATGATTTGAGCCGTTGAAAATAACATCGGTCATGGACTCGCCACGAAGGTGCTTTGCCGAAGATTCACCCATTACCCAACGAACCGCGTCAATGGTATTAGATTTTCCGCACCCATTTGGGCCAACAATGGCCGTCATATTTGAAGGGAAAGGAATACTGGTAGGATCAACAAACGATTTAAACCCCGCCAGTTTAATACTTTTTAGACGCATAGAAGGTGGCTTCCCCAATCCCTTTCGATGTTACTGATGGCTCTGACTATTTTTATGTTGGGTCGATCCCATGTTTCGGTCAGATATCCGGTCGATTGTAGCGACTTTAGTACAGTGACGAAACACGGAAAAATGCATTAGAAAGGGATTTTTATTAATGGCGGCAAGGAGTTAGCGATTCAATGCGCACTTTGGATGAGAGTTCAATCAAAACCATTGACCAGCCCAATTCAGACTGGTCAATGTATCGTCACTCACTTTCAAGCTTAAGCCAAAGTGCATCTAGCTCTTGCTGCCATCGCTTTTGTTTTTCAAGTTTTTGGTATTTGGGTTTGAGGGATTTATCCGTCGACAGTAGCTTTTCCAGCTCATCTATCCGAATCAGCATTGCCTCTTCTGTATTTGGGCCAGTAGTGACCGACCCAGTATTGGAAGACGTCGTTGAATGTTTATTGAGTTTTGAATCACTGAGCTGATCGTAAAACTCATCTAATGAATAAATTTCGATCAACTGATTTTGTCTTATCACCCAGAAACGGTTGGCAACGGTTTCAAGAAAAAATCTGTCGTGACTGGTCATAAGCAAGGTAGCTCGGCTGTCCAGCAATCTCTGTTCTAGCTGCTCCCGTCCCTCCAAATCTATATGGTTAGTGGGCTCGTCCAAAATCAACAGGTTAGGTTGTTTGAGTCGGATGAGCATAAACATCATTCGAGCTTTTTCACCGCCACTCAAGGAATTAACCGCTTGATCGAAGTCTTGGTAAGCCACCCCAGCTCCGATCAACACCTTTTTAATGTCCTCGTCGTTGGCATCGCACCGAACACGCAACCATTCCGAACGGGACAGGGGTTTATTGAATTGCTCTAATTCCTGATCGTAGTAGAGCAAATCAACATTCGGATTAAACCGAATACTCGAGTCAGTATTTGACTCGAATGCTTCAATCATTCTGTTGATGGATGTGGACTTACCCGTTCCATTCTCCCCAAGTAACGCGACACGATCCCCTGGCTTGAGCACTAAATGCTCACAAGAGACCAATAATTGGTCAGTATTGGGAAGGTTCACCTGCATGTCTTCCAGGGTTAACACGGTTTTGGTGCTTAGCCCCTGAGATTGAAGATTTAAGGACAAACCACTGCCTCTTGTTACTTGAGTTTTCTGGTCATCGAGTTTGTCTGCTCGTTTCTCCATGCTTTTGGCTTTACGAGACATTTTAGGGTTATCAAAGGTTTTTCCCCATTGGGCAAGACGCTTGGCACTGGCTCTGACCCGAGCGATTTCCTTTTCCTCAAGTTCTCGTCTGGCAGCGGATACTTCATCATGTTCTCGTAATGCTTCCTTAGCTTGGCTAAATGGCAAATCGAACTCATAACTTCGTAGGTCTCTAAGAAATACCGTTTGATTACAGCATGTGTTGAGTAGGTTACGATCGTGAGAGATCATCAAAAAAGCTAATCCCTTCTGATTCAGTAAATAGTTTGTGAGGCAAGACATGGCTTTCACGTCCATATGGTTGCCTGGTTCATCCATCAATAATAACTCTGGCTCTAACAACATAGCCCGAGCCAGCAACACTAGGTTTTGCTGTCCGCCACTTAACTGTGCGACAGGGATATCGTATTGCTCAACATGAAAGCCCAGCTCAGGTAGCAAACAATGTACTCGGTATAGTTCGAGCTCTCGGCAGTCTTCTGGCAACACAGCTGCAACCGCCTGCTCCATGGTTAACTGGCGAATATGATCGGGTACAAACTGTTCAACATTACCAATTTGAAGACCCTTAGGATGAATAACCTCTCCGGCGTCCGGTTCTAATTGCTTATTGATCAACGCCAATAGAGTGCTTTTGCCACAACCGTTATGACCGACTAGCCCAATTCGGCTGTTGCTGTTTATAGATAGATTTAACCCCACAAACAAAGACTTGGTTTGTTGTGTATAAGAAAGATTTTTGACTTGTAGTAGAGAACCCATGGTCCAGTCCTTATGCATAATTTGAATTTATGCGCAGACCGACCGAACGGATCAGTAGGAAAGTGCTTTTACAAGCTTTAAATGACCAGTCCGGAGCCTACGCTTGAAGCGAAAGGGACTGGTGAGCAACTCCAGAAAGAACTTGGGTAGTGCCGAGATAAACTCGAGCAATGCTACACAAAGACATAATGAGGCCCTCCTTTTGGTTAGTTGAATTTACTTCGAGCATATTAGCCTGCTTTTTTGGTGAGGCCAAGTTGCTGTGAAAAGTTTAAGGCATCTTGGGGTGACACTACTTTACTCCAACTAACCCAAAGGTGCGGATCTTGATAGACCGACCCGGCTTCTATGAACGAAATCTAATTCGTTTGTTTAATTTCATTTTCCAAAATAGACAAAAATTCCTCTTTTGAAATTAATGTGTAGTAAAAATCTCCCATCAATTGATTTACTTTAAGCAAATAGGCAAAGATGTTAAGTTCGTCGACGCTTGAAGAGGTAGTCAATTGCTCTGAAAAACTCAAAGGTAGACCATTTCCTACTAATAGTACTTCTATTTTCGAAATTTGAAGGTCAATATATGTAGATGCAGCAATTTCAAAATTGCTTGAGCATTTGTAATAAAAGCTGACGTCACTAATACTACGAATTTTATAAAGAAATTTATCACCGAGCGAAATAAAAGCTGTTACTAAGTCATAATAAACATGAACGTCTTCAAGCTTTGGTATTTCATAATGATGCTCGAGTCTGTTTCTAAATTTGTTTAAACGATCTAATGAATTTGCACTAAATATTCCAGACTTTTTAAAAAACCCAAGCTTCTTATCAATACCAAGACGCTTTTCTCTGTAAAACCTGCTTAAGCCCAAAATACTTAATAGATAGTCAAGCTCACAATCCATTGCTCTTTTTAAGTTTCCTGTAGCGTTTACAAGTCTATGCGAATCAATAGTGCCATCTAGGTCATTCTTTGCATATCCAAGAAAATCGCGAGGTGTTTGTTCAAATGTAGGAAAGTTGAATTCAATTCCACCTCCATCACATGGATCTATAGCATCAATATACTTATTAAAAAACTGAAATATTTCTGATTTCACGCTTAATGGTCCTTGTCGATTTAACGGCCACTACATGCGTGAATCTAGTTTTGAGATCCAACGACAGTTAAATCTGCTAGCAACACATTGGCGAACGTGACTGCACTCGTTATTCTATTATCACATCAATAAAAATAGACCAGCATAAGAATTAATTGAAGTCCTGATACATATATCGAATTGCCACATGGTCTTTTTCAGGGCATTCACTTATGCTTATTTTAATTTCTGATCCTGTAGTCGCAGCTGCTAACAACATTGAAAACCATGCTTTTTTTGTTTCGTTATTTAAATCAAAATAAAAATATTTGCTGCTTGAGCATCTATCATTATCTATCCGAAAGTGAACTCTTTCTGGGGAGGTCGGGTATATTCTCTTGACCTGCCCGGTTACCGTGAAGGGATCTGCAAAGACCAAGCTTGAAATAAGAGTTAGCAAGACAAATAATACTTTTTTCATATTTTCTCCATTATGTACCACGTAGTTTCGAATATTAGTAAAGCACCAGCTTTTAGCGAACAATTTCACAGGCATGCAGCACTATTGATTTGGGCTAAAAGCGTTTCTTATATTTATTGTTCGATAAAAATATCTCTAATTATACAACGTGTACCATCATAATATGTTTCAGAATCATTTAACTGAACTGATATGGTCTTACCAGAAATAAATGCAGCTAGAGCAGCGCTAACCAAATGCTCATCGCTTTTTTTAATAGCAGCATGGATAGGATCACAGTTCTCTGCACTAAAGCCGCCTTCAATTCTTATTTGGACGATATCACTATGATTAGTTCCCCAAATACTGTTTGAACCAGAAAACCCCATCCGAGTGATTAACCCAGTGTTTGTTGCTAACGCAGCGGTTGATAAAAAGGGAATGAATAAAACCCAAAGTATTTTTCCTGTTTTCATTGTTTCTCCATGAAAATATGATGTTTCAATAAAGGGTTACACAACGCTGAACAGCGTTTATGTCGACCTTGGTACTAAGTGCATGGCTTGAATTAGCTTATATAATATGCCCACTTGGTAAGGCTTGTTATATTAATTGGGAGTGCTTACAAATACATGTCTTACATCAGCTTAGCCTAAAACAAAAAAAGGCGAGTCATAACTCGCCTTTTAAAGTGTTATTGTTTTGGTCACATTACTACTTATTCAACAATTTCCGAAATCACAACTTCCACCACTGGAGCATCTTCAGCAGGGGCAATCGTTGAAGAAACACCTTGAATATCACCAGACTCTGGATTGGCTCTGCCAGACATTGACAGTCGGGCTACAATTTCCACTTCGGGTGCTGAGGAAATACCAGCCATTGGGCCCATCTTAGCTCTATCATCTAACACGACTTCAGCAGGCAAACTCGCAGGCAATCTCATGACGGCCAAAGGCATTGGTGGGCCGTTTGGAATTCTGGCTAGTATGAACAATGACTGCGCCTCTGACACCTTGTCTGCAACTGATGGGTCGATGGTGACTTTGACACGGACACCCGGGCCAACGGCAGTTAAGTTTTCCTCAAACTTAGGTACTTCTTTGCCTTGGGCAATTAACTCTTGCTCAGCAGCTTGAATTCCACCCATAATTTGCTGCCTTTCTTCTGGAGTCACCAGACCAGC
>JANQHX010000092.1 GCA_028282465.1 Gynuella sp.
TTTTTAATATTGTTCCAGTGGTCAGGTAAAGACTTCCCTGTTCGCGGATGGTGTCCATAGCGCTATATCGTTCCTCAGGATTATCAGCGCTATAAAAAAGCGTATCTGCTGCTTGATTACCTTCTAGGTCTACGATACGGAACGTATGGCCTTTGGGGATTTTTTGAATGAAGTAATCCCCCGCATTCACTTTAATGGTGTTAATGGCATCACTGATTTGTAGATTCGACTCTTTAATCATTATTAACTCTCCATACCTAGGTGATACAGTGCGTTATTCTTAAATCCGCGTTGATTTTCGGGGCGGAAATTCATGCAAAAATCATCTTCTTGAACAGGTTCTGCTTTGGTCAATTCTAGAGTGACTGGGCTGGCTGGATATGTTTCTGAAAAATCCAAAGGGTGAGGGCAGGTATGAAGAATAACCAAGGTATCCATCTCAAACCTGAGTGTTACCGACTGGCCTTTTTCTGCTTTACGACTTAGCTTCAATTGGCCGTCAGCATCGGCACTGACTTCACTGAAGAAATTCACATTCGCTGCCATTTGTCTTTTCGTTAAACCATACTTTGCCAACTCAACTAAAAAAGAATCGTATCCATTTTGGTGCCAGGTATTACGATCATTTTGATAGTCTCTTTTTCCCCAGCGCTCTTCAACATGTGATGCGTGGGTGTTTCCGCAAACTGAATCATGCCAACCGAAATCATCTTCAATAATTGAACAGAATATACGGCCCATTTCAGAATATAGACAATTACCGCGGGTTAATTTAAAAGTGTGCTGACACTTTAATGTGTCTGGGGCGTTGTAGGACTCCGTCAGCATGGTGGGGTTGTAGAATAAAGCACCCACATTGCTGCCACCTCTAACGTCGGTGATTTTTAATTGCATTCCCCGTCGAACAATAAAAGACCAGTGAGCCCCTGGTTTCAATTGGGTTTTATAACTCTCTAAATTCATGCTGTGCTCATTCATTTGTTTTCTGGTAATGGATGTACTGGTGGCAGAATGGCCGTGCTCAATAACAATTGCGCACTGATCACACCTCGCTGAGTAATCATCCGGTTTTCGATTTGTTTTAAAACACTCACTGGCCCCTGAACCAGAAAAACTGAAAGTGTTTGGTGATGAACTAGGTTAACGTTAAGTACGCTAATCACTTCATCTAAAAATTCATACTGCAGATCAGACAGACATTTCTGTAAACCAGGCACAGCATGGTCATAAACCACATTGATAGTACCTGCCATAATATCTTGACCTTGCTCTTCACGATGGCTAGTTAACTGACTCTGAATCAAGTCTGCTATCGCTTGGGAGCGACTGACAAACCCACGTTCTTCTACTACTTTATCAAACTGCTCTAACAAACCTTCTGGTAATGAAACTGAAATTCGATTGACACCAGGGTTGTTAGTATTTTTTTCATCACTGCTTTTTGAAGTCATTAATTAAAATACCGACGGCACTTCGTCATTTTTGTTTACCATTTTTACAACATCAAGATGATCTCCGCTGGATTGGGAAGCACAGGGAGGATGAATCAATTCTTCAAGTCGTTTTTTTGTTGCCAGAAATTCAGGCGATAACATTTGCTCTGGCGACCTCGGTTGAGGTACTGGAACTTCAATAATTTCTTGAACCTCTCCTGGATGAGGCTTTAACACTAAAATCCGATCTGCCAAGTAAATGGCCTCGTCCAAGTCATGGGTGATAAAGAAAATCGTAATATCAATGTTTTGCCAAATGTCCATTAAATAACTTTGCATTTTAGCTCGTGTTTGGGCATCCAGTGCGCCAAAAGGCTCATCCATTAATAAAATCTTTGGTTGGTTTGCGAGCGCTCTGGCAATGGCGACGCGTTGTTTCATTCCGCCAGATAACTGATATGGATAGCTATCTGCAAATTTACCTAAGCCAACCATTTCAATCCACTGCATGGCTTGTTCTTCGCTAGCGGATGTTCCATGGCCCGAGCATTCCAAACCGAACATGACATTGCGCTTGACGGTGAGCCAAGGAAAAAGAGTGTAGCCTTGAAAAACCATGCCTCGATCTGGGCCTGGGCCTGCGACTTCTTTACCATTTAACATGACTTGCCCAGATGTTTGTGTTTCTAGGCCAGCTAGAGTTCTTATCAGAGTGGATTTGCCGCATCCAGAAGGCCCAATGACGCAGACAAATTCTCTGCGATAAACACTGAAGTTGATATTGTTGAGTGCGGTAATAGTTCCCTTTGGTGTTTCAAACTTTTTAGTGAGGTTTGATATTTCTAGGGTAATAGGTCTTTGTTTTAATCTGTTGAAACGATCCTTAACGGTTGCAGATTGCTTTAGGTAATCTGCGGGTTCTAAGTTTGTTTCCAGTTCTTGTAGTTCAGCAATCAGTTCAGTCATGAAATTTCTCAAGCCATTGCTTCTTTTTTCTGCCAAGGAAATGCTTTTTTACCTAGCTTGGCAAGTATGATGTCAGTGGTTAGACCAATTACGCCAATAATTAAAATGGCTGCAAACACGTTATCAAAATTCTTATACCTAGCTTGTTGAGTAATGAACCAAGTAATGCCGGAGCTAGTACCAATTAATTCAGCTACGATTAAATATGTCCAAGCCCAGCCTAATAAGATACGCATATCGCGATACAGGTCAGGAAGAATGCCTGGAACGACCACTTTGAAAAGCATGGATTTATTTTTTGCCCCCAATGTTTGTGCTGCCTCAAGCAGTGACTGATCGAGTTTTCGGGTTGTGTTCGACACAACTAATACTTGCTGAAAAAAAGTGCCAATAAAAATAATGGCTATTTTAGGGGCTTGATGAATGCCTAATATTGCCACCGCCAGTGCGCCAAAAGCAGGGGCGGGGAGGTATCTAAAAAACTCAATAAAGGGTTCAAGTAACCTTGAAAAGAAATGATAAGTGCCAGCTAAGATTCCCAATGGTACGCCAACCAATGAGGAGATAAAAAATCCCCAGAATATAACTTGGATACTGTCCCACAAACTTTCGTGCAACCATTTTTCGTTTCGTCTTTTAGGTTCTGTTGTGAAAGCAGTATAGAGTGCAACCACTACTTCATGTGGCGCAGGTAAGTAAACAGGATTGGCCCGATTACCTTCTGGTAAAGACTTTTCCTGTTCCAACATTTTGTTTGATTCTTCGTAGAACTTATCTTTGTCTACCAGCATTCCAACTTTAAAGTAGCTGACATCTCCGGTATTGGTTACCTCAATTTTGGGATGCCAAACAAACGGAATATATGACACTAGGCACCAGAGCAATATAGGCAAAACAAAACTCATTACAGCCGTTGGAACTGCTTTACTTTGTGGCAGGGGTTTTCTTACTGCAAGCCATTGGTTAGTCAATTGATGATACTCCAGCTTAGATTATTGGAAGGCTAGAGGGCCTTAAAAAAGCCCCCTTGGTAAACGTCTTAAAGTTCTTTCATTAAGCTAGTGTCTATGTAGGAATCAATATCCAGAGGTTCTGGGTAAACATCATTTGCAACATTGAAGTCATCAGAAATTTTTGATGAGCCTTTTAAGGATTTAAAGTCATCTGTGTCCGCTAAAAACTTTTTCGCTTCCGGCAGAGTCAAAATTTTAGTGCCTTCAATAAAGCCTTTGTATTCAGCAGGTTCAAGACCTACTCGTGAAGCCATAATAGAAATTGCTTCATCT
Organism: Gynuella sp.; assembly: GCA_028282465.1. GTDB lineage: Bacteria > Pseudomonadota > Gammaproteobacteria > Pseudomonadales > Natronospirillaceae > JANQHX01. The sequence goes on from JANQHX010000092.1 coordinate 3,686, forward strand.
TGAGTGGCTTCATCCTTTAGAAAATCTACCGCTTGATACCAGACTTTTAGAACCTTTTTCCAATCATCACGACGTTCATTTAAACTTGTTGGAGATACAGCAAGTACGTCGTAAATTAAACCTGGCTCGTCTGCACTGGTATAAATGGCGGTTGATCCAGGAACTAAATCCAAAGCCATTCCAGAATTAGGCTGCCACGCAACAATGGCATCAACATCACCTGAAGCTAGCACCTGAGGTGTTTCGTTTGTTGGTACATTCACCAACTCAACATCTGACTCAGACAAACCATTCTTTTCAAGTGCATTCAGTAATAACAGATGACCCACAAAACCAATTTCAACACCGACTTTTTTACCCTTCAGGTCTTTTACTGACTTAATTCCTGGCTGCGCAACAACCATGTCATTGCCGTTAGAATAATCATTGATAAGAATCATAACGCTGGAGGCACCAGTTGAGCCGGTTACCAAAGTGTCGCCATTGGTCATGGCAACCGCGTCTAATTGACTTGCTGCAAATGCATCCATACTGGCAACATAATCAAACCATTCGAATTCTACGTCGACGCCCGCTTTCTCAAACATACCTTTTTCAATGGCAATTTCCCAAGCAACCCATCCTGGCCAGTCGCTGTAGCCAATCTTTAAAGGTTCTGCTGCCAGCGCGGTGGTGGTTAACAGGATGGCAACAATACCTGACATCCATGTGGTGACTTGTTTTTTCATATTCACTCCGTTTTGAGTATTACGATTTCTTGAGTTGTTCATACTGTGCACTCGCAAGCGCTATGCCATTCTATAAGTTGTTGTTTACTCTTTGTTACAGATCATGGAAATGATGACTCAAACCACAGGCTGGCTTTGAATTTTTTGAACCGTGTCAGGAATTAAGATGATTACAAATGTGAAAAAACGCCCAGATAAAGGGCGTTCGACTTTGGAGGGGTTTTATTAGTGCGATGACTAGGCGAAAAAAAAGCCGCTATAAGATGCTACAGCGGCTTTTGATTTGGGGTTATTCGCTTGCCTGGTCGGAGGCAGCTTCAGCTTCTTGCTGTCTTCTCCTGACCTCGCGGGGATCATTTGGTGCACGACGGGGCTTACGTGGTGCAGGCGCAGCAGGTTTAGGGGCCTCCTGATTGACTTCATTTGAACCCTTTGGTTCAGCCGGAGTCTCAGTTTTAGTTGGAGCTGGGGCCTCTGTGACTGGGCTTGCGGCTACAGGAGTTTCAGCTGGAGCGGGTTTATCCGCTACTGGTGCTTCGCTCTGAACCGGTGCTGTTTTTGTAACAGGTTCCGGTTTAGTCTCAGCTGCTGACTCTTGAACATTTTCAACCTTGGGCTTTGATTCCACAGGCTTTACTGCCTCCGGAGCGGCTGGTGTGGAAATAGTTTTATCTTCCACTGGTACGGGGGTGCCAGTTGAAACCGGTTTTTCAGCAGCTAGTGGTCGAGATTCGACAGGCTTGCTCGTTTCAGCATTGTCATTAGCTTTTGCGTGTTGAGATGTAACTGCATTATCAGCTTTTTCGCCCGAGACCATTTCACGGCGTGATTTTTTGCCATTACCATTTCGGTTACGACGGTTCGATCCTTTCTGATCGTTATTCACTCTACCTTGTTCGTTACGTTCAGGTCGTTTCTGTTTCGGCTTTTGCTCTTTACCTTGGTTATCAGGCTTAGCGCGGCTTGCAGGTTTGTTATCGTCTCTGTTTGTTTTGGCCTTGGCTTGTTTGCCTCCACCATTGTTTTTGCCATTAGGCCGTTTTTTACCGTTTTGATTACGGGGGTTTTGGCCAGCCTTTCGGTTGTTGTTGCGCTTACCGTTATTAGTTGGCTTGGACGGCTTCTTCTGTTCTGGTTGTTCCGATACAAAGAGAGCTTTAATCGATTCAATAAGCTTGCTGAACAGACTAGGTTCTTCTGCCACAGGTGCTGGCGCTTTTGGTGCCGCAATGGTAGAGATTGCTGCTTTTTCTGGTACTTCGTTCTTATCGACAGAATCAGCTAATACTTCATTGCTGACTTCTTCAAGCTTGATGGCAAAAGAAGGCTCGCCGCTGTTGATCACTTCGTCGTCATCACGAACTCGAACCACCTCGTAGTGAGGTGTATCCATGCTTGGATTGGGCACCACGAGTACATTAACTTTTTGTCGGCTTTCGATTTCCGCGATGGCTGTACGTTTTTCGTTTAGTAAGAAAGTGGCTACCGGAACAGGTACTACAGCTCTTATTTGAGCCGTTCTTTCTTTCAGCGATTCTTCTTCAACCAGACGTAGTATTGCCAGTGAGAGAGACTTAACGTCTCGGATTACACCCTGACCGTTACATCTTGGGCAAACATGGCCACTGGTTTCTTCAAGAGAAGGGCGCAAGCGCTGGCGAGACATTTCCAATAAGCCAAATCTTGAAATACGACCGGTTTGCACCCGCGCTCGGTCGCTTCCGGCAGCTTCTTTCAAGCGATTCTCGACTTCACGCTGATTCTTAGAGTGGGACATATCAATGAAATCAATGACCACTAAACCGCCCATGTCCCTGAGCCGCAGTTGACGAGCGATTTCGTCAGCTGCTTCCAGGTTGGTGTTCAGTGCCGTCTCTTCAATGTCTCCACCTTTAGTTGCCCGTGACGAGTTAATGTCAATGGAAACCAAGGCTTCGGTTGGATCAATAACAATAGAGCCGCCAGACGGAAGCTTAACTTCTCGTTGGAAGGCGGTTTCAATCTGAGTTTCTATTTGATAGCGATTAAATAACGGAACCGTTTCACTGTAGAACTTGATTTTGTTCTGGTAACTCGGCATTACCTTTTGAACAAAATCTACTGCGTAGTTATAGACGCCTTCGTTATCAATCAGTACTTCACCAATGTCTTGGCGCAGGTAATCACGGATAGCTCTAATGATGACGTTAGATTCTTGCAGGATCAGGAAAGGAGGCTCTTTTTGCTCTGCCGCGTCTTGAATGCTCTCCCACAACTGCATGAGATAGTCTAGATCCCACTGAAGTTCTTCTGAGGATCTGCCAATACCAGCGGTACGAACAATAACGCCCATTCCGTCGGGAACAGTCACTCCTTGCATGGCTTCTCTTAATGAAGCCCTATCGTCGCCTTCGATGCGGCGAGAGATTCCGCCAGCACGAGGATTATTTGGCATCAATACCAGATATCTACCAGCCAAACTGATCATGGTGGTTAGAGCTGCGCCTTTATTGCCGCGCTCTTCCTTGTCTACCTGAATAATTACCTCGGTGCCTTCTTTCAGCACCTCTTTAATATTAGGGCGACCCTTTACAGATGGATCAATGAAGTATTCATTGGAGATTTCTTTTAACGGCAAAAAACCATGACGCTCAGCGCCATAGTCCACAAATGCTGCTTCAAGGCTTGGTTCGATGCGGGTAATTTTACCCTTGTAGATGTTAGCTTTTTTCTGAGTTCGAAAACCGCTTTCGATATCGAGGTCGTATAATTTCTGGCCGTCAACCAGCGCAACCCTTATTTCCTCGGACTGGGTTGCATTAATCAGCATTCTTTTCATGCTAGTTATATGCTCTTAAATTCCTTAAAAGAGCAGGTAAAATCCAGAATCTTTACGTGTGCCTGGTATCACGGATCTGCTGATCCGAACAATGTACTGATACAACTTTTCTCAAAAGACCCCAGCTTTATTTCTAAGCTGAAGCTGATAAATTCGTTCGTCCCGGCAATCGGCCGGAGATCTCATCATACTTGGGTGAGCTCTTTATGTTCATTAGCTTCACCAGCACAGAGCATAATCTGGTCATTACTGCTCATGTTTTATTTTTACCGGGGCTTAACACCCAATTACAGTCTATAACATATTGCTACATCTGCACGTTTTGCAGGAAATTAGCAAGCTGTTTGGGGAGAGATGCCCGGTTCAGGCCTAGAAAGGCGTAGGGAATATAGCAGCAAAGAATCACTGCTTCAAATATTACTGGGATGCTACTATTACTTGGTTTTTTAAGGAGTACTGATTTTTGTCATCTGTTCAAATTATTACGATTACTGAAGATCGGGATGGTCAGCGGCTGGATAACTTTTTAATGTCTCAACTTAAAGGGGTTCCCAAAAGCTGGGTTTATCGGGTTATTCGGAAAGGAGAGGTTAGAGTAAACAAAAAGAGGATAAAACCTCTCTATAATTTGCGAGTTGGAGATCAAGTTAGAATTCCCCCGGTTAGAACCACAGCGCCCAAACCAGCACCAGATAACATTCGACCTGACTTTGCTGAAGCATTAACTAACGCCATTATTTATGAAGATCCATATTTCATGATCGTTAATAAACCTCATGGGCTTGCGGTTCACGGTGGTAGTGGGCTCAGTTTCGGTCTGATCGAGGCCATGCGAGCTCTTAAGCCTGAAGAACATAACCTCGAGTTAGTACATCGTTTGGATAGAGATACCTCGGGCTGCGTCATGATTGCCAAAAAACGTTCGGTTTTGAAAAAGCTTCAGCGATTGATTCAAGAAAAACATATTGATAAGAAGTATTTGTGCTTGGTAACTGGGCATTGGCCGGAAGGCGCTGACAAAGTCAATGCTCCGCTATTGAAGAATCAGGTGCAGTCTGGTGAGCGGTTGGTAAAAGTAGATGAGGAAGGCAAAAAAAGCCTAACCAAGTTTCGGCTGATTAAGCGCTTCCAGGCTCATACGTTAATGGAGGCTTACCCAGTTACAGGCCGAACCCATCAGATTCGAGTGCATTGCCAGTATATGAGGTGTCCAATTATCGGAGACGATAAATACTGCCCCGATGAGGTTAATAAGGAAGCCCGTCAACTGGGTTTTAATCGGTTATTTTTACACGCCAGCTCACTAACCTTTGAGCATCCTGAAACCTCCAAAACAGTATCAGTCAAGGCACCTTTAGGAGTTGAGTTAAAAGCCCCTTTGGAGAATCTCAATTGATTAAACTGGTCATATTTGACTGGGACGGCACTCTAATTGATTCAGCTGAGCAAATTGTTGTGACTATGCAGCAGGCTTTTATGGAGGCTGGGTTAACTGAAATTCCGAAACCCGAACAAATAAAAAGAATTATCGGGTTGAGTCTAGACTTAGCAGTAACCCGTCTATTGCCTGCGGAGAAGACTTCAGTAATCAGTCAGGTCGTCCAGTGCTATAAACACTTATTCAGGCAAAAGAGTCATAAAGAATCTAGGGAGCCTCTGATTAAGTCCAGAATTGCTCTGGCTTACAGGCGGGTCCTGAATCAAGGCGGCTTATTGCAGGAATGTCTAGACCTTTCAAAATAAGACAACACAGAGTCAGGACTCGCCTGTAAGCCCCGCAGGGCGGTCCTAAAA
>JANQHX010000022.1 GCA_028282465.1 Gynuella sp.
GTGAAGGCTTAAATTGACCCCTGCCACTAATGCAGTATCACAGTCCCCTGATTTAATCGCGTTGCAGGCCAGGTGCAAGGCTGTCAACGATGAAGAGCAAGCAGATTTTACTGTGAAACTTGGCCCATGGAGATTTAGAAAGAAAGACAATCGGTTAGCAAGCTCACTGTCAAAGGCGCCAGCACCACCATATAAGCCATTATTTTGGTAGAGCTCTGATATCTGATAACTGAAATCGTTATTCATCGCTCCTACAAATACGCCAACTTTATGCCCCTTAAGTGAATTTGGCGTGTATCCAGCATCTTCAATAGCATGCCAGGCAGTTTGCAACAGCAACCTTAGCTGTGGATCCATCTTGGCAGCTTCTAGTTTGCTCAGATTAAAGAATTCGTAATCAAAATCATAAACGCCTTCTATAAATCCGCCCCATTGCGAAAACAATTTGGAAGGTCTGTCGTCACTTGGATTATTAGCCCCCCACCGATTCTCAGGTATTTCATTTATACACTGAGTTCCATTTTTTATGTTATTCCAGAACTCAGATATATTTTTAGCATTAGGAAAAACCCCAGCCATGCCAACAATGGAACAATCGGTTCTATTATTACCTTTTGAGTTATCAGTATTTTGTAGGTTTCTATTTGCTCTTTTCTTAAATAGATGATCAATTGATACTGATTTATTGCTCTCGCTCTTTGGTTCTTTCTTAATGTTAGATATTAATTTTGTGTTTCCAGCCGGTTTAGCAACCTGAGAATTTAATTCAGTTTCATCAGACAAGCTTATTCCCAGAATTTTTTTAACTTCTATAGAGTGATCTCTGATTAAATGGTCTGTCAACTTGTCAGCAGTATCGTACTCAAATAAAACTGTTTTTGAGACACCTTCTATTTTAGTGGAAAGCTTACTCTGTAGCTCCATTAATAAAACTGAATCCATACCAAAACTTTCAAATGTTTTAGTAGAGTCAATATCTTCTGATTTCTGTTGAATGACTTCAGATATTAAATTTTTTACAAAGCTAATTACATTAGATCGAAAGCTCATAACTGTTTTCTTCCATATTTACTAATGGCTGTTGCTGATTAAGCAGCTTTACTGCTAAAAATCTGAACTTGATTACTGTCAATATTAACGTCCAGCACTTGGTTAATTCGCTCTGTATCACCATAAGCCACAAATAGCTGCGAATTGTTATTTAGTAACGCCAGTTCAAATGCTTTCAGACCTTCTTTCACAGGTAATGGTGCCATACCGGAAAACGCTAACATTTTCATTTCAGAGTCCGGGATGGTTAATCCTCCTTCATCCCATAACGGCCAATTAATCGAGATCATGTTATTCTGCGCACTGCTGAAAGAATCCATAAATCGATTACCAGCAGCGTAACTTCCTATGCCTAAATCACCCACTTGAACAGAAATAGAAGAGAAATTAACAAACCAGCTTAGCGGTTCATTTTTTGTGTTCTCATGTAAATAAATTAGCCCTTGAACCTTCGCAGTGAGACTTCTATCAAATTCTGCTTTATCAATTTCTAGCACTGAACCCTCAGATCCAAAACCGGCGGCGTGAATAACTGCACTGATGTGCCCAAACTGATCTTTACAACGCTTGATTAGATCTTCAGCCGATTGGGCATCGCTAATATCGGCAACTTCATGCACAACCTTGCTTGTTGACCCCATGCTTCTAAGCATTGAATTTAAGTTGGCTATTTGACTTTGTTGCGTCTCGCTTAGGTTAGAGCGAGATGTGAGTATTAGGTTTGGCTGGCAAGAGTGCACAAGATAATTGGCCATAATCATGCCTAGCTTTCCAACCCCACCGGTAATTAAGCAGGTACTGGATGACGGCAGAATTTCTCTATCACTGGTTAACTGTTCTGAATCCGGTTGTAAGCGCCTTTTCTCTAGAAGGTTATTTCTAACGCGATATTCATGCCCGCCGGTATTTTCTGAAGTAAACAATAGGTCATTAATGACTGATGATGTGATTTGATCATTACTCAATGTCAGACTTGTTACCTGTATGCGGTGATTGATTCCTAACATGGAGGCACCGAACCCGGATAACGCAAGTCGATAATGATTACTTTCACTATTTGAGTCTAAATTTAAATCCAAAATTCGAATATGTCTGTTGCCAGAATATTGATCAACGGCTCTAAATAGCCTGAATATTAAATACATCGAGTCATTCAAGTTGTTGTCAATTGAATTACCAGTATTGTCGGTACCTAAATCAATCGCATTTAAGATAGCATTTAGCTTAAATTCATTGGATATAACATCACCAAATAGATTTTCCATATCCTGTTGGCTATGAAAATTTATTTCATACCGGTTATCGGATATCTTTTTGTATCTTTCTCCCCTAGTAACCAACACACTGCTTTGTTGCAAGTTCAGCATATTGTTTTCCACATCCTCAAAAGAATTCGCCAAGATCATTACATTTTTCGCTTGGCTAGATTTTGGAAATTCAGCTTTAGACCAGCCATACTGATAAAAGCTTAATGTATTGTTGCTACCTTTTTTATTTCGATGCATATCACGAGCGACTACATTATGCACTTTTATAAGCACACGCCCGTCTGGGTCTGTTACCACTAAATTGTATTTTATAAAATCATCATGATTTTGGTCAGAACGAACAGCCCATGCATAGCACTCTTCAGTAATTGGGTGGAGAATTTCGACTTCCTCTAATGAAAAAGGAACCATAGGGGATGTATGATTTGAGTCACCTATACCAAGACAGGTTCTTAACGCAGAATCCATCAAAGACGGGTGAATAAAATAGCGATCGGCATCTGATCTTAGCTCTTGAGGCAACTTTATTTTTGAAAGCGCTGAGTTTTCAAAACGTAACCGCCACTCGGTACATTGATATGCTGGCCCATAGTGGAAGCCCATGTTTTGAAAAAGATGATAAATCTCTTCTTTCTCTTCTCGGATACCATCGCTATTTTCAATCGAAGAGATATCTATCCATTCGTCATCTATTACGTCATCAGTATTTCTAAATTCAATGTCGCCACTTGCAAACTCTGAATCTGAGCCGTGAACTTTGAATTCTAACCCAGTATCTGATGCCTCAAGCTCAATTTCGACAGATTGATGACCCTTGTTTACTTGAATGGGTTTTAACCACATAACGTTGGATATTTTATTAACAGTTAGCTCATTTGGTACTGAAAGATTACCTGCTTTTCTAGCCATTTCGAGATAAGCAACACCAGGCAATATGGGTTTTGGACCATTGTTATCCACTTGATGATCTTTTAAATAGAACTCGTCACCGGTAAATATTTTCTCGAAACTTTGTTTGGCAATGGTTGACGTGTTTTTATCTAAAAACGGATGCAAAGATTGAATATCTACATTCGTTTTTGGTTTTTTCTCATCGACCCAATAACGTTGTGTAATGAGAGGCTGAGACGGCATGCTTATTCTCATCAATGGAACCGATTCTGGTAATCTAAATAAGTCGTTAGAATATTCTGACCAGTTGATAGTTAACGTAGATACCCAGCTTCGCGCTAGCTGATGGATTTGCTCCCGTTGCAGTAAAGACTCCAGCAATACCTTCTTAGCTTCCCTATCAAGTACATAATCCAACTGCTGATCTTTGTCTCTTGGTACGCCGAAATAAACATTGCTACTAGTGCCTCTAAAGAGCCAACCATCTAGTTTTTTAATTAAGTCATGCCAACTATTTGAGACGACCGCGAGTCGTGATGACTTTTGCTCGCGCCCCACTTGAGAGGTGTAACATAAATTTATAAATTTATGTTGGAGCTGATGTTCACTGAACTCTTTGGTTACCTGATTCAACCAACCAATTACATCACGGACATATCCCAGTAGCCGTTCTTCTGAATCCGCAGATAAAATAAATAGCTGTTCTCGTTCGGGAATACGCTGAATATTTTCAGATGTATTTGTATATTCTTCCAATAACACATGGGCATTTGAACCTCCTGCACCAAAGGAACTGACACCAGCGCGGCGAGTGGGTTTAGAACGGGTAACTGACCATTCTTGATTATTCTGAGGTATAAAAAATCTACTATCTTTAATCGCTAGATTAGGATTCAATGTGTTTGAATGTAGAGACGACACAATGGTTTTATGCTTCATTTGAAGCAAAACTTTTGTAATACCGGCAATACCCGCAGCCGACTCTAAGTGACCAATGTTGCTTTTCACTGAACCCAGAGCACAGTTATTTTTACTGTCCTCATTCTCAGCTAAACCAAGGGCCTTATTTAGCCCAGACAACTCGATCGGATCACCTAGTGATGTGCCTGTTCCATGAGCCTCAATATAGCTTATGCTATTTGGCTCCCAATCTGCTTTCTCAATTGCTCGGCCAATAACATTACTTTGTCGCTTCTGATTTGGCACGGTAAAACCGCTAGTTTTGCCACCATGATTTAAAGCAGATGCTTTCACAACAGCATAAATGTTATCGCCATCCGCAATCGCTTTGCTGATTGGTTTCAGTAACACTGCACCGACCCCTTCGCCGGGTACATAACCGGAACCACCCTCACCAAATGCTCGGCAACGCCCATCAGTTGACAAGAATTGCAACTGACTGAGCATCAAATATTTATTTGGATGTATTGAAAGATTAACACCTCCTGCAATGGCATAATCACAGTCACCATGTCTGATGCTCTGACACGCCATATGAAGCGCCGTCAGTGATGAAGAACACATGGTGTCCATTGCCATGCTGGGACCATCAAAATCGAATGTATAAGAAACACGGTTAGCAATTGCAGAAAAGGTTGAACCCGGGTTGCCAAATTGTTTTTGTTCTTCTGACACCTCAATTAATTCATATTGTCCCCACATTGCACCTATAAACACCCCGACGGATTTTTCATTTAAGGCATCTTTGGTGTAGGCTGCGTCCTCCATACATTGCCAAGCGGTTTCAAGAAATAGCCTTTCTTGGGGATCCATTCTCTGAGCCTCTCGGCCCGTAATACCAAAAAATTCCGCATCAAATTGGTCAATTCCATCCATAAATCCGCCCCATTTTCCATAAATGGTGCCTTTATGATTTCGGTCTGCATTAAAATTCTTTTCATGATCCCATCGAGAAGCTGGAACTTCTCGAATACAGTCATTGCCTTCTACTAAATTGATCCAAAAATCATCCAGAGTATTGGCCATCGGATATTTTCCACTTAATCCGATAATGGCTATGTCTTCTTGATTAGATTCAGGTTTAGTATTTGTTAGGCTGTTACCTAAGTTTGCCGAGAGTCTACGATGGTTATGCACATTTGCGACTTGATCAACCACTTCGGACGGTTTTATATTTTTATCCCTATGACTAGTGTCGTTGTTTCCTGTAAGAGAATGAAATAGATCTGAGATTTTCTCGCAGTTATAAATAAGTGCAGATGTGTTCAACCCATGCGCTTTAGAAAGCCGGTTGGTAATGCTAACAAAATGGATAGGATCTATATTTAGGCTAGCAATCTTTGTATTTGGAGAAACTGGCTCATTGCAAACCTCTTCAATCACCTGACAGATAGTAGACACCGAGACTATAGGCTCGGGCTCTGGTTGTTCTTCAAGTTTACTAACTAGCGTTGAGTTTGAGTCTTCTTCTTTAGTAATAGAAGATTTACTCAATTTGTTTTTGATATCTTGACTATGACATTCAACAAAGTATTCGACCATGCTGTTAATGTCATCATGCTCGTAGAATAGAGTTTTCGAAACGTCATCGCCAAATATCCCTGTCAATTTTTCATTCAGGGCTAATATCATCACTGAATCAATACCAAAACCTTCCAGTGAATCCTGAGGTGACAAGTCATTTTTATGAATTTTTGTCACTTCAGATACAGCATCAAGTAAGAACTCAAGAGTGGCGGCCCTAAGGTCATCACCCTCTTCACTATTTATTAGAGAAATGTCTTTTGCTTTCGTACTAACCGTTGGCGCAGGGCTCTGGGAGCCAGCATCCTTTTTTAATTTTCTAATTGGAAAAAGCCCAACAACGGTTTGCGTCGTAAAACGTTCTAAATAAGCGATCACACCGCCTTGAAAGTCTAGGAGATAAATTTCAAAGCTGTTTTTCGTACCCTCAGATTCATTAGTTCTTCTTTTAGCCCAAACATAAAATCTACTGGGCAAAGGCTGAATCATCTCAAGCCGATTTAATGCTACTGGTAATGGAATTCCCGAAGAAGGTTTAGGCATACCACCCAACGCAATGGTTGTTCTGAGCACTGCATCCATTAACGATGGATGAATGTCAAAACTGTTTTCAGTATCCGAAATACTTTCTGGCAATCGTAATTCAGCTAGGGCTTCATCGTCACTTTGCCATAAGTTGAGATAAGGATTAAAGCTGTCCCCCAATTGGAATCCTAGCTCTGAGAAACCAAAGTCTATTTCAGGGTTAGGCAATATCTTCAACTGGTTGCATAGGCTTTCAATATTGAATTTCTCTTGTGAGAGTGAATTGACGCCTAATTGATTTAACAGGGAGTGCCTTGCATCTTCTTCGACGGGTAAAAATCCGTAAGCACCCCGACAATGTAAAAGGGTTAACTGATCATCCTTTGAATATATTTCGAAAGACAAACCATAGTCATCATTGTTAATCGAAATATAAATATCTTGTGGTTTGTCGTTTACAATGATGGGCTTTAACCATTGAACATCGTATATGGCGTGCAAGCTTTGATCTGGTAGTGCCAAAGAACCCGCCTGCTTCGCCATCTCTAAATACAATACAGCCGGCAAAACACGATTTTCACCAATTGCATGATCCCTAAGGTAAAAATCGGTTGGTTGGAATGTTTTCTTGAAGCAAATATTGCCATAGCTAGAACAATTACTATCCAAAACACTGTGGAGGCTAACTAAGCTGCCTGTTGGTTTAGGCTTTTGAATCCAGTAACGCTGCCGTTGGTATGCATAACCGGGCGCAGAAACTTTTTGTCTTGGTTGGTCATATAGCTCTACCCAATTAATAGATTGCCCTGACATCCAAGCATTAATTAGATCTCCGTTGTCATCAGAAGGCAGGCAAAAGTTATGCGCAGGTTTGAAGGCTGTTCCTGTTGGTTTAACTGCTTTGTCAGAGTAATAATAGTGGTTGTTATCTTGCGATGATTTAGCATTAAAAGCCCGAAGCTTTTCAGATAATTCCGATAGGCTTATTGCAGTCACTGCAAATCGCCATTCATGTTCTAGACGACCGGTTTGAAGAGTATAAGCAAGGTCATGCAAATCAATATTTGAATTTTGTTTTAGGTAATCACTAAGATTACTGACCATTTCCTGTAAAGCGTTTTGTTTTTTGGCTGATAAAATGATCAGAGCTGTGGTGGAATCTGACTTTTGCTTCTTATTTGGACAATACTCTTCAATGATGACGTGGCCATTTGATCCACCGGCGCCAAATGAGCTAACACCGGCTATTCTATTGATAGCCTCTCCATTGATAACCGGGCGATGCCAATCTTTAAAATCACGGTTAACATTAAAAGGAGTGCTTTCCATTTCAATAAATGGATTTGGATTATCACTATGAATAGAAGGCACCAGTTTTTGATGCTTCATTTGAAGAAGCACTTTAGTTAAACCCGCAATGCCAGCAGCCGCTTCTGCATGACCAATATTCGACTTAACTGATCCTATGGCACAATACTGATTATCCTGAGAATTAAATGCTCTATTCAAACCATTAATTTCAATCGGGTCACCCAGACTCGTGCCCGTACCATGTGCTTCTAAATAGCTAACATGCCGGGGATTTATATTTCCACGCTCTAATGCATCCTGTATTAATGCACTCTGTCGAATAGGATCTGGTACTGTGAAGCCAGGTGCATGACCACCATGATTAATAGAAGTGCTTTTAATGACTCCATAAATATGGTCGCCATCTCTTTCAGCATCAGCCAGAGGTTTCAAAATGACAGCACCCACACCGTCAGCGGGAACATAACCATCACCTCCTTCTCCAAAACTTCGACAACGACCGTCACTGGATAAGAAATGCATATTCGAAAGAAGATTATATTTGTTCGGATGCAGTGAGAGATTAACACCCCCAGCAATGGCAACACTTATTTCACCATTGGCTAACGCATTACAGGCTAAATGTATGGCGGTTAATGACGAAGAGCATGCAGTATCTAACGTAATACTTGGGCCAGACAAATCAAAAAAATACGACACCCGATTGGCAATGGACCAATAAAAAGGATTCGGCGCAACCCAGTCTTCCGAATTTGAGCTTTCTACACCATGAAGCTGATAGTCACCCCACATGCAACCTACGTAAACGCCTACGGGCTTTTCTTTCGTACCCCTAGAATTTGTGAGTCGGTCAGGGTGGTACCCAGCATCTTCTACAGCATGGGAAACAACTTCTAAAAATTGACGTTCCTGAGGGTCAAGGTTTTCTGCTTCTTTCGGAGATATTTTGAAATAAAGGGGATCGAAGTGATCAACATTATTAATGAACCCTCCCCACTTGCTGTAGCTTTTTCCCTGAGTAGGTTTACCTGGTTGGAATACTTCATTTAGATCCCAACGCTCAGATGGAATTTCTCGAATGCAATCTTTACCCTGCACCAGGTTATCCCAAAATTGATTCAAATTATCCGCTTCAGGATAACGACCTGCGAGTCCTACTATTGCAACTGGTTGTGACTTATTACTGGCTACCGAACTAGATTTTGTGTCTGAGAATTTCCTAAGACGACGTCTGGTGTTAGATATGTTATCAGTAGCTTTCTTATCATCGACTGGCTTTTTAGCATCGTCAGACAAATCGCTAAAACAGTGACTGTAGTTCTCAATTAAATAGTCAACCAATGCGTCCATATTCTGGTACTCGAAAAACAGGGTTTTTGATAAACCCTCAAATTTCTTTTCCATCACATTGATCATGTCAATCATGACAACGGAGTCAAAGCCAAAGTCTTGAAAAGAACCATTTGAGTCAAAACGATCCTTAGTTACTTTCAACTCCTTAGCAAACAGGCTTGCTAAATAGTCAAAGACAATCTCCTTAGAGATTTGGGTATCGCTTGAACGCTTCTGACTGGTCTTAAGCGAGTTAAATTGGTCAGAGACATGTTCTATAGTACCTAAAACGCTTCGAACTTTTTGGGTATCTCCTGGTAGAACGGATAGTTGATATAAAGGTAGAGACAGACCTAGTTCTAAAGCCTGGATGCCTTTTTCGGTTTCAAGAGGAATAATGCCAAAGTTTTTATTTAGTATGGCTTCCTCTTTATCCGTTAGACTCATGCCCCCATTTTTCCAATACGGCCAGTTTACTGAAAGTGTTTTTCCGTGCCGATGACCCTTAGAAAGTAACTTTGTACGGTAGAGGCTAAAATAATCTTCAAAACTATTGCCATAGGCGTAATCACTTTGGCCCAGATTACCCAACACTCCAGTTACTGAAGAGAATAAAATAAAGCAATCAATGTTATCTTGTTGAGTCGCTGCATCCAGATTTAAAGAACCCATTACCTTAGGTGCAATCACTCTGTTAAAAGACTCTTGGGATTTTTTAATTATAAAATCGTCTTCAATAATGCCAGCAGAGTGCAGAATGCCGTTTATCTGACCATGATTCTCTCGAATTTCATTAACAGCTCTATGAGTATCATCTAAGCTGTTAACATCGCACTGAACATAAACCGCTTTTCCTCCAGCAGTGACTAATTCGCTCAGTTGCTTCTGCTTTTTCTCATTTAATGGTGCACGGCCTGTTAAACAAACAGTCGCTTGATATTTATCACACAGATGGTTGGCAAAGATTAAACCCAGCGCGCCCATTCCTCCCGTTATTAAATATACGCCACCCTTTTTGAAGCCTGTTTGGGGTAATAGTGATTCCTGTTCAATATCGAATAGTTCTGGTTTGTTCGAAGTATTTGAAAGAGTTGCTTTCAAATCATTAAATGACCGAATAAATCTAATGCCATCTGAATAGAAGACATCTGTTGCCTTATCATCATTAAATTCATTCAATAGCACTTCACTGTTGAATTCATGGCTTTGAACCACAGCACCCGAAAAGCTGGGCTTTTCAATACGCATGGTTTTATATAAGCCACTCATTCCCTGAGCTATAGGCTGGCTAAATGGCTGATCGGACTCAATATAAGTAATGGCTCGAAACTTTCTGGAAAGCTTCAACATAGCTTTTACAATGGAAAAAATTGCTTCTGGACTATGGTTAACCGCTTGGTGCGATGCCTCATATTTCTCAAGTCCAAGAGGAAAATGACAAAGATACTCAGGTTTTATTCCTTGAGCCTTAAGCTCTGACACCAAGGTTTCTGAATCTTCAAAAGATCCTGCTTGCAATACATAGTGTGACTCTGAAGCCTTTTTATATTTGTCACCAAGCTCTATTAGAATTGGGCTTAAATCTCTTTTTTCCAGCTCTGATAATAAGTCTTCATATTTATGTTGTTGATATTGATCTATCACACAAATAATAGACTTAGTTGACAATTTAAAGTCAGTTTCTTGCAAGGGAGATTTAATCCATTGGGGAACATAATAGCCCTCAAGATTACCATCAGTTAGCTGACTTAATGCCTTAATCTCGCCGTCTGACTGTTTAACATCTTCAGTAGAAGACAGATTCTGTAAATTGCCTCCACCTAAACAAAGCCCGATTAAGCTGACAGCGAGTTCAGGATCACCATCCTCAATTTTATTAAATATTTTTACATTGAATTCATTTAGCGATTTATTAGTACTGGTTTTTACAATATTGACGAGTAAATTATCGGTTAAACGATTTTTAACGGTAACTGTATTCAGTAAAAATGGTAAAGGTGCCTGAACACTATTACTTTCGTCTTCTTTTAGAAGATCTAAAAACTCTTGATTTCCAATTGTAGACTTAATAGCTAGTATAACAGCAGCCTGTAGTGCCGAATCCAGTAGACAGGGATGCAAGAGATACTCTTCATTGATGCCTCCCATTGGAAGGCTGATGTCGGCAATTGCTTCATTTTGTTTTAGTTTTACAGTTTTCAGTCCCTGATGCTGACTTCCATATTGAAGACCTGCATGGGATAAAACTTTATAGGCGTCTTCATATTCTACTGACTGGTCAAAATCTTCAATATCACTCCAACTTTCAGCATTGGACTGCTCTAACACTATGGAGGCAAATCCGTTGCAGTGAACTATCTTTTCATCTTCGAGATCAGAGCTTACCTCAAACTCAATTTCATATTCGGAATCAACAGGCTCTAATGGGTATAGTCGAAGAGCGAGCTCTCCGGGCTGGTTGCCAATAAATGGGCGTGACCAACTGATGTCTTGTAACTGAATGATTTTGTTTTCTAACATGCTCCCTAAAGACGCTTTTAGACCCGTATACACCATTTCTAAATAGGCAGCTGCTGGGAGTACTCTACTACCACGAATTTTATGATGGTCTAGGAAGAACTCTTTACCCGTGAATTTTGTTAGATAAGCTTGATAATCAAAGTCAGAAATATTGCGATGCAACAACGGATGAAGTTTATCCGCTGATGATTGGCTAGTCTGAATACTACTCTTAGGAAGCCAAACTCGAGTTTTAGCAAATGGATAACTTGGAAGACTCAAGATCAGTGGACGCTTATTTTTAAATACTTGAATCCAATCAACTGCTTTACCAGAGATATATAGCTTTACTAACAGTTCTAGAATCTCATTTATCTGTTTATTAGTCTTCTTTTTTCTGGTCAAGTCTTCGAGCAAGCGAATTGGGTTTTCTAGAGGCGTATCTGTTTTGCTTTCGGGAATTCCATTGTCGAGAAATTTCTTAAGCTCTTCTAGATTATTCACTAATGCTGCATCACGGTACTCAAAATGATCTCGACCATAGGCTAGCGTATAGCTTATATCAATAAGAGATATATCCTTATCAAAAGTTTCTAACCAGTGTTTTAGGTCTTCTTTCTTTTTTAATAGAGCTGACTCGGTTTTAGCTGAAATACAAATTGGATAAGACGGTAACTTTCGGGAAGCTGATCTTATTGACTGTTTTCGTTCAGGTTTATTTTCCTCGATAACCACATGTGCATTGGTACCGCCAAATCCAAATGAGCTTATTCCCGCTCGCAATGGAAACTCATTACCGTCATTGTCTAAAGCGGCTAGCCAGTCCTGATTTTCAGCTAACATATTAAACGGCGTATTATTCAGGTTAATACGCGAGTTTAGTTTTTGGTAATGGTTAAGGGCCGGCAATGTTTTATTTCTCATTGCCATGAGCACTTTTATTACACCTGCAACACCAGCGGCCGCTTCAAGATGACCAATATTTGTTTTAACTGAGCCTAACGAACATTTATTCTCTGGATATACGGTGCTCTGCTCTTCGGAAAGCTTTTCAAAAGCGCTGCATAATCCTCTAAATTCAATGGGGTCACCCTTTGGAGTGCCTGTTCCATGAGCTTCAACATAGTTGATAGACTCAATAGGAATTTGTGCTCTTCTATGGGCTTCAGCTATGACATTAGACTGCTGCTCAGGACTTGGGTAGGTTAGTGTATAAGTCTCGCCACAATGATTTACCGCCGTTCCTTTTACAACACCATATATTTGATTACCATCGTTCAGCGCTTTCGCTAAAGGTTTTAGAAGAAGAATGCCTGCTCCCTCGCCTCGCACATAACCATTAGCACTGTCATCAAATGTCCTACACGTACCGGTTGGCGACATCATGCCCATTTTAGAAAATGAAATATGTCGAGTCGGTGTGAGTATCAAGTTAATACCACCTGCAAACGCCATTTCACAATCATTAAATTGAATGGCTTGAGCTGCACAGTGAATTGCGTTTAGTGAACCTGAGCACGCGGTGTCTATGGCAAGACTAGGACCGTTAATATCGAAATAGTGAGAAACACGATTAGCAATTATGGATGCCGCGCTACCGGTAGAGTGATGGGCTTCAATACTGAATTCATTACTCTCCTGAATTTCCTTATAGTCATGATTGAACATGCTTAAAAACATGCCCACCTTTTCACCATAGATTGATGAAGCTGGAATGCCTGCATCTTCTAAACATTTCCAGGTAAGCTCTAGCATGAGTCTTTGTTGTGGATCCATGGCTTCCACCACACGTGGAATCAAACCAAAAAACTCTAAGTCAAATGAATCTACATCGTTAACAAAACCACCCCAACGACTGTTAGTTTTGTTTTCTTCGTTTTCTGGATCACCCCAATACTTTTTCCAATCCCATCGATCTGTTGGAATTTCAGAAATAGAAGACGTTTGATTCTTGAGATTGTTCCAGAAATCAAATTGGTTTTCTGCGCCAGGAAACTTGCAAGAAACTCCGATAATTGCGATATCCATAAATGGAATTACCTGTTAATAACTAATCGTGAAATTGATGATTCTTGATTCATGTCAATTAATGCGCTACTACATTAAGGCTTTGATTAACATCGATCCAAAGTGCTACTGATCTCTCGATACCTACTTGAATAGATTTACCTTCGCCTAGTCTTCGTAGTTCAACACCTAACTGTTTTAATAATCGTTCACCTGCCAAAGTGGTCACTGTGACATAGGCATGAATACCATGCTTTAATGCGAAGTCTCTGAAAGATCTAACCAAACCAATTGATACATCCCCAATAGATCCTCGCTTGGGCATAGCTGATCCCTTGCGAACCGCTAGTCTGCTAATTTCCCAAATGTTTTCCTGCTCAGGCGCTTTCTCACCCTGTAAGAGCTGAGGAAAAATGTCCTTCAACATATAGTCACCAGTTGTTGGTAAAGCTCTCCAACAGCCATTTACCGCACCGTCTTGGCTTTGCATGACGATGTGATAAGGATCCAGATCATCAAAGCAATCTCTCTCCAAACCATCTTCAGAATCAACTTCCCAATTAAGGCGACCTTTAAATATTTCATGACGCAGTCGAAATACATCGGCAAACAAAGATGCATTTGTGACATCATTTTTTTCTTGAGCCATTATTATTTTATTCATTGATGGATGCCCTTTAATAAATTGCGGGCCAATATATAGGTATGGTTAAGCAGCAGTCATCTGTCAGATTAAACAGGGAGGTCAAGAATGTACCTTGGGGATATCAAGCAAGCCGTTCAGGTCTCGAGAATTCTTTTCCTGGAATATATGCCAGCTATCGTTTTTAATATTTCTTTCGCTTAATTCTCGTCGAAATCAAAAGCTGTTATAGCAACAACGTTTCTAACTTATATTAATTACAATGAATCAGATCAAAAAAGTTATGCCTTATTAACCATCTCCTGTAACATTGTACATCTAACAAAAGACTGTTTTTTTAACTATATTTTAGACACTCTGAGATAGTTAGAAGAGTATGTTAATTTTAGAAGCTATTTATTCTTTATATTTGAATAGGTGTGGAGAGGTCACTACAGTTAAGGTTAGTCAATCAAAACAATATCTACATTAGGCTTACTTTAGAAATATACATGCCAACACAGATATCTAACTCAAGACTGATTGCATGGCGCCCTCATGAATATTATGGACATATTTGAACACCTCAATATCGCTCTTTCTAAAGCAATTAACCTTTCTTCAAGATCATCCATTGCTTGGGTGTTGATGGATAGTAATTCTAGTTTAATTGACTTCAATGCCTCAAAAGCTGGAGAGTGCACAAGCACATTGCCCCAAACCATACTGAATTATTCTCATCTCGTAAATAAGTTATATATTTCAGTGGAGCCAACTAGTGGATTCTTTAATTTGTCTGAACTAACGGAGACAATTGAACAATCATCTATTCAGGAGATTATCATCGGGCATAAGCTTGACCCTAATGTAAATGACGATTACTGGCCTACTTGGTGTAACAGCTGGCCGGGGAAAATATCTATATCAGAGCACCCCGGAATATCTGATAAGATCTCGTTAGGGATTGTTAAACTTAAAAAACACAATCTTCCATGGGTTACTGCCGTTAGTGCTGCTAATTTTTCAGGAGCTTCAATCAAACTGAATGATCTTATTGGTGAATTTGGCTTCCTAAGTTTTGTGAATGATTTATGTCGTCAAGCCACAGCAATTCTTGTTTCAAAGTTTCATAAAAAATCTTTAGAAAGAATCCTTGAGAACGAAAAAAAAGATGAACATCTGGACTCTTACCAGATTTTAGACACTGACAAAATCCAATCGATACTCAGACACTGTGCTAGTGAGTATAAATCTCATGTAGTTATATTTTGTGATATGAAAACTCTTGCCTACCTTATTGATAATGATCTAGTTGATGAGATTGTTCATCACACCAAGAATACCAAAAGCAATAAAATGTTTAGAAGCATTAAGCAATATGATCAACAGAGCGAGACGTTATTAAAGCTTCAGGACTGGGCCCTCCTTCAAAGTTCCATTCTAGGCGATTGTAGTCAAACTACTTTAAGCCGTCAGACTCGGGTCATAGATACTAATGAGTCAAAGAGACGGCTTAATTAATCCACACAAAATCGCTTTTGCCACCGCATGTTGCCGATTAGAAGCCCCTAGTTTTTTCGTTGCACTGGTTAAGTGAAAAACTATAGTTCTCTCCGTAACACCAACTATTTGAGAAATTTCCCAAGTAGTCTTTCCTTCACAAGCCCAAAAAAGACATTCCACCTCTCGAGCTGTTAGTTTATAGCCGACGGTCGAGTCACTTTTCGATGATGATATTCTATTGTAAGAGTCAAATAGCCAAGCGGCGAATGCACGGCTATTAGGTTCTAAGTCAGACATTCTTTTTTCAATATTGATGTCAGTGCATGTCGCAAAGCTCAAAATTGCGATGACTCCAGTTGGAGATTTAATAGGAATGGAACAACCGTTGACCAGCCCCATTGCTTCAGCCTTTTTCATGATTTCAGCTCCTTTGGGGTCTATATAGCGATCCATGGTTAAGAGCTTGTCCCACCTAATTGAAGATGTGTTTTCAAAACAATATTTGACGACCGGATCGTGTTTAGCCATGCCAGTCAAATAACCATCTAACCACTCTAAGGGGTAATTGGTTAGTGTAGAAATCTCAGGTGAACTGAGAGAAGTGACGGTACACACAGCAAACATATAGAACTCAAATTGCATTTCATCACAAAATTCTTCACATAATTCCTCTAAATCACTATCGTCTTTACAAGCTTCGAACTTTGAAAAGTACTTGTCTAAAACACTAGACATTAATTTTTTCCTTTAGTTAAAGTGACGGGCTTTCATTTATTTTGTTCTACTTTAGAAAAACATACTGTAATCGAAATGGTTGAGCTGTATAGAGTAGTCAATCATAAAATCACTTCTATAAGAAATTTAATAAGAATACTATTAGCTAGAGCGCGAGCAATATACTTTATTTTTTTAGTGTTTTGCACACCTATTATTGATTTGAATTAAACTTGGATCAAATTTATTTTATCTTATTGAGTTGAAAATAAAATTTTTTCTGCATACCTACCAAGTCAATTTACTTCACACAATAAAATGTATG
The DNA here is from genome assembly GCA_028282465.1 of Gynuella sp. Taxonomy (GTDB): domain Bacteria; phylum Pseudomonadota; class Gammaproteobacteria; order Pseudomonadales; family Natronospirillaceae; genus JANQHX01. Next base: position 16,532 of record JANQHX010000022.1, read on the forward strand.
TCCGTATTTTTATGAATTCATGAAAATTGAAATATTTTCCCTTTAACTTGTATGACGACTCACACAGTAAACAGTTTTTATTTAATATTTCACTATTTTGTAGACTATGAAATTCTATTTACAAGGGATAGCGACAACCTTATGAAAAAACAGATTGCAGCACTAAATCATACAAAAATGGCTAATGACTATGATCAATAATTTCAGATGAATGCACCAAACGACACTTGCCTGAAACAATTATCAATATTGACTATTTCTAAATATAGTTTTTATCAATCTAGTTCTAAATACGCAAACAATTCTGTAGCACGTCAATACTTCTAAAAATGCTATTTAACTTCTTAATTTGATATTCATCACTATTAAGAAATATTGTAAGACTTATTTGAAATTATGAGATCGAAATAACAATACGTATAATATCTTGATGTTTATTAGCTAAAGGACTGACGAATATTGTTAGCAAAATATTCCTTTTTAAAATCAATATTGCCTTTATGTCTATGGCTTTCGAAGAAAGACTGAAGACACGGCTTATTCTTTTGTAAGCTAGACTTGATTAGTCAAATCTTTGACTGACACACTTATAAAAATGATATGGAAATAACGACAATCCACTGAATTACACCATAAACGGTGCTATTTATTCTTTTCAACGGTATATCCAAGACAAATTGGAACAACTGTACCAAAGATCTAGTTTTATCCAGAATAGGGCTACTAACTAATGATGCTGGTCTATACTTCTAGAAAACAACCCAGTAGTTAAGTATGAAATCACTATTATCACTGGTCGCATCACTGAGTATAGCTGCGAGTACTAGCCTGTTAGCCTCTGATTTTTCAATAGCAAAATGGGGGGACTCCAAAGGTAGTGTTATCGTCAAAGAAGAAAAATCTAACATTACTCCTTTTGATGAAGACGACTATCTCATTTATAAGTTCGATATTATGGGAATGAAAGATGTTCGTTTGGTTTACCAGTTTCGCGAGAATAAATTGAACTTAGGGGTATTTATATTTAAGGAAACCCATGAGACCGCTGATCATCACATAAATGACTTCCAAGATGTCAACTTAATCGTTTCAAAAAAATATGGAGACCCAATGCGAACTGGGCCTGTATGGATACAGGATGTAGTTCCTATGGATGCACCAGACTTGGCTGATGCATTAATCAAAGATAAAGTCTATTTTCAATCTGTGTGGCAAACGCCGAGAACAATCATAGAACACCAACTGACCATGCGTAATGGCGAAATCATTCATCAACTGGTTTATAAGCCCACTAATGATGTGCTAGGGTCTTTATTCCAAGAGTCATCTCAAATGTTTTGAGGTTACAGGTTTATGAAACCAGAAATTAATGCCATTCCCTCCGAGGAAGACACTGGTAAACATTCACCAATAAGGAATAGAAAACAAAAATCATTTACCGAGCTACAGCAATTGGAACGGTTAGCAGACCGAGGTAGCAAGTGGTTTGAGCTCAAAAAACAAGCCGAAGTTAGATATAAAAATCAGTTACTCCCAATTTATTCACTTCAGAATATAAAGTTCCAAAAAAATGCTCCACTTTTATTCCTCGTCGGCGGGATTCATGGCGTTGAACGTATTGGTTCACAGTCTTTGTTGGCTTTCTTAAGTCATCTCATCGAGCGTCTCCACTGGGATGATTACTTAAACCAATTAATATCGAAAACTCAGATCGTTGCTATTCCTGTTGCCAACCCGTCTGGAATGGCACTTGGTAAAAGATCGAACGCAAATGGTGTGGATTTAATGAGGAATTCACCTATTGAATCCTTTGAGACGAAAAATCTATTTGTCAGTGGCCAGAGTATCTCGTCGCTACTGCCCTGGTATCGTGGGTCTAACCAGCTTGAGGTGGAAACCGCGACAATTGATAAGGTATTGGGGCAGGCAGCAAGGGAAACCAATTTTATTTTGTCTTTAGATTTACACAGTGGTTTTGGGTTTAGGGATCGAATTTGGTTTCCGTATGCTTATCGATCTCGGCTGATGAAAAGAATATCTCCAATTGTTTCATTAAAACTTTTATGGGAAAGATCTTATCCAGATAATGCTTATATCATCGAGCCACAGTCGAATCATTACTTAACCCATGGTGACTTGTGGGATTACTTTTACAAAAAGTATGGTCATAAAAGCGGTCGAACATTTATCCCGTTAACGCTAGAAATGGGTTCATGGATTTGGTTAAAAAAAAGGCCTATTCAGGCATTGAGGTTTGATGGGTATTTTAATCCAAACACTAAACACAGAAAGTCACGTGTCTTAAGGCGACATATTTCGCTAATGAACTTCCTGTTACATGCTTCAATCAATTATCAAAACTGGCTTCCTACTCCTGAGCAGGAAGACAATCTAAGTCAGTTCGCACATACATTGTGGAAAAAGACATGACCAACTGGGTTTTTCTTCGAGGACTCGGGCGTGAGCATCGACACTGGCAACAGTTTATTAACAAGTTTAAAACGGACAAATGTGTTGGATTAGATTTACCTGGTACTGGTGAACATCTTAATGCAGACACACCCTGGACCATCTCTAAAAATGTTGAATTCGCACAATCAAAAACTCAAGATCTAAAAGGCCCAATTAATTTAGTGGCCATTTCATTTGGGGCCATGGTCGCATTAGGGTGGGCAAGCCTCGACTCTAGAATTAATAAAGTTTTCTTAATTAACTCAAGCTCTAGTTTAAGTCCATTTTACGAGCGGCTAAAACCAGAAAATTATAAAGCCCTGCTCCAAGGATTATTATTTAAAAGTCTCCCACAGCGGGAGGAGATGATTTTAAATATGGTGAGTAATCTGAACCCGGTTCCCGATGAAACTCTACAAGATTGGATCAGTATTCAGGAAACCGCAACAGTACCCATTGTCAGTTTGATTAAACAATTAGTCGCTGCAAGCAGATTTCAACCCCCTCCAAAACTTAGCTGTGACGGGTTAATTCTGTCTTCTAAAAATGATAGATTTGTGGATTGCAAATGCAGTGAGAGATTAGCAGAATATCTTGCATGGCCACTGCACTCGCATCCAAGTGCAGGCCATGATTTACCATTGGACGATCCAGCTTGGTTGATTAACCGAATCAAGAATTCTCAATAAAGGGGTATTTTACACCCAGATCATCAAGCATGGAGTCCATTAATTCCATGGTTGTGAGAGTATCACTCCAGGAAATAATATCAGATTCAATCTTCCCTGCTTCCAAACACTTCATTACTTCCATAATTTGGTACTCGAAACCGCTAGCAAGAAATGGCTGATTAAAGGTTTCTACTAGTTTGTCTTCAACGTATAAACTGGCTTGGGTTGTGTCCCAAAAATGCTGATGAACGACTATCTTTCCTTTTGTTCCGTAAATAACAAACTCGTTATTAGTATCAGCCTGAAAATTACAGGTGAACTGGCTAATTCGATTATTTCCATAGTTTAAGGTCGCTGAAACACGCTCATCAACTCCTGTTTCCCCAACATAACCTTCAATGGTATAAGAAACTGGATTCGAACCCATTACAAACTGGGACATGGAACAATTGTATACCCCCATGTCTAATAGCACTCCACCAGCTAACTCTGGATTCAGCAATCGGTCTGCCTGGTCTCGAGGTATATTGAAACCAAACATTGAAGATAAGATTTTAACCTCACCAATTCGACCCTCCGCTAACCAGTTTTTTACTTGAACCCAAACTGGAAGAAACCGGCTCCATAACGCCTCCATTAAGAAAACATTATTTTCTTTAGCTGTGTCTATGAGGGTTTGTGCTTGCTTTTTGTTAACCGTCAAAGGTTTTTCACACAGAACCGGCTTACCGGCTTGTAAGCACAACAATGCAGTCTCAAAGTGGAATCGATGGGGATTCGCAATATAAATGGCATCGACATTTGGATCATTCGCGAGGTCTGCATAACTATCAAAGGTTCTATCTGCATTGAACTTCTCAGCAAACTCGTTTGCTCGCTCTAGATTAGAGCTGCCCACTGCATATAAATTGGCTTTTTCAACCGCCTCTAACCCTTTAGCAAATCGCTGAGCTATTCTACCCGGGGCTATAATGGCCCAATTAAACATATTTTGATTTTCCTATAGGTAAAAAAAAGACCGGCTATTGCCGGCCTTTCATATTTTGTAATTATTTAACCTTTCACTGCGCCGCTGGTCAAACTAGCAATCATTTGCTTGGAAGCCAAAGCATAGAAGATAAGTATAGGTAATATCGAAATAGTTGTACCTAGCATTACCGCACCCCAAGGCGAGTTTGGAAGACCTTGCATAGAACGAAGTACTTGAACCACCACTTGTTTTTCTGCCGAGGTTAAAACAATCAGAGGAATAATGAAACTATTCCAGAAGAATACAAACTGAATAATAGCCAGTGTGCCTAGAACAGGTCGCATCAGAGGCAAGGCAATGTTCCAGAAAATTCTGAACTCACCTGCTCCGTCCATTCTTGCTGCTTCCATTAAGTCCAGAGGTACGGTTGTCACAACATACTGTCTTACCAGGAAGATACCAAAAGGTACAGCAGTGAACGGCAGCCAAATGGCTAAGTGGCTGTCCATTAATCCAAGGAATTGAATGATCAAAGCGAATGGAATTAAGCTCAATACCGGTGGCACCATCATAGAACCTAGGAAGATACCGAAAATAAGGTTCTTACCTTTGAAACGATAAACAGCGAAGGCATAGCCCGCCATCGACATAAACGCCAAAGAAAACAAAACGCCTAAAGCTGTAATCTTCACGCTGTTAAACATATTTAACCAGAAAGGAAAGCTGGTGTTCATCAGTTCGGCATAGTTGTCTGCCAAATGATTACTGATATATAGAGATATACCTGGAGTAAAAATCTCTTCACGTGAACGGGTTGATAAAATTGCCGCCCATAGGAATGGGAAGATGGTGATTAAGGAAGCTAAACCAAAGGAACCATACAGTGCCGCTGTACCGACTTTTTCCCAAATACGAACTACTGGTGAACTATTCATTAGGAATCTCCCAAACCTTTCTTACCAAACAACAGGAAGTAGATACCAGTCACTACACCGATAAATGCGAACAGGAACCAGCTCATAGCAGAGGCTGTTCCAAAGTCTTCCCAGACCCATCCGACGAGATACATATACATTGATATAGTTAGGCCGGCACTGTCAGTACCACCAGTTTTTCCTAACATAACAAATGGCTCTTCAAACATGTTGAGCGCACCGATTAGATTTAGTGTGATACAGAAAAAGATGAAAGGACGAATAGATGGCAACGCAATATGCCAGAACTTACCAAAGCCAGTACAACCATCCACTTCAGCAGCTTCGATAATTTCAGATGAGATTGTTAAATAACCGGAGACATAAATAACAACCTGGAATCCAAAGAATTTCCAAACCTGCATACCTGCGATTGAAGGCTTGATGAATGCAACATCAATCAACCAACGAATTGGATTTTCTGGATCTACCCAAAAGAAAAGCAGTGAACCAATTACAGGCATTTCATGGAAGGTAGCCAACAGAGAATTAAACAAACCAAAATTTTCACCGTACATATTGGTGAACACTAAAGCCACAGCAACAGTTGAGGTTACGAAAGGCATAAAAAAAGCGCCAGTGAAAAGATTTCTGAAGCGCTTTATGTAAGTAGCTAGGATATAAGCAACGGGAATTGCTATTAAGTGCATTGTGACCCCAGACAATACACCCATAAAAATTGTGTTATACAGGGATTTATAAATTAACTCATCAGTGATGGCGTAGTAATAGTTTTCCCACCCAACAAACGTCATTGCCCCAAGACCTTCACTGGGCTTCCACAAGTGGAAAGACATAAATGCAGCAAATAGCAAAGGGAAAATATTAAATATTAAAAACAGGATGATTGCAGGTGACAGAAACCCATAGGGGGCTAAAGTAACCTTCATGTTTGCCCATCGATTCTGCCAGGATTGCTCCGCGGGCATCTCGTTGGAATGAGTGGATACGGTCATGATTACTCCGGTCTCACAAGTGTAGGTAAAGGTTGATAGTCTGTTATTTTATTACAGATGTGAGGCAAAAAAATTATCTATTAACGAAACTAAGTGACACTCATCATTGAATGAGTGCCACTATTTGAGAAATTCGGTAATTTTATTACCGAACTTAATTATTACAGGGCACGAACTCGACGCTTAATTTGCTTCTCAGCATCTTTAAGAGACTTCGTGATGTCCTGGTTGTCGTTCAATACAGAACCCAAAGCCTGGAACACAACGTCACGTGCTACTGCGTCGCCTTTGTTTGGCTTAACAGGAGTGATCTTAGATGCAATGTCGCCCCAAAGAGCACGAGCTTTCTGACCGCCGAAGTAAGGCATTGGTTCTTGGAAAGCTGGGTCTTTATAAGCTGCATTCAGTGGAGGGAAACCACCAGTGGCTGTGAAACGCGCAACCGCTTTGTCTTCGTCCATTAAGTACCACTCCATGAATTTCCATGCAGCGTCAGCGTTTTTACTTTGCTTAGGAATAGCGAAGAAAGAACCACCCCAAGTACCGTAGATACCATTAGGAAGGTTAGCAACACCCCACTTGCCAGTTGCATCTGGTGCAATCCAACGCTCCATGAAACCACCTAACCAAGCGCCAGAGAATTCCACCGCGTAGGTACCTTCGTTTAGTGCTTCGAACCATTCACCTGACCAAGAACCGATTGATGCATCTAGACCCATGTCACGAGCTTTTTTAGCTAAAGTGAAGGCTTCAACGAAACGGTCGTTAGTAACAATGATGTTGTCTTCTGAATCAAAATAAACTGAGTTACCTGATTCTACTGTTGTGTTGATAATTGTTTGAGCAATGATTGATGCGTCAGCAACTAAAGGAATACCTTTTTCTTTTAGTTTGGCACCAAACTCAAAGAAAGAGTCCCAGCTCTTAGTGATTTCATCAATCGACATACCTGAAGCGGTAACGTGATCGCGCCAGAAGTACATAACACCTGGGCCAGAGTTATAAGGGATAGCATAGATATCACCGTCTAAAGCACGACCTTGGTTCCAAGCATACGCTGGAAAAAGATTTTCAAATTTGTCTGCGCCATATTCTTTAGAAAGGTTAACCAGGCCACCAGCATTCGCAAATGTACCGATGAATTCAACGTCAACACCGACGATGTCACCAGCACCTTGGCCAGTTGCCATTGCAGTTTTCAACTTATCATGGTGGGCGATCCAGTCATTCATCAAAGGTTTAACATCAACACCAACTGCGCCTTTGGCTTCTTCTTGGTGTAATGCTAGTTCTTTGTCCATGTCTGGCCAGCCGTCCAATTGCAGTTCAGTATCTGCAACAGTAGCTTGAGCAGCGAACGCTGTAATTGCTGCTGCAACAATGTGCTTAGTCTTAATCATTGTTGTTGTTTCCTTTAGTTTTTGTTTTGTTCAGGTTTATTACATGGTCGCGTAACGGACTCGCGTTCAATCAACTGAAGTTGAACTTCTAACGCAATATCCGAGGACACGTTATTGACTAGATTCATGGCTAAGTCAGCTGCAATATGCGCCATCTCGGCCAATGGAACTCGAATCGTAGTCAAGTTGGGTTTCAGGTATACGCAAAGCTGTATATCTTCAAACCCTAAAATCGACACATCTTCAGGAACCCTGACGCCTGCACCCCGCAGAACTTCAAGGCCCCCAACAGCCATTTCATCGTTACCATAATAAATGGCTGAAAAATTTTTTCCTGTACTTAACAACTGCTTTGTTGCTTCTTTACCACCTTCTAATTGGAAGCTGGATTCTACAACTAAATCTTGATCGAACCCTATATCGAAATCTTCTAGCGCTTTCTTGTAACCTAGGAATCTATCCTCAGCATCCTGTTTATGCAGAGGTCCAGTTACAGTCGCTATGTTTCGATGGCCGTTATCAAGAAGATGTCGGGTTGAATCATACCCTGCTTTGACATCATCAAAATAAATACACTGATCTTTTAGTTGTTCTATGTATCTACTTAGTACAACAACCGGCGTGCCGCTGTTGTTTATTTCTATTATCTCTTCATCTGAAAGGCAATCTGAATAAAGAATCATGGCGTCCACTCGGCGGGACAGCATGAAGTCTACAGCCTTTCTCTCTGATTCGTAGGTGCCGTGTCCTGACGACACCATACAGTACTGACCCAGAGTCGTTAGTTTCTCTTCTAACGAGTACATGAGTTTACCGAAGTAATGTCCACCAAGCGATCTAACAAGCAACCCAATGCTTTGAGATCTGTTTTTTGCCAGTGCCTGGGAAAAGTAATTTGGACGATATCCAAGGGAATCCATAGCACTTTGAACACGTGCTCTAGTATCTGGTGTAACTACTGGACTATCGTTCAAAACCCTAGAAACAGTGGCTCTGGAGACACCTGCGCTCTCGGCAACTTCCTTTATCGTTATGTTGTTCTTGTTATTCATTCTTAGCATTCACAGTAAAACAACCAGCTGTGAAACCGGTTTCAAATTAGCCAATTCGCCAGACCAATGCAACCCTATCACCATTCACTTAAATGATAATTTGTAAGGAATTTGCAAGAGCTCTGTAAGCAGCACTGATGTTCGCCAAGATCTCAAAAACCGGTGGCAGGGTTGTGATCCTACCTCATTGATTGCTGACCGAAAGGCCACCGCACAACGCCGCGTACAATATACGATGTGAGTCAAAAACACTACTAATCTAAGGCTCTTGAGCCCTTATTCTAGGCTGATTTATATCATTTTCCGTGGAAGTGGATGGCTTGAGCACAATCTTTAATCAGTGTTGGTCCCTTATAAATGAAACCACTGTAAATCTGTATCAGGCTAGCCCCTGCCTTCACCTTGTCGATTGCGTCTGACCCTTCACATATACCCCCTCCCCCAATAACCGGCAGTCTTCCGTTTAAGACTTCACACAACACCTCAAGTTTTTCGGTTGATTGAACCAATAAGGGTGCGCCACTCAGACCACCCTGTTCAGATCCATGCTGCAGATGTTCAACCGATTCTCTTGAAACGGTGGTATTAGTAGCAATAACTCCGTCCATTTCCTGAGCAACCAGAGCTTCTACTACTTCAGCAATTTCTTGGTTAGACATATCTGGGGCAATCTTTACCGCGATGGGTACATATTTTTGATATTGTTCAGAAAGTCTTTTTTGTGCTGTTTTCAATTCCGCCAGTAAATTATTCAGCATGTCTCCAAATTGCAGGTCTCTTAATCCAGGAGTGTTTGGAGAAGATAGATTCACCGCAATATAACTGGCATAAGGATAGGCTTTCTCAAGGCAGTAAAGATAATCATCAACGGCTTTTTCTGCCGGGGTATCCTTGTTCTTGCCAATATTAATACCCAACACTCCGTCAAATCGGCTGCGCTTAACTTGCTCTACTAGGTAATCGACACCTTTGTTATTGAACCCCATTCGATTAATGATGCCCTGAGCTTCGGGCAATCGAAACAGTCTAGGTTTTGGGTTTCCTGGCTGAGGCCGCGGCGTGACCGTGCCGACCTCGATAAACCCAAACCCTAAGGCCGCTAAACCATCAATATACTCGCCGTTTTTATCCAAGCCTGCGGCTAATCCAACCGGATTTTTGAACTCAATACCCATTACCGTTTTTGGATCATCAACCACTCGATTTCCAATCCATCCGGTGAGCTTCAATCGTTCCGCTGCTCCTATCGCTTCTAGCGATAGGTCGTGGGCAGTTTCCGGTGTGAGAGTGAAGATTGCCTTTCTAAGCAGAGAGTACATAGATAATCCTTGTGAAAATTTGCGGGAATTATAGCTAAGACGAGGGGGCTTTAAAGTGAGTTTGATAAAACCCCTAAATGCGGTCTATTTTTTTGAATTTATGATTGGCATCAAAACGAATTTTAAAACTGCCTCGAATACCAGACCGAGTGACGAAAGGCTGAAGCAGGTTTAATGGAAATCTAACGGATCTGCCATCTCGCGCAACGGTATGCACAAATTTGGCAGACCCATCATAGAGTCTTTTTAGCTCTTCTGGGTCGATATAGATGTCCAGAATCATGAATTGATCGGTCATACCCGTCCGGTCAAGGTTTTCTATTAAGTGTCATGGTCACTGGCTTGAGATAGATCCAATAATTCACGGATGGCCACAGAATACATACTAAATTCGGGTTCAGACGTACCAAGAATTTCTTTCACCATTCTATGCCAACGATTGACCAAAATTTCATTTTTCCCAATCCAGGCTTCAATGCTATCGGCCAGGTTTTTAGTATTACTTTGATGAGAAAGTACACCCTGGGTAATTCGGCGCTGCTGCCATTCTAAATCATCTCGATAGGATTCCCGCGCTCTGGTTTGCCAGTGGGTCGCCACGGTAAGACCGTCCAGTTGTTTTGCAAAATCATCGAGATTCAACAGATCCCCTAGTTTAAAGTATGCTGACGCAACTTCAACTTCGCTGAGATTCAGAGATTTGCTTACCGAGATCACACCCAAGCAATTATAAAGGTAGTCAGTTGAAACGGCTTTTGTTGCCAGTGATTCGCTTAACCCTTGCTCTACCAAAGCTTGAATACTTTGCTGCCAACGATCTAAAGCTGCCCCATAAAGAATGCTTTTTAAGTTACTAAAAATATTATTCAACGGCTTTTGGTATTGAGGTACTAAGTCAGATGCTGACAACCCAAGGCGATAGTTTTTGATAAACCATCTTGACGCTCGTCTTACGGTTTTTGCTGACTTGATCATCAGTTCATATTGCAGATCGGTACTGACTTTCTGATCCAGAGTTTCTATTTCTCTCCATAAATCATGGAGACCAAAAACATCTCTGGCAATAATGTAAGCAATCGCAATATCCTTGGTACTTGCACCTGTGGATTCCTGCAATCGGTGCAGAAAAGTAATTCCCATATGGTTGAAGACATCGTTAGCCACCTGCGTAGCCACTATCTCGTTTTTCAACTTATGCTGGTAAACCGATGCTTTAAACTCTTTTACTAATTGCGTAGGAAATGCGGATTCAACTTCCCCTTCAATATAGGAGTCATTGGAAATATTTGAGTTAATCAGCTGCTCTTTCAGATCACCCTTACTGTAGGAAATTAACACAGACAACTCTGGACGTGTGAGCCCAGCGCCTGATGCCTTTCTGTCGGATATAGTTTCATCGGATGGAATATATTCGAGCTCTCTATTGAGCTTTTCTTGCGATTCTAAATCCGCAATATGGCGACGATATTCTTCAATCTGTTTATAGTTTTGAGAATAGGAAAGACTCAATGACTGAGCTTGTTGATAATTATTGGTCAAAACCAAGTTAGAAACATCATCAGTCATTTTTACAAGCCACTGATTTCGTTGTTTCTCAGTTAAATCTCCGTTTACGACTAAATCATCCAACAGAATTTTGATATTAACTTCATGATCCGAACAGTCGACCCCACCGGCATTGTCTATAGAGTCTGTAAAACATCGACCTCCATTTAATGCGTACTCAATTCTTCCCAACTGAGTACAACCGAGATTACCACCCTCGCCTATTACTTTGGTTTGAAGTTCGTTACCATTGACCCGCAACGCATCATTGGCTTTGTCCCCCACATCGGCATTGCTTTCTGAGCTAGATTTAATATAAGTCCCAATACCGCCATTCCATATCAAATCCACTTTTGATTTTAAGATTTTTTTAATCAGGTCGTTTGGAGCCAATTGGTTTTCCGTAATACCAAAAAGCATTTTCATTTCAGCAGAGATGGGTATTGATTTAGCTGATCGCTTAAAAATACCGCCACCCTTTGATATTAATTCTTTACCATAATCTTCCCAACTGGAACGGGGTAATTTAAAAAGCCTATCCCGCTCATTAAAGGACGTTTCTGGGTTTGGATCTGGATCAACAAAAATATTCAAATGATTAAATGCCGCCACTAATTTAATCTTTTCAGATCTAAGCATGCCATTACCGAAAACATCCCCGGCCATGTCTCCAATTCCAATCACGCGGATGGAATCATTCTGAACATCAATACCCTCTTCTCTAAAGTGCCGCTGCACACTGACCCAAGCACCTTTAGCCGTAATACCCATGCCTTTGTGGTCGTAACCTTGAGAGCCGCCAGAGGCGAAGGCATCTCCAAGCCAATGACCGTATTCAATAGCAACCTCGTTAGCAATATCTGAGAAAGTCGCAGTCCCTTTATCTGCAGCGACCACTAAATAGGGATCATCTTGGTCATGACGAACGACCTTTTCTGGCGCACACACACTGCCTTCTTTTAGGTTGTCAGTAATATCAAGAAGCCCTTTAATAAATAATTTGTAGCACTCAATGCCTTCTTTTTGAATCTCTTCACGAGAAGCCAAATCCGCTATTTTCTTTGCAACAAATCCACCTTTTGCACCCACCGGCACAATGACTGCATTTTTAACCTGCTGCGCTTTTACCAGCCCTAGTACCTCAGTACGAAAATCTTCTATTCTGTCGGACCATCTCAAACCACCTCTCGCAACCTTACCTCCTCGTAAGTGCACACCTTCCATTCGAGGTGAATACACATATATTTCAAACATTGGCCGGGGTAATGGAATTTCAGAGATTTGTTGTGGCGCTATCTTAAAACTCAAATAATTCTTTTTATCGCCGGTTTTACTCAATTGATAGAAATTTGTCCTGAAGGTAGCGCTCATTAATTCGACGAAGCGCCTCAGCACTTTGTCTTCACTTAAATTATCTACACTCTCTATTAGCTCGGATATTCCGTCCAGACAATTACTGAATAGATTGGTTTTTTCCGCATGAATGGGATTGAATCGATAAGCAAAGAGCCAAGCTAACTGGCTTGCTAATTCAGGGTATTTAAACAAAGTTTCTGCAATGAAGGTTTCACTGTAGCTAAACTTTATTTGTTTCATATAACGAGAGTAGGCCCTTAGCATAGCCACCTCTCTCCAGGTCAAACCTGCTTTTAGAATTAATCGATTAAATGCATCGTTTTCAGCTCGGCCGTACCAAATGTTTATAAAGGCGTCACTAAACTGACCTTTAATTTCTTTTGGATCAAAATCTGGCTGTGGCTCATACAGCAAACTAAAGTCGTAGATCCAAACACATTGACTTTGATCTCTTTGAATTTGAAAAGGAAATTCGTCAATAACTTTTAACCCGAGGTTTTCTAGAACCGGCACTAAATCCGACAAAAGAAGGGCTGAGTCTTGATGAAATATTTTCAATTTTAAAACACTTTTTTCCGATTCTCGACTTCTGTAAAAACTTAGCTTGAGGCAGGTGTCATTATCAGAATAAAGGTCTTCCATTCGTTGAATATCGGTCACACCAATTCGAGCACTGTAGGTTTCCCGATAACTAGCTGGAAAAGCTGAATAATAGACTTTGTGTAAGTCGAGCCCCTGCTCTTCTCCGGTGGCCTCAATTAACGCGCTCAGAAGTTCATCAGACCACTGACGGGAAATTAGAATCACTTGGTTTTCTAGATGTTCAACATCAATGGGCCCTTCAATAGGAGATTTCAGTCTAAATACAAAACGAGTTCTGGCGAGAACCGACTCACTGAAAAATGTTGTGAAATCCCAATCTTCCACATCAAACCGATCCATCAACATTTTGCGGATTTCTTCCCTTAACTGAGTGTTATAAATGTCTCTGGGAATATAAAGAATGGCGATCAGAAAACGGTCATAAACGTCTTTTCTAAAGAACAGGCGAATTTTTTTTCGTTCTTGAATTGAGAGCACTTCGTTGGCAACGGAAAATAATTCTTCGGCACTGGCTTGAATTAATTCATCCCTTGGGTAAGTGTGCAGAATTTGACTCAACTCTTTAAAATTATGACCAGCATCTTTGAGCTCAGATAGCTCCAGTACCCGCTTTATTTTCTTTCTTACCACTGGAATATTTTTTGGGCTGTTGTTGTACACCACAGAGGTATATAAACCCAGCAGCCTGCGCCCACCAATAACTTCACCTTTTTCATTGTATTTTTTAACGATAATGTAATCGCAGTAGGCGGGTCTATGAACCGTTGAGCGCCTTCCGGATTTAACAAAGGCCAACAGCTCTTTATTAAATAAAAAGCTGCTTTGCTCTTTGCTAATAGAATCAAGCGACTGTGGTTTCCGTTCTTGCACACTTTTTGATAACCCTAGCGAGCTTTCTTGGATTTTCTCGATTTCGTTATCACGAATTTCGTATTCGTCGTAACCCAAAAATGTGAAATGGTTTCCGATCAACCACTTTAAAAAAACCTTAGACTCTTCAAGCTCAGACTCATCGACCGAGGCACATTCATCAGACAATACCGTCATCAATTCTTGAACCTTAGCCACCATGGGCTGATAATCCTGAACCACAGAGCTCACATCAAACAATACTTTTTGAATTTCTGTGACTAACTCAGCTCTGTCGGTCTTATCAGATCTGTGATCAATTTCAAAATAGATCAACAGCTCCTTTTCACCTTCGTCTCCATTATCTAGAGTTAGAACATCGCCAGACTCATTTCTTTTGGTATCGAATGAGCTATGGAAGATTGAATAAATATTGGCTTGCTGGCGGTTTAAAATGAGACGAACAGAATCCAATACAAATGGCATATCCTTAACCAATACACAGATAACCGTGTGAGTGGTTTGCCATTCCTGTTCTTCAATATTTGGGTTGAAAACAGAGACCTTGGGAGTAAGCCTGTCCCAGGACTGAAAATGTTGCCAATTGGCCATGGTTAAACCATTTAAGTCTGCGGCGTCATACTCAGAGAGATCTCTGGCGGAAGCATGCTTAAACAGTGATTTAACAAATGTAGATAAAAGAGGCTGTGTTTCTTGTTTTACTTTACTCGACAGGCTGTCTAACACCTTTGAAATGGCTTCCTGACGGGCATGAAGTTGCATTCTATACATGGTCTGCCTTTAACCAGTTTAATAAATTTAAGCCTAGCCGCTTTTTAAGAAAAGCGCTTTTCTATCAACTACATAGCTTGTACTTCTAGGCTAGCGATAAACATTTGACTGTATTTACGTTGGTTTACATTTTTTCTTGTGTAAATATCCTGAAATAGCTGTTTCCAAGATTTCGGACCTAAATAAAATGTTGCAATTCAATTAGTTAGGCCAAAATAAGGAATTCAAATGGCTTTACGTGAACAGTTCCAAGCCCTTGAATCAGACCTCCAAAACCAAGTTATTGAACAACCTGACTTAGTGAGGTCGTTGATCATTGCCCTTCTCGCAGATGGTCATCTTTTAGTAGAAGGTGCTCCTGGCTTAGCGAAAACCAAAGCGATTAAAGAAATAGCAGCTCGCCTGCACACCCTCTTTCAACGAATTCAGTTCACACCAGACCTGCTGCCATCTGACATCACAGGCACTGAAATTTATAGACAAGAAACCGGTGAATTTGTTTTCCAACCTGGGCCTATTTTTTCAAACCTTGTGTTGGCAGATGAAATTAACCGCGCACCCGCCAAGGTGCAGTCGGCATTATTGGAGGCTATGTCAGAGCGCCAAGTCACAGCGGGTTCAGAAACTCGACCGCTTGATGAATTGTTTTTAGTGATGGCGACTCAAAATCCTTTGGAGCAAGAAGGCACCTACCCTCTTCCTGAAGCCCAGTTGGATCGTTTTTTAATGCACGTTAATTTGGACTTTCCTAGCAGAGAAGCGGAATTAAAAATATTGCGATTGGTTCGCGGTGAATTAACGGCCCCTGAAGCCGTAGACATTCAAGTGAGTACACAATCTGTTTTGGATGCTAGGCAGGAAGTGTTGGAACTTCACTTGGCCCCAGCCATTGAGGAATACATGGTGCAACTCACCATGGCCACTCGAAACCCTGAAAGCTGGAATGAAGAGTTATCCCAATGGCTAATCTGCGGCGTCAGCCCGAGAGCGACTCTTGCTCTAGAAAGATCCGCACGAGCCTCAGCTTGGTTAAATGGTCGAGATTTCGTTACGCCTGATGATGTACAAGCCGTGTTTCCCAATGTGTTTAGGCATCGCTTTTATATGAACTATGAAGCACAGGCTCAAGGGGTAACTCCGGATCATGTTATTTCGAAAATACTGAATACTGTGCCTGTTGCATAAATGGCTTCCATAAGAGCATCCCAAGAAGAACTGATTGGATTAGGCGCTGCCGCAAGGCACTGGGCCAAAATGCCAGTTAATAAAAAAACTGGTTTTCTGGCAGGTGTGAGTCGGTCGCAACACAAAGGCCGAGGTTTAGAATTCGCAGAGGTTAGACAATACCAACCCGGTGATGAAATTCGCAGCATAGATTGGCGAGTCAGTGCCAGAAAAGGAAAAGCTCACACCAAATTATTTATTGAAGAAAGAGAAAAACCGGTTCTAATTTACTGCGATCAATCCTTAAGCATGGCATTTGGTAGCAAGGTACAATTTAAATCAGCTTTGGCCGCCAGAACGGCCTCATTTATTGCTTGGTTAGCCAAAGAACAAGGTGACAAAGTGGGCGGTATCATTAGTAACCGGCTCACTCACAATGAGCAAAAGCCTGCACCTCGACAAGCCGGTGTATTAAGACTTATCAACTGGTTAGACCAATACCAACCGCGACAGTTATCAGACTTGAGCAAAGATGGTTCGAGGAACTTCAATCAAGATCTACTCACCTTAGTTGAATTAGCTAAACCCGGTACTCGAGTGTTTTTAATTTCAGATTTTCTAAACCTGCCTCAAGGCAACAACCCCTCTCTTGGAAAGATAGCCAAACATTGTCAGATTTCAGCTATTCATATTACCGACCCATTAGAAACCCATTTACCAGCGCCGGGTCGATACAAAATTTCCAATGGTGCCAGCGAAGCTGTATTTAATAGTGGATCAAATAGAATTAGGCAAACCTATGAAAAACAGTTTGCAGCTAAGCAAATTCAAATTAGAGAAAGCTTTCGCGCTCTGGGCCAAACTTATCTTCAGCTAAGTACCGCTCAAACATTTTCAAACTATCATTCACTACTTGCAGAGTTAGTGAGCCAATGAACCAGGATCTATTAGACAATCTTAAACCCATTATGCTTCCAGACTCTGTTGGGTTTTGGCCACTTGCTTGGGGGTGGTGGCTGTTGTTTTTGCTGGTAATAGTAGTCTTGCTAGGCACGACTGGGTTCTTTGTTCAGAGATATAAAAAAATGGCCAATTATCGGCTCATTAAAAAGAACTTAGATGACATCAAGTCGAATTGGTCAAGCCAAAGTAACTATCAGCAACTGGCTGAAATTCTTAATCTTTGGATTCGCGAATCTTACTTCTTGCTCGGCTACAAAGAAAATATCACGGGTCAACTTGATCAATGGCAGAGCTTTTTATCCAATCACCATGACTGGTTTAAAACAGCGGAAGCACAAGACTTTTTGTTGGCCTGTTACCGTCCCGTAAAACATGACAACCCAGAAAACTGGCTGAAGATTAGCGATGAACTGTTAAAGGGGATGAAATCATGACCTTCGCCTGGCCCCTTGCGCTATTACTTCTGCCACTACCCTATTTGATTTGGCGTCTTAAACCCACGGATAGCAATGAGTCTGCCATTCGAGTACCTTTCTTCAATGAAATACTCAGTGCAACCTCCACTGGCAAAAATGGAAGTTTAAAAAACGCTTTTTTAATTCCATTAATCGTTCTCGCCTTAGCTTGGCTGTTCTTTGTCATAGCCTTAACCCGGCCTCAAACCTTTGGCGACAGCATACAATCCCCCAATACAGGTCGAGATTTAATGATGGCCGTTGACTTGTCGGGCTCAATGTCAGAACGAGATCTCAAGCTAAATAACGCTCCCGTCACCCGGCTCAATGTTGTAAAAGTACTGGGAGCAGAGTTTTTAAATCAACGGCAAGGAGACAGAGTCGGCCTAGTGGTGTTTGGCAGCAAAGCTTATTTATATAGCCCTATATCGAGAGATTTAGACGCCATTAAAACCATGCTGTTGGAAGCGCAAATTGGTTTACCGGGCAGAAGGCAAACCACAATTGGTGACGCCATTGGGCTCGCAGTAAAAAAACTTAATGAACAAGACATTGAAGAAAAAGTTTTAATTCTATTGACTGACGGCGCAAATACTTCTGGCGAAATAAGCCCGCTGCAGGCCGCGGAGTTAGCTCGAAAATCTGAGGTTAAGATTTACACCATTGGTATTGGCGCAGACTCAATTACCAAGCAAGGTTTCTTTGGCCCTGAAACTACAAATCCCAGTGCTGATTTAGATGAGAACACCTTAATTAAAATCGCTGAGACCACAGATGGCCAATATTTTCGCGCCAAGACTACAGATGATCTTAGGGGAATTTATTCAATTATTGATGATTTAGAACCTGTTGAAAAAGACGACGAAAATCTAAGGCAGGCATTTGAGTGGTACCACTATCCACTTGCTATTAGTTTTAGTTTGTTGGTGCTTTTTTTATATCGCTTTAAGGAACTGTCATGAGCGATCTAACTATTTTACGGCCAGAGTGGCTATTACTGTTGCCAATTCTTTTGCTGTTTGGCTTGTTTCAATTTAGAAAAAATAAAACCAGTTCAAGTTGGAAAACAGAGATTGATCCAAAGTTTTTAGAATTTCTATCAACCAATGAAAACATAACCCAGCAAAGCTTTCGTTGGCTTAAATGGCTACCCTTGATACTGATTATATTAGGGCTTTCAGGCCCGGCATTCGTCAGTACAAAACAGGCATTGAAATCCACAGAAAACCCATTAATGGTTGTATTGGATCAAAGCTTTTCTATGGGTGCTGTAGATGTTGCACCCGATCGTCATACCCAAGCAAAACGAAAGATCATTGATATTTTAGATAACCGACTGGCTGATTCAGTGGGTCTGATTGTATACGCTGGCTCTGCCCATTTAGTGTCTCCAATTACTAAGGACTTCAGTACCCTCTATAACCACTTGGAAAATATATCTCCTTTTATCATGCCTGCACCTGGAAGTAATGTTTCTGCTGCACTGGAATTGGCTACCCAAGCGCTGGAACAACAGGGCAATAAAGGACAGATCTTGCTGATTACTGATGGTGTTGAACCATCAGATTCTGACAAGGTCGCCAAGAAACTTACTAATAAATACAGTCTTTCAGTTCTTGCCATTGGAACCTCTGCTGGTGGAGCCATTCAACTACCCAACGGTGGTTATTTAAAGGCTAATCGAAATGAAATTGTCATTCCTGCACTTCCCGTTGACACCTTGCAAAACTTTGCCGCAGACCTCGACGCGAATATCATGCAAGCCACTATTGACGACACTGACATCAGCAACCTGATTCAGAACAATCCAAATGAAGTTGGAGAAAGCAGTAGCCAAGGATATGCAGCTAAAGATTTCGGTTACTGGTTTATCGTACTCGCCCTCCCCTTTTTGTTACTGCATTTTAGAAGAACTCAATCAACGGCTATTTCTGCTTTATTCCTGGCAATGGCAATCCTGCCGGACAAAGGTTTTGCAGATGCTTTTAAAACTCCAGACCAACAAGGCTTTGATGAATTTCAACAAGGAAATTATGAAAGTGCTGCCGAGCACTTTAAAAACGAACAATGGAAAGCATCTTCTCTCTATGAAAATGGTCAGTATGAACAAGCCGCTGAAATATGGAATCAATTTGATGATGCGGAAAGTCTCTACAACCTAGGGAACTCATTAACCCAAATGGGAAAATATGATGAAGCCATTGAAGCTTATAACAATTCCCTAGAAAAAGAATATACACAAGAAGCTGAGCATAATCGCGGCATAGCTCAGCAGATTAAAGAGATGCAACAACAAGAAACCGATACCAGCACTGGTTCAGATACCGATACAAATACAGAGTCTGATACATCTACGGATACAGGTACGTCTACTGAAACAGGCACAGATTCAGGAATAGGCACCGACAGCAGCACTGAGACCAGCTCTGACACATCTACAGATACATCTACCTCAACTGAAGCTTATATTGAAGACGAAAAAACCGATGACGAAGTTGAAAAGTGGTTAGAAAAAATTGATGACAATCCCGGCGTGTTGTTGCAAAGAAAATTTGAAATTGAACATCAATTGAATAATAGCAATCAGGTTAACGAAGGCCCACTATGGTAAAAAAACTATTTATTATTCTGGCGCTCACCCTATTCAGTTTGCAAATAAATGCACGAACCCTGGCCAGTGTCTCCAACTCTAGACTGACCATTGGCGATACTTTTAATTTCTCGGTTAGAACAGACCAAGTCAATATCAGACCGGACTTTTCCTTACTCTCAGTTAATTTTGAAATCGTGAATCAACGAACAAGCTCGCAAACTGTTTTAGGCTCTAGTTCGGGCAATGTTCAAGTAACGGAATGGAACTTTGAGTTAGCCCCCAAAAACTCAGGTACCTTAAGAATTCCTCCATTAACAATTGGCACTGATACAACGGACGCCATCGACATCACCGTACTGGCTTTAAGTCAAGAACAGCAACAAAGGTTAAAGGAGCTTGAAGATAACAGGTTTCAAATAGAAACCAGCTTTAGAGTTAACTCTGTCTACGTGCAACAAGGCTTTCTATTTACGGTTAAGTTTTATTATCAAGGTGATATCAGTGGCCAATGGGTAAACCCAAATACCACGGATGCCATCATCGAACCCTGGGGCGAAGCTAGACGTTTAAATAGGCTCAAAGGTGGTGTTCGGTACAACCTGGTGGAACAGGACTATTACATTACGCCGCTAATACCAGGCCAATTTGATATTCCATCTTTTGCGGTTGAAGGTGAATATAGAAAAAGCAACTGGGGTGGGCTGCAAAGTTTCAAAGTGGCTTCAAATCCTGAAAAAATAGAAGTTAAAGACATCCCCGCGCAATGGCCCAGCACTGCAGATTGGCTGCCTGCGAGCAAAGTGACGTTAAATGAAACTTGGTCAAATAGTGCCAGTACACTCAAGTCGGGTGATTCAGTATCTAGGAGTATTTCCTTTACCGTCAATGGTCAGTTTAAATCAACATTTAAGGATTTTGATTTTGGCTCGGTCAAAGGCATGAAAATGTACAAAGACCCAGCGGATATTAAAGACAGAAAAACCGTCGCTGGCCCTGTCAGTACATTTAATGGCGTCTGGACTTATATTCCAACTGAGTCAGGCAAAGTCACCATTCCTGGTGTTAAAAAGTACTGGTGGAATACCGAAACCGATTCTCTTGAACTCATTGAAACTGAAGATAAAGAGTTCAGCATCGAGTTGATAACGGCTCAACAATCCTTACCTGAAATTCAACCTGTATTACCGGAAGTGATTAATAATGCCGATAACAACCAAGCACCATCGCCTAACTCTGGCATATGGCCTTGGGTCAGTCTGCTACTTGCAATGGGCTGGGCTTCAAGTATTGGGTTTTTAATTTATCAATCGAAAAAGGGTGAAATAAAAAAAGAGCCCGAAGTTAAAACTGAGCATAAAAACCTTAAGTCATTAGAAGCTGCCATTAAGGTAAATGATTTACTAACGGTTTATCAATCAATTGTGCCCGCGTTCAATGAGCTTAAAAACCGAACCATTGTCGCGAGCATGCATGATTTTAAAAAGCTTCCCTTGTCAAAAAGCCTTTTGTCTACCATCGAAGCACTTGAACAATCGGTTTATTCAGCCAATCAAACCCACAGCAGCGTCAACTTGGGCAATTTAGTTAAAGACCTTAAGGCTCAGGAAACTTCCCAGGACGAAAGCACACTAAGTTATTCAAACATTCTTTATCAATAAGTGCTCACAGGAGCCTAAGCTGTGGATTGGGAAGATTTAAAATACTTTTTGGCCGTTGCAAGAACAGGGTCAATACGCAAGGCTTCAACAGAGCTAAAGGTTAATCACACAACCGTTTCAAGGCACATTAACTCTCTGGAAGAAGATCTCGGGGTGCGTCTTTTTGAGAGACTTCCAAGCGGATACGCCTGCACCCCTGCAGGTGAAGATATGCGAGAGGAAGCCATTCATCTTGAAAGAAAAGTATTTGATATTGAGCGAAAAATTACTGGGCTAGACTCAGAAATGTCGGGCTTGATCAGCCTGACGATGCCAGATGTTATTGCTTCACATTTATTGCTTCCAGACATAAAAGACTTCACCTTTGCTCACCCTAATATTGAACTGGAAATGGTTATTTCCTATCAAACTCTTAGTCTAAATAGACGGGAAGCGGATGTTGCCATTCGAATTACCAATAATCCTCCAGAAGAATTAATTGGTCGAAAACTAGGACACTACAAAGTAGCAGCCTATGTTAATCGTCAAATTGCTGAAGAATTTTCAGATGAAGAAATCGCTTCAAGGTATCAATGGATCGGCTGGGAAAATGAAGAAAGATACCCAACCTGGGTTAAAAACAGTCCATACCCGGACACGCCTATTAAACACTTTTTTAATCATGCAGGCATTCAGCTAAAAGCGGTTATCTCTGGCATGGGTATTGGTATGCTGCCCTGTTTCATCGCTGACCAAGAACCTGAGCTGGTGCGTATTGGCAATAATTGGATTAGATCTGGTTATGACATTTGGATGCTGATACACCCAGATTTACGACAGACACGAAGAGTCAGAGAGTTTATGACCTGGATACATCAACGATTTGAAAAGTACCAACCGCTTCTGGCTGGGGAAATGAATTAGGTGGCTGCATAGATAGATAGGCTTCAGAGCAGGGAATAAATTCCGATTAACAAAGTCGTTTTATGTGGCAAATTTATTTCAGTGTTTGAAAACGTTAGACAATTTAGTTGTAATCGTTCAGTCATTGAACTTGTGTTTCTTCTGGCGGGTAACAATGAAAAGGGCCATACCAAATACCGCCATTAGCCTGAAGGTTCATTAAATCTTGATTATCAGGATATCCCTCTTCTTCAGTATCGTAATCAAGCTCTCCCAAATCGAGCTCGTAGGCTGCATGTGTGTTAAATGGATTGTAACAGTCACCCAATAGTTCAGCCTCTGCTGACTTGATAGCCTCAATGATATTAACTGAACTTAAATAGACATTAACAAACGCACCTGCACAGTCCAATGGCAACTGGCTGCCTTCCATTGGTTTAACTTCAACATCGACTCTATATAATTTTTTCATCATTACCTAAAAGCAGTGAACCCGTTTGCTAAGTGGAAATTTTTTTGGGGCAAAGCTGCGCTAAATATATCCAGCCGTAGGGCCTTGAGCGCTACGTTAACCGAGCACTTCGAAGGCAAGCCCCTTTGAATGCTTTTTTAATTGTTGAAAAATGCCTTCCATATACTCTCATAGAGCTCACTCTTATGTTGATAATTAAAAATAAGATACTCTTGCTCAGGCATCCTTCCGTTCTGATACAACTGCCAAATGTTGCGTTGTACCGCCCATAAAATTAACAAAATTTGCTCAATCTCGTAATCATTTGCGCTACTAAACAATTCTTCATATTCCTTATCTTTAGTCCAAATGGCATGTGCAAATACTTTACTTCTTATTCTCTGATATATATCTCTGGCTCTGCTATTTATGTAAGAAACAGGACTGAATAACCTAGCTAAATCCTCTTTAGATGGCTCAAAGCATTCACTAAGATAGCTATCAAGATATTTTGGACGAACACCTCCATTCTCAGATATTCTTCTCAACTCTAGAGACGTCTTACTGAAATCTTTGACATTTAGCATGCAATGACCCTGGAATTTTGGAAACGATCTTGCACCTTCAACACCGTCAAACAGGCGGCCTAGGCTTATGAACAATGATCTTTGGGTTGATGCTGAGAATAACCTCCAAAACAATGCATTTTTATTGGCTACTTCTATCCCTCCTGGATCTCTCAAACATTCATAATATGCCTTTTGCGAGTAAAAAAAGCGAAGAGCCGCTTCAATTTCTTCCTCAATATGTTGAATCCATTCGTTTGTATTCATGAGACAATTAATGTCGCTTTCAGTGGGCAATTGTTTTTAGGCGCAGCGCTGTTAATTGTTGCTGCGCAACCTAGTTAGGATTACTTAAACTTATATACTTGGTATATCTTTCCACTTAGACTTGAAGTCTGTTTTAGTAGATCCTACCTGAAACCTTTTTCCATCTTTAAAAGATAGGCACGCACTCTCTTTTTCTTGTTTGTTTAATATGATTTGCATAGCAGAGTAGCCATAAATAGCCTTGGCCTGTTCAATGTTAAGGCTTAGATTTTCTTTATTCCCCGATTCAATTACGGATTCTGGCCCACCATCTTTATCGATAGTGATTTGATGGCATGTCTCTGCACCAACTGAGAGAGAAAGTATACTCACCATGAAGACTGCTGATCTTTTCACGATTGCTCCTTAATCTAGTTTGATTTGTGATCCCTACATTTCGTTAGGTTTCGATTTCAATGAGCCATTCGCAGAATGCATCTCCTGAATTCTCATCACCGTACTCTGCTGGATTCTTTAATATTTCTAAGTTTAATTAACTCTGGAGTAATATGTTTTTTATTCGAAAGTGTATATTGATTTCAGAACGAAGTTTACTCATTGAGGTATACGTCTTGCTCAATGGATATTAGCTACCCCCTCAATCCATTCAGCTAACAATGTTTCTGACAGTGCTCCAACTCTTGTATCTTTAAGTTCTCCATCGTTAAATATCATAATCGTAGGAATCCCTCTAACTCCATACTTAGTCGAAAAATATCTATTTACATCAATATCAATAATGATAATACTAATTTTATCATTATGAGTATCCGCGAATAATTCTAGGCTCGTTCTTGTGATGTCACATGGTCTACACCACTTTGCATCAAACATCACAATTACCGGAATTTTCGAAGACAGAATCGATGATTCAATTATAGTGTCTTTATTAATTTCATCTAAAACTTCTGCAGCAGTTTGTTTCGTTTCAGAAGATCCTGATCTTTTCAATTCGCTTAAAATTCTCTGGGCAGAACTGTCAGCATTTAGCTGAATTATTCTGACAGCCATGTCCTCGTAGCCTAGGGTCGTGAAAGCCGAATAGGCAAACTCTCGATCAATAGGATTATTAGACGTAAGCTGGGGATAAAACTTCTCGAGTGCCAAAATTTGGTTGAGTTGTAACTGGCTATTGTTGTATACGTTTGAAAAAATAACACCAATCCCCGTTATCGCGAATCCTCGGATTAACGGGGTAATAGCTGA
>JANQHX010000043.1 GCA_028282465.1 Gynuella sp.
CGACTTTTTTCGATGGCACAGATGATAATGCAGTTGTCTGCTTTATCACGAACCACTTCCATCTCGTATTCTTTCCAGCCGATCAGGCTTTCATCGATCAGCAGTTCGTTGGTTGGAGACAAGTCCAGACCACGGTTACAGATCTCTTCGAATTCCGCTTTGTTGTAAGCGATACCACCACCGGTACCACCCATGGTGAAAGATGGGCGAATGATCACAGGGAAACCCAATTCTTCCTGGATCTTCCAGCTTTCTTCCATGCTGTGTGCAATACCGGAGCGTGGCGTTTCCAGACCAATGGCTTTCATGGCCTTGTCGAAACGGTCACGGTCTTCGGCTTTGTCGATGGTGTCAGCGTTGGCGCCAATCATTTCTACGCCGTGCTTTTCCAGAATACCTTCACGTTCCAGATCCAATGCACAGTTCAGTGCAGTCTGGCCACCCATGGTTGGCAGCAGCGCATCCGGCTTTTCTTTTTCGATGATTTTGGCCACTTCCTGCCATACGATTGGCTCGATGTAAGTAGCATCGGCCATGGAAGGGTCAGTCATAATGGTGGCTGGGTTTGAGTTCACCAGAATCACGCGGTAGCCTTCTTCACGAAGGGCTTTACAGGCTTGGGCGCCAGAGTAGTCAAACTCACAGGCCTGACCAATGATGATAGGTCCGGCACCCAGGATCAGAATACTTTCTATGTCGTTTCTTTTTGGCATTTTCTTCTGCTCTAAAAAGTTGAATTGAGTTGATAGTTAAAGGTGAGGTAAGTGCTTACTTACGCTCTTTAATCAGCTCAATAAAATGATCGAATAACGGTGCACAGTCGTGTGGACCCGGGCTGGCTTCAGGGTGGCCCTGGAAACCAAATGCAGGCTTGTCTGTACGGTGAATCCCTTGCAGGGAACCATCGAACAGCGACTTGTGAGTCATTTCCAGATTAGCTGGCAGAGTGTCTTCATCTACTGCGAAGCCGTGGTTCTGGGAAGTAATCATTACAACCTTGTCGGCAATCACTTCAACCGGATGGTTAGCACCGTGGTGACCGAACTTCATCTTCTTGGTCTTGGCGCCAGAAGCCAGAGCCAGAATCTGGTGACCCAGACAGATGCCGAATACAGGGATGTCTGTTTCCAAAATTTCTTTCACAGCAGCGATGGCGTAATCACATGGCTCCGGGTCACCCGGGCCGTTAGACAGGAAAATACCGTCTGGATTCATCGCCAACACTTCAGATGCAGGAGTTTGTGCTGGAACAACAGTGACATCGCAGCCGCGTTCAACCAACATGCGCAAGATGTTGCGCTTTACGCCAAAGTCATAAGCCACAACTTTGAATTTTGTGTCTTCAGGAGTGGTGTGGCCGACCCCCAGTTTCCAGGTGCCTTCGGTCCACTTGTACTGATCTTTCACAGTTACTTCTTTTGCCAGATCCAGACCTGCCATGCCGCCGAAGGCTTTGGCTTTTTCCAGAGCGACCTCTTCAGAGATGTTATCACCAGCTATTAAGCAGCCAGCCTGAGCACCTTTTTCACGCAGGATGCGAGTCAGGCGGCGAGTATCAATATCGGCGATACCCACAATATTGTTATCGCTCAGATAATCAGACAGGGATTGTTCACAGCGGAAGTTGCTGGCGATGATGGGCAGATCACGGATGATCAGACCTTTACACCAGATGTTGGTGCTTTCTTCATCTTCTTTATTAACACCAGTATTGCCAATGTGCGGATAGGTGAGAGTGACGATCTGTTCAGCGTAGGACGGGTCTGTCAGGATTTCCTGATAACCTGTCATGGCAGTGTTAAACACCACCTCACCAACTGAAACACCATCGGCACCAATTGCGGTGCCTTTGAAGATACTACCGTCTGCGAGCGCAAGCAGGGCTGGTTTGCTCAATGCTGTGTCCTCTTAAGGGGCTTATAAATGAATGCTGTATTTAAGTCCGAACTAAGCAATGAATAAACTGAAACAAAATTGCAAAATTTGGGTCTTAGTTGAAGGGCAGTCAGCTCGTTGGCTCAGAAGCCGGCTGAGTTTCCAGTTTAGCAGGCAGACGCTAGCCGTGCGGCGATACGCACATGAGCTAGTAGATAAAGTATGAGAACCCAATATTGGGACGATATGTCAGCCTGACAGACGGGAAGTTGGTCCGCCCAAATTGGGGGCGCATTTTACGTATTTGACACATTGATGTCCACCACGCAGATGTCGCACTGAAAGATATGTATAATGCCTTACAAAACGTAATATTTTGTAAAGAACAGAGAGAGATTGAATGAACCAAGGATCAAAATATCTGGTTTATCAAGACTGGGCTATGAAGGTGGCAGCCCAGGCTGGTGAGCTCATCAGAGCGGGTAGGGACGAACAGGAGCTTGAAAAAAGCTTTAAAGATGGTGTTGAGTTAGTTACCCAGATGGATCTGGCGGCTGAAGACCTAATTTTAGCGGCGATTAGAAGCCAATATCCGGATCATAAGATCCTCTCTGAAGAATCTGCGAGCGATGCTTCAGCCATCAACTTTAAAAAACCTACATGGATTGTCGATCCTATTGATGGAACGGTTAACTACGCCCATCGGCACCCACAGGTTGGAATCTCAATCGCATTGGCTGATCAAGGTGAACTCAAAATGGGGGTGGTGTATAACCCCTTTACTGGTGAAACCTTTCACGCGGTTAAAGGCATTGGTGCCTACTTAAATGATGTTCCTATCAAATGCTCTTCAAAGACAGAAATGGCACAAAATTTAGTCGCTACCGGATTTCCGTATGAGAAGACTAATATCGAGCAATTGACCAATAGATTGTCAAAGGTGCTGTCTGGTTGTGCTGATATTCGTAGATTAGGTTCTGCAGCCCTTGATATGTGTTGGGTGGCATGTGGTCGTCTAGATAGTTATTTTGAGCGTGATCTTAAACTATGGGACATGGCAGCTGGCTGGGTGATTGCTAAGGAAGCAGGAGTAACCTGTGGACACATTCACAACCATGAGCAGGAGTTTAGCCCTTTTTTGGTTGAGGATGTACTTATTGGGTGTACTGAACAAATATATAGCGGAATGCAAGGTATTCTTCAGGAAGCAGACGCCATTTAAAGAGCTGAACCATATTTTCGATTCGATGTTGGGATGGATAACCGAGCCGGTAACTTGGTTGGCTAGATAACTTGGTTTGGGAGAAAAGTGGGTCATCCTTGACCCTTTGTCGTCCACCAATCGTTGGTTGCCGGATAAATACGAAAGCCAGTTGAGAATCCTTGCAGTTAGAAACCAGTCCTTGGTTTTAATATTTGCATTACCAGTGCAAATATAAGCAAATCGTCTGGGTGTCTGACCGTGCGAAAATCAGAATACCTGTGCGAGCGAAGAGTGTTTGACGAATTTTGCCTAGTTGGCTCTGTTCCCTGTTTTGTACCAGCAAAGCCATCCTATTACTTTCGTCGAATGCCGCAATGTAAATAAAAATAGTTGCGGAATACGCTCCCCTAGGTATAGTAATTTACTACCTGTAAAGTTTAAAATAAGTGTCATTAAAACGAAATAATTGACCGTCCCAAAAAACCTTTCCTCTGCCAATAAGAGAGAAATCTATGGCCCAGACCGTTGCCCTAGTAGAAACAATAAAGCGCTGTTTAAAACAGCAAAAAATAACCTATCACGAACTTGCTGAAAAACTTGACCTAAGTGAGGCGAACGTCAAAAGGATGTTCTCCAAACGAAACTTCACCCTCTCCCGTTTGGATGAAATTTGCCAAGTGCTGGAGATGGAAATCACAGATGTGATTATGGAGATGAGTAATTCTGGTTCCACCTTGAATGAACTTTCGGAAGAGCAAGAGCGGGAATTGGTCTCAGACAACAAGTTAGTGCTCGTAACCTTTTTAGTGGTGAATCAGTGGACCTTTGAAGAGATTTTAGCGAATTACAATTTGAAGCCCACCGAGCTGATTCAGCTGTTAGCTAAGCTCGACCGCATGCGTTTTATTGACTTGCTACCAGGTAACCGAGTCAGGTTGTTGATTTCTAGAAACTTTAGGTGGATACCTAAAGGCCCGGTTTATCAGTTCTTTGTGCAAAACATTCCGAAAGACTTCTTTCACTGTGATTTTGAGCCCATGAAAGGAGAGCTGTTGTTGTTCTTCAATGGCTTGTTGTCAAAAGCATCCAATAAACAGATGCAAAGAAGTATGCATCGATTGGCTCAAGAATTTGATGAATTGAATCGAGAAGATGCGAAGTTACCTTTGAACCAGCGATACGGAAGCACTCTTGTGGTGGCGATGCGGCCATGGGAACTGGAAATGTTCAAGCAATTTCGCCACGCTCCAAACCCAAAGTTTGAGAAGCAGAATTATCATTTAGACGAAGTGTAGTTGAACTGAAAAAATGCCGATAATCTCGGCATTTGATTTTTAAGCTTGATCAGTGAGAATGAGATATTTGGCCATCAGCTCATCTTTGGTTTCTACTCTGTTGGGGTCATTCGGTATACAGTCTACTGGGCAAACCTGAACGCACTGTGGTTCATCATAATGGCCCACACATTCAGTGCAGAGGTCGGGGTTAATTTCATAAATCTCTTCACCTTCAGATATTGCGCTGTTTGGGCATTCAGGCTCACAAACATCGCAATTAATACATTCATCAGTGATTAACAACGCCATTGATCATTTTCCTCAGGATAAAACTTAACTTGAGTGCTTACTCTGGTAATTCTGTTTCAAGGCTTCAGCGACTGCCGGATGAACAAATTTGGTGATGTCTCCACCCAGTGCTGAAACTTCCCTCACTATGGTTGAGCTAATGAATGACAGATGCTCTGATGGTGTCAAAAACAAGCTCTCTACATGGGGTGCAAGCTGCCTATTCATATTGGCTAGCTGAAATTCGTACTCGAAATCTGATACGGCCCGCAACCCTCTCAAGATCGCGTTAGCGCCTTGCTCTTCCAAAAAGTCGACCAGTAAGTTGCTGAACCCCATTACTTCAATATTATCGAAGTCAGACACTGCCTCTTTGACCAAATTGACCCTTTGCTCTAAATCGAACATGGGTTTTTTCTTCGGGCTGGCGGCTACCGCAACAATCACTCGCTCAAAGAGTTTGGTTGCTCTACCAACCAAATCGGTATGTCCGTTAGTAATTGGGTCAAAAGTACCGGGGTATACAACTATATTGTGCATTGTTCAGGTTTTAGCCGTATTCATATGAAATCGGCGCGCATGGTAGCCAATTTAAAGGACGTTCTCACTAACTTTTTAAACCCATTGAAGCCTGTGCTCTATTTCACCAAGCATGGATAACATTGCACAGTTTTTCAACGACACAGAATTAATGGGTATTCAGAGATTTACTTTTGAAGAAGTCGGTAATTCAGGGTGCTAGTGGATTTTTCTTTCAATACTGACCAGCCCATAGCAGATGTGTCGATGGCAGACTCAGCTTCTACATAAATGAGTGCGCCAGGTTTTAACAGCCTGTTCAGGCGTGGGTTCAGCATTAGTTTTTGGAGAAACCCTCGTTCAAATGGTGGGTCTAGAAATAAGATGTCGAAGGAGTTTTCATCGAGAATATCCAGAGCTTTAAAGGCATCCCAATTTTTAACCTTGGCGTTATCCTGAGCATTTAAGGTTTTAATGTGTTCAGAGATAGCATTGGCGATTTTACGTTCTTTTTCCACGAAAATGACTTCTTTGGCGCCTCTAGAGAGTGCTTCGAGACCAAGCGCGCCGCTGCCTGCAAACAAATCCAAACAGGTTTTTCCTTCTACCTGACCAATCAGCCAGTTGAATAAGGTTTCCCGAACTCGGTCGTGGCTGGGTCGTAAGCCTTTAGCATCTGGAAAGTGAAGTTTTCTCCCCCGCCATTGACCACCAATGATTCGGATACTATTCGAGTTTCTGCCCAAGTTAGGAATTCCTTAAAAATTCGAATTGAATCACTATTGGGCGAAGTTATTCAAGGCTGCTTGAACCTGTTCTAGATTTGTCTGACTAATTAATTTTGATTGATTAATAATGAAGTCTGAACTCAATTGGTAAATTGAAACCGTCGTTAAGTAACGATGAATTTGATCCAGAGAGCGCTCAGGCCGTTCAGCAATGGCAAGCATTTCATCATAAGCTTGTTGAAATTCAGCTTGGGTAATTGGGTCAAGCCATTCGGGACTAATAGTGCTATTTAGGGTGATATAGCTTTGCGGGCCTTGGTGATTCCATTTTAACTGTATGTCATATCCGGCCATGCGCTGTTGCAATATCCCTGCTGCCATAATATGTGCCATTTGATCTGCTTGGCCCATTCCAGGTAGTGGGATAACCGTTAGTTCATCTGGTGCATGGACATTGATTTCGATGCTTCTGCCTCGGCTGGTGGTGAGTTCTTGGATGATGTATTCAAGGGTGTCTTGATTGACTTCACCAGCAACAACCAAACTCGAAAGCATTTCCTTAGGGGGAAGCCAAAGATTCAGAAAGTCTAATGTTAAGTCCAAAGCGGCCTTTTCCGCCGGTGTTTTAACGTAAGTGATGGCTAAGCCGTTTCTTAAGGTGGTCTCAAAGGTCTGGTGTTCAGGGATATCTAAGGGGGTGATGGGTTGCTGAAGAGTAGCAATAGAGATTGCAATAACACCTGAACCAGCTAGGTTAACCCACCAGTTAGATCCGGCTTGATTGAACTCTAGATCCTGGACATTGAATTCTTGAGTGGTGCCGTCAGATGAATCTATAGACACTGACTTTCCAGAATTATTTAGAAATACAATGGCTGGAACTAGGGCAAAAATAATGATCCAAAGCGTTCGACGTTGGAAGCTAAACCAGCCAGATTTGGGGCGTTCAAAGGGAGAAGTGTTGTTTACGTCCATGGCTTTCTCATTAATAAACCCCGATTGATTATTTCATTGGCTTGCAGTAACTCAATTAGCCCTTAATAATTCACTGCCTTTAGACAATTCAGTTTATTTGTCTAGCCCTTCATTTTAACAGTAGCACTTACACACGATTACATTGTGTTTTTGGATTTAAAAATTCATGTTTGGATTTGGAAAAAAGAAAAAAGAGAAAGAAAGCTCCAGTCAGGAGTCTTGGTTTGGCAGAGTCAAAACTGGTCTAAGTAAAACCCGACATTCCTTTACAGATGGCCTAGCAAGCTTGTTGCTGGGCAAAAAAGAAATTGATGATGAATTATTAGAAGAAATTGAGACGCTTCTATTAATGGCAGACGTGGGAATGGACGCCACCCAAGAGATAATCAACAACCTTACAGGCAAGGTATCAAGAAAAGAGCTAGCCGACTCGGATGCTCTCTACACCGCATTGAAGCAGGAATTAGAAAGAATGCTGGAGCCTGTGAACAACCCGCTAACGATTCCAGAGCAAGATAACCCTTTCGTTATTTTGGTTGTTGGGGTAAACGGGGTTGGAAAGACTACCACCATTGGCAAATTAGCTCGAAAATACCAAACCGAAGGGAAGTCAGTCATGTTGGCTGCAGGTGATACCTTCAGGGCGGCGGCTGTTGAGCAGCTTCAGGTTTGGGGTGAACGTAACGATGTGCCAGTTATTGCTCAGCACACAGGCGCTGACAGTGCTTCAGTTATTTTCGATGCCGTGGAGTCCGCTCGCTCAAAAGGTGCCGATATTCTAATTGCGGACACCGCCGGACGATTGCACAACAAAGACAACCTGATGACCGAGCTTGAGAAAGTAGTCAGGGTTATGAAAAAGCTCGATGATACAGCTCCCCACGAAGTTTTGCTGGTTTTGGATGCTGCCACGGGTCAGAACGCTCTCAGCCAAGCTCGCACATTTTCCGAATCTGTCAGTGTTAGTGGTTTAGCGCTTACTAAACTGGATGGAACTGCAAAAGGCGGTATTATCTTCGCCTTAGCTCAACAATTAGGTATTAACATCCGCTTTATAGGTGTCGGTGAACAAGCCGATGATTTAAGAGAGTTTGACGCAGATACCTTTATTGAAGCCCTATTTGCAACAGAAGAGCAGTGATGATCCAGAGCCATATGCACATCAAGGTGCCTTCATCTAGCTTAGTTCTATCTAACTAACACCAACAGAGTTACTACTGAATGATCTACTTCGATCAGGTTACTAAGCGCTATCAAGGAGGGCACGAAGCTCTTCGAAATCTGTCTTTTAAGTTAGAAGATGGCCAGATGGCTTTCTTAACCGGCCATTCCGGGGCTGGCAAGAGTACCCTTCTAAAGCTTATTTCGCTGATTGAGCGACCAAGCACCGGTCAAATCAGGGTTGCTGGCAGATTGTTAAACAAAATGAAATCTAGCCATATCCCTTTTTATCGACGCCGAGTGGGTATGGTGTTTCAAGACCATAACCTGCTAAATGATCGCAGTATTTACGAGAATGTGGCTTTACCACTGATTCTTGAAGGGGAAAGCCCGAAAGAAGTTGGCCGAAGAGTTAGAGCTGCATTAGACAAAGTTGGGCT
This sequence comes from Gynuella sp., assembly GCA_028282465.1. Lineage (GTDB taxonomy): Bacteria > Pseudomonadota > Gammaproteobacteria > Pseudomonadales > Natronospirillaceae > JANQHX01. The sequence goes on from JANQHX010000043.1 coordinate 8,468, forward strand.
GCTGGCTAAAGAAAAGCACAAGCCGGTTCAGCTCTCCGGCGGTGAGCAGCAACGGGTAGGCATTGCCAGAGCCGTGGTAAATAAGCCGGATATACTACTGGCAGATGAGCCCACAGGTAATTTGGATCCGGAATTGTCTCGAGAGATCATGAATTTATTTGCTGAATTTAACCGGGTGGGCACCACCGTGCTTATTGCCAGTCACGACTTAGGCTTAATTGCCCGCATGCCATTTAAGGTGCTAACCCTTAGGCATGGTCAAATGGTGAATAGTCCTGGAGCTGTTTCCTAACATGAGCGCCAGAAAGATCCGTCAAGGGGCCACCAGTCGAAAAACCAGTTACAAAGAAAAGCGTGAAGCTTGGCTTAGGCACCACGCCATGGTTGCAGTAGATAGCTTGATTCAGCTTCTGAAGCGGCCACTGTCTTCAGCTCTGACTTGGATGGTGATTGCAATTGCACTCTGCCTACCATCGCTCTTTTATCTGTCCATGTTGAATATGGAGCGAGTTACTTCTGGTTTACAAGACAGTCAGCAGATCAGTCTTTATCTCGAAGAATGGGTCTCCAACAGCAGAGGAGAGGAGTTGGCAACTGAGCTGGCGAGTCGGCCTGAAATCTCTGAAAGTCGTTACATCTCCGCCAGTCAGGGTCTTAAAGACTTTACTGAATTCTCAGGGCTGGGGGCGCTCGTTGAAGGATTACCAGAAAACCCTCTTCCCAATGTAATTGAGTTAAAACCCAATACCGATAACCCTGTCGTGATCGAAGGTATCACTCTAGTGCTAAAGGGTATTCGAGAAGTGGAAGAAGTGCAGTTGGACATGCTTTGGGTGCATCGGCTCAATCAAATTGGCTTGATCATGAAAAGAGTGGCTTGGGTACTTACCGCACTATTTGCTTTGGCAGTCGTTTTGGTGGTTGGCAATACTCTGAGATTAGCTATCGAATCCCGCCGTGAAGAAGTTTTGGTCATTAAGCTGATTGGCGCCACCAATGCCTTTGTCCGCAGGCCATTTTTATACATGGGGTTTTGGTATGGCCTCATCGGAGGGATTGCAGCCTGGGTACTTACAGAAGTGTGTTACTTATTTTTGTATGACCCGGTCACTACATTGGCAAGTAGTTTTGCTAAGGATGCGGAATTTGTTGGTTTGAATATTGAAGGAACTTTAACCCTGTTGTTTGGGTCTATATCGGTGAGTTTATTAGGGGCTATTCTCGCTGTGGGGCGTCACCTACGCCAGATCGAACCTAGATAAGACACAATTTTTGTGGCTCTGATCCATAGGTTCAAAATCATCGTAAAAACCCTGAAAACCAGTCTATTGAAAGTGAATGTAAACAATTGTTGTTCTACACTTCTCTTGGTTCGGCGGTGTGTTGTGTTAATATCCGCCAGCTTGAAGTGAGAACTCCTGCGGATTAGGGCGCAAGCGCATGGTTCAATGGGCAAGGGTTAAACCAGTTCTAGCTTCATAACCGTCTGGCTTTAAAGAAGCAGATGAAGTGGAATCAATATGAGGAAATCACCGAATGTCTAAGTTACCGGCCATAGCGATCGAGAATCTTGTCCCAGGGCAAAATCTTGAGTCGTACATTTCAACGGTTAACAGCGTCGATATTCTTACTGCCGAAGAAGAAAAAGACTTGGCAGAACGCTTGTACTACCAACAAGATCTGGCATCTGCCAGAAGACTGGTATTGTCACATCTAAGATTTGTAGTTCACATTGCTAAGAGTTATTCAGGTTATGGTTTGAATCAGGGAGATCTGATTCAGGAAGGCAATGTTGGTCTAATGAAAGCGGTAAAACGTTTTAATCCCGAAGTTGGGGTTCGTCTGGTGTCGTTCGCGGTACACTGGATCAAAGCAGAAATTCATGAATTTATTTTGCGCAACTGGCGCATTGTGAAAGTGGCCACCACAAAAGCTCAGCGCAAATTATTTTTTAACCTGCGCAGCTCCAAAAAGAAATTAGGCTGGCTATCTCAAAATGAAGCTAAAGCCATCGCAGACGATCTTGGCGTAAAAGAAGAGACAGTCTACCAGATGGAGGGTCGCTTAACGGCTCAAGACGCAGCTTTCGATGCAGGGTCTGATGATGACGATTCAGCATATATGGCTCCGGCTCATACTCTTGAAGATTACCGTTACAATCCTGCCACACAGGTCGAAGCCGCTAATTACGAGTTGGATGCAAACGAGCGTTTGCACTTAGCTTTGCAAGATCTTGATGACAGAAGTAAAGATATTTTGGCTCAGCGCTGGTTGGCTGAAGATAAAGCCACGTTGCATGAGCTAGCAGACAAGTATGGTGTTTCCGCTGAGCGTATTCGTCAGCTAGAAAAAAACGCCATGAAGAAAGTTCGTAAGGTTTTAGAAGAAGGTGGTGTAGAGTTAAGCCACTAAATCTAAATTGATGATTTAAAAAGCAGTCACATGGCTGCTTTTTTTGTACCTAATTAAAAACTGCACGTTTCTAACGATTCCCCACTTCCTCAAACTCTGGCTTGATCTAACGCATGAAATAATTAAGGTTTATGCTTACTCTTCTCGTCATAAAAAAAGCAAAAGAAATTAAGTCAGAATCCTTTTAAGAGGACTGCAGTTATGAATAAAAAAATTGCCACCCTTGGGCCAAAAGGAACGTTTTCAGATCTGGTTAGCCAATATTATGTGAACAACTTTGAGCCTGAAGCTGAAATTACTTATTTCGATTCCATCAAAAAAGCCCTGAGTGCGATAGGTCAAAGTTGCGCTACAGGGGTGCTGCCTATCGAAAATCTATCCGAAGGCTTCATAACAGTTGTGCTCGATCATTTGGCGCGCAATAACATTTTCATTGTCGAAGAAATAATATTACCCATTCAATTTTCCTATGTGTCTCATGTACCTAGAGTTTCTGAAATAGAGAAGCTCTATGTTCAATATATTGCAAAAGGCCAGTGCTCTGAATTTATTGACCCACTAGAAGAAACTACAGAAATCGTGCTCACCGACAGTAATATTCAGTCTTTAGAAATGGCTCGCGACACCTCAAGCAAATCAGGGGCTGTGGTTCCATCTGGTTCATTTCAGGCTGGAGAGTTTGCATCTGTCAATCAAGGCATAAACGATTATGCTCACAATCAAACTCGATTTGTGGTCTTAGGTGAACGGCGAGCTAGTTATCAGGATTTAGAAGTAAAAGACTATAAAACCAGTATCGTTGTGTTGGATGATGTCGATCGACCCGGTTTACTTTCAGAAATACTAAATTCATTTGCATCGCGACAGATCAATTTGGCTTCCATAATTTCTCGGCCGTCTAGGAATCGTTTTGGTCGTTATCACTTCTTTATTGATTTTGAGGGGCATGTTAGAGACTCTGTAGTATCCGAAGCTCTTTTAGAAATTGGTTGTTTAAATAAGGTTAAGGTCATGGGGTCTTATCCTAAAGCGGAAAAGATTAAATTAAGTGATCTTCCCCATCAGGGTGCCGCATTCAATTCAACAGTTACTAGTCAGCAATTCCTAAGTTAATCTTTTTCTAAATAGTTATTTGACTAAAATAATAGCTTCATTTATTCGTCATTAGTCAGGGTTATGAATTTACCAATACCCCATGGTTTTATTTCCACGTCGACAGTTTGGGTCATCTTGTCTTTTGCATGTTTGCAAGCAGAGACAGTATTCCAAGCAGAGACATTAAGTCCTCTTGATAAACTAACTTCTTTGAAATCACAGACGCCAGCACAGCGCTTTGAGTATTGGTTAAAGCACTTCGACGGCTTTCCATATAATGCTCACGGCCCCTTGGGCGAAGGAAATCAGGGGTTGTACGACCAGGACCCTATCTATCGATTTGATTCGTTTGATTGCACAACTTACATCGAGACATTGCTGGCCCTAAGCCTTGCTTTAACCATTCAAGAGTTTGAATCACACATTCAACAGATTCGTTATAAAAATGGTGAAGTCGCCTACCTCACACGAAACCACATCATTAGCCAGCAATGGATTCCAGAGAATACCTTGGCTGGCTATGTTGAGGACGTGACAGACTTATTTGACTCAGAGTTTCGAGGGATCGCCTCTAGTGATATTAAATATGGTGCATGGTTGGCTGCTCATTCAACAGATCGGTTTAAAGTACCTAGCGCGAATGCATCGGATAAAGAGTTGTTGAAGCAGCGATTGCAATCCCATTCCAAAGATTTTCCTGCTGAAACCACCGAGCTAGTTTATTTGCGTATCGACCGAATTTTAGAGCACTGGTCTACATTCCAATCTCAATTCGATGGCATATACATACTCAATATCGTTAGGCCAGATTGGCAGCTAGAAAAGTATATAGGTACTAACCTGAATATCTCTCATCAGGGAATTGCGCACATATCTGAAGGCCAAGTGTTGTTTACTCACGCCAGCTCTGCTGGTGAGGTCAAAACCGAGTCACTGCAAGAATATCTTTCTCAATATTTGGGTCACGGTACAGTCAAAGGGATCAACTTGCTAAAAATGACGGGTTTAAGCTATAGGAGACTCTGATTAACTCCAGTGTTGCTCTGGCTTACAGGCGAGTTCTGAATCAAGGCGCCTTCTTGCAGGAATGGCTGGACCTTTCAAAAGAAGGCAACACCGAGTCAGGACTCGCCTGTAAGCCCCGGAGGGCGGGTCTAAACGCGTTTTTCTCTTTGTTGAAACTTCGGAGCGCCGAACCGTTGCAAAGGTCTAGACATTCCCCGCGAGTTTCGCCGCGATAAAAATCACGTTTATACCGGGCGGCGTTCCGCATCCGCAGAGCAATACTGGACTTGTTCAGAGGTTCCCCAGGTTATAGGGGCTTTTTAAGCCTCTATAATCTAACCCTAACTCACCATTTCGACTATAAATAATTAGACAGAGTATTCAGATAGAGGCCCTAAAGTATGGCTGCAGCTGAAGTATCCAATGTTATAAGCTTTTTTAAAACCGTAACGCCTTTCCAGTTTTTATCAGAGTCAGATATTCGTGCTTACTCAAAAAAAATATCCGTAACCTATGTTCGAAATGGTGACTCAGCGCACCCAAATCAATCCCTCAATATTATTCGAAAAGGCGCTCTGGAAATATTTTCGGAATCTCAAAAATTGGTAGACCGAATTGCCGATGGGGAATGCTTTGGGGTTAGTTCTTTATTATCAGGTAACAAGGAGAATTTTTCAGTAACAGCAATAGAAGACAGCCTGATTTACCAAGTGAGTAAAGAAGATTTTTTAGAGCTTGTTGAGAAATACCCGCAGGTTAAAAACTTCTTCGAACAAACTCGAAGCAATCGCTTGCAAAAGCTAATGCTTAGTCATAAAAAAAATCCCTCAGCTGATGTTCATTGGAACGCTTCAATACAGGAGCTCATGTCTCGAAACCTAATTTGTATATCACCGGATAGCACCATACAAGAAGCAGCCAAGAAGATGGCTGACAACAGGGTCGGTTCAATTCTTATTATTGAAAACAATGAACTCAAAGGCATAGTTACTGATAGAGATTTAAGAACGAGAGTAGTGTCACAGACTGTAGATATTCAAAAACCGATAGAATTAATAGCCACTAAATCTCCAATCACCTTAGATGAACAGGCGCTGGTGATGCACGCTCATCTAACGATGACACATTACAACGTGCATCATTTACCTATAGTTAACCAACAAGAAAAACCAGTTGGAATGGTTACCGCCACTAACTTGCTGAACAGTCATCAAAACAGCCCATTGCTCTTGGTTTCTGAAATTTATCGTCAGCAAACAATTGCAGATCTATCGGTTTTGGGAAGAAAACTACCATCGATTACGCGTAACTTAATGCGCTCCGGCATGAGTTCATTTGATATAGGGGAAGTTTTATCAGTTTTATCAGACAGCTTTACTAAGAAGCTGATAGAGCTTGCCGAATTAAAACTTGGCCCTGCTCCTACAAACTTTGCATGGGTCTGTTTTGGCTCTCAAGCCAGAAAAGATCAATCCCTGGGCTCTGATCAGGATAATGGCTTAGTCTTTGAACATGAATTAAATGAGTTAGAAAACAAATACTTTGAACAGTTTTCAAATTTTATATGCAATGGTTTAGCAGAATGTGGTTTCCCTTTATGCCCAGGCTCGATCATGGCAACCAACCAAGAATATCGTATGAGCGTTAAAACTTGGCAAAAAAAGTTTGAGAGCTGGATTCAATCTCCAACACCGAAATCCCTACTGAATGCCTGTATTTTTTTTGATATACGAATGGTTCATGGCGACCAACTATTGGTAAAACCAATTAAGGATCGATTAAAGCAATGGTGCCCTTCGAATCAGATCTTTATTGCAACACTATCAAGAAATGCGGCCCAAAATAAAACGCCACTGGGGTTTTTTAAAACCTTTGTTGTGGACAGACATGGTGATCATAAACACCAACTAGATTTGAAGCACGCAGGAATAGCTATCATTCACGACATAGCCAGAACCTATGCGTTATCCGAAGGCATCACTATATCTAGTAGCAAGCAAAGATTATTGCAATTGGAGGGCCGTGGTTCGTTATCAAACCTGGATATCGAGAACCTTGTTTATGGCCTGGAGTTTTTACTAGAACTTAGATTCGAAGCACAACTTAGCTCCCAAGAAAACGATAAAACGTTTTCAAATTATTTGAACCCGTCTGAATTAAACGGTCTGCGCCGTCAACAACTGAAAAGTGTGTTCGCTATGATTCATGCAGCTCAGCAAGGCTTGGTCTATAAATTCTCTAGGGGCGTGATGGTCTAATGAAGTGTTGGCCATTTAATTTCGGAAACAAAAACACCACACCTAGAACAAAACACTGGATTGAATACACCTACATTGCTTTAGATCTAGAATTAACCGGACTAGATCCAAAACGGGATGAGATTTTAAGTTTTGGATGGGTAACGATAGAACAGGGGAAGATTCACTTACAAACGATTAAGCATGAGTTTGTGAATGGACCTTATGACCCCAGCAGCAACATTTCGATTCATGGAATTACTCACGCCGATTTATCAAAAGGCCGTTCATTAGATTCTATCATGAATGAGCTAAAACGAGATTTATGGAACAAACCACTTATCCTTCACCACGCGGCTCTGGATTTTAAGTTTTTAATGAAAGCCTGGTTACACTGCTTTAACGGTCAATTAACCAATCCAGTCTTCGATACGCTTACTTTTGAACAAAAACGATTTTTGAGAAGACATATAGAATCCAGACATGATGACTTCCAGTTAACATCCTGTAGACAGAGATACGGGTTGCCAAACTACACAGGGCACAATGCCCATACCGATGCGTTAGCCACCGCCGAATTATTCCTTTCTCAAGCCCATGCTGCATCCCAGGGTAAATTTTTAAGCCAAAAAGATTTATTCGAACTTTCATAGCTTTTGTAGAAATCAGGTTAATTACTCAAAACAAGAACAGACGCACTGTAAAGGCATTATCTAGATCACAACAATTACATTAAGTGGGTTTTTTACCCCCAATCATTTGGCCCACAATCATTTACCTAAAGACTAAATCAAATTCACCTAATATAAGAATGGAATCTGTTTATGAATAGAATCAATATCTTAACTACCATTTTACTTACTGTTGTTTTAGCCGCTTGTGGAGGAAGTAGCGGTGGTGGAGGCGGTGGCGGTAATTCCGGTGGTGGAGACAACGGCGGCGGAGGCCAATCACCCGAAGCACAATTTAACGCAAGCACTTTCGCATCCGGCACTACTGGCCATACCTTGAGCCCAGACGGAGCATCATGTGTCCAATTCTCTGGGGATAGCTCTGTGACTATTTCTGACCTTGACGATGATGACCCAACAACTGATCCATTAGTGTCTGGGGCATGCCCAGGCAATTGGGCTGGTTACTGCGAACCCACTAGCTTCTTTAACGGCACTAATCCAAATATTGAAGCAGCTTATGTTTTTGTGAGTGCAAACCCAACTGATGCAGGCTTATTAGCACTAGCACTCACTTGTGGTCTGGCAGATGCCGAAATTATTGGGTTAGGTGGTGTTGACCCTGGTGACGGTTCTGGCGGGCCAGGAATTGGTTTACCTAATGATGCGGCTCCAGTTAACTCATTTGCAGACCTTGCCGGTGCTTATCGATTCGAATATGACGAAGTTGAAGGAACGGATGTTTGGTACGCAATTATCGATAACACTGGTTTCGTCACAGAATATGATTACGAAAATGATGATTTCTCATCATTTCCGGAAGACTGTTACGAAGAAGACTATGACTATCAACTAACCAGCCTTGGGGGTAATACTTACCAAATTGAAACCGGTAGTATAAGTGTAGAGATTTTTGAAAACTCATCTGCCTTGTATTACGTCTCGAATGATCAGGTTCTAGATATTTGGGAAAAAACTAGCGTAACTCCAGCTGAAATTCTAAATAATCTGTGTTTATAAGCTTCTTGCCCCAGCCATGCTGGGGCAGCCACCTTCTGGCCCATTTCAAGTAAACAGCCACCTCTATCTTTAACACACCCTTCAGGTATAATCCGCGCCCTTCAAATTTATAGACGAATCTGGTGCATTCCTGTGATTGAGAATCTTCGTAATATTGCCATTATCGCCCACGTAGACCATGGCAAGACCACTCTAGTTGACAAACTGCTTCAGCAGTCCGGCACGCTGGGCCGCAAGGATCAGGATGCAGAGCGCATCATGGATTCCAATGATCAGGAAAAAGAACGCGGCATTACTATTTTGGCTAAAAATACCGCCATCACCTGGAACGACTACCGCATCAATATTGTGGATACCCCTGGACACGCCGATTTTGGCGGCGAAGTCGAACGGGTTCTGTCTATGGTGGATTCCGTTCTGCTGTTAGTGGATGCGCAGGACGGGCCAATGCCTCAGACCCGCTTTGTTACTCAAAAAGCTTTCGAAAAAGGCCTGAATCCAATTGTTGTGGTAAACAAGATTGACCGCCCTGGTGCCCGTCCAGATTGGGTGATAGATCAGGTGTTTGATTTGTTTGACAACCTAGGGGCTACCGAAGAGCAATTAGATTTCCCTATCGTCTACGCCTCAGCTTTGAACGGCATTGCTGGAGATGATCCTGACAATATGTCAGAGGATATGACCCCTCTTTTTGAGATGATTGTAAAGCAAGTAGAGGCCCCTAAAGTTGATGTGGACGGCCCCTTGCAGATGCAGGTGTCGGCCCTGGATTACAACAGTTTTGTCGGAGTTATTGGTGTAGGAAGAATCACTCGGGGCAAGCTAAGCACTAACAGCCAAGTTGTGGTAGCGGATAAAGATGGTAACACCAGAAAAGGCAAGGTTTTACAGGTTATGGGTTACCACGGTTTAGAACGCCAAGAAGTGCCTGAAGCCCAAGCTGGTGACATTGTCTGCGTCACTGGTATTGAAGCGCTTAATATTTCTGACACCCTATGTGACCCCAACACAGTGGAAGCTCTTGAACCTCTCACTGTTGATGAGCCGACTGTAAGCATGACGTTCCAAGTGAATGACTCTCCATTCGCGGGTAAAGAAGGTAAGTTCGTTACCTCGCGCAACATTAAAGACCGCTTAGATAGAGAGCTCATTCATAACGTGGCGCTGCGAGTTGAGCAAGGTGACTCTCCAGATAAGTTCAAAGTATCGGGTCGAGGTGAGCTGCATTTATCGGTATTAATTGAAACCATGCGTCGCGAAGGTTTTGAGTTAGGAATTAGTCGACCAGAAGTGGTAACACGGGAAGTCGATGGTAAAGTCGAAGAACCCTACGAGTTTGTGGTGGCGGATGTTGAAGAGCAACATCAGGGATCACTAATGGAAGAAATGGGCAGACGCCGAGCCGATTTACAAAACATGGTTCCAGATGGAAAGGGTCGCGTTCGCATGGAATTTGTGATGCCAGCTCGAGGTCTAATCGGTTTTAGAAATCAATTTCTCACCATGACTTCTGGTTCGGGCATTTTGACCAATGTTTTTGATCACTATGGACCTGAAACTAAAATGGACGATGCAGGCCGCATAAATGGTGTGTTGGTAAGCATGGTCAGCGGCAAAACACTGGGCTATTCATTGTTCACTCTGCAGGATCGTGGTCGTTTGTTTATTGACCCTAATATTGAAGTGTACGAAGGTATGATTGTTGGTCAGCACAATAGAGATAACGACTTAGTCGTTAACCCCACTAAGGCTAAACAATTAACCAACGTTAGGGCTTCGGGCTCTGATGAAAACATTTTACTTACCCCTCCGGTTAAAATGACTCTTGAGCAAGCTTTAGAATACATTGAAGATGATGAGCTGGTAGAAGTGACTCCTGAAAGCATTCGTCTTCGCAAAAAACTTTTAACTGAAAGTGATCGTAAGCGCGCATCCAGAGCTGCTAAATAATCATTCAATCAAAAGGCTGCTTGCAGCCTTTTTTTTAACCCATCTACATACTGCATATTTAACTGTATTCAGTGCCCGGCAATCTGATCTAAACTAGTGCTATGTGCGCAATAACAATAGTTGAATGAATCAGACTCCAACACCTGACCAACCTATTAAACGGGCCAGGCTTTCCCAAAAATTAATCTGGATGTTATTCAGTATTAGTTTAGTAGTATCAACTCTTATGGCTGGTTTGCAGCTCACCATAGACTATGAAAGAACCAAGCAATCCATAGAGTCTGATATTCTCTATTCAATCAACACCTTAGGACCAATTTTAGCTTTGCAAATGTGGAACTTTGAAGAGGCCGGTTTTAGCAGCTCAATATCTGCATTAGAAAATAATAAATATATTAGCGGTGCGCGGTTATTTAACGATTTAAATGAAGAGCTTGTTACCTCAGGGGATGTACCTGAAAAGGTTAGGTACAGAAGCAACGAACGCTTTAATAATGTTTACTCAGAAATTGAAATCAGAGATGTATCTGATGAAGCACTAAAAAAGCATGTTGAATATCAGTTTGATATTTTCCATAGAATTCAAGGGAAAGAATTTAAAGTTGGCTATGTTCAGACCTACAGCAACGGCAGAGTTATTTTTAATGAGCTTAGTTGGGAAATGCTTTCTACCGCTATATTAACTCTCATTCAAGTAACAGCGGTATCTGTAGTTTTTTATTTTCTAATACTCAAATTTATCGCAAACCCTGTTGCAGTGTTAGCCGACATTCTTAAAAAAGTTGACCCAGACAGCACACCATCTGATGAAGTACGCAGTAAAACAAATTACATTTCACGCCGAGGTGATGAAATTGGTGAACTGTTCCGCAGCTACATTAGTCTGAACAGAGAACTGGTTGCCAAGAGCGTACAAGTAAAAAGACACCAATTAGATCTTGAAGCAGAAGTTAGCAACAGGACTCAGGATTTAGAAAACACCATGAAGGAGCTGGAAAAAACCAATCAGTATAAATCCCAGTTTTTAGCCAATATGAGTCATGAAATAAGAACCCCCATGAATGGCATATTAGGCATGGTAAACCTTCTTCAAGATACTAAATTAAATGATGAACAAAAACATTATCTCAAAACTATTGAAGTTTCAGGCAATGCCTTAACCACCATTATTAACGATATATTAGACTTCTCAAAAATTGAAGCAGGAAAGCTTGACTTAGAAGTTATTGAGTTTGATTTAGAAAGCTTACTCAGTGAATGTATTTCTCTTTTCACCCAACAAGCAACCAGCAAAAAGATAGTATTTACCTATTATATCAACCCAGATGTTCCCCTAAAATTGCTAGGTGATCCGACTCGGTTGTCGCAGGTATTGATGAACTTTCTTAGCAATGCATTTAAATTTACAGATGAAGGTCAAATTCTAGTTGAAGTATCCCAAACGGGCCTCGAATCGAATCAAACCCATTTGCAATTTGAAATCAGCGATACCGGACAAGGGATTGCAAAAGAAAGCCAGCAAAAACTATTCAATGCTTTCACCCAAGCTGACACTTCAACCACTCGAACCCATGGGGGTACTGGGCTAGGGCTGGCAATTTGTCATAGGCTTGTTGGATTAATGGGAGGCAGCATAAAAGTTAACAGTGAGCTGGGAGAAGGCTCAACATTTATATTTGATGCGAACTTTGAGTATCTAGAACAAGTTAATAACTTGGAAGCTGCAGACATTGAGAATGGAGAAATCCTATTTATCTGCCAAAACTCGAGATTACCTGAAATACTATCGGCAACAGCAGAAAAATCGGGTTTTACTTCAACCATTGTACATAGAATGGATCAAGCCTTAAGCTCAATTCAACTGAACGCCTATGATTGCTTGGTGTGTGAAGATGAATTCAATACTAAAACGTTGCTTTCATGCCTTTCAAAAAAAACCAATAAGCCAATACCACTCATCATTATATCTTGGGCAACAAAAGATTCAGCTAGGCACAATGAAGAACATGTTCGCTACATAGATATGCCGGTGACACCATTGTCATTTTCATCTGAAATTAAGAAAGTACTTTTTCATACACATCAAACTATTCAGACAAGTGAAGAAAAATCCATACTTCCCGACCTGTCAAAGTTACATATATTAATTGCAGAAGATAATCACGTGAATCAAATGGTCGTAAAAGGTCTACTGAAAAAAATGAATGTAACACCTGTTTTCTGTGGTAACGGGCAAGAAGCGATTAATTGGTATCAAAACAGCAAATTTGATGTAATTTTAATGGACTGCGAGATGCCGATAGTGGATGGATATCAAGCGACCCGAACCATTAGGGCTTTGGAAAATGAAATCAATAAACCCATAACAATTATTGGCCTGAGTGCTCATGCCTTGCCTGAACAAAAAAATAGAGCATTGGAACTGGGCATGGATAACTACCTAACCAAACCAATTGAATTTGAAACTTTAAAAGTGGCTCTTGAGAATTGTCTATCGAACGAAAGCCATTAGACAAAAATTTTGAATGAATCAGTTATGGATAGGGTGCTTTGAAATACCAAGCCTAGACAATGCAATGCCTTGTTTTTGAAGAGCCAATTCCAAAGTACTGCGAATCACTAAAGGGCTGTCAAAGGTAAGGATCTTTTCTAGTAAACCCCTTGCCCAGGTCAAATCTACTTCTCTCATTACCGCTTTAACTTTTAATAGGCTCGAAGAATTCATTGAAAGGTTTCTGTAACCCATAGCACCAAGCAATACTGCGCCTAACGGGTCTCCTGCCAACTCACCACAAATACTCACTTGAGCGCCAGCAGCATTGGCCTGAGTGACAATTTCTTTTAGTGCAATTAATACAGCGGGATGGAAACTGGAATACAAACCAGCAACTCTTGGGTTATTTCGATCTACGGCTAATAGGTATTGTGTTAAATCATTACTGCCAACGGAGACAAAATCGACACGACTGGCTAACTCTTTTATTTGGTAAATATTGGCAGGTACTTCAATCATAATCCCCATTCGAGGCATGACAACATCCAAACCTTCTTCCTGCACTTCATGCACTGCTCGATAAATCAAATGCATGGCTTCTTCTAATTCACTCACTGTAGAAACCATGGGCAACATAATTTCAAGATTATCGAAGCCCTCACTGGCTTTTAACATAGCCCTTACTTGCACTAAAAAGATTTCAGGGTGGTCGAGAGTCACTCTTATCCCACGCCAGCCAAGAAAAGGATTTTCTTCATCAATTGGAAAATAGCTTAACGGTTTATCTCCCCCCACATCGAGAGTTCTCATCACAACAGGCGCGGGGGCATAGGCTTTCAATTGTTGGCGATAGATCTCTGTTTGTTCATTTTCTGTTGGAAAGCGTTCACGCATCATAAAAGGTACTTCAGTACGATATAAACCCACACCCTCAGCACCTCTATCTAGAGAGCGAACAACATCAGTCATTAAACCCGTGTTCACTAGCAGCTTCATTCTCTGCCCATCTTTTGTAATGCACGGAAGTTTTTTTACAGCCTCTAAGCCTTTGACCAATTCGGCCTCTTCCCGAACAATACCTTCGAAATGCTGGAGTTTATCAGGCGTAAGATTGCAGTAGACATGACCTCGATATCCGTCCACTACCAGTTGCTGCGAATCCATCTTACGGTACGGCATGTCTACTAAACCCATGACCGTTGGAATTCCCATGGCGCGGGCTAAAATTGCTATGTGTGAATTGGAAGAGCCCATCACTGAAACAATGGCGGCAATTTTATCTTCAGGCACTTCTGCAAGAATTGCAGGTGTCAGCTCTTCCCCTACCACGATGGCTTTGTCGGGGAAGCTAACGCGGCAATAATTGTTTTCTTGCAAATAAGAAAGAATTCGACGACCTAGATCTCTAATGTCGGCGGCGCGCTCCCGAAGATACACATCTTCCATGCGATTAAAATGGCTAGTGTATTTGAAAATAACACTGGCTAAGGCACCTTGTGCCCAATTGTCTGCTCGTATTTCCGCAATCACCTCAGAGCCAAGGGCTTCGTCATCGAGCATGCCTAAATAAACATCAAAGAGCGCTTTCTCTTCCGGCCTTAGATCCGTGGTTAATTTGTCACCTGCTCTACGAATATCTTTCCTGACAGACTCTAGTGCGTTCTCAAACTTACTGACTTCTTTTTCAACATTACCAGCACGCCGCTCTGGAACTGCTTCTAAATTGGAAGATGGTCCGACTATAACAGCTTGGCCAATAGCCACTCCCGAGGCGCCTGCAATGCCTTCAAAGCGAGCATTTTTATGTCGCGCAATTAGTTCATTGCCGGAAACAAAACCTGATGCTTCAGCATGGGCAATGGCGGACGCCAACTGAGCAGATACAGTCACTAAAAAGGCTTCGTGGGCCTCGTCAAACGATTGTTTTTCGATACGCTGCGCAACCAGAACGCCTAGCAGTTTTTTCTGGTGCATAATGGGAACGGCTAACAAACCGTGAAGATGATCTTCTCCAAGGTCTGCAACTTGGTGAAACGCTGGGTGTGATCGAGCATCCGAGAGATTGATCGGCTCTTCTCGTTTTCCAACTAAAGATATGATTCCCTCGTTGCCACTTAGGGATAAAACACCGATCTTATCTTCGGGAAAACCAACATTGGAGGTAAGTACAAAACGTCTGCTTTCTTTGTCCCAAATAAATATGGAGCAAACAGGGGCTGATACGCTATCGCTGATTAACCGAACCACAAGATTCAAAGTATCTTTGATATTGGCGTTATTGTTTACTTCCTGGGCAATATGCCTCAGTAGATTCAACATAGCTGTTCATTCCCTATAGGCCCACAAGCTTTCTAGACAGTCGAGGTGATAGCTCTGTTAATGCCATTCGATAAACATTCTTTTTGAACGACACCACATTCGCCAGCGGAAACCAAAAACTGACCCATTGCCAGCCGTCGAATTCCGGCGACTCACATTGTTTTAGGTCTACTTGGTTGTCTTGACCCAACATTCTGAGCAAAAACCACTTCTGCTTCTGACCAATGCAGACGGGTAAGCTGTTGTGTCGAATCATGCGTTTTGGAAGCCGATATTTCAGCCAACCCCGAGTACAAGCAATGACTTCAACGTCATCAGGGTTTAACCCAACTTCTTCCTTCAGTTCCCTGTACATTGCAGCCATAGGGGTTTCATGCCCCCTTATTCCGCCTTGAGGAAACTGCCACGCGTCCTGTCCAATTCTGCGAGCCCACAATACCTGGCCGTTATCATTCGCCAGAATGATGCCGACATTAGGTCTGAAGCCTTCCGAATCAATCATTAAACAGGATCCCCGTAATTCTAGCCTGTGTTAGTTATTGTTATTTTCGTGCCTTTAGCGCTGACGAACCAGTATTTGAGTCAAACACTGAGCCCAATCTCTCAGCAGATAAAGCTTTTAATCATTTAGTTAACGCAAATCTTAACTTTCGATACTTAACCATTCTTCCATATGCATGGAAAATCGACAACCAACCCTTGATGAAACTTGTCAAACTGCCTAACCTTTGGCGCTTTTCAGCACCAAAACACTAATTTTTGAGGTATTTTTATGGCACTTGCCATCTTCGATTTAGATAACACCCTGCTGGGTGGTGACAGTGATCACGCTTGGGGGGAGTTTCTAATTGCAGAAGGCATTGTTGACGCAAGCCTCATGAAGCAGAAAAACGATGAGTTCTACGCTCAATATGTTGACGGCAACTTAGATATTTTTGCGTATCAACAATTTGTGTTGTCTTTCATTAAAGATAAGCCTCAAGAGCTTGTGAATTCATGGCACCAAAAGTTTATGGAAACCGCTATCGAAAAAATAGTGTTACCTAAGGGCCTAAACTTACTAAATAAGCATAGGGAACAAGGCGACTATCTGCTGATCATTACAGCAACTAATGATTTTGTGACTGGCCCCATTGCTAGCCGGTTAGAAGTGGATGATTTAATAGCCACTCAAGCAGAGAAAATTAATGGTGTTTATACCGGTGAAGTGATCGGTGTGCCTAGTTTTCAAGACGGAAAAGTAGTGCGTCTTGAAGAGTGGTTAGGGCACAACAATCAATCTATGGAAGGTGCTTGGTTTTATTCAGATTCCCACAATGATTTACCACTACTATGCGAAGTAGAGAACCCTGTCGCGGTTGATCCAGATGAAAAGTTGCGCAGCTATGCTGAAGAAAAAGATTGGTCTATTATCAGCCTTAGAGATTAAACCTTTACCGGGCGTTTTTTATTTTGAAAAACCATCCAGCTGTATTTTTTTCAAAGTGTTCATTCGAAGTCTTTGTGCGATATTTTCTAGTTTTAGTATTAGGCCTTTCGATTGCGGCTTGCGAAAAGCCAGAACAAGTCGAGCCCGAAGCACCACCAATTCTTCCTGAAGCTGATCCATTACCTGGGCTGGATGTTTCTGATCTTAAACTCCGTTGGTTAACCCTAGCAAAAAACTGTTATCAACGAGCCGTACTGGCAGCTAGAGAATTAGAAGCGAACAGCGAGCTTTTTTTAAGCAATCCCAGAAGCGACAGATTAACTGAACTGCAAAGCAGATGGATCAGCGCCCACCAAGCGTTTATCAGTTGTAACCTTTACCACGCACTGGCTTTCTCAAGACAGGAACAGAAAGATTTAAATAAAAGAATCTTGCGTTTAGATGCTTGGCCTATTGAAGGTGGCTATGTTGACTATCTTCCTGATTATCCATACACAGGTATAGTGAATGACGTTACTGTACCTATTAGTATTGAAGCCCTTACTAATCAACATCAGATGACAGGTATTTATGATGTTGCCATTGGCTTCCACAGTTTAGAATTTTTACTTTGGGGCGCTGACGGCAACAGACCTGTCTTAGATTTTGAAGAGCAGTCAAGTGAAACCAATGAACAGGGTATTGAACTAAACAGCAACAATAGACGCCGTGCTTATATTTCCTTACTGACTGCTTTAATTATTGCTGAAACAGAGGCCTTGGCTGATCGTTGGAATAATGATGATTCTCTGGCCACTACAACCCTGAACAACACCCCGCCGGGTGCACAAGCCAGTTATTTACTTTCTGCTGTTTATCAAGCCTTATCTGACCAGTTGTTGATAAAGTATTTTGAGCCATTAGATACTGAAAATGTACAAGACGCCGACGAATCTGCATTTAGTGGAACTACTAAACAGGGTATACAGTCCCAGTTATTTGAAATTGGTAAATTCTTGCTTGGGAATGGTAAAAATAGCCAATCTATTGTTGAGTTTATTTCTCTTCAAAATCCCGACAGCGCAAAAGTAATTGCAAATAGCTTTGGCACGCTTTCAAACTCTGTCGATAAATTACCCTCTGATTTTCCAAGCCTAAGTCAACCTGAAAGTGCAGAACTTTATGCCACTGCAAAAAGAGACCTTGCGATTCTGATATCGCAATTAGTACAGGTCACTAAAGACTTAAATCTAACGATCATCCTTTTTTAAAACTCCGTTGACTTAACTCTTGCAATCAAAGACTTAATGTAACGGGTTTCGGGTATAGCTGGATGGACGGGGTGGTCTGGTGCCTGATGACCCAATTCCAGCAACTGTACTTGTCGGTCAATTTGTCGACCAGCCCCCCTAACGACATCAGTAAGATCTTCTTGGGTGAGATGCATAGAACATGAAGCACTAACCAGGATACCTTCTGGAGCCATTAGCCTTAAGGCCAATTGATTCAGTCTACTGTAAGCTTGTTTTCCTTCTTTATGATCTTTTCGACGGGGAATAAATGCTGGCGGGTCAAGGATAACCATGTCGAATTTTTCACCGGCTTCTCTCAAATTTTTCATTTCTTTAAAGGCATCACCTTCAATACCAGATACCTTTTGCGCAACATCATTGAGTTGAGCATTTTTGTTTACCAAATCCAATGCAAATTTAGATGCGTCCAAGCAAACAACGTGACTGGCCCCAGCATTAGCAGCTTGAACTCCCCACCCCCCGATATACGAGCACACATCCAATACCCTTTTTCCTTTAGCGTAGTGCTGTACTCGCTGACGATTGAACCTATGGTCATAGAACCAACCTGTTTTTTGACCATCAATAACTGGTGCAAGAAATCTTGTTTGATTCTCTTCTAACTCAACCAGTCCAGTCTCTGTTAACTGACCTTTTTCTATTCGAACATAACTTTCAAGACCTTCTGAGTCCCTTAGCTTGCCATCATTTTTCAATACAATGCATTCGGGCTTAACCACAGAATCCAAAGCGGATAACAGCTCAGCTATTGCCAGTTCCATCCCGGCACTTGAAATTTGCACCACTAGAATGCTGCCAAACCTATCCACGACCAAGCCAGGCAGACCATCGCTGTCTCCGTAAATCAAGCGATAAAAAGGTTTTTTAAACACTTGTTCGCGCAAACCTAGAGCTGATTCAATTCGACGACTTAAAAATCCATGACTTAATGGTTGGTTTGGCTTTCGACTAAACAAACGAGCACAGATTAAGTGGTGGGGATTTACCATTACGGTGCCTATGGGCTTTCCTGAATCTGCAGTCAGCGTAGCAAGTACCCCGGGTTCGAAATCCTTCAAATTTGAGCTGATCTCATTGGAGTAAACCCACATATGGCCAAGTTTCAATCGCTTATCTGCTCTGGGCTTTAAACGAAGTTCAGGAAAATTCATAAAAAGTTGTCCGTGAAAAAAAGGCTGCGAAGTCTACACTCAAATAAGAACCGGCACTAACTCAGCCACTGATTATTATTTTATTTATCTAGGTTGTCCGCCTATGGAATTATCGAAGGAACAGGTTGATAAAATACTTCAAGGGATCACCATCCCGCCGCAACCACAAATTATGGTGGATCTGCAAATGGAGCAATTTCATCCTGACCCCGATCTCGAACGCATTGCTAACCTGATTTGTCAGGATGTCGGTTTATCCGGAACCATTCTGAAGATCGTGAATTCACCTATGTTTGGATTCACTAACACCATCTCTTCTATTAAACAGGGAGTGATGCTGCTGGGTTACAAATCCATCATTAATATCGTCAATGGCCTAACCATTAAAGGTGAACTCTCAGACGAAGCCATCACAGAACTGAATAGGTTTTGGGACACTGCTATGGACATTGCTTTAGTCAGTGCATCAATAGCACGGCAAATCGGCTTCTCTAATCCGGATGAAGCCTACAGCCTGGGGCTATTTCATAACGTAGGCATTCCGTTAATGCATGCTCAGTTTGACAACTATTTTGATGTGGTTGAGCGGTCTTATACCGCGGAATACGATAGAGTCATTGATGCTGAAAACGAGGCCTTCCATACCAATCATGCTGTCGTAGGCTACTACGCAGCAAAAGCCTGGAAACTCCCTAAATTGTTGTGTGAAGTCATCGCCGATCACCATAGTGCGCAAAAAATTCTAAAAAGGTCGCAGCACACAGAAAAAACCACCGCTTTGGCCATTCTGAAAATTGCTGAACATTTATGCGGCAACTACAAGTCTTTAGGCAAGCAACAGCGAGACTATGAATGGGATGCCATTAAAGATGACATTTTCTCTTACACCGGATTGGGAAATTACGATCTAGAAAACATGCGCGAAACCCTGTGGGACATGGGTCTAAACGTGGGTCAATCTTATGCGGATTACTAAGGCCTGTTAACAGGCCCTAACTAGCCAAGTAACTTATTTAGGCTTTAGGCGAATTGAGGCCTACCATTATTTCTACCAATTCAGTTGAGCTGGCCGCATAAAAGCTTGGATTGAGTAGGTTTTCTTTGTTGTAGCTTAATGGCTTGGATTCTGAATTCAGCAAAGCGCCACCCGCTCCTTCTATAATGCCTTGACCAGCTGCCGTGTCCCACTCGCTAGTTGGCCCTATTCTCGGGTAAACGTCAGCCAACCCTTCAGCGATACGGCAAAACTTTAAAGCACTACCGCATGGGTGGTTGATCAATTCGTAATCCTTTGCTTCAAGATTGGTGAACCACTCACCGGATACATGAAATCGACGGCTGGTAATCACTCGTACCTGGGGTAGAGAGGTATTGGCGCTAATGGATTCAGTCTGCCCCTTAAATGCCCCCAAATC
>JANQHX010000063.1 GCA_028282465.1 Gynuella sp.
AAGAAAACCGATAATCTGGCAGTCTAGTTGGAAACAAATTGAGAAGAATGTTAAACACTTGCTGAGTGCTTTTAGGCGGGTTTTTCTACAGTCTCGTTATATGCCAGGAATGTCGTGAAGAAAGTACTATTCGTATGCAGCCAAAACAAACTCAGGTCACCTACTGGAGAGTCTGTATTTTCAGGCTATGATGGCATCGACGTGAGGTCTGCTGGTTTAAACAATGATGCTGAAATACCTTTAGGTTCTGATGATGTTGAGTGGGCTGATATTATTTTTGTAATGGAGCAAACTCACAAGTCTAAGTTAAAAAAGAAGTTTAGAAGTTGCCTAAAAGAGCAAAAGGTCATATGCCTTGGTATTCCAGATAACTATGAATATATGGACCCTGAGTTGGTTAGCATACTTAAAACCCGTGTTCCTCATTTCATTGAGTGAGCATATAACAAAGCACTCCAGCCTCGCAAAACTGCGTTTTGCTGGACACATTAAAGGCGCTTCGCGCCTAAAAACAATGTGCCGCTGAGTAGCGGCGTTAGAGCTAATCTCATGGAAATCGATGTAATTTGGTTACTCATTCTAGCTGCTTCTGCTCCTATTAGTGGAGTAGTAGGATTTGCAATACAACTAAGAAATGTAAAGAACCTTAGACTTCAAAATGAGAAACTTGAACTTGAAATTGATGCTTTAAAGAAGGGTAAAGACAGTAGACTCTATACGCTAACACCAGAAGAAATATTGCAATATTCAGGGCAGGATAAATTTAACTGGTCTATTAAGGCTGGGAATCCCCCAGCGTATAAGTCTAATGTAATGATTTGGCGTTTTTTAACTGTAGCAATTGCTGTACTTGCGCTGCTAATTTTCGTGCTAGTTTAACATTCGCTCTAACAATAAAATCATGTTCGCAGCTTTGCCGCAGGACGCATTAACGGCGCTTCGCGCCTAAAAACAATGCGCCTCATATTTAGGCGTTAAGGCGTGGTTGAGCAGAGTGTCATTCGGGGTAATCACAAGTGTAAGTAGTTATTCGGGAATTGAGCTTTCTACAAAAACGTACAGTGCGTGCTAGTTTTCACAGCATGTGCTTGGGGCTTACTCGATAACCCAGTGGGCAACAAGCTAGACAGTAAATTGGTATCGTCTAATTGGTGAGTAAGCCACTTGGTCGGTAGTTTTTAAAAAAGGTAAAACTGTTGTTAAGTGGTGTTTGCGCCAGCTTAACAAGTTTAGTTTGCCTCGGCTCGTTGGGCCTGGACTCGCTAAATGCATTATGGAACGAAATAATATGCAAAAAAAAGCGAAGCATAAAGCTTCGCTTGATTTAGATAAGATAGTTAAGTTTATGAAGACTTACGACGACGGCTAGCTACCAGGCTAATTAGTCCGAAAGACAAAAGAGCAAGAGTTCCTGGCTCAGGAACATCAACAACAGCGATTGGGGCTTCAAACTGTATTTTCGCACCAAAGTCATCATTATCGATACCGAAGATCATGGTTCCCAGGCTTGAGAACAGGTCGAAATCTCCACCGGTCAACATTGAATCAATATCATTCACGTTTAATACGCTGGTGAAGTATCCTAGCTGAGTATCTGTAGTATCTGTTTGTGGGCTACCAAAAGCAAAGAATACGTCTACTGCATCAGGGCCAGTCTCGTTTTGAGATAGGAAGTAAGTACCTGTGTCTTCCCAAGTATAACCAGCGATATCAATAGAGTAGCCAATCTGCAGATTGGTATACTGTTGGGTATAGTCGGTGTATTCATTAAACTCTAAGCTTAAAGAAACACTGTCCCCTGCAGCTATATCCACGTTTTGAGCAAATTCATGCTTCTGATCTTCTTTCTCAAGATGAAGGACATAGCCTTCGAAATCTACAACGATTGGGCCTGCCAATACGTTCATTGAGAATAAAGCGGATATCAGTATGAGTAATCCCTTTTTCATCTTTATAAAATCCTATTAATTGGTTGTAAGTTATTAGAGTTAGCAGGAATGAGGCCAGGTTCACACTTTTTTTGTGACAATTGGCTAATTAAGCTAAAAAGGCTGTAATTTAGAGACAGATGTACCGAAAAATAGAAAATTTCCGTTAATTACTGGTTAAAAACATGCGCTTCATCAGTAAATTATTAGTGGTATTTATATAGGTGTTAATTACTTCGACAGTAAAATCAATTGATATTATG
Organism: Gynuella sp.; assembly: GCA_028282465.1. GTDB lineage: Bacteria > Pseudomonadota > Gammaproteobacteria > Pseudomonadales > Natronospirillaceae > JANQHX01. The sequence continues at coordinate 2,192 of JANQHX010000063.1, forward strand.
CAAAAAATAACCAGTATGACTATGTCATATGGTCGTCTGTGTTTACAAGAGATGTAATTAAGTTAGATAGGTTATCGGTGAGATCAAAAACGACTTATGAAAATCTACTCTAAGTAAAACTAGAACAGATTTTCAGCAGGTAATTCAGTTGTCTTTTATAAGCTATAAAGTGTCTGTAACAAGTCTACTAACGGGTTGTTAAATTTGTCGACTGGTTGTTTGTTTTTAAGTCAGGATTAATCATGACTATATCGAGCATTATTCTTAACCGTCATTATTTTTACATCCTCAGGAGCTTTAGCTATGGATGATTTAGGCCTTCAAATAAAAGAGAAAGCGGATCTTGCGGTAATCCAATTTCAGGAACGGGCAGGAGGAAAACTGAACTACAGTCCGGAGAGCCTTTCAATCATTGAAGAGATGTTAGCAGAAGCCTCAGAATTCTATAATGAGCTTCCATCAGATCAAGTTGAATCACTTTCGCAGTTGATGGGATCTTACATATTATATGTTGGGTATAAAGAACACGGCGGCAATTTCTACTGGAGTGACGAAAAAAATCAGCCTGTATTAGTTGTTGGAGAGCCAGATTACAAAATTGCAATCATGACTTTCTTTAAAGTTAAGGGGCGCTTGGCTGGTGATGGCGCAGATAACATACCATTTTTCTATGATGGCTTTTCTAAGCGTGTTAACAGTGCAGTTAAGGGTACAAGTGCCCTATACATGTAAAGAAAAATCGCCTAACAAGCAGCAGCACTCAAATTGCTGCGCAATTACGTGCCACTTTGCCGGCGGCTGTACCTAACCTAGTATAATGAACTGATTATTCGGCGTATCCGCAAAGAAGAGGTATTTGAGATGATTCCGGTGGAAGCCCAGTAAGTAGTTTTCAAATTTCTCAATGTTATCAGCAAGCGGGAAACCTCCTGAACAAAGCGGTTGTGGTAGCCGCTTTTATCTTTAGGTAAAGCTAGCTTGAAGCTCCGCGCTGAGATCCTTTATCAGCCTGTCTCGGTTAATTTGAATCGCTTCATAAAACTCAGGGTAGGTATTAGTTTCAGGCCTGTACTTAGAGCTCCAAGCAATCATTTCCAACAGAATTGGCAGCATATCAATACCCGCCTGCGTTAACTTGTAAACCTTGCGTCGTTTGTCGTTCGCGTCGGTTTGCTTTGTAATCAAACCGCTCTTTTCCAATCGTTCTAAGCGACTCGACAGAATGTTCGTCGCCATTTTTTCATCCGAGTTCTGTAATTCTGAATAGGTTTTTTTTTCAAAAAACATCATATCCCGCAGGATCAGCAGGCTCCATTTATCGCCAACGTGCCCTAAAACATTTGATATTGGGCAATCTGAACGCCGTTTCATCTGTGCTTTCCTCGATTCATCTCAGAGATAATCTTATTTAACTTGCACTTTGCAAGCAAATATATTAACTTGCATTTCGAAAGTTAATTTTGAAACTTGTCGGAGAATCCTATGACAGCCCCAATTATTGATTTCACCAAATTGGCCAAAGCTCACTGGCAAGATGCGGATCGTGACAATGCGAAACGCGTCGTTGAGTTTGTTCAGCTCATCATGAACGACCACAACTTTGAGGCTATTCGCGCACGCCAGAAAGGGCAGCCCTATAAGCAACACAATCGAACCATTCCGGATGGGATTGAAGGCGTGATTAAAACGGTGGGTAACCTAGTTAAGAACTCTCCAGAGTTTAGCTATGACGTGAAAAACGTATTCGTCGATGGGGATCATGTGATCTTGCATTCACACGCGACCTTGAAAGCAAAACACCGCGGTGATGAAAAGCAGGGGATGAACATCATTGATACCTGGCGTGTAGCTGATGGCCATTTAGTTGAGCACTGGGACGCCGTTGAAGGCATCAGCTTCACGATGCGTATATACAGCCTGATGACAGGTGGGCAGTACCGTAATACAAACGGCATTTTTTAAAAACAACGCAACCCACTCAGGTGATTAATCATGAAACGATCATTATTGTTACTGTTAGCACTGCCATTGTTGCTGACCAGCTGTTCGCCACATCCATCAGAAGATACGCCAGAAATCGTAGACGATGATGGAGCTGACGCGACTCAACCCATTGACCCAGTTGTTCTTACTGGCCAATTCGACGCGCTTAATGTAACCGGACTGACTTTCGTCACGCAGACGCAAACCGGCACCCTTGAGAACGGAGCATTCGACTATGTAGAAGGCGAAACCGTTGTTGTGAAAACCTTAGGAGTCGATCTGTTTGAATTCCCTGGCGAATTGCCAACGGAGTTGGCTGACTTTGTCAGTGATTACCCCAATACAGAATCGGATTTCGGTGACGCCTTTTTTAACGACAGCGACTTTGTTGAATTTCAAAAATTTGCCAACCTGATTCAGCTGTTAGCAAATTTGGATGCCGATAGCAACGCAGAAAACGGGTTTGACTTAACGGCATTTTCAGCAATAGGCAGTGTATCCACGGTTATTGATTTGTCTTTACCACCTTTTGAGTTTTATGAAGAAACGCTTATTGCATTGGCCAATGAGTTGGAAATAAACCGTGCGGTCACTCCAATCATTTCGCTTAGTTATCTCTATGACATCGCTGAGCAAACCATGGTGACGTTTACCGACGAAACTTATTCTAAGGATAGTGATTATGACGGCGCATTGGATGGTCTAACAACATACAGCTATTCACCTGAAGGCCATAAAGAACTAGCATCTGTTCACGATGGTCAAAGCGTTTTAAACGATGCTGTCATTTATGAAACCAATACCCAAGGGTTGTTGACCGAAAAACGCTATCCTCGGTACAACAGCAGTGGGGAAGTGACATTCGATCGAGGTTACGAGTATGAGTTCAACTCGCACGGTCAATTGGTTTCCTATTTGTCGTTTTACGATTTCAATGCTGATGGTGTAAACGACTCCAGTTTTACCGAAGCTTATGAGTACGATGATCAGGGTCGATTAAAAGTTAAAACCGTTTATTCCAATGGTGATTGGCATATCTCGACTTACGAGTACAACGAAGACGGTTCATACGCATCCGTCATTGAAACCGTTGACGACAATGACGACAGTGTGACCGATCGAATTATCACGACGACCTACACGTACGATGCGGAAGGGCGGGTAACTGAAAAACGCGAAGAGTTAGATGAAGACGCCGACGGTATTTTTGAGGAGTATGATCTCGATACCAAGACGTACACTGACGACGGTCAAATTCTGTCCCTCTCAAACCAAACTTTTGACAGTGACAATGTGATCGAATTTCAATTCGTTCAAACGAATGAGTATGACAAAAACGGATACCAAATCGGTTACGTTGCAATACGTGATAGCAATGATGACGATATTCCGGAATACAAATCACAAGCAACTTATACCGTGAATGGAGAAGGTTATACCACAGCAAGCGTTGAAGAAGTCTTCAGTGATGGCTCGACGTTATCCAAAGTAAAACGGTACGAGTTTGAACAGCCGGAACTGGGTTACTTCGGTGACTACACTGCTTATGAAGACAGCGATGGTGACGGAACAGAAGATAAGAATACTCATTACGAGTTTACTTATGATACCAACGATAATCTGACCGAGAAGTTCACTCAAAAAGATGAAGACAACGATGGTTTAGTGGATTCTGAATCGTTGTTTACCTATACCTACAATGAGGTGACGAATGGAGTCGGTACCTGGCTGTGGAACTATTACGCGCATTGGCGCTTCTAAAAGAATTAAGCCCGAATCAAGAATTTGAATCGGGCTTAATATTTATATTGATCTAAAGTGAAGCTGCCAGTTTGATCGTGTGTTTGGGATCTAGCTCAATGGAAGATTCAGCTACAGCTAATCCTAACCTAAGCCTGTGATCCTACTCCTCCTTCTCAATCACCAGCGTAACCTCCCCAACTTTAAATCCCCATTTGGTCATATCAGCGCGATTTATTAATCGATTTTCGTCAACAAGATAGAGCCAGTCATTTAATTTTATATTCCAAGTTCTTTCGTTAACTTCAATGGCGAGCACATATTTCCAGTTAAATGCGTAGCCGGATGTCTGCCCAATTGCGTCGACCACAGCGTCTTCAGCGCGGCCAGTATATTGGTTTTCTCCAACTTTGGTTATGTACCATACTCGTCTGTCTTGTTCGCCATCGGCGTAGTAGAAGTCCTCTTCTAACACACCTTCATTACCATCCCATGTGCCCACTAAGTCAGCGGTGAATCGCCTTGTCACCTTACCGGATCTGTCTTGAACGATGCCATAAGCGAATAAATTACCGGTGAAAAAATCTTCGAGCTTAAAAGCAGGAGAGGTGCCTTCGTAATCTTTTAGGGTGCTGCTACAGCCCATTAACAAAGCAGATATACCAAGCGAAAAAATCATAAGATATTTCATACTAGACTCCGATCAAGGCCCTTCTGAGTTTTGGTGCACTGGTATCGGGAGATAACCAAATTTGTAAAAATGTTTTTCCAAAACCAGATTCATCAACTGAACCAATAAACTGATTGTTAAAATAAAACCTGCTGCTTTGATCTTTTACGACAACAGTCAATTGATCCCCTTTTGTTACCGCTGGCCAGATTTCTTTCATGGCTGTTATCCAGCTAGGCTCATAAACTACTCCCAACTTATCCCACTCCGATTGGGTGATGTCGACAAGTCGATCGTTACTGATATTTCGCTTGTAGGTTATTTTGAGTGCCAAATCTTTATTGATTTGGTCGCTGTACTGACCAGTACTAGAAAACAATTCGGCATCATATATTTTCAATGAAAACCACTTCATTGTGCCTTTGCCCACTGGCTTTAAATCTTGAATGGGACTGGCAAACGCTTGAAAGCTGATAACAGCCAAAAGAATAATTAGATATTTCATGTCCTTACCCGTATTAGATTATCTGCTTTAACTAGTACGGGTAAAAGTAATGCCCAGATGGGTAAAAGAATGAAAACTGTGTTCCAAGTACCTAAAGGTAAAGTAACTGCGCCAAGTTTCCAACCTGCCATGTAAGTCCAGGTTCCGGCAATTGCACCGAGGGGCAATAATAACCAAATTTTAAGCTTGGCGAGGTAATGAAGGCTGTGCCCGAAGCTCAACACAAACCCAACCCAAAGGGTGGCTAACCAAAACGGTAGTTCTGAGAAATAAAAAACTCCGGTTACAATTAAAATGCTATCTACTGCTAGGCCAAGAATCGCTAACGGAATTATTTTAATGTCTGTGGATCTAGTAGGGGAAAGCCAAATATTAATGGCCAAAATAAGCAATGGAATCCAAATCCAGGTATTGCCGCCGAGCACAGCGACTAACCAGATTACATTGAAACTCATTAATTGAAACCACTGCCAGCGATTCACTATTGTGCTCCAGGCTTAGACGCTTCAAAGTGGGCCAAACCAATGGTTGATTCTCTGAAACCGCCCTCACAATAATTAAAGTAGTATTCCCAAAGACGACAAAAATCTTCGCTGAACCCTAGTTCGATAAGTCTTTGGCGAGACGCTTTGAATTTCATATTCCAAAGGTGAAGCGTATCCGCGTAATGCTCAGCATAGTCCGCGAAGAAGGTTAGAGTCATATCAGTTTGTTCTTTAAGATGACGACACATTTCACTAACCGAAGGTAGGCAGCCTCCAGGGAAGATAAAGCGTTGAATAAAATCGACACTTTTCCGATAGCGGTCGTATCTTTGATCCTGAATGGTGATCGCCTGAATCAACATTTTACCGCCGTCTTCTAGTAAATCGTTGAGAGCCTTGAAGTAGGTGGGTAAAAACTCGTGGCCTACTGCTTCTATCATTTCTACTGAAACAATTTTTGAAAACTTACCTTTCAAGTCACGGTAGTCCTCAAGTTTCAAAACAACTTGATCTCCAAGTCCGGCTTCCCGAACTCTTATGCTGGCAAATTTAAACTGCTCTTTTGAGATAGTAGTCGTGGTTACTCTACAGCCATAATGTTTCGCTGCATAACACGCAAGGCCACCCCATCCGGTACCAATCTCCAGAAGATGGTCGTCGGCTGTCAGTTCTAAACGGTCACAAATAGTTTTTAATTTGTTGTCTTGAGCTTGTTCCAGGTTTGCGTCTGGATAGGGGAATATGGCCGATGAATACTGCATGTGAGAATCTAGAAACATCTCGTACATCTCATTACTCAAGTCGTAGTGAGCCGCAATATTAGTTCTACTGCCATTCTTGGTATTTTTGTTTTTTCGGTGGAAGAGTTTATTGAAGGGCGACGTTATCCAGCCAAATCGTCTTGCAAGCTTATCAAGCAGATGCAAGTTTCTAGCGAAAATTCTGATTACGTTGACCAGCTCGGGTGTTTCCCATTTACCTTCAACATAGGCCTCGGCGGCACCAATGCTGCCCCCCATTAAAAATCTTTTATAAACAGATCTATCAATAACATTGATTTCTGCTACTAATGACGACCGACAATCGCCAAACTCATACTTTTTCTCGCCTTCAGAAATGATCAGACCGCAGCCCTCAAGTCGTTGTAGTAGCGCAAAGGCTACAGACCTCGCAAAGCCAGAGTTTTCATTGGCTGTTGAGTAGGTCACTGAGTTCTTCATGCCGATCTCCTTAGGTTTCAGCGTTAGATTTTGATTTAACGGGATGTTGTACGTAGCGAATACCTTTCAAGATCAACTTGAGGGCTTGCCAGTAAATACCCTTGAGAATAGAAACCGTCATAAACGGCCATTGCAATAAAACTTTAGTCACGGAAGACTTTGAAAATTCGTACCTTTTGGCCGCAAAAGTGGCGTCGAACAAAAGACTATTGCGCCAGTTTTCTATGTGAACCCGTGTAAATTTTTCAGGTTCGCGTACTTGCCAACGATATTCCATGTTTAAGTCCATAAATGGAGAAACATGGAAGCTTTTTTTATTTGGTGTAGGGTTATCTAAATTTACAAGATAGCAATGCCTTTCGTTCCAAGGCGTGTTACGAACTTCAGCGAGCAGGTACTTAGCAGAGCCTTTTTCATAGCAAAAGAAAAAATTAACCGGACTAAAATAAATCCCAAAGCAAGTTAAGTTCCCTAACATGATCACCTGATCAATATTGGATATGTCGCCCCCTAGTTTTTTAGCCTTGTCAATTACAGCATTTTTTAAATTACTGGTGCCTTCGGGAAGATAGTTTTTCCTTTGGAATTTAAGTGGTGCGAACCCAGACGTACTAAACCACCAATGCTTTTTTTCAATGTGTTCTATTTCGTCTAAGTCTAATGCCGTTAAATAAATCGGATAATTGAACTCGTGGTTCTTGGGTTCAAACCGTCTATGGCGAACTTTGCCTAAATAGAATGCGCTGTTCATAGTGATTGACCAAAGCGCTTGCACACATCCAGGGCACTTTTTACACCGTCTTCATGAAAACCGTTATACCAATAAGCGCCACAGAAATGAGTATGATTCAGGCCACAGATTTCTGATCTCCTTCCTTGAGCTGCGAGAGACTCCGTTGTGAACACTGGATGTGAGTAGGTAAATTTTCTAAGAATCTTGTCTGGCTCAATGGCTGAGGTTTGATTCAGCGTAACGCACAGGGTGGTATCCATTTTAAAGCCCTGCAATATATTCATGTTGTAAGTCACACAGGGTAAGTCGGAAGTATTGGAGTCAATCCAATAGTTCCATGATGCCCAGGCTTGTTTCGCCTTGGGTAGTAAGTTGGTGTCTGTGTGCAGTACCACTTCATTGGGCCGATAATGCATATTACCCAAGACAGATTTTTCCGCTTCGGTTGCATCAATCATCAAGCTGAGGGCCTGATCTGAGTGGCAAGCGAATATAACATCGTCAAAACTCATTTCTTGATTTTTAACTGACAAGATCACACCACCATTCGTTCTTTTTACCCACTCCACTGGAGAACTAAGGTAAATATTTTTTATGGGTTGGGTAAGATGGGGAATATAAGAACGAGAGCCATTTTCTATTACGTACCATTGCGGGCGATTTTTGATTTCAAGCAGGCCATGGTTTGTAAAAAAATTAAGGAAGAACTTCAGTGGAAAATCCTTAGTGTCTTCTAGAGAAGAAGACCAAATCGCAGCCACCATCGCCAAGATATAGTTGTTAGCAAAATACTGGTTGAAGTTATGGCGATCCAGGAAATCACCTAGCGTATCGGTTTCAGTAGCACTGGACTTCGCCGCAGCTTCACGAGCTAACTTGTTAAATCGTAATATTTCGCTAATAAATTTTAAAAATTTAAGGCTGAAGAAATTTTTCTTTTGGGCAAATAAAGTAGATAAATTGTGGCCATTGTATTCAAGCCCATTTGCGTCGTTATGCACACTAAAACTCATCTGAGTTTCTTTTTTATTTACACCAATTTTATCCAATAGTTTTAAAAAATTTGGGTAAGTCCGATCATTGCAGACGATAAAACCGGTATCGACAGCGATTGGTTTGTTGTCAATTTCTACATCAACCGTTGCAGTGTGACCCCCTAAATAATCATTGGCTTCAAAGATTGAGACTTCGTGTTCCCTGCTTAATAAATACCCAGCGGTTAGGCCAGATACTCCACTTCCAATGATGGCGATTTTCTTCAAGCTGCATTCCTCCGCATTCTGGTCGCAATGTTGAACCAGAGCCCTTGGGGTAATAGTGACAGTAATTTTAAAGTGACGTAAAAGAGTTTAGGGAAGTTAATTTCTGCTTTGCGCTTTTCCAGCCCTGTACGAATAAACTCACTGGCCTTTTCAACGGTAATTCGTCCGGGCATTGGGAAATCATTTTTCTGGGTAAGAGGGGTGTCTACGAAGCCAGGTCGAATTAAACTCACATCAATTTCAGCATCCTTTAAGTCTATTCTCAGTGTTCGGGTAAGATAATCTAAGGCTGCTTTTGATGCCCCATACGCTTCTGCGCGAGTAAGGGGTAATAGGGTCACTGTAGAGCTGACGATGGCAATTTGACCCCCAGTGCTAACTTTTTTTATGAGCGCTTCCAGGCTATTTGCGGTACCTAAGACGTTGGCGTTAATCACTCTGGCCACAAGTGTTGCATCGAATTCTTGTGCGTCGTTAATGTATTCGCAGGTTCCTGCATTCAGAATGACTAAATCTATTTGTGACAAATGTTGCAGTGCTTCATGGGTTTGGGTTAGGTCAGTCGCATCAAATGTTATGCATTCAACATCGGTATTTTTGAATATGGAATTCATCCGTTCTGCATTTCGTCCACAGGCATAAACGTGCCAGCCTGAATTGAAATAATCTAAGGCTAATTGCTGCCCAATTCCTGAGCTGGCACCTGTGATCAATACTGATTTCATCGTGACATCCTCGCTTTTAAGATCTTTACAACATTACCCAAGACAGGCACGTGCTCATAAAGCATAGTGCCCATATCCATATAATCTCTATGGTAATTAACAAGATCGGTAAATTTAAGATGAGTAACCCCAGGTACTGACACCTTGTTCCCTTTAGCCAGTTTTGGGTGAGAGAACTCCATAGTCCAATTCACATAGGCCTCTTGGTCTTGCTCTATGACAGAGTGAATGTCGAATCTACACTGGGTTACGTTAGTAAATAGGTTTTTGAAATAGTTGTTGAGGTTGTCAAAACCTTCGATGCAATGCACAGGGTCGGTGAAAACAACATCATCTGAATAAACATTAACCAGGCCATCTAGGTTATCTGGGCCTAGATGCTGGTAAAAATCACAAAAGTTGCGTATTGCTTGGTTCATCGAATGGTTGCTCATTTTTATCAATGCTTTGTTTACGGCTTTGATAGGTATTTAGAGCGACAATTCTAGCCCGTTTGTGACACACAATTGGAGAGGGGTAATTGGCGTATTGAGAATTCTGTTCCAACCAAGCCTCTGGGGCGTGAATATCCTTGGCGTTGGCTGAGTTCAACTCGGGAATCCAACGCTTAATAAACTGACCTTTAGGATCAAATTTTTGGCTTTGAGTAGTTGGATTGAATATTCTAAAAAATGGTGCAGCATCTGCTCCGGTACCGGACGCCCACTGCCAACCTCCATTGTTGGCGGCAAAGTCACCGTCAATCAGTTGCTTCATGAAATAGGATTCACCCCAGCGCCAATCAATCAGCAAGTCTTTAGTGAGAAAGCTGGCAACGACCATTCTTAGGCGGTTATGCATGAATCCCGTTTGGTTAAGGCATCGCATAGCGGCATCCACAATGGGATATCCTGTGTTGCCATCTGCCCACTGTTGAAACATATGTTCATCGTATTGCCACTTCAACTCTGGCTCTGCTTTAAAGCTCTCGCCTTTGCTTAACGACGGCTTGAAGTACAAAAGGTGGCGGTAAAATTCACGCCAAATGATTTCATTAACCCATGAATAACCTTCTTCACTTTTTTCAGTGGGCAGTCGTTCCAGTCTATTCATCACCGCTGCTAAGCACTGTTTAGGCGAGATCACTCCAATAGCCAAGTAAGGCGATAATTCGCTCGTTGCCGACAAAGCAGGGAAGTCTCGGTTTTGGCTGTAGTGAACTAAGGGTAGATTACAAAATTCATCGAGGCGGGCTAGCGCCGATTGTTCTCCCGCAGGCCAATTTGAACTGTCTTTTTTTGGCCCGCTCTGTTCCAGTGGAGGATTAACTATGGGTTCACCCATTGGCTTGGGTTTAGACAAAGGCTCATAGTTCTGGGTGCTAAGAACCTGGAACCAACGATTTTTATAGGGTGTAAACACTTTATAAAAGTCACCCGAATCAAGAGTCACATCTCCGGGTTTAATCACGCAGTCACTGTTGAAGAAATAACATCTGTTAGCAAGACGTTTGCAAAGTTCGTTATCTCGCTGGAGTTCATTCCATCCGGGCTCTTGGTTTAGGTAAAGATGATCATAGTCACCTTCTTCCATTAATTCGCAAATCTGAGATACCGACTCTTTGAATGTGCTGCCAGGTATAACCATAAATTCGATGCCTAGCTCACCTAACTCCTGGGATAAATGATTGAGGCTTTGTTCGACAAAGTGGTATTGGATTGGGCTTTTACCATGGATAGACCACTGCTTTGAACAGTCAAAAAACACGGCGGTAACAGATAGGCTTTCTTTACAGGCTGAAAAGAGAGCGGGGTTATCCCTCACTCTCAAATCGTTTCTAAACCAAACTAGACTTTTTTTTGATGACACAGTTACAGCGAATACCTTAGCGCCAGAGACTCTGGATGCGGATTAAGAAAAACCTGATCTTGAAGATAAGGCTTAGGATACACAGTCATAAAATGTTGAATAAGGGTTAGTGGGGCGAGCATAGGTATTTGCCCATGCTGATATTTCTGAATGACTTCTGTTAGTTCGATTCGTTGTTTGGAATCTAAATTAGCTTTGAAATACCCTGCAATATGCAATAGCGCATTGCTGTTATTTTTTCTGCTGGAAGGTTTAGCAATAGCTAACATAAACTGGGCAATATACTGTTCTGCCTTAGTTTCGAAATTATCAGAAAGATTGGCCAATAAACGCCCTAAGCTCTTGTATGCAGTTTGGCTATGAGCCATTAACAGATATTTATGCATAGCATGAAAGTTTAAAAGATCTTTCGGTTTTAACCCGTTTTCTTGAAGCTCTTGCCATCTTTTGTAGGCAAACACCCGAGTGACAAAATTCTCCCGAAGTTGTAAATCGTTCAGTCTGCCATCTTCTTCTAGGGGTAATAACGGGAAGTGTTCCTTAAGGGCTTTGGCAAAAATCCCTACGCCGTTCTTTTCACTGTAGCCGGAGTTACCTTGATAAACCTTAACTCTCTCCATGCCACAGCTTGGAGACTTAGCACATAGAATATAGCCGCTTAGATTTTCAATCTTGGACTTATTTTGCACGGCGAATTCAGCGAGAGCTTCAGTGACGTCTTGGCCATCCTTACTCATAGCAATGATATTTGCAGATTGGGCGGATGCGTCTTTGCTTAGGGTGCCAGAAGCTTCTAAGCGGATAGTAGGTCTGGGTACAGGGAGCCCGATACCCATTTCGGGGCAAAAGGGTTCAAAATCGAAATGCTGACTGAGTACGTTGGTACAATACGAAGAATTTTTGTGTCCACCATCATAGCGAACACGATTACCGATAACACAACTGCTAATACCTACTTTAATCATTGTTATACACCCGTGCTGGAATTCGTTAATACTACGTAACCCCTGACTGTTTAGATCTCAATATAGGTAACAGTTATTGTTAGTTAAGCTGTTAGGCGTGGTTAAAGATTAGTCTAGACCTCTAATCAGTAGTTTGATTGAGAATGCCAAAATGCAAGTATCTGAGTTTGGTTTCTCCCATTAACAGTGCCTATGCTTCTAGTCACCACAGGACAACCGTTATTCATTGCTTTGCACTGGTTTTTGATAGCGCAGTTGATTTAAGAAGTCCTGGCTTTGTTTTGGGTTGCGAAATCGTATGAAGTTTATATGTTGATAGTCTGGATTTTTCCTGATTAATAAAAGCTTTTTCCGATTAGCCCCATAATTCCGAACCATCCATAGTAGTATTGAGTCCTTAGAGAAAAAGGTTCTAGCAACCGTTTCTCTGTTGTTAAGGTTGGCCCATATTTGTTTTTGACTGGTTATTCTTGTAATAGCTCGTTTAAGTGATTGCCAGAAAGTTCTACCAAATGAGTAGTCTAGCCAGATGACGGTATCAACCTTTTCCCATTTAATTGGGATGGTTCTAGTATAATTTCCATCCAAAACCCATTGTTCTTGATCCAGGGCTACTTTTAATTTTAGAAACAGTTCTTCATCTGAAGACTCCTGCCAATTGTCTTTCCAATGCAGTGCATCTATTTCGATATAATCAATACTGAGAAGTTCAGATAGGTTTTTAGAAAAAGTCGACTTACCTGAACCACTGCATCCGACTACGTTAATACGTTGCATAGCTAAATCCTTATAAATAATCCCTTATAACTATTAGATCACTACACTAAACCATTTTATTAGATATAACGCGCACTATGCGATGGTGGGTTTTACATTGAGAGCAGAACGCGAGCTACATTGGTTATGCCAGTTTTGCTGCTACACTGGCGCGGTTCGTTATGAAATCAAGCCTCGAAGACCTATTAAATTACCGAAGGGATCTTCAAGTTGACACATAAATAGACCATCTTCTATCGGTATCGGGCCTCGATACAGCTTCGCTCCTAGCGCTTCAAGGTGTCTCACTACTTCATCCACAAGCCAGTACAAAACCGTACCTTGTTTACCTTCGCTTACTTTTTCATCCGCTTGCACTATTTCAACCAAAAAACCATTTACATTAAGAGTCGTAAAATCGAAGTGCTGGAGCCTTACTGATTTGGCTAAAGGAAACGCTTCCTGATACCACTTTAATCCGAGATCAACATCAGGAACATGAATAAGTAAGGCGGCTGGTTTCAAATTTGTCTCCTAGATGCACAATGCTTCTTGAGTTTTTCCCTGTGTTTTATTATTGACTTTTTTTGCTAGTAGGGAGCCCTTTAACTGTCTATTGTATGATTGTGCTAATTAAGTAAAGAATCATCTTTAAAGTATTTGATAGTTCCGTTTAACATTTTTACTAATCTTACCCCAATCAGAATTGCTGGCCGTTAGTTGGTGATTTTTAAAAGCTTCTTCATGTTCAAACTGCTCATACACATGGAATTTTGTCGGCATTTTATTATCTTGAATCACAGAGAAGTTAACACAACCCGGTTCTTTTAAAGTTAGTTTAATATGTGTTTTAAGCGCTTCGATAACAGCTTCTAATTCATCTGCAGGAACTTCTATAAATCCTTTTAACGTTACCATTTTAACCTCGGCAAATTCTTATGGAGATTAAAGCCTGTTATGGGATTTTAAGCTCTCGATGCAGGAATATATGCATTCAATTTGTTGCCATCCAAATCACGAAAATAACCAGCATAAAAGCCGTTATCACCCCGTGATCCAAGTGCGCCTTCATCTGTCCCACCTAGTTGAATGGCCTTGGCATGTATAGCATCTACTTGACTCACAGACTCAACTTTTAAAGCGATCATTGCCCCATTCCCTGGGACAGCAGTATCACCATTTAATGGTTTAGTTATACAAAGCGCTGGGTCATTTCTTGAAACACCCCAAGCGGCCATGGATTCTGTTGTCCATAGTCTCTTATCTCCAACTAGAGACAATAGCTCGTCATAAAACTGCAATGCCTCTTTGAACCTATTTGTTCCTATAGTGACGTAACCAATCATGTTTATTTCAATCCATATGTTAGACAAAATGCTTAACGCTTTTATTTAGCAACGGGTGTTAGTGTTCTTAGTTGTGAAGACCATTTACTACAATACCTTGTCATTTTTCTAATGTCTTAAAGTAAATAATCTCTGGGTCATCCAGATCTAAGTTTTCGACAATACCAGTACGTTCAAAACCCTCAGATTCTAACAAGGATTGCATCAACTTATTTGACTCATTTGTTGAAGTCCAAAGTTCAGTGCTGTCGCCTAGCTCCGCTTGCGCGTTTCTAAGTAATGCGCGTCCAATTCCTTCTCTTCTGCGAGATTCATCAACCATCAGTATTTCAAGCGTATGTCTATGGAAAAAGGAATTATTGATAATTGAGTAACCTATAATCTTACTATCATCAAGAGCAACTCGAATGGCGCGCTCTTTAAGCGATACATCAATAAGTGCTGCTCGATTAGGATCACTATCAATGGACGAATCTATCGCTTTAATCGCTATTGAATCTTTCCGTGTTCCCAAACGAATCTTCATACATTCAGCCCATTTGTCGATAGAGGTGCAACAACTCCCGCATAAGCGAGAGTATATGGAGTGGGTGGTAACAGATTAGTTCCAAATAGAGGATATGCTTGGAATGGAAGAAGATACTGGAATGGTATCTATGTTTTTGGCTCCCAGTTTAGCAAGCTTGAAGCGAACCTTGGCCAAGGGGGTTTCTGGATTTTCTGTATCTATCTGAATACTGTATTCAGTGTAATCCTTGCCTTCAGTTTTAGTCGGTTCATCTGCAAACAAATTATGTTCTTCAAGGTAAGACTCTATTTTGGGTTCATCTATTTTGGAAGCGTTGAATAAAATCATTACTTTATTTTCAGCATTTACTGCGCCGTATAGGTTCAGTAAAAATAATTCGAGTAGTTCAAGTTTTTCAGGATCATTTTTAATGGCTGGGTTGATCCATACGCTGGATTCCGAAGTCATTACCTCGTCAATAATTTTTAAGCCATAGTTGCGAATGGCACTGCCAGACTGAGTGATTTCCATACCCAAGTCTGCACCACCGTTAACTACTTTCGCTTCAGTTTTGCCCCAAGCCTCGTAAATCAAAATGCCACTATCAATTAAAGATGGTGACTTATATTTTTGTACTGAGTATTTCTGGTATTGATCTAGCAATCCTAATTCTTTTAAGTTGCGTTGAATCCAATCCAAAGTGAGATAGGGCATCTCAGTCACCACTGTGATCAACTTTTTCTCGGCACAAAGTTGCTTCAATATATCTTGAATATTGTCTGGACTATCTTGAGTGGCGATACCCACAATACGAACACCACCACGGTTTAAAGACAGCACCCGATCCAACTGTAAGTCGGTATTATAAGCAAGCTTCATCTCCAGCATTCGTTCGGTGATCCAATCGTCACCGGAAATAGCGACATCCAGTTCATCTATTGCCAGCTGAGACCCAAATTCCTGTGGACGCCCATCCCAACCAAATAGAAAATCCATGCCCGTGAAAGAGGTGGGACCGCCATCAGAATACCCTTTGGTTTTAAAACCCGCGTCCTGTAACAAGTTAATCAGATTTCCACCACGAGTCGCATTTGCCAACGAGCCTGCTGGCATACCAATCTTCAGTTTTGAGTTAGCCATATTATTTTTCTAATACCGTCAATGAATTATCGTCATTGATTTTACGGTAGTAACAGGAAGAGTAGGGATTGGAATCGGGCTTTTTAGCATGACAAGCGCCTTTTCCTTGAGGTTCGACAAGATAAAGCAAGGAATTTTGCTCGCAATTAATTCTTAATTCCTTAATTTTTAGCATATCGCCAGAAGTCAGACCTTTTTTCCACAACTCGTTGCGTGATCGACTCCAATAAGTAGCGAACCCGCTCTTACGAGTTTCTTCAAAGGCTTTCTTATTTACAAAAGACAGAATAAGAACATCTTTGGTGTTGCAGTCCTGTGTGACGACGGGCAGCAGCTTCTCGCCATCTTCGCCAAAGTCGATTTGCAGGTCGGGGGTGTATTCTTTTGCCATAAAGGTACCTTGCTTTTATAAAATGCGGGCTGAAATTATGGAAGATTTTATAATAATTTGAGTAATGTGAGGTACGGGTTCGATCAGAAGTTTCTAACTCGGCGGGTTGCAATGATTCATTTACAGGTTATGAATCTCAAAATGAATAAACTCCCACCTCAGCAGGAGCTTAAAGTCCTATCACTAAATCTTTTTAGAAAGGGAAATGGCACCACGAATGTCGCCCAGCATATAACCTCGGGCTTTATCATCTGGATAATGAACTTTTAACTCTTTTTCAAGCATGGGATCAATCACCTCGCCATGACAAGCTAGGCAAACACCTTCCACTCCCTGTGCTTTCATAAAACGGAATTCGCCCTCTACTTTTTCTGCAAATGCCATTTTCTGGGCGGGTTCACCAGCTTTCTGGCGCTCATCAAAGGTCATTAACACTTGCTGTTCCCAATCCGTTGGAATAGCGGTGTTACTGTTACGTGGTTTTAGGCTAACCCTGTGAATACTCCAGCCTGTTTCTTCGCTGATCTGTTTTGCAATGTCGGGTGCTTTGGTGGCGCAAACTTCAATGGCATCTACTAAGCCATGTTCTTGAATAGTTTGTTGCAACATGGGCTTCATGGTGCCGGCAAACTTTTTAACCACAGTGATGGCTTCAGCTTTCAATTCAGCAGCAGTGGGCTCTTTGGGAGTTTTTGCGTTAATGAGAAAGGAGGCAGCCAAGCCTGTTACTGCGATTGCAGTGGTCATTATTGTTTTCATGAGGACGGTCCGGAAAGTTAATCTATGATTGAGTCGGTGTTTTATTTTTGTTTTTACTGAGCTCAGCGAAAATTAACAAAACCTAATATAAAAACAATGCTGTTAGCATGGTTATTTGAATTGGTTGGCAACCTACGGAGAAAATTTATTGTGGGTCAATTTAGAGATATTTCTCCAAAAAAGACTCCGCATCCAGATTTCGAAAATCTTCCATTCTTTGTTCAAGCAACTCGGTAGACCAATCCCACCACGCCAGTTGGTTTAGCCCTTTAATCACTGCTTCTGGAAATCTTTTTCTAATGGGCTTTGCCGGAACACCGCCCACTATTTCGAAGTCTGCTACGTTTTTAGATACCACAGCCCCTGCACCAATCACAGCGCCATTGCCGATGCTAACCCCGGCCAGAATGGTTGCTCCGTGACCCATCCAAATATCATGGCCGACTGTCACGGGTTTAGATTTTCTCCATTCAAAGAATTCAGGGTCGTCTTCACCCAGATTGTACATGGCACTTCGGTAGGTGAAGTGGTGCATCGCCGCCCGTTCCATGGGGTGGTTACCAGGGTTAATTCGGGTGTGAGCGGCAATTGAGCAGAACTTTCCGATGGTGGTATTAATAATGTCGGAATCATTTCCAACATATGAAAAATCACCCATTGAGCTGTTATTAATTTTGGTTCTGGCTCCCACTTCTACGGCATAGCCAAAGGTGCATTCCTGTGCCTTTACGTCTTCATGGAAATAGGGGGATTGTCCAAGTTTAACCATAACTGCTCATCTTCAATTTTAAATTTTTTGAAGATTGTATGGCAGTAAGATTGTGAGCTTGTGAATATAAAATGAAGAATTAAAGGTGTAATTGTTTCAGTATGACGACAGCCGATGGCTAAATTAAAAAAGGTCACCTAGGCGACCTTCATGAATGAAAAATGTTTCTTAAAACTAGAATCTAGCTCAACTGAACTTTCTCTTTCAGCATGGCAATGACTTCATCTTTAGAAACCATAGTTGAGTCAGTGTCTCGACGAGCTTTGTACTCAACTTCGCTGTTTTTTAAACCTCGGTCCGACACAACAATACGGTAAGGTACACCAATCAATTCCATGTCTGCGAACTTCACCCCTGGGCTGGTTTTTTTATCGCGATCATCCAATAAAACATCAAAGCCAGCGGCTTGCAATTCAGTGTAGAACTGTTCGGCCACTTCCATGACTTCTGGTGATTTGTGAGCGTTTAGAGGCACGATTCCAACATGGAAAGGCGCAATAGCGTCAGGCCAAATAATGCCTTTATCGTCGTGATTCTGTTCGATTGCTGCCGCCACTACTCGGGTGACACCTATGCCATAGCAACCCATCACAGTGGTGGTGTCTTTGCCGTTTTGATCCAACACATTGGCTTTTAATGCACCTGAATATTTGTCACCCAGTTGGAAAATATGCCCGACTTCGATGCCTCGTTTAATTTCAATACTACCTTTACCACAAGGGCTAGGATCGCCTAGCTGAACATTGCGCAGGTCAGCAACTTCCGTGATTTGTGCATCTCGCTCCCAGTTTACGCCAGTAAGGTGTTTGCCGCTTTCATTGGCGCCGCAAACGAAGTCAGCTAACACAGCTGCGCTTCGGTCAACAATAACAGGAATGGTTAACCCAACAGGGCCAACTGACCCTGGCTCAGTGCCAGAGGCTTGTTTTACTTCTGCTTCCGACGCCATTTCTAATGGTTCGGCTATTAAATCGAGTTTTTCAGCTTTGATTTCGTTCAGGCTGTGATCGCCCCGAAGTACTAATGCCACAACATTTGTCTCGGCGTCTTCGGCAGCTTTAACAATTAATGTTTTCACTGTTTGCGATGGATCTACATTCAATAAGTTGGACACTTCTTCAATGGTTTTTTGTATTGGGGTGTCAACTAAGGCTTTTTCTGCGCTAGGGGCTGGACGCTCAATTGTTGGTGTTAATGCTTCGGCAAGCTCAACATTGGCGGCATAATCTGATTCCGTTGAGAATGCGATATCGTCCTCACCTGAGCTGGCAAGAACATGAAATTCATGGGACGCAGAGCCACCGATTGAACCCGTATCTGCAAGAACTGGGCGGTAATCCAGTTGCAGGCGATCAAATATTCGGCAGTAAGTGTCGTACATATTGGTGTATTCCCCTTCGAGAGATTCCCAATCGGCATGAAACGAATAGGCGTCTTTCATAATGAATTCACGTGAACGCATCACACCAAAACGAGGTCGCACCTCATCGCGAAATTTTGTTTGAATTTGATACAGATTAATGGGGAGTTGTTTATAGCTAGTCAGTTCATTTCGAGCTAAGTCAGTAATGACTTCTTCATGGGTAGGGCCTGCCACAAAGTCTCGACCATGGCGGTCGTTAAATCGCAAGAGCTCAGGGCCATATTGTTCCCAACGACCGGTTTCCTGCCAAAGTTCTGCTGGTTGCACCACAGGCATCAGCACTTCTTGAGCACCTGCCCGATTCATTTCTTCTCGAACAATTTTTTCTACCTTTCTGAGCACGCGCACTCCGGTAGGCAACCAGTTGTAGAGACCTGCCGCAACTTTGCGGATTAGGCCTGCCCTAAGCATTAACTGATGACTGACCACCACTGCATCGGATGGAGTTTCTTTGGTGGTCGCCAATAAAAGACGGCTAGTGCGCATGATGTAATTCCGTGAATTTGTTATTTGAGAGGTAAAGGCCAGTATTGTACGGATAAAGATGGATCTATAAAGCCTGATTTAGAGTAAGGCGAGTTAATTGCATAATACTAATTCTTGGGATATACCTAAACTATATCGTTTAAGAACTTTAAGGAAGATGTTTTAAAATGCCACTTGCCCACCGATGTCTGATGATATTTTGTTTATTGATATCGATTGAAGTCACGGCCCAATCCGAAATTACCATTGCCATAGGTGATCAAGTAAAAATCACCAACGAAATGTCTAAAACCTATGTGGAAAAGATAGAGCAAGCGTTTCAGTTGGCAGGGTTAAGCGTTAATTGGTTGTATCTCCCCCCAGAAAGAGCCTTGCGCTCAGCCGCCGCTGGCGTGGTCGGAGGAGATGCCTTGCGAACCCCACAAGCGGTAGAGCCTTACCTGGATTTAATTCAAATTCCAGTCACAGTGAGTACAGAAGAACTGTGGATCGTTGTGTCTGAGGATATGCCCTGTTTTGATCAAAAAGATATCAGCTTTAAAAAGCCAGTGGGGGTAAACGGTGTTAAATATTTTAAACGTATTTATGAGTTGTCTGATACTGGGTATGAAGAAGTGAGAGGGCCACTTGAAATGGTTAAAATGCTAAAAAGTGGCCGAGCCGATTACACAGTATTTAATACTCATGTCATGTCACTGTTCAATCGGTTTACGATGTTAGATTTAAAGACCTGCGGCCAGCAGCCTTTTTTTGACATATATCTTTACACTTACCTACATCGGAAACACGCAGATTTAGTCCCGCAATTGACTGCTGCTTATCAAGAAATATTTAACCAAGAGTAAAAAACTGAGAAACCTGTTGCGTTGGATTTCTCAAGATAAAACGCTTACCAAGTGCCGGTATTTTCCATACTTAGCCAAGGTTCTTGAGGGTCTAGGCTTTCACCTTCCTGAAGGATTTCAATGGATATGTTGTCTGGGCAACGGACAAATGCCATGTGCCCATCGCGAGGTGGTCTTAGAATGGTTACTCCGTTGTCTTGAAGCTTTTGGCATGTTTCATAAATGTTGTCGACTCGGTAGGCTAGGTGTCCAAAGTTTCTCCCAAAAGGATAAGCTTCGGTTTCATCCCAGTTATAAGTGAGCTCTAATTCTGGCGCGCCTGGTTCTGTGGCCAAAAACACAAGGGTATAACGACCTCTTTCACTGTCTTTTCTACGTAACTCTTTCAGCCCTAACAGTTCGCAATAAAAATGAAGGGATTTCTCAAGGTCCAAAACCCTGATCATGGTGTGCAAATATTTCATTGACTGTCCTAATCTTCTTTTTTGAAAGGTAAAAGTTCTCTCGCATCCTGCATATATTTTTCTACCATGCAGGCTTCTTGTGTAACAAAATCATCAATCGCTTTCTTAAATCCCGGGTGTGCTATGTAATGCAATGACTGGCTTTGTACCGGTTCAAAACCCCGTGGAATTTTATGTTCACCTTGGGTGCCAGGGTCAAATCTTTCAAGACCTTTTTCAATGGCAAATTCAATCCCCTGGTAATAGCAACATTCGAAGTGAAGACCATCAATCTCTTCTAGACAGCCCCAGTAACGACCGTAAAGGGTTTTTAAATCATAAAAGAAAAGTGCCCCGGCAATGGCTTCGGAATCTTTAAAAGCGATGCATAGAAAAAGTTGGTTTGGCATATGCTGTAATGCCAATTCAAAAAACTCTTTATTCAGGTAACCCTGCCTACCTCGTTTTAAATAGGTGCTGTGGTAGAACAGATAAAACCTGTCTAACAACTCACCTGTTATTTCATCTCCTGTAAATCGTTTGACTGTGATGCCAGACTGAATGATTTTACTGCGCTCTTTTTTAATGTTTTTTCGTTTCCGCGACGCCAAACGATTCAGGAAGTCTTCGAAGTTTTGGTAGTTATGGTTAAACCATTGGAACTGGCAATCTGCCCGCTTAATCAACTCAATATCCAGAGTATCTAATGCCTTAAATTCATTCTCGTTGGCAAAAAGTAAATGCCAACTACTGAGGTTGTTACTCGTGCAGTGATCAACTTGGTATTTGATGATTTGCTGCCAAATTTCAGCTCGTTGATTTTCAAATTCAGAATTCAGCAATAATCTAGGGCCAATAGACGGCGTGAAAGGCGCTGCGCAGAGTACTTTAGGGTAATAGTCAAAACCATTTTGATGGTATGCATTTGCCCAAGACCAATCGAAAACATACTCCCCGTAGGAGTGGGTTTTCAAATAACCAGGACAAAAACCAATAACATTATCGTTGTTAAGTACGAGTAAATGTCTGGGTGTCCAACCGGTATTGGAGGTTGCGCAATCACTGTCCTCCATTGCGGACAAAAAACCATGTGAAATGAATGGGTATTGTATTAGGTCGAGAGTATGTAGAACTTCAGCCGAAATGTCTGAAATACTATTGATGGTTTTTATTTCGAACATCCTAATCCTCTCAAGCATTTTCCATCTCATTGTATGCTAAGCAGTGAGATAAAAAATCCACTAAAAGTGCACGTGATTTACAGGATAACCTAATGCATGGTTGTGGTGCTTGGTGATGGATTTTGGTGCAAAATTAGGCTGGAACCACCTGCCCACGGTAGGTTCGAGTCTTTTTAGGTAAGTTCGCTGGGTCTATCGCCTCTGAAGGCTTAGCCTCAACCGCCATGACTTTACCTCGATACACCTTGAACTCTTGAGGCTCAAACTCCTCAAAGATCGGCTTCAGTTTTTCAAAAGCACGAGTTAACTGTGGGTCGCGAGTCTTGTTTTCGTAAGCGAGGAGCTTTATGACGTCAGAAATGCCCGATATGCGAATGTCTTCGCCAAATTCTGATCTCACTCGCTTACGGATTGATTGTATCAATCGATAGTTTTCTGGTTTTAATAACCAATTTTTGTCTGGGATAGCCATTGTTATTCTCTAAACTTAATTATAATTTTGGTATAAGTTCAGAGCAAAAATGTTGCCATAGAATGGCAGTGTCATGAAAGCTTAGTGAAGAGAGTTGGCCTCTAGTAATCTCCACATTTCTTCTGCCATTACTTTCATTCTCGGGTTACGGCTGTGTCTAGCTAATTCTATTAAGCTTCTAACAGTATTCTCATCATTTATATGGACATCTTGCCCCGTTTCATCCCTTACTCCATTACGAAGGCGTTTTAACTTGCGAAAATTTTCTGGTTTTAACATCCATGAATCTGAGAGTTGCTGTAACATAAAATCACCTAAATCAGTTAATGCAAGAAAAGCGTCCTTCCAAGGTCGCCATAAATATCGTTTATAACATTAGTTCTGATCTGTACTTCTGCAAATTAATATTGCCTAAAGGCAATTATTTACTTAGTTTTTAGAGACCAAGTCTCTGACTTTCACCCAAATTAAGAGAAGGAATACAAAAAAACCATGTTTGTATTGGATGATCGACTCAAGTCTGATTGTGTCGAAGTAGGGGAGTTAATGCTTTGCAAAATTTTATTGATGAAAGACGCAAACTACCCATGGGTGATATTAGTGCCAATGAGGGAAGATATTTCTGAAATATACGAACTGGACGAGCTTGATCAGGAGCAGCTCATCTGGGAATCAACCTATGTTTCCAAAGTGCTTTCAAGCATTTTTTTAGCGGATAAAATGAACATTGCAGCCCTGGGGAATGTAGTGGCTCAATTACATATCCACCATGTGGTTAGAACGACGGATGACCCTGCTTGGCCTAACCCTGTATGGGGAGCTGTGCCTGCTAAAGGTTACTTAAAGGATGCATTGGACGAACGGGTAAAGATGATTCGTGAAGCCATGACCACTTCCGTTTTTAAAACCCCTGAATAATCGAGACAAAGGAACACATCTTGGTAGATTTTCAAACAGTTATTGATTTTTGGTTCGGCGACTTAGACTCAAACGGAATGGCTGACAATTCCCGTTCCTCTCTGTGGTGGCGTTCAACCCCAGAGTTTGATGAAGTAATAAGGGCTCAATTTTCAAAACTGCATCAAGAAATTATTTCGGGTGGCTGTACCTCTTGGTTAGATGATGCCTATGGCGCTTTGGCATACATTCTCGTGTTAGATCAGTTTTCCAGAAATCTTTACAGGGGAAATCCGCAAGCATTTTCAGGTGATGCCATGGCAGTGCTCGCAACAAAGCACAGTATCAATCATGGTTATTTAACCGAGCTTCCTCCGATAATGTCGGTGTTTCTGCTGATGCCCCTAATGCATTCTGAAGACTTGGATGATCAAAGGTTATCTTTGCAATATTTTGGTAACCTAGAGGCTGCTACTGAAGGTGAAGTAAAAAAGCTCGTAACGGCGTCTGCTGAATCTGCCAAGTCCCATGCGGAAATTGTGATGCAGTTTGGTCGATATCCCCACAGAAACAAGGCTTTGGGCAGAGAGACTAGCGCTGAAGAAGTTATCTATCTAGAATCGGGCGGTCAGCGGTTTGGCCAATAATTTGTATAGATAAGTTGTTTTTGTTCACCAAATATTCAACTTCATGAAATAAAAGTGTCATGTGACAGCTCTAATCTGCGCAAAAGCATGGAGAAAGCAAATGAAGATGCTGCAGACCATTCATAGCCTAGATGTGACTACCTTTACGTGGTGTATGGGTAGAAAAAACAGAGAGTTCTTTACGAAAACTAGCAAGCTAGTTTCGAAGACTGCCGATGGGCATATTTATGTTTTGCTTGGTCTTATTTTGCTCTATTTGGGTGAAATGTCTTTATTCTATGCACTGGGTTTGGCGTTTGTTATTGAAAGGGCTATCTATTTTGTTTTAAAGAATAGCCTTAAACGTAATAGACCCGAACAAGCCCTTCAAAACTTTCAAAGCTTTATTACACCGTCAGACAAGTTTAGTTTTCCATCGGGCCACACCTCAGGCGCTTTCCTAGTCGCAACATTCTTTTATTTTTTATTTCCGGAATTGGCACCCATTCTTTTTACCTGGGGCGTATCCGTTGCCCTCGCCAGAATATTCTTGGGTGTTCATTTTCCAACTGATACCCTAATGGGCGCATTGCTAGGATCTGGAACCGCTATTTTTGTTATTAAGGTAATGATACTTTGAAAATTCTTTATGGAGTTCAGGCCACAGGAAATGGCCACATTACTCGTGCTCGCTCGTTAGCACCAGAGTTAAAAAAGAAAGGCTTGGAAGTTGATTACTTGTTTTCAGGCCGTCGCAAAGAAGAGTTATTCGATATGGAGGTCTTTGGAGACTATAGAGTTTGCAAAGGCATGACCTTCATAACAGCTGACGGAAAAGTTCAGTATTTAAAAACCTTTCAAGACGCTAGCTTAAGACAGCTTTGGAAAGATATTAGAAGCCTAGATCTTTCTCAGTACGATTTAGTGATCACGGATTACGAACCCGTTACGGCTTGGGCTGCTAAGTTACAGAAAAAGCCGGTCATTGGAGTTGGACATCAATACGCATTCAATTTTGAAGTGCCCTTGTGTTCAAGCGGTGTGATGGCCGAGTGGGTTATGCGTTGGTTTGCCCCTGCTAAACTGAGTTTGGGCGTGCATTGGCATCATTTCAACGCGCCAATTCTTCCACCTATTATTCATACTCAACCTAACGACCTAGAAGAAGACTCAAAGTCTGTGTTGGTTTACCTACCCTTTGAAAACTCCCGTAAGGTAATGGAATTACTGAAGCCATTCAAAGGCTGGAAGTTTAGACTGCATTGCAAGGACGTTAGCCCAGGTGAGTACGGCAATGTTGAAGTGTTCCCTTTCTCAAGAGATGGATTCCAAACGAACCTGAAAGAGTGTCAATCTGTGCTCTGTAATGCAGGGTTTGAGCTGGTTTCAGAGGCTTTGCACCTTGGTAAGCGGGTGTTGGTTAAGCCGCTATCCGGACAGATGGAACAAGCGTCAAATGCCAAAGCATTGGATCAGCTTTCTTTCGCATGGAAAATGAACCATCTAAACCCAGAAACCATTGAAAAATGGTTGTCCGAAGCGGAAGTCATTCAGGTGAATTATCCGCCAGTTGCAGAAGCCATTGCTGAATGGTTGTTAGCTGGAACATTGGAAGATGCACAAACCTTGGCTGACCAATTGTGGAGCCAAGTTCATAGTCCACAGCGGCCTGATTTATTTCAGGAATCCATATCAGGCACTGCTTTCGCTTGAGGCTTAAGCCATCCATCAACTAGGGCTTAGTTAGTATTTAGTTATAAACTGATTTAATTAAGCTCTCGTGATACTCTTCTTATTAATTTCCTCATTAACATTCATTAAGGATCAGCCGCATGGGTAAGTGGTTAGGGACGCTTTTAGTCGTAATATTATTGTCAGGATGTGCGTCATTAGAAACAGTTATTGATATGCAGAAACCAGATGCCAAAGTTGTGGCGGCACGGTTAACGGGAATCAACTTTGATGAAGTTACTCTAGAATTTGATTTAGAACTGAATAACCCTAACCCAATTGCTATCAATTCTTCAGGATTTACCTATGACTTAGCCTTAGAGGGGAATCCATTTTTAGCCGTTGATAAATCGACTCAAGAAATTTCTATCCCAGCTACCGGAACTTCAATCATCAACTTACCGGTAGCCATCAGTTTCGTTGACGCCTTTAACTTGATTTCCTCTCTTAAGGAAAAAGATGAATTCAGTTATGAAATGGTTGTTGGATTCGTGTTTGAACTACCAGTTATTGGTAATTTTTCGGTTCCTGTTAAACACCAAGGTTCAGTTCCTATTCCTAAATTACCTAAAGTGGAATTAAAAGTTGCAGAACTAAAGGGGTTTAGTTTTGCTGGTGCAGAGTTTCTGATAGGTTTAGAAATAGAAAACCAAAGCAAGTTTTCAATGCTTGTAAACCAATTGGATTATCAAATTGAGTTAGGGGATTTTAGCCTTGCCAGTGGAGCGCTGAGCAACCGTGAAATCACAGGAAAGGAGTCAAAGCTTCTACAATTTCCAATAAAAGTAAGCTTCCTTGAATCTGGCTTGGCATTATATAACGCGTTGAAATCCAATCAACTTCCAGATGTAAACTTCAAAAGCTCCATGGATATACAGCCTGATATCGATCTCTTTGACAGCTTCAAGAGAGATTATGATTTAACTCTCAAGCTTTCAAAATAGCTTAAGTAGTTGGTTGAATTAGTATCTATGATCGTCGGTTAATCATTTTTTTAATCGACGATGTGGTGATTTCTAATACGCTAATTCTTGACATTAACTTGCTGTCACTGCTGATGACATGCCAAGGATTCTTCTTTGTGCCTGTGTATTCAATCATGTCTTCAACAGCTTTAACATATTCGTCCCAACGGCTGCGATTTCGATAATCTTCATCGGTGATCTTAAACTGTTTATGGGGTGTCACTTCTCGTTCTTTGAATCTCCTTAGTTGCTCTTCTTTGCTAATGTTGATCCAGAATTTTAAAACAAGCACGCCATGACTCTTCAGTTGTTTTTCAAAATCCTTTATTTCTGAATAGGCTCTTTTCCATTCGAATTCAGATGCAAAACCTTCAATACGTTCAACCAATACTCTGCCATACCAACTACGATCAAAAATGGTTAAGTGGCCGTTACGGGGAACATGTTTCCAGAATCTCCAAAGGTAGTGATGACGATATTCTTCCTCCGAGGGCTTGGCTATGGGCCTTATTCTATAAAACCCTGCATCTAAGGGTGCCACCAATCTACGAATAGCCCCGCCTTTACCTGCTGCATCCCAACCCTCAAAGGCTACAACAATGGGGATGCTAAGCCTTTGAACATCGAACATTTGTTTTCTGAGAATTTCTTGGAGTTCTGCAAGTCGAGCCTTGTACTCGTCTTCTTTATAAGAAACGACTTTTTCTGGAAATTCTAAATGGGTCGAATTAGATGGTGACCATTTTAGTTTGGGAGTGGGTTTAGGTGCGCTATCAAGCCATGTTTCAATTTGATCTGCGATGGTATTGCCAATGGCTATGTCTCTTGATTTAGCATCTGAACCGTCGTAGATCTGCCAAGCTCTGTTAGGGTTACTGGTTTTGGCCAATGTTGAGCTTATGGTTTCAACTGCAAAGTCATAGTTTCTCAGTGCCAGTTCGTCCTTAATATCGAAAAAAGGTGTGTCTCTAATTTCCATAAGTCTATTGGTTAGTTCTGCTTTTGAGATATGCAACCAGCATTTAATCACGAGGGCGCCATCATCGATCAGAGACTGTTCAAAGTTATTGATGTAATCAATTCTTTTAGACAGCTTACTCTTTTTAATTTCGCCATTTAGAAATTGAACGATTGAGACACTGGTCCAGTCCCTTAAATACACGGCAATTTCACCTGCGCCGGGAAGGTCTCTCCAGAAGCGCCAAAAGAAAGGCTTAGCTTCGTCTTCATGCTGTGAAGGCCCGTAAGCATTCACGGATAAGAATCTGGGGTCTAGCCATTTGCTGAGTCGGTTAATCGCTTCATGACGTCCAGACCTATCATCCCCTGCAATCACTATAATCACTGGTTTCTTCGCCTGTTGTACCCGTAATTGAGCTTGCAGCAGTCGTGATCTTATTTTTTGCTCCAAATCTTTGTAATCAGATTTGTTCACTTGGTCATGGTTAATTAATTGTTTTAGCATGGTCTGTTCCTGGCTGGATGCATTCAATAATAATAGACCGTACTGACAACTCGCTTTGAGCGATGGGAGCTTTATGAAACCCAAATCAATTTACAGCAGTGTTTTGGTGTCAATGCAATTTTTGTCCCTGCTGGTTAACTCGTTTCCACTAATGGAGGCGAAACAGGCTAATTTACCCGGCTTAAGCCTACTTGCTATTGCTGTATTTATTGGACTATGGGCGGTCACCCGATTTGATTTTAAGAGTCTATCTATTTTTCCTGAAGTGAAAGCTCAGGCGAAGTTCATAGTTGTGGGGCCATATAAATGGATTCGACACCCCATGTATTTGGCACTGGTTATTTGGGCCGTGGGAAGTTTAATGCTTTCTCAAAACTGGATAGCACTCCTTGGTTTATTCATGTTGTTAATAGTATTGGTGTTAAAGATAAATTGGGAGGAGAATCAATTAGAAGCGACTTTTACAGATTACTCCAGCTACAAAAAAGGTACTTCGCGGTTAATACCTGGTATTTGGTAGAGTAATTAGAATTTATTTCTAAGCTGTCTGAATGAACGAACAATGGTATGAAAATAGGTTTCTGGTTGTTGCTCTCCCTGTATTAGAAAGCGGGTGATATCGCCTTCGGCATAATCCACTTCACATAGAATTAACGCACTTTGTCTTTGGTTTTTATTGTTCAGATAATCTAGATCAATATAGATTTGGTATTTACTTGAATCCTGAAAATATGAGGAAGAATGGGAATCAAATTGGCTGCGGGTTAGCTCTTGCCCAAGATAATTTAATCGTATCTCTTCGCGGCAAATTGAAATGGCTGTTTGCCAGTTAACTCGGCTCGTTGGAGTCGGATCCGCTTTATCGAATGATAAATTATGCTCTTTCACTAGAAATAAAGTCACCGCAGAACTAACGATTGCCATTAGTAGTAAGCTGAGTACTAGTGCAATTTGATGGAAGTAGCGGTTTTGTGTTGCCATTAAGTAGGGGTTCCAAATCAATGAGTTAAAAGAGAGGCTTTATTTAACGGTTAATTGGGTTGACTGTTTAGTCTTTTTTACAATTCTTAACGGTGTGGGCATAAATTGACCTTCAGGGTCATAAATTCAAACCTTAACCCAGGGGCTAACCGAGTTTTGTGGCTTAATTGATACCAGACTGATGCTGAACGCCAGTTTTCGACAAAATTTGATCTTGCGCACACTGGATTTGTGTCGTTTCACTCGTTGTCAACAATCTTATTGGATGTAAATTGATCATAAGTTTAGAGTGGAATTATTCCCTTTATTGGCTTCGCTCATGACTAACCTAAGACCCCGCATCCACAAAGTGTCAGTGGTAATTCCATCTTTCAACAATTCAGAGATGGTCATCAGACTCATTCAATCCATTGCAACTTTGGAAAGGCCAATTAATTTTCAATTGGGTATTACAGTTGTGGATGATGGTTCAAGCTCTAAACATGCAAAGCTTCTGAGTACCTTAAGTAATAAAGGGGCTAAGGTTGTTAGGAGTGAAAAAAATAAAGGCAAACTTTTTTCAATTAACATGGGGATAGGTCAGAGCAAGGGAGACTGGTGTTGGGTGTTATCGCCTGAATTAGTCTGTGACAACCCGAAATCCTTGATCACTATTGATAATATGTTGCGGATGGGCCGGCAGATTATATTGGGTCACGTCAGTTACTCTGAAAAAACCTTGCTGAATCAGGTTCATAATCTGAGACTCAACAAACTCGAAAAACTGTCTATTCAGCAGGCATTTGATATTAATTGTTTTGTGGTCAATAAAGCTAAGTTTTTCTCATGTGGCGCTTTAGACACTGAGCTGGGTGCGGGGCGCATTGCTGAAATTGAATTCATAAATAAATATCAACGCATTGTTTCTGAATCCGAGTGGGCAATTTCAGAATCACTGGTCATACGTTCAACGGGTGATCTTAAACTTCAAGACTGGTTTACAAAAGCATTGGAAGATGGCAAAAATAACAGTGATGCGCTTTATAAGCGTTTTCCGACGGAATATAAAAAGAGCCGATATAAGTGGTTCGACTGTTTCGTGAATGAATCATTCGTTGAAGCCCCAGTTAACCTAATATGTTCTAGAGCCGTTCACTCAAGAAAGAAAATCATTAGTCTAATTAGCTCATCAAAATGCCCAACAGTTATTGCAGGGTTTATACTTGAATTACTTTGGCTTTCTGTCTATCACGAGGGGACTCATCAACGGGAGCAGAAGCTTTCGGGGCTTAATAAAAAGCTAGCTTGATGACTCGCAAGACAGTGCATTTTATTTTTTAAGCTTTTGTATTCCAGACAATATACCTCTAAAGATTTGCACTTCTTTTTTTTCCGGTTGAGCTCTCAGAAAAAATCGTTTAATTCTTTCCATGCTCAGTCCCTGATGCTTGGTGTTCAAAAAGCCGATATCAGTCAGAGTTTGTTCTAAATGATTCAGTAGATGACCGAGCTCTTCTTGTGTTGGCAGTTTTTGCTTAGGCTTTTCTAACTGCAACCCAGAATTTTTAAATATCTCATAACATAAAACTTGTATCGCTGCTGCAATATTTAACACCGGGTATTCTGGGTTTGCCGGTATATTCACTTGAAAGCCACATTGACTGATCTCGTCGTTATGCAGACCCATTCTCTCTCTTCCGAATACCAGTGCGACTTGTTCTCCAGAATTTGAATGTGTGTTGAGTTTCAAGGCACAAGACTCTGGTGTTAAAGGTGGGATGCTCAATGTTCTATCCCTAGCACTGGTGCCCACTACCACAGTGCAGTCAGCCAAGGCCTCAGACAGTTCATTAACTATTGTTGCGTTGTCTAAAACATCTTTAGCGTTAGAGGCCATGGCTTCGGCTTCAGCGCTGGGAAAGTCCACAGGTGACACTAACCAAAGATTGTTTAAACCCATGGTTTTCATGGCTCTTGCAGCAGAGCCTATGTTTCCTGGATGAAAGGTTTGTACCAGTACGATTCGAATATTTGAAAGGTCTACAGATTGTGTCATTAACTACTCTGGCGAGATAAACCGGGAGCGGGATTGTAATGACGGAAAGTACCTGTGGCAAACTGGCCGTTTGCGCGGCCAGTTCAATGGGGTTTAGCTGGTTGTAAATACTGGTCCAACTCCTACGGCCCAAATAATTACAGTGATGGCCATCATACCTACCATCATTACTAAGCCTACAGTTAATACTGAGCTAGCAAACATGAAGCCTTTTTCAGGAGGGATTTTCATTAAGATAGGTATGCCTTCATAAAGCAGGTAAACCGAATAGGCGACTGCGATCATGACAACCAACATGTTTAACCAAAGTACTGGGAACAATGCGATCAAGCCTACGATAAACAACGGGGTAGTGGTGTAGCTCGCCAATGCCACGCCTCTGGGTGTGTGATCTTCTTCTTCATAGGTCACTGAGAGAAAATCTATAAACTTACCCAGTATGAGAACCCCTGTGATCATCGCAAGATAAAATAGAATACTCAGTTGCAGTGCACTTGCCGTTGTGAGTTTATACACCTCAGGACTGCTGCCCACTGTCCATCCCACTTGAGTTGATCCCAGGTACCCGCATACTGCTGGAATCGCGGCAAGAACTATGGTGTGTGCCATGTAATGGCGACTCAGAGTATTGGGCTCTTTTCGAATGCTCTCCCATTCTTGATCTGGGTGAGAAAACAGGCCCCATAGATGATTCAAAATCATGACTACTTCCTCCTAGTTATCCAAAGTGCAGCGCAAAAAAGGCTGCAGCATATGAGTATAGTAGGGAATGGAAGTTTTGCGTTTTTTGGAAATTTGATTAGAGAGTGCGTGCTCTAACCGCAATGACCTGATTATCTTTAATTTGAAGAATTTCCAAGGTGTAGTCTTGAATTTTCAAACTGACATTAGCATCAGGTATGTCTTCAAGTTTTTCCAGTATTAGCCCATTGATGGTCTTGGCAGTATCTGTGGGTAGTGTCCAGTCGAGAGCTTTATTAATATCGCGAATGGTTGCTGTGCCATCTATTACAAGAGACCCGTCTTGTTGTGGGTGAATTTCTTTGGTATCGCCCAACTCATCTGTTGTGAATTCACCAACAATTTCTTCCAAGATGTCAGCAAGGGTAATCATCCCCTGAACATCTCCATACTCATCAACAACCAATCCGGTATTTATTTTTTCCTGCTGAAAATTAAATAGCTGGTTATATAAAGAAGTATTTTCTGGAACAAAATAGGGATCAGAGGACTTGCGCGTTAGCATCACTTTAGAGGGTTTGTCTGCCCATAAAAACTCGGCAGCGTCACGAATATGTAATATCCCCAATACCTTATTTAGATCATCTTTATAAACCGGCAACCGAGTGTATTTAGTGGATTTAATTTGTTGAGTAATGGTTTCAATGTCATCGTCCAAATCAATACCCACCACCTCTGGTCGGGGAATCATGATGTCATTCACCCGTACATTTTCCAGATCTAAAATGCCTAAGAGCATATTCTGTCGTTCTTCTGAAAGCTTGTGTCCAGATTCATTCACAAGAGTTTTAAGCTCTTCATGGGATAGCGCATCGTTTTGTTCTGATGAACGATTGATTCTGAGTAACCAGAATATCAAGCTCACCACATGGCTGATTAGCCAATAGAATGGAAACAAGATTATGCTCAACGGACTCAGTACGTAGCTGGCGGGAAAAGCGATTCTCTCTGGATACATTTGAGCCAGAGTTTTGGGTGTCACTTCTGAAAATATAAGTAGGGCTAGGGTTAATAAAAGACCACCGGCGATTACGGCGATGTCATGCTCTGGCCACTGCTGTGCAGCAATCAATGTAACGATCTGAGCTGCTGCAACATTAACCAGATTGTTTCCAATGAGAATAATGCTGATCAGTCGATCTGGTTTATTTAAAAGTTTTAACACCTTTTTTGCTGAACCATGACCTTCTTTTTCTCTGTGTTTTAACCGGTAACGGTTGAGCGAAAGCATGCCGGTTTCAGAGCTGGAGAAGAAGGCGGAAACAAGGAGAAGAATGACAAGTCCTGTGTATAAAAGACTTATGGGAACTTCGTTCAACGCGAGGTTGCTCTAATTGCGATTGGGTCGGAAATTGTTTGTTTTTAGTGGGTAGATGTCAATAGCGTGTGATCAAACCAGAAAGCCTTTAAACCCTATTCAGTAAAAGCTCAAGTACAAAACGACTGCCCACAAATGCGGTGAATAGAACCAAAAATCCAGATATTGTCCATCTCGCCGCCACTCTGCCACGCCAGCCCAAGTAAAAATGGCCCCAAATTAAAATGCCATAAATGATCCATGCGATTACCGTCAGTGCTGATTTGTGCACGATATGCTGTGCCATCATATCTTCGACAAACATCAGTCCACTGACGATTGCTAGTGTGAGCAAAACAAAGCCCGTGACTAAAAGCTCAAACAGTAGTCGCTCCATGGTTTGCAGGGGGGGCAGAGCCCAAAATAAGCCGGAAGTGTGATGGGACTTTAGCCGTCGATCCTGGATGATTAAAACCACTGCGTGGGCAGCACAGATGGTGAGGACACTGTAAGCGAGTATGGAAATAAGTATGTGAGAGAGAATGCCGGTTTCAAAATCCGCTCTGGGTGTATAAGAACTGGTCACCACAGTTGACACCCAAATCACCAAAATACTGATGGGAAATAGCGCTGTAAACAGGTTCTCAAGTGGCTTTTTGAGCGAGCTAAACAACAATAGAAACCCTAGGAAGAACGCCACTAGAGAGGCAATCTTAAAAAAGCCAAGGTCAACACCGGTGTCTAGAATGATTTGCTGCCAAGCCAGTACGCCATGGAAAACCACTGCGACTATGCCTGATCCAATGATTAATCGACGATCAAAGGATCTTTTCTTGTTTAGAACCAGAAACTGAAGCACAACGGACGTGAGGTAAAAAATACTAGATAGGGCAGCGAAAACCATTCACATAAACTCAGTTAACTTGGGGAGATTTAGGAAGCTAGTGTCGCACATGCAAGGCTATTGTGGAATGCGGGCTGTTTACTCCCTGTCATGAAGGCTATAATCCGCACAATTATTCTTAGGTTTAGATAAACATTCATGTCAAAAACTCTCACCGAACGCTTAACCAGTGCACTTAAGAACGTTACTGGCAAAGCTCGTCTCACCGAAGACAACATAAAAGATACCCTTCGCGAAGTGCGTATGGCATTGCTGGAAGCTGATGTGGCTCTGCCAGTGGTTAAAGACTTTATTGGTAAGGTAAAAGAGCGTGCAGTTGGCCAAGAAGTGTCTACGGCGCTGAATCCTGGTCAAGAATTCCTCAAAATTGTTCAGTCTGAACTTGAGCATGTTATGGGGGATAAAAACGAAACTCTTGATCTGGCGGCTCAACCACCAGCAGTGATCTTAATGGCGGGTTTGCAAGGGGCTGGTAAAACCACCACCACGGCCAAGTTAGCCAAATTCTTGATTGAGCGTGAGAAGAAGAAGGTTATGGTGGTTTCGGCTGATGTGTATCGTCCGGCGGCGATCAAACAGCTTGAAACCCTAGCTGGTGAGGTCGGTGCTGAGTTCTTCCCGAGTTCCGGTGATCAAAAGCCCGTCAAAATTGCCAAAGCCGCTATTGCTCAGGCGAAGAAGTCTTTCATGGATGTATTGATCTTGGATACCGCAGGTCGTCTAGCGGTGGACCAAGACATGATGGATGAAATCGCCGAGCTGCATAAGTCGGTTAATCCAGTGGAGACACTGTTTGTAGTCGATGCCATGACGGGTCAGGACGCTGCCAATACGGCTAAAGCTTTCTCCGATGTATTACCCCTAACAGGTGTGGTGCTCACTAAGGCAGACGGTGATGCCCGCGGTGGTGCGGCGCTTTCTGTTCGGCAGGTCTCTGGTAAGCCAATCAAATTCTTAGGTATGGGTGAAAAAACCGATGCTCTAGAGCCATTCTACCCAGACCGCATGGCCTCCCGAATTCTCGATATGGGTGACGTTATGTCACTCATCGAGGAAGTTGAGCGTAAGGTCGATAAGAAGAAAGCTGAAAAACTTGCCAAAAAAGTCATGAAAGGCAAAGGCTTTGACTTACAAGACTTTCGAGAGCAGCTTGACCAGATGAACAATATGGGCGGGCTAATGGGCATGATGGATAAGTTACCTGGTATGGGCCAAATGGGGGCGATGCAAGGTCAAATGGCCGGTGCGGAAAACCAGATGGCACAAATGGGGGTTATCATCGACTCCATGACTCCTGACGAGCGTCGCTTTCCAGATAAAATTAATGGCTCCCGTAAAAAACGCATTGCAAGTGGGTCTGGTACCCAGATTCAAGACGTTAACCGAGTGCTTAAGCAACATAAGCAAATGGCCAAAATGATGAAGAAAGTCGGTAAAAAAGGCGGTATGGCCAAGATGATGAAGGGCATGGGCGGCATGATGGGAGGCGGCGGTGGAATGCCTCCCGGAGGTATGCCTCCAGGCGGAATGCCACCGGGTGGGTTACCACCTGGATTTAATCCGTTTAAATAGATAATAATACGTTGAAAAAGCCGGAACCCAGTTTCCGGCTTTTTCGTTAGGGTGAGTGCGGATTCGACGATTAAAGCCAGTCAGCGCTTCCTTGATAGCTTTTGGCAAACTCTCTTGAACTTTGATCGCGATAACATAACACTCTGCTCTGAAACATCATTGAGAATTTATCATGTCCGTAAAGTGTAATGCCCGTATCCCAGTGAACATTATTTGGGGTTTTTTAGGAGCAGGAAAAACAACCTTAATCAGACACCTTTTGAGCCTCAACTCGCAAAAAGAAAACTGGGTCGTGTTGGTGAATGAGTTCGGTCAAGTGGGTATTGATGGCGCTGTTCTGGAAAGCTCAGGTGTTCAAGTAAAAGAGATTGCTGGTGGCTGCATGTGTTGTGTTGGCAATGTGGTGACCAGAGTCGCTTTGAATCAAATTATTAAAGAATTAAAACCTGAACGACTCATTATTGAACCCTCTGGTCTGGCCCATCCTGATGAATTGTTGAGCATGTTGGCAGAAGACCAATACCAAGAAGTACTGTGGTTAGAATCCAGTACCGCTGTAGTGGACGCCAGAAATATATCGGATAGTCGTTATACCCAGCATGAGATTTTTAATGCTCAAATTGCACTTTGTGATCGGTTATTTGCTTCAAAATCAAATCACTACTCCGAACAGGATCTTGAGCTTCTGACAACCTATGCGACAGTAAAGAACCCAGGTCTAATCAAGAATCAATTCTTAACGACGTTTAATGATCTGGACATTCATTGGCTCACCAAACAGATAAAAAATAATAGTCACCCATTGCAAGAACAAAGTGATCACTCACATTCTCATCATCACGACCATCACGACCATCACCATCATGATGAAGAGGAGGAAGTGGATACCAGTGTTCAAGCAGAAGAAATTAAATCCTTCGAAGGTGCGACTGGAGGTGATCATTCCTGCGGCTTTGTTTTCGGAGCTGCCTATTCGTTTAGCCTAGCTAAAGTGGAATCAGAATTAATGGGCTTTGATGGATTTAGGGCTAAGTCTCTTTTGAAAACCGATCAAGGAACTGTGCTATTTGATTCTGTAAAAGGTGTGCTAACCAAGCAGTTCATGGATCAACCTTTGGAGCAAAGTCGATTTGAGTTTATTGATGGCCAGCCTCTAAGTGAGGTGCAACTGCGAGCAACGTTAACAAACTGTTTGATCGAGCATCCCTAGTGTCTCTTACTAAAGTGCAACAAGCAGAACAGATGTGTGAACAATTGGGTGAAAGATTCACTGAACCCAGGCGAATAGTATATTCTCTATTACTACAAGCTAACTCGGCGCTAACGGCCTATCAATTACTGGAGCAATTGCAAAAACTGAAACCAGGTGCAAAGCCACCTACGGTCTATCGAGCGCTAGAGTTTTTATTGAAACTCAAGTTGATACATAGAATAGATTCCTCAAATGCTTATCTAGCCTGTAACGCCGAGAATCATGGACACCAAGCCCAGTTTTTAATCTGTAATCAATGTGGTCAAATCAAAGAAGTCGAGCTTAAACAGTTAGAGCCTGAAATATTAAAAGTTTGTGCTGAACAAAAATTTAAACCTGAGCAACAAATCATAGAAGTTCGTGGTCTATGTTTTCAATGTCAACAAGGAACCTGAATGTTTCAAGATTTACAAATCTGGTTTAGTGACTCGTGGCAATTTTATCAACGTCATCTTATTGCCTTATTAGCTGTATCTTTTCCTGTTTTATTGCCTTTGGAATTTTTTGGATTATTCATGGAGTTAAGGTTTTCCGAATCCATGAGTTCAGTTGATTATTTTTTTGCTAATGCAGCCCCTAGCTTGTTAGTTCACCCATTGTATCAATGCGCTGTGTTTTTATTCATTCAACAGGCTTTGAAGGGTAACATTTACCCGGTAAAAACTTACTACAGTAAGGCTTTGTCCTATTGGGGAAAGCTTTTCTTGTTGTATTTATTTCTTGCTGTCACTGTAGGTTTTGGATTGATGCTACTGGTGCTCCCTGGCATTTATTTTATGATGCGAACACTATTGGCTGAACCGGAAGCCATTTTCGGTGAC
This sequence comes from Gynuella sp., assembly GCA_028282465.1. GTDB lineage: Bacteria > Pseudomonadota > Gammaproteobacteria > Pseudomonadales > Natronospirillaceae > JANQHX01. Next base: position 40,134 of record JANQHX010000063.1, read on the forward strand.
AAAGGTGTGATAGATGCAATATCGGACAGTTGGGCGACTACAGAAAAAAGCCAAGGTATGCTGATTTTGGGAATGGGTGTAATTTACGGCATTTCATTGTTGCCATTTGGACTTGTTCAGCTGATGAATATTGAAACCATAGGTGCTAATTTTATAGCCAGCTTAGTCAGTAGCTGTCTGGTACTGTGGTTAACTGTTTTTCAATACCGAGTTTATTTATTCATTAAACCCCAGGAAAATACTTAGCAGTTATGAAGTCTCTACTTAGAAAAATCTTTTCACCTATTCTCAAGCCATTGGAAGCAGGCACAGACGATTATGCCTATAAGCCTTCTCACCGAACCATACTCATTGCACTAGGCGTTCTGTTTACCTTTTTAGCAAGTGTGGTGTTATTTTTTACTCAGTATACGGACGATTTGGGATATTTTTTCCCAGTCATTATATTTGGAGGGTCTGGCGCGCTATCAATGATAGTAGGCTTACTGGGTACTAACAGAGCAATAGCAAAGATCTGGGGTAGTCGCTAGTTTCAGTTTTTGTCGTACTTTTTTAATCCAATTATTTTTCTATGAGCGCTCTGGTAAGGTACACAATGGCAAATAAGCTGGTTGCGGTAGCTACTGTGGTAGGGCCACTTGGCGTATCCAGTAATACGGAAACAAAAATTCCAGCAAATACCGATAACACACCAATAGCCGCAGCGAGTACTGCCATTTGTTCTGGATTCTGAACCAATCGCCGAGCTGTGGCTGCTGGTATAATCATCATTGAAGTAATTAACAAAATACCCACTAGCTTCATCGCTACCGCAATAGTGAGGGCGATTAATAGTAAAAAAAACAGTTGTAGCAAATGAGTATTAACCCCTTCGGCTCGTGCTAAATCCTCAGACACCGTCATCAACAGCCACCTGTTCCAGAAAAAAATCACAATTCCCAAAACCAAAGCCATGATGACGATTATTTGAAATAAGTCGGTTAGTTGAACCGATAAGATGTCGCCAAACAATAAAGAGTTTAGATCTATTCGAACATCGTCCATCAAGCTAATGGTAATTAACCCAAAAGACAGAGCGCCATGGGAAAGAATGCCTAGTAATGTGTCGGTAGAGAGATGTTTTTTTCTCCCCATAAAAAATAGCAGCAAGGCGAGGGCAAATGTTATGGCACCTAATCCAATCTGTGGATTTAAATTTAATAGAAACCCAAGTGCCACGCCCAGTAATCCTGAATGAGCAAGACTATCGCCAAAGTAAGACATTCGGCGCCACACGATAAAGCTGCCTAGTGGGCCCGTCATTAATGCCACTGCACTACCGGCTGCCAGTGACATCCACAAAAGCTCAATCAAGTTGATGACCCCCCTGTTCATGAAGGTCATGGTGATGATTATGTTTGTGCTTATAAATAGCGAGGTTTTGTCTGGTAGCATCTCCAAACAATTGTATAAACTCTGGATGATCTGAAATGGTTTCAGGTTCACCCGAGCAGCACACATGTTGATTTAGGCAGATCACTTTATCCGTCTTCGCCATCACAATATGCAAGTCATGGCTTACCATTAATACCGCACAACCCAGCCTGTCTCTGATGGCTTCAATGAGTTCATACAATTCAACCTCACCGGTAAAATCAACCCCTTGAACTGGCTCATCAAGCACCAACAGATTGGGTTTCTTTAAAATGGCTCTTGCCAGCATAACCCTTTGAAATTCGCCACCGGATAAACTTTGAACAGATTGGCCATACAAGTATTCAACACCAGTTTGCTGCAAGGCCCACCTTGTTTCAGGCTCAGAAACTTTTACCGGCAGTGAGAGCAAGCGTTCCACAGTGATGGGTAGGGTATCGTCAATTTGCAGCTTTTGAGGCATGTAGCCGATTTGCAAATGCTTTGATCGAACTAAATCGCCATTGTCGGCCTTCATAATACCCAACAGCACTTTGATAAATGTGGATTTGCCTGCTCCGTTTGGGCCAATCAGGGTGATAATAGAACCAGCATTAATTTCCATGGACACAGAATTTAGAATGACTTTGCCTCTTCGTGAAACCGAGATATTGCTAGCAGCCAATAGCGTTTGATTGTTAGGCATTAATGGGGAACCGTTGTTTATTTAGATTTTCTTTATTAGTGGGTTGTTCATGGCAGGATACAAACTTAAACTAAGTGTTATGTTATAACATTAAGGTCTTGAGATGCGACTCCTGATTGCAATCACTCTATTTTTGTCTTTATCTGCTGGTTCTTTGGCCGAGGAAAACACTAAGGTTGTAGCAACCATTGCTCCTTTGCACTCCATTGCCAGTTACCTACTGAAGGGCGTAGACACTCCAGAGTTGATTATTTCTAAGCAATTATCGCCCCATAATTTTCAATTGAAGCCCAGTCAACGACAGGCAATTGCAGAGGCTGATTTAGTCTTATGGGTTGGGGAGATGTTAGAAAGGCCCATCGAAAAATTATTGAAGGATAAGAAAGGGCAGGTCATTGGTCTTCATGAACTCGAAGGTAAAATTAACATTCGTAACTTCGACGAATCCGGTCACGATCATCATGATCATGACGACCATCATGGCCACGACCACTCAGGAATGGATCCTCATTTCTGGTTGTCTCCATCTAACATGGTTATTTATGCTGACGTCATTGCGCAGCCTATGTATCAGATTTATCCAGATCATGTTGAGCAAATTAGCACTAACTTGAAGGAATTAACGGGCAGACTTTCAACACTGCAAGCTGAGTTAAAAAGCGCTCTATCAGAACTTCAAGATAAGCCTTATTTGGTTTTTCATGATGCCTATGGTTATTTCGAAGATGAATATCAGTTAAACAACGTGGGTGCTTTGACCGTGAATCCTGAAAGGGGAATCGGCGCTAAGAAGCTACTGGAAACTAAAAAGCAAATAGAACAAACCCAGACTCAATGTTTATTTTCAGAGCCCCAGTTTGAAAACAAAATAGTAAAAAAGATTTCCGCTGTCTCGGGTGTTAACACCGGGCAGCTTGACCCAATTGGAGTCAGTTTCGATGCGGGTTCAGAGCTGTATATCGAGCTGATTACCGGCCTTAAAAACGCCTTAGTGGATTGCTTGAGTTAATCTGGCGATCTACCGTTCCAGGCTCTGTAGTTGCATATTCAGAGCCCTTCCTGAAATATAAATCTCTGCCAAACAAATCACTAAAGATCCGAGTAAACAGACTAAGCTAATAGCAAACAAAGCTACGGAAGCTAAGTGCCAGTCCAGCATGGATGCAATCATTGTCAGCGTACAGAGAATAAATGACACAACTCCCCAGATTTGCATATGCCTTATTAATGCAATGCGCCTTCGCAGGTGACTAATCTGCTCCCTCATCAAACTGTCTTCAGTGTCTGCATACTGACTATGTAATGAACGGGTCAATTGAGCGATGACCAGAAACCTGTTGGTGTATGCTAACAGTAGCAGCGAGATGGCTGGAAACAGTAACGCTGGAGTGGTCAGTTGTATGGTCATGAGTTGCAAAGGTTAAACAGATTCAAAAGGGGTGCGTATGCTAACAGGTTTAATGAATTGGCTTAAAGGTGAAGATATTGAGCAGGGTCAGCCTGTGACTATCGAAGTGGCCGCCGCAGCACTCATGATTGAAATTATGATGGCTGATGACGAAGTATCGGCCGATGAAGAAGCAGAAATTAAAAACCTAATTCACCAAACCCTGGGTCTATCCGTTAGCGAGATCAATGAACTGGTTGAGTTGGCAAAATCTCATGTAAACGATTCCCACGATTTGTACCAATTTACTAACCGGATTAATGAAGAATATTCAGTGGAGCAAAAATTCGAGCTAATGGTTTCCCTCTGGAAAGTGGCCTATGCCGATGGCAATTTGGATCGTTATGAAGATCATATGATCCGAAAAATTAATGAACTGCTATACCTCCATCACTCGCACTTCATGAAAGCCAAACATGAAGCCAAAGAAGCGCTGGGTCTATAACACCTTGGTTAAAAAAATACTCAGACTTTTTAAATTATCCTTGGTATCCGGGGTCATATTTATTTGGTGGTGGCATAGAGATATTGAGCTCCCAACAGACTTAAGGGTTTGGTTAATTGAAGTCGAGTCAGGGCAGAGTGCATACAACCCCACTTACCTCTATTTAAAAGGTATTGATGCCCCAGTTGGTGTGAATCCGGCAGAATTAGGATTGGCAAGGGTGGAGCTAGGTTTTTTAGACGACTTAAAAAGATTGCCTAACCCTCAACGATCTGGCTTCTTTTGCTCGGTGCTCATCCCAGAATGTATATCTACTATTTTTTCAGGCCTGGATGCAGTTGAACCGGTTCTAAGTGAAAATCAAGAACTGATCAACCGCTATCTAGACTATTTGTCGTTGCCGGATATTGAGCCCATGGAAATCTACACCATGGACAGTATTCTGCCTCCTTTTGAATATCTGCTAACCGGAACACGACTTTATAATTTGCAGATTCTCTCGGCTCATAGCAACCCGCAACAAGCATTGTTAGAGCACGCAGATCGTTTGCGAAAAGAGTTACGACTAGCCACATCTTTGGTTCACAAAATGGTTGCAGTGAATCAACTAAATGAAACTTATAACTTTCTGGCGACTTACTTATTTAAAAACAACATTCGGCTGGAACAAAAAATAAGTGAGCTGAATTTTGAAGAAGCTAGTCTTACACCTGAAATGCAAAACGAACTTTATATGGGAATTCAGGTCTTTAATCGCTTTTTGGATGACCCGACGACTTTGAAAGAATTGGGTGCCTTTTCAAAATACCTGCCTACCCTATGGTACAAGCCTAACATGACCATAGTGTCGGCCTATCAGTATTATCTGCATATTGCTGAGGCATCGGAGATGCCACAAAACCAGATCGTGAACGCGCTGAATCAAACTGTGGATATGCAGTACCACAGTAGAAACCCAAAAGGTAACAAACTCTTAAAAGCTGGAGCTCCAGACCTAGAAAGATATCTGTTTCGATTACAGGACATCAACCTTCAAATAACATTGATCAACAATATTCGTTACCTAAATAACGGTTTTGGCATGGCTGAAATCAACAACCCTTATCAAGGGGAGTATCAAGACAAAGTCAATGTGAACAATGGTTGGGGGTGTCTAGAAAGCCCTGGCGATCAATATGGACGACCTGGAGAGGTTAACCGAGGTTGCATATTTCTTATGCGGTAAAAAAGCAAAACCCCTGAAGATTTGCACCTTCAGGGGTCTCTAATATGGCGGTGAGCTAGGGATTCGAACCCCAGGAGAGCTATTAACCCTCAATGGTTTTCAAGACCACCGCTTTCGACCACTCAGCCAGCTCACCATAGAAAAACGCTTGGTTTAACAAGGCTACGTCTACCTTGGTTCCCTTGGAACGGGCGCCTATATTAATGAATCATTTCTGTCTGTCAACGGCTTTATAAGCGTAACGTATTGAAATATCGGGAATTTCTACCAATTACCCTAATTTAAATGGAGTCTTCTGCCTCACCGGAGTCTCTGGACAGTGAAGGGAGTTCTGGGACTAGTTCTTTTAGATCCTGGGCTTTTTCCTCCAGCCAGCTTTTGCCCTTGTCGATTCCAAAATTGAGGTTGTTGCTCAGGCTATCAGACATTGACTTTCTAGTGGCTTCAAAATCTATTCGCCACGAATCTTCAGATTTTTTTATGACGGTTACCAAATAGATGGGTTCTTCATTGCCTACCAGTTCGGTGGTCATTAAAACTCGGTTTTGGATTCGTTTGGAAGAGATGAAATTGTGCTTTAAGTCTTTCAGATGAAAAAGCGATACCTGAATAACAGTCGGGTCAGATTTTAAGGTTAAAGAGGAGGCTAGGTTGAAATCTTCGGCTTCAATTGCCAGCCAGAATTGACTGGCAAGTTGTTCTGCTTTGTTGCTTTGATCACAGCCCGCTAAAACTGCAATAACAAAGCAACAGGCCAGTAAGCTTTTATTTTTTAACATTAATTTTTGCGGTTTCTTTATTGATTCTTGTCACCAGAAAAGTGACTCCAAATGCAGAGACTGCAAGGGTGGCAGTGACTATGGTTAAAGCAGCGATTACAACGGTGTCAAAGTACATCTGTTTTATTCTCCATAACCCATCTATGGGTTTTTCGTTTAATATTTTTGGTTGCTTTGAGGATGTTACCATCGAAAATTAAACTGTCTATGTTTAGAGAACTCATCATGTTTAGAGTTGAATTTTATTGTCCAGAATCGAAAGTCGAAGCGGTAAAAAATGCGATGTTTGAAGCGGGCGCTGGAAAGATTGGCAACTATGACTGTTGCTGCTGGCAAACCTTGGGACTCGGGCAATTCCGAGCACTTCATGGCAGTAAACCAGCGCTCGGAAAACAAAATATGTTGCATCATGAGCCCGAGTTAAAAGTAGAAATTGTCTGTTTAGAAAATTATGTAAAACCTGTGTTAAAAGCACTCATCAATGCTCACCCCTACGAAACACCTGCTTATGGAGTGATTCCATTGATGACTCTGGAGAATTTTTAACACTTTGGTTTCAAATAGGTTTGTTGGGATATATCGCTGTTTCGAGCAAAGGCAATGCGCCGGGCGCAAGGTCTTTAAATTGACAATAGTGCTCAAGTGTTGCTTTAACTGTTCGAAATGCAACGTCTTCCCAAGGAATTTCATTTATTTCGAACAATTGAATTTCAATACTTTCGGGTGTGATTGAAAACTCACCTGTTTCCATTTTTGCGAGGTAAAAACAGTGAACCTGATTGATAGGGGGTAAGCTGACGACGCTTAATAACTGTTGAATCACCGGCTTGCAGCAGGCTTCTTCCCAAGTTTCTCTGAGTGCTCCTTCAGCGAGAGACTCCTCATTTTCCATGAAGCCCCCAGGTAGAGTCCAGAAACCTGCTTTGGGTTCTATGCCTCGCTTACAGAGCAGAATCTTGCCTTGATATACAGGTAGTGTACCTGTGATTAATCTTGGGTTTTCATAGTGAATGGTGAAACAGTTTGGACATACCGCCCGGACTCTGTGATCTCCCTGCGGTATTTCGAAGTTAACTTTGTGACCACAGTTACTGCAGAATTTCATGGTGACCTTAAACGAATACAAAAACTTTTATGTAGTGTACACCATGCCAGTTTCTATTAACCGTCAAATCACTGTAACTGTCTACTTGCGTCCAAATGGAATAACTGCTGCTATTGGCTCAACTGGGTCGGTAGGTTGTGTCTCTACCGGAGAAGTGAGGTCAAGCATTGCTTCGCGCATCTCTTCAAAAGATTCATGCATCATGCGTGATAACTGCAAACAAGCGCTCATTGGGTTAGAGGCTTTCCGCCTGTGCATATCAATGGTGAACTGAAGACCTCTCAATCTGTGTTGATGTTCTGGTTTTGCACTAGAAATTAGTTCTTCTATCTGTTCTCTCAACCAGGCTTCCAAAGCTTCTGGTTCATCTTTAGCCATTTTTACCATGACTTCAAAATCAAGCATCTCACTTGCCACTGTACTGCACCTTAACTTATATCCGTGATAGTTCCCCAATTGGGGCATTAAGCTTGTCGAGCTAAAATAGATAAAATCCATTTGACCCATTTAACCAAAATACTTTGGTTTAATTTTTATAATGGCTTGAATACTACCAGAAATGAACTATAAGCCAGCCCCTCAATGTGTCGATTTTTGTACTGATACCGAATGTTTTCGTTATTCTTGAACATCCGTTGCTGGCGTTTAGTTTTTTATTGAGGTAAAGAATTTGTCCAGAAGCCTTGAAATAACTGACCTCAGATGAATCAGCGTTTACACTTTTATTGATGATGGATATACCTAAAACACTTCCAAGCTTAGAAAAACTTATACTGCAAAGTTTGTCACAAAGATTGCCTAACACTGTTTCTGGTGTCCGACCGGAAGCGGCTGTTTTGGTACCCATACTGGCTCAAGAAAATGGTGATAGCACTATTTTGCTGACTAAAAGGTCACAGAGTTTGAATAGCCACGCAGGTGAAGTGGCATTTCCCGGTGGAAAAGCAGATGCCGAAGATAACGGATTGGTGAATACCGCATTGAGAGAAACTCATGAAGAGGTGGGTATACATGCTGATCAAATACGGGTGCTGGGTGAGTTAGATCAAGTGACTTCTAAAGCAGGTATAAGAGTTTCCAGTTTCGTTGGACTCATCAAGCAACCGGTTCACTTGAAGCTGAATAATGATGAGTTAGACCAAGCCTTTGAAGTACCGTTGAGTTTCTTCCTCAAGAATGATCCTGAAATTAGGCTATGGGAAAATGCTGGAAAGTGCTGGCAAGTTCCGTTTTATCATTTTCAAAATTTTCAAATTTGGGGATTAACAGCCATGATTATAATTAATTTGCTAAATGTGGTTTTTAACCGGAAAATCCCGTACCAAGCTCCCGTTCGATAGTTAATGGAAGTTTGTAGTGCTTAAAATGCAGTAAGGATTATCAATGAATGAGTTTCGCTATCAGGTTTTGCTGATTGCCAACGAAAAGGATTTAACTAAAGAATATCGTTTAGCCCAGGAGACGTTAGCGGCCAATCATGCTTTTATCAGCGGCTTTCCATTTCCTTTGCACACAGATAATTATCTTTGGAAATTGAATCAAAATGGTCTCAATGATGCCGATTATGTAGTGATCATTACCGGTGCGGACTATGGTTCTTTATCTCAAACGGGTGTTGGTTTTGTGCATCGATTATTTGCATCCGCTCAAGCCCTAAATAAGCCTGTATTGAGCTTAATCTACAGAGGAAATGAAAAAGAACAGGGCGATGCTACCGATCAGTTGAGACTTGCAGAGTTAGAAGCTCAGTTGTTACAGGGCGTGGTCAGAGAATGGAAAAATAAAGATGACTTACAGATGCAACTGGAAATTGGCTTCGAGAAACTCGTTGAGCACTACCCCAGCAGAGGTTGGATACGGCCTGAACATCTGATGAGTAATGCTGGTCAGGAAGTCAAAGCCCTCAAACGACAACTCAAATTATTGAAGAAAGAACTAGAGAATCAACGCCAAGGTGAGCAGTCGGAAGAGTTTCAGATTCCTATGACGGTACCTTACCAATGCAAAGCGTTTATTGGTGGCAACATGAAACCAATTGAGCACCAAGTGACTTTAACAGCTGGTTGGATTTTTTCTGCGTTAGCTCCACATATGATGGATGAAACAGCAGAGAGTAAAATCAGAACCAGTTTCTTTGAGCAGGTGCTTGATCACCAACGAAAATACCTAGGACAAAAGTATCCCGAGTCCCACGCTTTTGTTGACTTAAAAGTGCCGTTGTCGGTTTTTAATTCGATTAAGGTTAACTTAAGAGCTCATGGGTTAATGACCATCCGCCAGGGGAAATGGAAACTCACCCCGTTAGGTGAACACAGATTGTTAAGTTCAGCTAAAGCTTCAGGCGAGTAACATCTGTGCATCCAGACCACTCTAAAACTCGCGATTTTAAAAATGCAATTGAACCGCTCTAATAGTCTGTTCGGTCACTGGCGAACGAGAGACTAAATGCTCTAGGACCAGCCAGTGATGCCCCTTCTGCACCCATCATGGATAATAAAATTCTCACCTGACGACTTTTAGCAAACTGGATAAATTCCTGAAACTCTGGGTTTGCTCTAATTTCTGCAAGATTTCCGGCATAGCTGGTGTTCACCACAGAACGAAACAATCCAGCCTCTATTCTTGACTTGGCGAGGGCAAATATTTCCTTGATCGCAGAGTCGAAACTTTTTTCTCGAATAGGATAGGTTACGGAGCCTTGAAAACAACGCATGACTGGCCTGCGTCTCAGTAGCCTGCAGGTTTGATAATCCAACCAACTCAGCCCAGCTTCTTTATCTTCGCTCTGATGCTCCTGAGTTTGCCGTCTAACTACCTCTAAATCCTGTACAGCGACATAAGTGTCGATCTTAGACTTCATTTGCTCCATAGCAGGTTTGAGTTTATCAACCGATACCGCCTTTTCAGACAGCAAACGCACTGCTTCGTAAACTAACAACCCATGGCCAGTAAAAAGGAGCTCGCTATCTAAAACCCTCATTCTGAACTTGGGGTCTAGATTGGCTGCTCTGCGCCACTCTTGAAACTTATTTTTATTGACGAAAGCGGCATCACGAACATTCTTATAAAAACCGCTGTATTCAGAATGCAGAGTGATGGCTTGTACTGAATCGAAACGAACCGCTAATTGGTCTTTCAATAATTTTGTTAACTGGTGAGTGGTCGCTGACTGGGTCGCAACAATTTGACTGGACTTAGACAAAGCGCTGTAAAAACTTAACAGTCTACGAGCGTCTCGGTTGTCTTGAAACTCTGTGTCACCAAGTTGAATCCGTGTAGGTATTACCACAAGTTTGTGGTTATCAATAAAAGATCTGGGCAACTCACAGGATGCGTCAATCATTACTGCTGTTTTCTGGGCCATTCAGTACTCCTTAAGCCTCAGTTTTCTTCTTAAATTCGCAAAGGTCTTCGATCAAACAGGAGCCACATTTTGGCTTGCGGGCAACACAGGTGTAGCGGCCATGCAAAATTAGCCAGTGATGTGCATCAAGCAGAAACTCATCTGGTACAAATTTAATAAGCTTTTGCTCGACTTGATTGACGTTCTTTCCCGGTGCAATGCCTGTTCGGTTAGACACTCTAAAGATGTGAGTATCCACTGCCATAGTTGGTTGTCGAAACGCGGTATTGAGTACCACATTCGCTGTTTTTCTGCCAACTCCTGGCAGTGCTTCTAAGTCTTCACGATTATCTGGTACCTGTCCTTGGTGTTTCTCTAAAAGGATACTGCAGGTTTTGATTACGTTCTCAGCCTTGGAGTTATAAAGCCCGATGGTTTTAATGTATTCTTTTAAGCCATCTATGCCAAGTTCTAGTATTGATTTTGGGGTATTAGCAACAGGGTAGAGTTTACGAGTCGCTTTGTTTACGCCCACATCAGTAGATTGAGCGGATAGCATTACAGCTATGAGAAGTTCAAAGTTTGAACTAAATTCTAATTCCGTGGTGGGATTTGGATTTGCATCTCTGAAGCGAGTGAAAATTTCAGTACGTTTGAGTTTATTCATTCAAAACTTAAGCAGAGGTTTTTTGCGAGGGTGGGGAACTTTAATCCACAAATCTTAAATTGTGAATGTGAAAATAAAAATGCCCACAAAAAACTTTGGTGTAAAGATACTTGTGCGGTTCAGTGAATAGGTTATCTATAGGTGATTTTGTGAATGAACAGAGAATAGCAATCTAAGTAATTGATACATCTTGTATGTATTGTTTAAAGGGTTAATAAATAAAATATATTTATTAATTAAACTAAAATTGATTATTATAGATTTGAATTTATCAGTGAGAGGTTAATATCATTCTGCCATTTAATGGATATTAACCCACACTCGAAACGACTAAAGAAATTTAGCCTTAAGAAATCGTTCCAGTAACTCTAACACGTTTAGAGCCAGCTACTACTTTGTCTTTCTTCGCTTCAGCCCTGGTTTTGAAATAGTTATCTATGGCATTTTTGAGTGCGATAATCAGCCCCAACGCCACAAATGCGCCTGGTGGTAGGACAGCAAACAAAAAGTTCACATAATTTTCAAATAGAACGATTTCCCAATTTATTGCAATAGAACCAAATAGCAATTCCATTCCGCTGAACAATGTCCCTTGCCCAGTAATTTCTCTCATGGCACCTAGCAACACCAATACGGCTGTAAAGCCTACGCCCATCATTAGTCCGTCCCACAACGCAGGTACAAGACTTGTTTTCCGAGCAAAGGCCTCGGCTCTGCCTAAAATTGCACAGTTGGTGACAATTAAAGGAATGAAGATCCCTAGAATTTGATAAAGCTCATAGGTGAATGCCTGCATTAGCAATTCAGCCGCCGTGGTGAAGGAAGCGATAATCATTACAAATGCAGGTAGACGAACCGCGTCTGAAACATAGTTTCGAATTAACGAGACAGATACGTTCGAGCCGACTAAGACAATGATGGTTGCAATACCGAGGCCCAATGCGTTAACGACACTACCAGAAACAGCGAGCAATGGGCAAAGGCCAAGCACTTGAACCAGTGCCGCGTTATTGCTCCATAAACCTTCTTTGGTTATTTCACCATATGACTTTGCCATTATTGCCCTGCCTTTAATGCTTCAGCATTAAGATTGTAAAACTCCAAGGTGTTTTTTACCGCTTTCACGATCGCTCTTGGCGTGATTGTGGCGCCTGTCATTTGATCAAACTCACCACCATCTTTTTTGACTAGCCAAGACTCAGGCTCAGGATTGAAAAGTGACTTGCCATCAAACTGATATATCCAGTCTGACTTGCGAGTTTCAATGCCATCCCCAAGACCCGGTGTTTCTTTATGAGCGGTGACTCGAACACCAGCTAAAGAGCCGTCGCCGTTGATGGCGACTAACAGATTAATTGCTTCGGTATAGCCTTGAGGCGCTATTGCAGGAAGAATGACTGCGTCTTTAGTGGGAGAGTAGAAGTACTCGAATTCGCTGGATTGCGAAAGCAAATCTAATTTTTGCCATTTTTCATCACCAACTGAAATAACCCCAAAGGGTTCAGATAATTCCTCAAGTGCTCCAGGTACCAGTTCGACTAATTGCTTAGCTTGAAACAGTTTTTGGTTGAAGACTATTTTGTCCTTGGTACTGAACTGAGTAACCGCAATAACACCAGCGGTCACCACAGCAAAAATGCCAAGCCCTATGGCATTACTAAACATACTGGTTAACGTAGTGGGACTTTTTTCTGACACTTCTTCTGTTTCTGGAGAATGTTCGGTCATGCCTTGTCCTCCTTTTTATAGCCGCGTACAGATTTTTCATGGCCGTAGATTTTAGGCCGACTGTAATGATCAATAAGTGGTGCACAAAAGTTCATTAACAAAACTGCGAACGCGATAGCGTCGGGGTAATTTCCAAAAGTTCTTATCACATAGGTGAGTACACCAATGCCTGCGCCATATATCAGCTTGCCTCGATTAGAGGTCGCTGACGAAACAGGATCAGTAGCGATGAAGAAAGCCCCAATCATGGTGGCACCACCTAACATATGTAGGTAAACCGGTACTCGAATATCTGCATCCCAGCTGAATAAACCAGACATAATCAGTAAAGATGCCAGAACCGCAACAGGTGTATGCCAAGTGATAATGCCGCGCCAAATTAAGAACACGCCGCCAATGGCGTAAGCGATGCTTACCCATAACCATCCTGGCAGCCAACCAGCAAGAAACTCTGATTTCATTGCCAGTTCCGCTTGAGTTTGGACAGCGATATTCAACTTATATACATCTAAAGGTGTTGCCATGGTGTAACCATCTACGACCTCAGCAAAACCCAAATACATTTGAAGTGTTTCAAAGAAACCAGGAAGCGAATGGCCGGGCATAACAGAAGGTGCACCCCAGGCTGTAGTCATTTGCACTGGAAACGAAATCAGTAAAAGTGCATAACCCGCCATGGCTGGATTAAACGGATTATTGCCCAAACCTCCATAAAGGTGCTTAACAAATAAGATCGAAAAAACTGATCCGACGGCGGCTATCCACCAAGGTGCAAAAGGTGGAAGAGCTAAACCTAATAGCAATGCAGTTAGAAACGCTGAGCCATCTTTTAAATAAAAAAGGATAGGGCGTTTTCTAATGATCATTACCAGGGTTTCAGTTATCAACGCAAAAATAATGGCAGTGAGCACATTAAATAAATATCCCCATCCAAAAAACCAGATAAGGCATGCCAGCCCAGGCAATGTTGCTGCGGAAACAGTAAACATGACTTGGCTAACATTCATCCGGCCTTTTGCGTGGGGCGAGCTTGCCTGACTTAAGATCATCAGGATTGAGTCTCCTTGGAATCTGATTCATTAAAGCTGTCGAGTTGCGCTTTGGCAGCTTCTACTTTTTCTCTTAACTTTGCCAATGACTTTTCAAGGGCTTCAGCCATGGGATCGTTATTCTCATTCGCTTCAACGAATTTGGCTTGAGTCTTTTCTAGCTTGGCTTGTGCCGCTTTAAGTTTGGCTTCTAATTGTTCTTTGGTTAATACCACTTTTGCCGGTTCCGCCTTATCTGGCGGCTCTTGGAAATTATCCAGTTGTTCTTTAGCTAAAAGGGCTTTTTCTTTTAACTTGGCCAGTGATTTTTCCAGTGCCACTGCCATGGGATCATCATTTTCCTTGGCGTCATTTAAGCGGGCTTCTGCTTTCTCTGCTTTTGCCACTGCATTTTGCCATTTTGCTTCGAGTTGCTCTTTAGTTAAGGCTGGCGCATTAGACGTAGAGGCTGAATCCGTGACGGCTTTTTTTGCCTTAGCGCGAGCAATGGCTTCTTTTACTGAATCAGAAATTTCAGGTTTAGCAGACCCTTCAGCTCCTGACTTCGCCGCTTTGGCTTTCGCAGCTGCCTCTGCTCTTGCTTTTCGTTTAGCTTCTTTTTCTGCGGCTTCTTGGGCAAGACGTTCTTGACGAGCTTCAAAACGAATTCGAGCATTGTCTGATTTTTCATGCTCGGCTTGTTCTTTTCGAATTTCACCTTTGGCAAAACGATAGTACTGAACCAAGGGTATTTGGCTTGGGCAAACATAGGCACAGGCACCACACTCAATGCAATCACTGAGACTATTCAGTTCCAGTTGTTCCCAGTTTTTCGATTTTGAATACCAATACAGTTGCTGGGGCAACAGGTCTGCCGGACAAACTTGTTCGCAAATACCACAGCGAATACAAGCATTAAAAAGATTGCCAGGAGGCAATTCTTTTTTTGTAGGTGCCAGAATGCAGTTAGTGGTTTTTATTACAGGTAAGTTCGCATCTGGAAGGGTAAAGCCCATCATTGGGCCACCCATGATAAGGCGATCCAATTTTTTCTGATTGACTTTAACCTGTTGAAGTAAATTAGAAATGGGCGTTCCCAAGCGGACATCTAAATTGCATTGAGTTCCAAGGGCTTCTCCGGTCAAAGTTACGACTCGACTGACTAGAGGTTTTCCCTCTAAAACTGCTTCTGCCACTGCGGCAACGGTACCCACGTTTTGACAGACTATGCCCAAAGAAGACGGTAAGCCTCCGGCGGGAACTTGCTTGCCTGTCAAAATTTGAATGAGTTGTTTTTCACCACCAGATGGGTATTTGGTAGGAATGACTCTAACCGAAATGGTTTGTTCGCCGGAGTCTGCCACCGCTTTTTGTATAGCAGCAATGGCTTCGGGCTTGTTATCCTCAATACCAATTAATACTTCTTTAGCATTCAAGATCTTTTGGGCGATTCGTGTGCCATCAATAACTTGCTTAGCTCTCTCTCGCATAAGCATGTCATCAGCCGTAATGTAGGGTTCACACTCAGCACCATTTATAATAAGTGTTTCTATGGTGTCTTTGGTTAGATATTTAATATTGGTAGGAAAACCAGCGCCACCTAAGCCTGCTAAACCGGCTTCTTTAATTCGATTGATAAGCGCTTCGTCTGACGAATTTAAGTCGAGTGCAGGCAAAAGCTCCCACTCATCTTCACCTTGGTTTTCAATTTTGATGCACAAGGATGTTAGGCCAGAGGCATGAGGCACCTGATACTCAGCTATCTCTGTGACGATACCTGTAATGCTGGCGTGCGTGGGTGCAGACACAAACCCATCCGCTTGGGCAATGACTTGACCCGTTTTCACTTTGTCGCCGACTTTAACAATGGGTTTTGCAGGTGAGCCTAGATGTTGGTTCAGAGGCACCACAACGAACTCTGGTGAATTGGCGACAGCAATTGGTTGACCGGTCGATTGATGCTTATTTTCTTCCGGATGCACACCACCATCAAAGTCCCAGATTTTAATGGTTTGAGCTGTCACGCGGCTTTGTCTCCTTCATCAGAGTCTTTTTCAGTTTTAGAATCGTTGACAGACTCGGCAGTTATTCTGCCTTTATCTGTGGCAATTAATTGATAACCGTCGTTGGGTTTTTCCCAATGCCAGGTTTGTAATGTGTCTTCAACCGGTACCATGTCGATACAATCTACCGGGCAAGGTTCTACACATAAATCGCACCCAGTACATTCCGATTCGATAACGGTGTGCATCTGTTTAGCAGCGCCTAAGATTGCATCTATGGGACAAGCTTGAATACATTTTGTGCAGCCAATGCATTCATCTTCTCTGATGACGGCCACAGAAGTGGGCTTTTCAACTCCATGTTCGGCGGCAAGTGGTAGAGGTTCCACGTCCAACAAATCAGCTAAAGCTTGAATAGTGGACTCACCACCAGGAGGACACTGATTGATCGGATCAGTACCATTAGCAATCGCTTCTGCGTAAGGTCTGCACCCTGGATGACCACATTGACCACATTGTGTTTGGGGTAGAATGCCATCAATTTGGTCAACGATTGGATTGCCTTCGGGCTTAAAACGAATATCGGCAAAGCCAAGCAATGCCCCAAAAGCCAATGCAAGAACAAATAAAACAGCAATAGCAATAATAACCGTGGTCATTTTAGGCTCCTGTGAGTCCAGCAAAACCCATAAAGGCGAGAGACATTAATCCAGCTGTGATTAGACCGATTGCCGACCCTTTGAATGGTGATGGAACATCTGCAACATTAATTCGTTCACGCATGGCCGAGAATAAAATCATTACTAGGGAAAATCCTACGGCGGCGCCAAAACCATAGATCAAAGAATCGAAAAAGCCGTTTTCTTTCTTAATGTTTAGTAAAGCAACACCTAAGACCGCACAATTTGTAGTAATAAGAGGTAAGAAAATACCCAGCACGCGATAAAGTAGTGGGCTGGATTTTCGGATAACCATTTCAGTAAATTGCACAACCACTGCAATAACCAAAATAAAAGAAATAGTGCGCAGGTACTCCAAGCCAAGTGGGGCAAGCAGTAAATTAAATACTAAGTAGGAGCAAACCGATGACAGTGTAAGCACAAAGGTCGTGGCTAGAGACATACCCACAGCTGTTTCCAGTTTGTTGGAAACACCCATGAACGGGCACAACCCCAAGAATTGCACCAGTACAAAGTTGTTAACCAACACGGTACCCACGAACATTAATAAATAATCGGTCATTCAAATTCCTCAGTACGGACGCACCAAACCCGAGTGTTTTAAGGAGCGCTATTATCCTCATCGGGCATATGCCGCACAAGGTGGGTATGCAACGATATTTAGTACATTTTCTTATAACGATAACGAGCGGCGATATAGTTAAGCCTTCATGACCAGCCCAATAGGATTGTGTTTGAATGATCTCTACAGAATCCAAACCAAAGTTATTATGACAAGTGGGATCGGGTCTAGTTTGGAAAAAAGGATATTAAAAAATGGCAGATTAACTTGTGAGTTCAGTATCAGCCGATTGTGACACATGCGGTTTTCTTCTCTTCGAGATGAAAAGCTGAGATTCCTTAGATTTTTTTGCCTCTTTTTTAGCCTGGGCAGCCAGGTTGGACACATCATGTGACGATCGACAATGGTCAGTGTCTGGATTTACAACGCCTGCGGATACTGACACAAAACCAAAAAACTCCTTCTCTCCCTTACGGTTTTCGGCATAAATACCAGAGTTATTAAGATCCTCAAAAGAATAGAGTTTGAGAACCGAGGAATTAAATTGTTCCAGAATTTTCTTGCTCTTCATTTGCCAATCGTTGCTGGTGAAAATAACAACAAAGTCATCTCCTCCAATATGGCCTACGATGTCTTTTTCTGAATCAGTGTTCGACTTCAAAATGTTAGCCAGAGTAATAATGACCTCATCCCCGGCGGAATAACCATATACATCATTAAAAGGTTTGAAGTTGTTTATGTCGAAATAGGCAACCCAAAAGCTTTCTTTGGCCAGTAGTTTTCGATTGATAGATTCGTCCAGAGGGACATTACCAGGAAGAAGGGTTAATGGATTCGCATACCTGGCGGTGGATATTTCTAATTCAGTGATGCGTTTTAACAGGGTTCTTACTTTACCCATACCGGCGTATTGGCCTTGTCTGGTAATCACAAAGTCTTTGCTCAGATCTTGGTCTGGATCATTTGTGACTTTTTTGCTCACCTGTTCTATAGATTCAAAGGTTTCTACCGCGACAAAACTTGAGCACATAAACTCCTTTATGGGTTTACGACCGTGCAGATCTCTAAAGTAGCGCCCACTGAACAAATCCTGAATTTCTTTGCGAGTGACAATTCCAATGGGGTTGCCTCTTTCAGTCACCGGGATGGTCGCTAGTAATGTATCTTTATGGAATAGGTCTGCCACATTTTCAGTAGACATTGATGGCGAAATCGGAGTGACCGGGCTAATCATACTCTCAGCATCGGATCTTTGATTCTGGGCTGGATTATCTGCGACTGATTTGTCCGCTTGTAAAAACCCAGGTAGGAATTTATCTGGTATTTCGCTTATGGGTGCTGCGACCGTGCCTTGAATCGCTTTTACGCCACAATTTTCGAGTACATTTAATTCGTTTTGTGTCTCTATGCCCGTAGCTATTACTTTGCAGTTTATGGTCTCAGCTAGGGCTGTAATAGACTGAACCGCGGCTTTCTTACTGAAGCTTCTTTCAATGCCCTCTACTGATATTTTGGAGAGCTTTACGAATTCTGGTTGTGATCCTACCCAGGTTCCTAAACGACCCATTGCGGATCCAGACCAGTGGGTGCAAATACTTAAATTCGTTGCTTTAATTGAGTCTATAGCGGGTCTAATTTTTTGGTAACCACCAAATTCGTAGGGATTAGGAAACTGCAAAACCACTGATTCACTATTAATATCAGTGCGGTTAATTAAGTCTGAAAAAACGTCAAAAATAGATTCGAAATTTAATAATGTTTGACTGTGAATATTTAGAAATAACAATCCAGACAGCTGCATGTCTAAATACGCCACAAAAGATGAATACCAATAAGACAGTTCAAGTTGCAGTTGCAAACCTTGGTTAATGGCTGCTTTTGTTAAAATATCGGGATCGAAATAAATGCTATTTTCAGGGCCTCGCAAAAAAGATTCATAACCGATTATCTGGCCTGGGTTTATTCCAAATATGGGTTGAAAGTGCGGGGTAAATTCCCGATCAGAGATAACCTGACTAAGATCATGATGCATTTCGTCAGACATTTTAGAGCTCGACACCATATCCAAAATATTCAAAAAACAAGTCTTAAGCCTTTAATAAACACTCTAGCATTCAAAATTACGATTAAATAAGTGAACGCTAAATTATATTTTATGGTAACGGTTATTTGTAAAGGAAATATTTAGTGATATACGACAATTTAGGTCAACTTTTAGATTGATTTGTCCAAATTGTTGTTTTAGTGAGCAGTTAAGTCGATTGTGGTGAGATTCAAGCGCGCCGCTATTTGAAAACTTAGTTAGAAAAACTCAAAAAGCTGCGCCTAATGGACACAGCTTTTAGTAAATAAACAGTATTGCAAATGAGGTGAACGGGCTATTTCAAATTAAGAGACTTTCATTCCCGGCTGACATTCTTCATGAGCTTCAAGAATCCAGAATTCTTTCTCACCAGCGGCCAGTACCATGCCTTGGCTCATTCCAAATTTCATTTTCCTTGGGGCTAGGTTGGCAACGAGGACCAGATTCTTACCCACTAGTTCCTCAGGTTGGTATTTACTTTTGATACCCGAGAAAACATGGCGTTCGCCAATTTCTTCACCCACATCCAATGTCAGAGATAACAATTTGTCTGCGCCTTCAACATGGTCGGCTTTAATAACCTTGGCAACCCGAAGGTCAACTTTAACGAAATCGTCAAAAGTAATTTCGTTTGAGTCAGCTTCAGCTTTATTGCTCTGCTTTTTCTTAGTGACTTCTTTGGTCGTACTACTTGCACTAGTGAGAGCAGCTTCAGCTTCGGCGGCTGCCTTGGTGGCTTCAACCATTTTTTCCACGGTGTCTTTCTCGATACGTGTCATCAATGGTTTAAATTTATTGATGCTGTGGCCAGTCAATGGAATCGTTGAAGCATCCCAATCTAAGTTATCTAGATTCATAAAGGCTTGAGCTTTTTGAGCCATATTGGGAACCACAGGTGCCAAGTAAGTAATAATTACTCTGAACAGGTTGATGCCCATGGAGCAGATGTTTAGAACCTCTTGCTCTGTACCTTCTTGTTTGCTTAATGACCAAGGGGCTTTTTCTTGGATGTATTCGTTTGCTTTGTCTGCCAAAGCCATAATTTGGCGCAGGGCCTTAGCGTATTCTCGATTTTCATAGAGTTGCGCAATCACGGCACCTGCTTCGGTGAAATGGGCATACAGTTCTGGTTCTGAAACGGTCTCGGAAAGTATTCCGCCAGACTTTTTCACAAAGCCTGCACAACGGCTTGCGATGTTCACTACTTTGTTGACGAGATCGGTATTCACCTTTTGAACAAAATCTTCAAGATTCAAATCCAAATCTTCAACACCATTGCCTAGTTTTGCAGCGTAATAATAGCGAAGATATTCTGGGTTAAGGTACTCAAGATAAGTTCTAGCCATAATGAACGTACCGCGGCTCTTAGACATTTTTTCGCCATTCACAGTGACATATCCATGCGCCCATACTCCATCTGGCTTGCGGAAGCCTGAAGTTTCTAACATCACAGGCCAAAATAAGGCGTGGAAAGCAATGATGTCTTTTCCGATATTGTGATAAAGCTCTGTGTTTG
This sequence comes from Gynuella sp., assembly GCA_028282465.1. Lineage (GTDB taxonomy): Bacteria > Pseudomonadota > Gammaproteobacteria > Pseudomonadales > Natronospirillaceae > JANQHX01. The sequence continues at coordinate 60,843 of JANQHX010000063.1, forward strand.
CGCCTTCTTTCCAGTATTCATCGAACTCCAGACCCTCAGTTCGGTCGCACAGGTTTTTAAACGAAGCCATGTAACCTACTGGCGCGTCTAGCCAGACATAGAAGTATTTGCCTGGAGCATCGGGAATTTCAAAACCGAAGTAAGGAGCATCCCTGGATATATCCCAATCTTGCAGACCATTGTCTAACCATTCCGCTAGTTTGTTCGCGACGGCTTCATTTAGGGTGCCCGAACGGGTCCATTTTTGGAGCATGTCTGTGTAATCAGAAACCGATAGAAAATAATGTTCCGATTCTTTTTCAATTGGGGTCGCACCAGAAATAACGGATTTCGGATTGATTAAGTCTGTCGGCGAATAAGTGCTTGAGCAAACTTCGCAATTGTCGCCATATTGATCTTCAGCACCACATTTAGGGCAGGTGCCTTTGATGTAACGATCAGCTAAAAACATCTCTTTTTCCGGGTCATAAGCCTGACTAATGCTCTTAGTCTTGATTACTCCTTTGGCTTTACACTCTTTGTAGATGAACTCAGATAATGCTCGGTTTTCATCAGAATGAGTCGAGTAATAGTTGTCATACTTAACCAAGAAATCTTCGAAGTCTTTGCGATGTTCGGCATTGGTTTTGTCAATCAATTGCTCGGGTGTGATGCCTTCTCTTTCAGCACGCAGCATGATTGCGGTGCCATGGGTATCATCGGCACAAACAGCAATACAGTGGTTGCCTCGCTGATTCTGAAAACGAGCCCAGATGTCAGTTTGAATGTGCTCCAGCATATGGCCTAAATGAATAGGGCCGTTGGCGTAGGGAAGGGCGCTGGTCAAAAGAATCTTTCTGCTCATGGCTGACAGTCTGTCCTCAATAGAATTCGGGGTAACCAATAAAGGGGCGCAATAGTACCTCAGCGGTTTGTGATCACCAAGAATTGCAGACTGAGATTAACCTCAATGATTGAAATTTCTGATTTGCCACCCATGTAAACCCCATTCGTTTTACATATCTGGAACCAAAATGTCTTCTGAATCTCTTGTTCTGCAACAGCTTTCAACCTTGTCTGACCCCTACTCTGGAAAATCAATTACCGACACCGCGAATAGCCTTGATGTGTCGGTTGACCAAGGTTCGATTAAGGTAGCAGCGGTGTGGCCATATCCAATCGGTAATTTTGGGGAAGGGTTGAAGTCTTTACTTAAATCCAACCTGGAATTGGAGTTTGAAGGGTTCAGCGTCGAAATCGACCTAGCTTGGAAAGTTGATGCCCAAAGCATAGGCAATAATAAAGCTGCCTTAGATGGCGTAAAAAATATTATTGCGGTTGCTTCTGGTAAGGGCGGTGTAGGTAAAAGCACCACAACGGTTAACTTGGCTCTCGCGCTCGCCTCTGAAGGTGCCAGGGTTGGTATATTAGATGCCGATATCTACGGCCCTTCTCAAGGCATGATGCTGGGTGTTGACCCTGAAACCCGTCCAGAGACGATAGACAACCAGTGGTTTAAACCCGTTATGGCTCAGGGCTTACAAACCATGTCTATGGCTTATCTAGTTACGGAAAAAACACCCATGGTCTGGCGCGGCCCTATGGTGAGCGGTGCTCTTCAGCAGCTAATTCGTCAAACCAAATGGGATAATCTTGATTACTTAATGGTCGATATGCCTCCAGGTACTGGTGACATTCAGCTGACTTTTTCACAGCAGGTTCCAGCAACCGGTTCAGTCATCGTAACCACACCACAGGATATCGCATTACTGGATGCCAAAAAGGGTATTGAGATGTTTAGTAAAGTATCTATTCCGGTGATTGGTGTGATCGAAAACATGGCAGTGCATGTGTGTTCGAATTGTGGTCATGAGGAACACATTTTTGGAGAGGCTGGCGGCAATCGTATCGCCGAAGAATATGGCACTGAGCTGCTAGGCAGCATGCCTCTAGATCTGGATATCAGACTCCAATGTGATGAAGGCAAGCCCGTTGTTATCTCAGATCCAGAAGGGTCGATTGCTCAAAAATATAAGAATGCGGCGCTCAAAATGGCTGCATTGACCGCCTGTCAAAGCAATCTAGATGCTGTGATGCCTGAAATTGTGGTGTCTGACGATTAACTAAATATGGTTCAAAATGAAGCCTTCTAACTTTTATGGTGTAATACCGTCAGTTAAAATAATTAGAGAACCTACATGAAAATAATAATGAAAGTGCTACTTGGCTTAAGTGTTTGCGGGTTTGCTATTGCAGAAGATATTCAAGAAGGCACGTCTGCTCTGTTTCTAAAGGCAATGGCCGGCGGGTCCCATTACTATGGCATGGTTGGATTTGGTAAATATGATGGCTTTGGCAATAACGCTGGCTATTTTGCCTACGAAAAGTATGGCCCCAGAAAAGAACTGGAAGACAGTTTCGAAAATGAACCAGATGAGCTGTTCTATGTTGAACGATTCAGCCTAAAGGGCGAGGCTTACGTGACCCCTGAAACCGTTGGTACCAGCTTCGTCACTGGCGCAAAGGTCGACATCTATTATGGTCAGAGTGAATTCGAGGGAGGAGGTTACCAAGTGGATGCTTTCGGTTTGGGCATGGGTATTGTGATGAATCCTATACCTAGCTTAAAACGGTTGTATCTAACTGTTGGTGGTTCAATTGAGCCAGAGTTTCTGGCATTAAATTGGAAATCTCCCGGCAACTATCAATACAATTGGTATGCAGAAGCTGAATTTTTTATCACTTCGAAAATCGCTGCTACATGGCAGCAGGTTTCCTTTGGGGTAGGTGATTCAGATGGCAATGAAAATATCATTAATACATCAATGCTGGGGTTAAGAGTCGCTTTTTAAAAACGGGTTCAACTCGTAAGTCAGCATCACCAGTTCGCTGTACTCAATAAGCGCATTAACGATTCTAGGGGAAAAATCATTCCCCTTTTTTAATTTAAAATCTTCAAGTAGTTCTTCGAAGGCGCCAGGACTATTACAGTTCTTTAAAATACATTGTTCATCAAAAGCGGATGCAACCGCGACGATCTGAGCGGCTTCACTAATTTCATTTCCTTTTAGACCGTCCGGGTAGCCGGTACCGTCCCACTTTTCATGGTGATGTCTTGCCACATCTGCAGCACATTTTAGTAATGGGTTTTTGCCTCTAGATAACAATAAGCGTTCGCCTTTTATTGTGTGGCTTTGATAAAGCTGCTTTTGTTCTTGAGTGAGGGCGTTGCTGCAATTTTGCAATTCATCTGGAATCAGAATTTTGCCAATATTATGGAGCGAAGACGCTCGTTTAATTTCTTCGGCTTTTTCGTTTTCCATCCCTAGACCTTTAGCCAGTAAGAATGAAATGTCTGAAATTCTTTTTAAGCTGTTATGACTGCTTTTATTTCTACTCTCTATGGTATCGCCTAATAGATATACCAATTCTAATTGAGCTTGCGCTAACTGGGACTGCAAGAATAAGGTTTCAAAGGCGGTAAAAACGTGTCTACAAAAAATGTATAGATGTTTGTTATGAAGCTTATTTCTCTCTGGTATGTCCTCCAAATGGATGACAGATATTCGGTTATTGGTGCCCTTTAAAAGAAACAAATAGCGATTTCGCTGACTCACCACTCGAAAGCCGTCTTGAATAGGCATTAGAAGTTCTTTTTGTAAATCAGGAATTAAAGGTAAAGCGCTTTTGCCAAATTGGTTTTGGTACTTACCAACTCCAGCCGCTATGACGAATTCTCGAGATTCTTGATAGGCTACCAGCCCACTATAAGGCTGATTACAATTAGGTAAGATTGCGCTTACTTGTACTAATAAGCTTTTAGCGAAATCATCATAGAATGATTCTTTGTAGACCTTAGATGTTGCTTTGATTATTTTTTTTAAACCCTGATTGGCATGTTCTAACTCAGATATTCCTTTATAGGAGCGCAGGCTAGATACAACTGCAGATTTGAGTTTTACGGCGGTCAGTTCAGTTTTTTCTTTATAATCGTTAATGTCGTATCTTGAAATGATTTGCTCTTCAGGCGCTTCCCCAGGCTGCCCGGTTCTTAAGATAATCCTCATTTCAGAATACTGAAGATCGTTACGGATATAATCAATCAGATCCAAGCCCGAATGGCCGTACTCCATGACAACATCCATTAGGCAAACGGATATGTCGGGGTTTTGTTGGAAAAGTAGTTTCCCTTCGTCGGTATTGAAGGCGCTTAGAAACTGGACTGGTCGAGAATCATAAATTAAATCTTTTAGCGCCATTTTAGTGACTAGATGAACATCCAATTCATCATCAACAATTGCGACTTTCCAAGGCTTAATCCTCGGCTCAGGCTTTGCAATATTGGGTTCAGACGCGTAAATGAGTTCGTCGCTATTACTCATATCCAGATTGTTTAATTGATTATTCTTGGGTCACTTTAACTAGGTGAAAAAATAGATTCAATGATTTGATTTGAATTAAATGACAGTTCGCGGGTATTTGATAGGTTATTTGTGCAAGAAAATTAATAATTTAGAGTGGAAAGCTCGACAAAGAAATAAGGGCGATCTGATTAACTAAATCGCCCAGGAAAACAGGTTATTTTCTTTTTACCCACTGAACTTGATCTTCTTTACCATCTTCAACACCGTTGAGGTTCGCAATGGTGACATTAGCAATAGCAGACAATGCTTCACGAGTAAAAAAGGCTTGGTGACCAGTGACTACTACGTTTGGAAAGGTAATTAAGCGAGCAAAAACATCGTCTAACAGCATGTCATTTGAATAATCTTCAAAGAATAAATTAGCTTCTTCTTCGTAAACATCTAAACCCAGGTAACCAATTTGGCCGGATTTTAAGGCTTCAATGACCGCTCTAGTATCAATGAGCGCACCTCTGCTGGTGTTAATCAGCATGGTGCCTTTTTTCATTTGTCCAATTGTATTGGAGTTGATCAAATGCTTGGTTTGAGGAATTAACGGACAGTGTAAGCTGATGATATCTGATCTCTGCCATAGCTCGTGAGCTTCAACATAGCTACCCACTTCTTTCATAGCATCATTTTCATAAGGATCGCTTGCGATAACTTCGCAACCGAAGCCTTTCATAATTCTCGCGAAGCAAACTCCAATTTTACCAGTTCCAACGACACCAACGGTTTTGCCATGAAGATCAAAGCCCAATAAGCCGTTTAGGGAGTAGTCATTCTCTTTTACCCTATTAACGGCGCGGTGAATATTTCTGTTTAAGTCCAATATCAGTGCGACAGCATGTTCTGCCACAGCAAAGGGAGAATACTCAGGTACTCTCGCGATATGTAAGTCGTATTCTTCACATGCTTTTAAATCGACGTTATTGAATCCGGCACAGCGCATCGCCACCAGTTTGATGTTTGCTTCTTTCAACTGACGTACAGCTTCGCGATCTAGGGTGTCATTCACAAAGCAACAGACTGCATCGAATCCCGCTGCTAGAGGTGCCGTTTGCGCATTCATATGAGCTTCGAAAAACTCAAATTCATGCCGGCCATCGTTTGCATTTTCTAAGTGTAATTTGTCATAAGGCTTACTACTGAACACAGCAACTTTCATGCTTACTCCTGTTTACTTGCCTTTAATTACTTTGCCATCCACTCGACCTGAGGTTGCTTCAATAAGGTCTACCAGTTGGCCATCTTTAAAATTCTGAAACTTTACTGGAACGTAATTCCAATTGGTTGCGAGCCACATGTACTTTTCTTCTGCCTTTCGATTGCCCTTGGTTTGTTTTAGTTTCAGAGTTTCCAGTTTGCCCATGGGTGTATTGAGCCATTCAATTCCAGAATGGGAAAACTGATATTTAACCGGTTTGTTATACCTGAAAACGGAGTAAATCTCACTAAGACCTGTTTTGGGGAGGTTTAGAATGAGTTCCACTTGAAAACTCATAGGGTCGAACATGCTTGGCATGAGCTCGAAAGTTTTGCGTTTATTGTCGATAGCTAGCTTTATTTGATTATTGTCATATTTGTATTCGATTGATTTTCGTTCTTTAAAAAAGAAAAATTTATTTTCACTGGAATACTTAAGGGGTTTGACTTCAGATCCGTCCATTAAAAAATCGACAGACTCCTTAATGCGAATACCGCCTTTTTCTGAGTTTGTTTGGTATTGCCATTGTCCGTTTTGATCTAAAGAAAGAGAGGTTTCACCTTTTAGGGTAACTTTTACTGGGCTCAGCTTTTTGGCTTTTAGTTTGAGCTCAAAAGGTTTGAGCTCGATAAGATCAGCAAAGGCGAGAGGCGACCCACCTAAGAAACTGGTTAAAAAAATTGCGCTTAACAGATATCGATTAAGTTCGCGAATCCACAACATAGCCTGTTTCCCCTAGTGGTTTTTCATCCAGGGTTGTTCGTTGGTCAATCATCTTGATTCGACCTTCAGCAAACCATGCCACAGCCTGAGGGTAAATAATGTGCTCTTGCTGTTGAACTTTATTAACTAAAGTCTCGGCATTGTCCTCTGAAGTCACGTCAACCACAGCCTGGATGATATTTGGGCCGTCATCTAAATCCGGCGTAACAAAGTGCACTGTGCATCCGTGTACAGATTCTCCTGCATCCAATACCCGTTGATGAGTGTTGAGTCCTTTATAAGAAGGAAGTAGTGCAGGGTGAATGTTGATCATTCTTCCTAGGTAATGTTCACAAAATTCAGGTGTTAAAATTCTCATGAAGCCTGCCAGAACAATCAGTTCTGGCTTATGTGGATCAATTGCTTCAATCATCGCCTTATCGAATGCTGGTCTACTATCGAAAGATTTGTGATCCAAAACGATGGTAGGAATACCAGCTTTTTTTGCTCGTTCCAATGCATAAGCTTCAGGGCGATTACAAAGAACAGCACTGATGCGTCCGCTTATTTTGTTATCGGCAATTTGATCCATAATGGCTTGAAGATTACTTCCAGAGCCACTGGCTAAGACCACGATATTACAAGACATAATTAGCCGTTAATTCCTGAAACAACCACGGCTTCTTGGTCGCCTTTGCTTCGAATTTCTCCCATTACAAATGGGTTTTCACCAGCTTGAGATAAGGTAGTTAAGGTATCCTCAACCTTGGATTTTTCGACAACAAGAATCATCCCGACGCCACAATTAAAGGTTCTGAGCATCTCAGTGTCACTAATATTTCCATGCTTTTGCAACCAAGCAAATATTTCCGGTTGCTCCCAGGTCGAACTGTCGACATAGGCTTGGGCTGTGTCTGGTAAAACTCGAGGAATATTTTCCCAAAACCCACCGCCAGTGATATGGGCCATTGCCTTGATCAAGCCTTTAGAGGTGGCGGCGAGTAAAGGTTTGACATAAATTTTTGTAGGTTCCAGCAGAGCTTCACCCAGGGTTTTCTCGCCGAAGGTTTCAGAGAGAGGCGCGCCAGAAACCTCAAGCACTTTTCGAATCAGTGAGTAGCCATTGGAGTGAGGACCCGATGAAGGCAGTCCAATTAATACATCGCCTTCCTGAACATCTTCACCGGTAATTATCTGAGACTTTTCCACTACGCCTGTGCAGAAACCAGCCAAGTCATAGTCACTACCCTGGTACATTCCGGGCATTTCAGCTGTTTCACCACCTACCAGCGCGCAGCCAGACTGGATACAACCTTCGGCGATTCCGGTTACAACGTCAGCTGCTGCTGCGACATCGAGCTCCCCGGTGGCATAATAATCAAGAAAATATAAAGGTTCGGCGCCACACACTATTAAGTCATTTACACACATGGCAACCAAGTCTATGCCGATGGTGTCGTGTTTGTTGAGATCCATTGCCAGCTTAAGTTTGGTTCCGACTCCGTCTGTACCGCTCACTAGTACTGGGGTTTTATAACCTTCAGGGATTTCACACAGTGCGCCGAATCCGCCCAGACCTCCCATAACTTCGGGTCTGCGGGTCTTAGCCGTCACAGACTTGATGCGATCAACCAGTTCATTACCAGCATCAATATTAACTCCAGCATCTTTGTAGCTTAGGGATTCTCGGGACGAATCGGTCATGGAAAAACCATCTCCATTACAAGTAGGTTAAAATCGGCGCGCATTCTATCAGGATAATCATTGGATTTGGCAGAGGCGCCTGATTTTTCTAAAAAGCTTTGTCACAATAGGTGACAGATAATTAATGGGGCCTGAACAGAGACTTGAATCTAATGAATAGGCTCAGTACTTAACAGTAGGAAATTTGTATGTTGTTGGCTTGGTTTAGGGTTATTTTTTTCGGATCTTTTCTGCTGGCAGGTTCGGTAAATGCTGCGGTTCAGATAGCTGACCCTTACAAAGCAGTTAAAGTTGTGTCTGAGCAGTTATCCAGCTCAGAACAAAACAAAGCGATTCAGCTAGGCTTGGAAGAGGTGCTGGTGAGAAACTCTGGTTATCTTTCAGTGCTCTTAGATCCTGGAATTCAGCGTGCGCTGTCTTCTTCTTCCGAGTTTTTGTCCCAGTTCAGCTTTGAATCGAATTCCGAGACCCGTGTGAACGAGCTTGGTGAAGTCATTGGCACCAAAAAGTTGGTTATGGAATTTGACCCAGGATTAGTGAACGATCTTATTTCAAATAATGGCCAAACCCTGTGGGGGCCAAGACGACCTCAGGTGTTGATGTGGGTAGCTCACGAGCATTTTGGTCAAAGGGAGATATTGGCAAATGCGCTGACTCCAGAGCTTCAAAGACCTATTGAAAACGCCGCGAGATTTAGAGGTGTACCTGTGTTGCTTCCAGAAATGGACTTTGAAGATGAGCTGGTAATTAATCCTTTAGACGTTTGGGGTCAATTTACAGACGCGGTAGAAGATGCCTCTGAACGCTATCAACCAGATGCTATTTTGACTGGCCGTATTGAAAGTCTTTCAAATCAGCGCAGCAGGGGCACTTGGACCTTTATCTTTAACGGTGAATATCGAAAGTTTGAAATAACATCTGATAGTCTCGAGTTATTGTTAGCAGCATCTATCGACCAAGTGGCTGAACGTTTAGCTGACCAATATGCCTTTGTGGTAGACGGAAACTACAACAATTATGTGCAACTTGAAGTCGCTAACGTCATAGGTCTTAAAGATTACCATGATGTGGTGGAGTATATGTCTGGTTTAACAGGGGTCTCTAGCGTACAAATCAAAGAGATAAGTAATGACCAGTTAGTCATGGAGATCGAAGTATCTGGGGATCTGCAGCAGCTAAAAGATATTATTGCTTTGGATGATTACCTTAAACCTAGAGATAACTTGGATCAGCAAGAAACAGACGTTTTGATTACTGAACGAGTGAGTTACTCATGGCAACCAAACTTGTTATCAATTCAGTAAGTCGAAATGGCTCTTAAATCTCTTAAACCCTACTTCAACTGAGTATTCAGCCACTATATGGGTACGTTAGGTAGATATTGCAGTTGAGAAATTAGAAATCGGTAAAAGGAAAACGGTAAATGATTAAGGATTCACAAAAATTCCTACTTTTGACCCTATTGGTGCTGGTGTGTTTTTTGATCTATTTGCTTTCACCTATTTTGTCACCGTTTTTAGTAGCGGCTACGCTGGCCTACATGGGTGACCCCATTGTCGATAAGTTGGAAAAATGGAAGTTTTCTAGAACTGGTGCAGTGGTGGTCAGCTTCGGGTCTCTATTGTTGGTATTGTCATTATCTGTATTGCTTCTGGTACCCATGCTGGCGAACCAATTTAAGGTGTTGGCTGAATTTGGACCCGTTGCTCTTGAAAGGATCGGGACTGATGTGTTGCCTTGGGTTGAAGCAAATTTTGGAGTAGATGTAGGCTCCCTCAATTGGTTTGACCTGCGAACCTCTGTTGATTGGTCTCAAACCGGTAGTTTAGTGAGTCAAAGCTTAAAACAGGTTACCCAATCCAGTATCGCCATTCTCGCGGTTCTAGCGAATCTCGTTCTAATTCCAGTAGTGACCTTTTATCTGCTCAGAGATTGGGATGTATTGGTCGAAAAAGTTGGTTCATTAATCCCAAGACAATATTTTGACAAGACAAGGTCATTGACTCTTGAGTGCCATGAAGTATTGGGTGCGTTCATTCGAGGACAGCTGCTAGTGATGTTGGCCCTTGCCATTATCTATTCAACTGGACTCATGATTATTGGTGTGGAATTAGGTTTGTTGATTGGCATAGTTGCTGGCTTGGCCAGCATTGTTCCTTATATGGGTACAATTGTGGGTATTGGTGCAGCGTTAATCGCTGCCTTCTTCCAGTTTCAAGACTGGTTACCACTCATTTGGGTTGCCCTAGTATTTGGAATCGGTCAAATGATAGAAGGCATGGTTCTTACCCCTCTTTTGGTAGGAGACAGAATAGGCTTACACCCGGTAGCGGTCATTTTTGCAGTACTGGCTGGAGGCCAGCTATTTGGTTTTGTGGGTATTTTAATAGCCTTGCCAGTGGCGGCGGTGATTATGGTTCTTCTTAGACATATCCATGATAACTACAAAGGCAGTCTACTTTATGGCCACAAAAAGGAAGTGATGGATTCCCAAGACCCACAGTAATATGGACATAAAAAGAGTTCCTCAGCTCCCTTTAGGTCTTACACCCCGACAAGATCGAACCTTTGAAAATTTTTATGTAGGTCAAAATTCAGAGCTGGTTTACCTAGTTCAACAACATAAAGAGCCATTTATTTTTGTTTGGGGTTCGACCGGGTCAGGAGTGAGCCACCTGCTTCAGGCCGCCTGCCAAGCGGGTGCGGTTTATGTACCTTTAACACAAGTGGTTCAATTTGATACAGAAGTAATAGCAGGGCTTGAGCAGTTTGATTTGATCGCAATTGATGACATTCAGTTGGTATCTGGTATCCCGAAGTGGGAAGAGTCCTTATTTCATTTGTTCAATCGTGTAAAAGACCTTAAACATCGAATGATAATTGGGGCTAATAGCGCCCCTAGGCAACTTAAAATCGCGCTAAAAGATTTGGGCTCTCGTTTAGCCAGTGGCGTGACTTTCAAATTAGAAGAGCTAAATGACCAAGACAAGATCGGTTTTTTAAAAAACGAATTTGAATTAAGAGGCATTCAAGTCAATGACGAGTTAGTGGCTTATATTCTGCACCGAGCGCCAAGAACATTGAACGACCTCAGGGAACTAGTGTACAAATTAGACCGAGCTTCATTGGCGGCAAAACGGCCGGTTACACTAAGGTTTGTTAAAGAGCTTATGGGTTGGTAATTACTTACCCCCAAAATTTGCCCACATGCTCTGTAGAATAATGACTTGATCTTCAGCCGATACTTGAGAGAAGTTGTTGCTTTCAATTAGGAAGCGTCTTTCTTCATCGAAATCTTCTCGACTCAAGGTTGGAAATAGTTGAAACAAAGGCTCAATTTCGAAGGGAATCTCTCTAGAATAAGCATTAAACAACTGGCTCAACCAAAGGTTTGCAGCGTCCACATCTTCTACATATATAATTCCTGAATCGGAATCTAAATCCAGCTCCTTGATAACATCCAGAGCTGATTCACCTAAGTCAAACAGATCCTGCCTATCTCTTTCAGAGTCGCTAGGGTTCCACTCCAGCCAAGTGTCCTCAGGTTTAATAAGCACACTTTTATAACGACCATCATCTAAAGTCCAACCTAGTGCGTAGGGATAGCTGTACTCTTCATAACCCGTTGCTTCAAATGTCATAAAAACAGGATGATTCAAAATTGTGGCCCACATAAAAAAGTTAGCGGGTATAATAAAGAGCACCTTTAATTATTCAATAGCGGTCAATTGTTTAGCCGTTTTGAGTTTGGTTAGATTACGTACGTTAGATAACCAATAATTTGTTAGCTCAAGTGAATTAAATAATTGTTAGATTGTAAATTACCGGAATCATCAATGTCAGAAACACATGAAAGTTCAGATATCCAGAAAAAAAAATTTAGAGACTTCTCTTTAAGAGACCCAGAAGAGCAATCTGACTTTCTTAACACGACTTGGTGTAACCATTGTATGGAAGCCGATTTGGGCATGGTTGATCCCGTTGAATATGAATTGGAAGGTCGTGTGTTCTTGGAAGGTAAGTGCCGCAAGTGCGGGTCGATAGTCACCACTGAGATTATAGAAGATGATCAGGAGTTAGATTCTTGAGGCTGCTGTACGAAGACGACCAATTGGCTGCATTTGATAAACCCGAGGGTCTGTTGGTTCATCCAAGTCGTCTAGATAGGCATGCGGATGACTTTGCTTTACATAGAGCGGAATCTATTTGTGGCCAAAAGCTTCATACCTTGCACAGGTTAGATAGGCCGACCAGTGGCGTATTACTGTTTGGGAAGAGTCCAGAAATTGCGCGGTTAATGCTTAATACTTTTGTCACTCGTGACATTAATAAAGAATATTTATGCATCGCTCGAGGTTGGACGAAAACCAAGGGCCGGTTCGATGCTGAATTAGAAGAGATTCAGGACAAAATTGCAGATCGTATGGCCAACTCAGACAAGCCTCCTCAGCCAGCACTGACCCTTTTTGAAAAATTGGCCCATAACGAACTCGATATTCCAGTAGGTAACTTCCCCAAGGCGAGATATTCCCTTTGCATCGCCAAACCAGAAACTGGGCGACAGCATCAAATTCGACGACATTTTAGGAAATCCTCCCATCATTTATTGGGCGATACCAAATATGGTGATGGCAAACACAACAAGCTTTTTAGACATAGATTCCACTGGGATTCACTTTGTTTAAGAGCGCTTAGAGTGTCGTTTACTCATCCCATGACTAAGAAAAAAATATCCATTCACAGCGGACTTACTGCACCTTGGGTAGAGCTACTCGATGTGATGGGTTGGTCCTATTTAGAAGATCAACTTCAAAAATAATCCAAAAATCATGAGACCATCCGGGAATAAGGACTACAGGGTTGATCCAGAAATGGATCAATCTGAAGGCGGGCTTAAAGGATTTGTGTATGCCTTGAAATCCTTGTGGCCGTTTCTTTGGCAGTACCGATACAGAGTCGGTATCGCGTTCAGCCTGCTTATCATTGCGAAAGTTGCTACAGTCACTATGCCCTGGGCGTTAAAGGTTATCGTTGACTCTCTAGACCAGGGACAGGTCGAACAGCTCATTGTTCCAATGAGTATGTTACTGCTTTACGGTTTTCTGCGGTTCGGTACAGTGTTTTTCTCTGAATTAAGAGACGCCGTATTTAGCCGTGTAACAGAGCGGACCATGAGAATGGTCGGCTTAAAGGTGTTTAAGCATCTGCATCAGCTTGAACTGGATTTTCATCTGTCTCGGCAGACCGGAGGTATTTCTAGGGATATTGATAGAGGTACTAATGGCATCAGTTTTATGATGAGGATGATGGTATTCAATATCGTCCCGACGCTGTTTGAACTCAGCTTAGTGGCCGGTATCCTTTTTATTAATTTCAGTCCTTGGTATTCCATTCTTACTGTGGGCGCAGTGCTCACCTACATTGCTTTTACTGTTTTCACCACTGAATGGCGAACAAAGTTTGTTCGTGAAGCAAACATGTTGGATTCTAAATCGAACACTCGAGCGATAGACAGCCTGTTAAATTATGAGACGGTAAAGTATTTCAATAATGAACACTATGAAGCGAAACAATACGACGAAAACTTAGAAAAGTGGGAATCTGCCCGAATGAAAAATCGCCTGTCGCTGGCGGCCTTAAATAGTGGGCAGGCACTCATCATATCCTTGGCTGTGATGCTCATGATGATCTTGGCTGCCAAGGAAGTGGTTGCAGGTACTATGACTCTGGGTGACCTTGTGATGATAAATGCTTATATGATTCAGCTGTTTATTCCGTTGAACTTCTTGGGGTTTGTTTACAGGGAAATAAGGAGGGCATTAACGGATGTGGAAAACATGTTCCACCTGTTAGATCGAGATTCCAAGATTCAAGATTCCCCCAATGCCCAAGATCTAGCAATTGCCAATGCTAGAATTGATTTCAAAAACTTAAATTTCGGTTATCACCCAGATCGTCCCATACTCAAGGATATTAATTTCAATATTAATCCAGGGGAAAAAATTGCCCTTGTTGGTGGCAGTGGTGCCGGAAAGTCTACGATTGCCAGATTGTTGTTCCGTTTTTACGATCTGAATTCAGGTCAGATAAAAATTGATGACCAGGACATCAGCCAGGTGACTCAAGAGAGTCTGAGGGCTCATATTGGCGTAGTTCCCCAAGACACTGTTCTATTTAACGATACTATTTTCAACAATGTTGCGTACGGTAATCCTAAAGCCAGCGAAAATGAGGTACGAAAATCCATACAAATGGCACATCTTGACGGTTTTATTGAGTCACTACCTCAGGGGGAAGAAACCCTAGTAGGAGAGAGAGGGCTTAAGGTTTCTGGCGGGGAAAAACAGAGAATTGCCATTGCAAGAACACTATTAAAAAATCCATCTATATTGATTTTTGACGAAGCTACGTCGGCGTTGGATTCTGCCTCTGAACAGGCCATCTTAAAAGCCATGGAAGTTGCCTCTGAAGGCCGAACCACTTTGGTAATCGCCCACAGACTGTCGACCATTGTCGATTCTGATCGAATCATAGTGTTAGAGCAGGGGCGGGTGATTGAGCAGGGCACCCACATTGAGCTGATCGAGCAGAAAGGCAGATACGCCCAGTTGTGGTCTTTGCAACAATCTAACAGTCATCAAATCAATTAAAAATCCTTTAAAAATAAGGGCTTGTGTTTCTTATCTGAGTCAATTAGTCTTCTTTTGAGCACTTGGAAAAAAGTGCTGTAGATGGGAATTTCCTGGTCAAATTCATAACAACAGATGTATCTAGAGTTATGTTCCAGCCAATTGAGGAGGAACGATGACCAAATCAGAGCTGATTGAACGTATTGTCGAAAAGCAAAATCAGCTGTCAGTTAAGGATGTTGAACTGGCCATAAAAACTATGCTTGATCATATGGCACATACCTTGGCCAAGGGTGAGCGCATAGAGATTCGTGGTTTTGGAAGTTTTTCATTGCACTATCGGTCTCCAAGGGTGGGGCGAAACCCTAAAACTGGCGAGTCGGTGGAATTGCAGGGAAAATTTGTGCCGCATTTTAAACCCGGCAAGGAGCTCAGGGAGTCCGTTAACGCTGCGATAGAATAGCTTGTTAAGCTTATACTTATTCATCCCAGCAGGATGAGATTATTCAAATGCGTCTATTCAAGTTACTGTATAAAGTTCTCCTTCTTGTTTTATTAATAATTATTGGAGCCATTCTGGGCTTTAATAACAACCAACCTCTTACTCTTCATTTTCTAGATTGGCAAACGCCAGAGGCATCCGCCTATTACTGGTACATAGCATTCGCTGCTCTCGGGTTTTTAATCTGCTTATCAGTTACTTCAACTGTATTAATGGCTCAAGCACTAAAAATACGAAAGCTTCAGGCACAGCTCAAAGCCAACAGTAAAGAATTGGGTAGCTTGCGCGCCAAGTCTTTAACTCAGGTCTAGAATGATCTCCGTTGAATATATCGCTATTCTGATTGTGTCTATGGTTTTAGCTTGGGCACTAGGTCGAATAAGACGAAAAAAAACACCTGCACAAGCACTCCCCGAAGAGTCTGAATATTTCAAAGGTCTGGCATTTTTACTCGAAGACAAGACCGACGAAGCACTTAAGTCTTTCATTCATGCCATCGAAGTTAATCAAGACACGCTTGAAACCCATATGGCACTCGGAGGCTTATTTAGAAAGAGAGGGGAAACCGAGAAAGCGCTTCTAGTTCATCAAAACCTTTTTGGAAGACCTGGTATTCCTAAAAAGATTCAAAACCGTGTTCAGTACGAGCTTGCATTAGATTATTTATCCTCTGGATTGCTAGGGCGTGCTGAATCTTTGTTTGAGGACTTAGCTGTCCAATCTTCAGAGTATCAAATTCAATGTTACAGCGAGCTTTTAGGTATTTATGAAGAAGAAAGCGATTGGCTTAAATGCACTGAAGTGGCAAAGCAATTAGGCAGAAAGCTAACATCAAAACAGAGAATTGCTGTGTCCCATTACTACTGTGAGTTGGCTTTAGAGTACATAAAGTCTCTAGAAAAGGGTGGTGCACAAAGGGCCATAAAGCAGGCGCTTTCATTCCATAGTGGTAATGCCAGAGCGTTGATGATTCAAGCAGATATCTGGATTCAAAATAAGCAATACCGAAAAGCAATCAAAAACTGCAGAAAAATAGTCGAGATTAGACCAGAATTTATTGCTGAGATGTTGCCAACGTTAAAGGGCGTAACCGCACTCGATGGTAGCTATGATGCCTATCATCAATATATTCAAAGTTTAGTGAGCTCTATGCCCATACCCTCATTAATACACGCAAGTGCAGAATCAATTTATCACACAGGCAATAAGGCTGAAGCGATCAAATATCTAGCCCAACAATTAACTGCTAATCCAAGTAAAAAAGGTATGAAAACACTTTTTGAGTGGACCTTTAATCAAGAAGACCAAGTTCAGGTGGCCTCACAAGCATGGTTGCATAGTCAAAATGAAGAAATACCAGACTACAGATGTACTCATTGTGGGTTCCAACTGAACACCACCTTATGGCAATGCCCTCAATGCAAATCTTGGGAAACATTGGTAAATGTGGAAGATAGTAGGAGCTTGTCAAAGTTATCTAGATAGTTGATTTATAAAAGAAAAGCTTGCATTAGATGTTTTCGTTGGTATTATACGCGCCACTTTCAAGGAGCCGGTCTGGTTAGCTTAGAAAGCTGTTGTGTCCCGTTCGTCTAGTGGCCTAGGACAACGCCCTTTCACGGCGGTAACAGGGGTTCGAGTCCCCTACGGGATGCCACTTATTCAAGATAAATCAAGATAGATACTCAAACTCAGGACGAGTTTTCGCGGGAATAGCTCAGTTGGTAGAGCACAACCTTGCCAAGGTTGGGGTCGCGAGTTCGAATCTCGTTTCCCGCTCCAATTTCAAAATGATCCGAAAGAAAGCGAAAAGTCGCGACCAGATTGCTTGCCGTCGGAGTGCCGCCCAGATCAATCTCGGTTCCCGCTTCAATCCTAGAAAATTCAAAAATATCAATGTGGCTCTTCATTATCTTTTAATGGGTCAAATGTCGATAAGCTCAATAGCATTCAACTGACCATACTTAGTTTTCTATCTTCTTAGATGCCTAATTCAATTTTACATCCGCCTATCAGTGTTTGGATTCATAAGTAAATCTTTATGGTTTATTTATGCGATACCGAGGGTATAACCAGACGCTACACTTACTATTCAAGTTGTAAGTTATTAAGGAGTGGTTAAATTGTAAGCAGCTTCAGGTAAAAGAAGCGTATCAATTTAACTAGCGACGGAAAGCAGACATGAAAAAACTAATCATTACTCTTTTAATTTCTTTACTAACACCCGCCTTTGTTGTGGCCGAAGAGACATCTGAAACTGAAGTACAAGAGCAAATCATTGCTCATGTATACATCAACCGCGATGGAGTAGAAAGGATCGCCGAACTGATGAATGGTGTAGGCCCTAAAATCGCCGAGAGAATCGTTGCTTACAGGGAAGCAAACGGACCATTTGAATCTATAGAGCAAATTATGGAGGTTAAGGGTATTGGTCCAAAAACCTTGGAGAAAAACCGAAGCCTCTTAAAAATATAGGTTGTACTGAGTAAGTCGACGCAAACCGAGTCAGTCAGGATGACTAATGGATCTCCAATATGGGAAATTTAGATAACGAGGTTTGAATGGATTCGGTCGATTCGCTCCAAGGAAGAAGCCAGCCACCCTCATGGGTGGTTTTTTTGTTTTTAACATACGAGAATTTAGGCTTTAACCCACTAAAGGCTTAGTTTTGAGAATACTGGTTACTGGCGGTGCTGGTTTTATTGGCGGTGAGTTGGTTGATCGCTTAATTCGAGTGCCGAATAACTCAATAATGGTAGTGGATAAGCTGGGTTACGCCTCAAATTGTGTTCGATTAAATCGGATGTCAAAAAAAAATAACCTTTCTGTTGAATGCTTTGATCTTAGGGAGCGTTCGAAAACCCGGAGTCTACTCAACTTATTTGCGCCTGACTTAGTTATGCACTTGGCAGCTGACAGCCATGTTGATCAATCAATTGATGAACCATCCACTGTTTTTATAAACAATGTAGAGAGCACTTTGGTTCTCATGGAAGAATTTCGGAAATATTTCATGAGTAACAAGCTAAGAGAGCAATTACCTCGTTTTCACTATGTATCAACTGACGAGGTATTAGGGAGTGGCGATGAACCTAACTCCTCCGACCTTAATCCGAGTTCACCATATTCAGCATCAAAAGCCTCAGGAGAACTTATAGTTTCTGGCTGGAGAAAGACTTATGACTTACCCATCACAATTTCAAGAAGCTCAAATAACTATGGCTCCTTTCAATACCCAGAAAAACTGATTCCTATTACTATTATCAGGGCCTTAGAGGGATTGCCTATCGAGGTATTTGGTGATGGGTCTCAATCTAGAAATTGGCTTCATGTATCTGATCATGCAAGAGCGCTTGAGCAGATTGCTAAGCAAGGCAAAGCTGGTGAACTTTATCAGGTCGGCACTAACGAACTGGTTTCAAATATTGAGTTAGTTAAACAGATTTGTGCTCTACTTGAAGTTTTAAAACCCTCTGGCATTTCTGGTGGGTATAACAGTTTGGTCACCTATGTCGGGGATCGGCCAGGTCACGATCAATACTATCAGTTGCCTAATACACAAAAAATTGCTGAGTTAGGCTGGGAGCCTAGCATTGAATTACAGCCTGGGCTGAAAAGCGTTGTTAGTTGGTACGCAAAGAACTCAGATTGGTGGCAAGATCTTTTGAGGAAAAATAACTATTTAAAGCGCAAAGGTTTAGGCTGAGTCAATGACCAACTCTTTTCTAAACATCTTCTCACAGTAGTGGCAACGCAAGCGAACTTTATCCCCCGAAACTTTTACACTGAATCTCGAATCTACTGGCTCGCTATGGGTAATGCAGTTTGTATTAGGGCAGGGGAATATACCCGTCAATTCATCTGGTAGTTCCATATGAAATTTTGAAACAACATCGTATTCTTCAATAATATTGATTGTTGCATCGGGGGCAAATAGTGCTAACTCATTTGCCTCATCTTTTGAGAAAAGCCAATTCTCGACTTTGATGATGTCTTTAGAGCCAAATTGCCCACTTGGAAGATTTAGGCCGACCGTTAATCTAATTTTGTCATTAATAAGTTGCAGCCGATTGAGTATTTTTAAGCCTTGGCCAGAAGGGATGTGGTCTATCACAGTTCCCCGTTTAATTGCCTCTACTTGCATCTTGTCATTCACGTTAGAGCTCCTCATTCAAGATTAGTGCGAGTAGGGCTTGTCTTGCATAAACGCCGTTTTCAGCTTGTTGAAAGTAATACGCAAAAGGCGTTGAATCCACATCTACCGAGATTTCATCCACACGCGGTAAGGGGTGAAGAACCTTTAGGTGCTCGGGTGCATTCACCAAAAGATCTGCTGTCAGAATGTATTGTGAGGCAATATGCATATACTCAGTGGGGTCAAATCGTTCTTTCTGTACTCGCGTCATGTAAAGGATATCAGACTTAGGAATTGCCGCTTCCAAGGTATTTAAGTGCTCATATTGGATTTTCTTCTCATCGAGCTCTCTCAGTAGATAGTTTGGCATTGCCAGTGCCTTTGGAGCAATAAACTGAAATCTACAATTAAAGAGAGACAATGCCTGGGTGAGCGAGTGAACGGTTCGGCCATATTTGAGATCACCAACAAAGGTAACAGTTAGATCATCCAGCTTGCCTTGACACTCATGTATTGTGAAAAGGTCCAACAGGGTTTGAGTGGGGTGTTGATTAGAGCCATCACCTCCATTAACTACTGGTACGGTTGACACCTCTGACGCTAGTCTTGCTGAGCCCTCCATTGGATGTCGCATCACAATAGCATCTGCGTAGGAGCTTATCATGTGGATGGAGTCAGTAAGAGTCTCTCCTTTTTTTCCTGCGGACGTATTTGCGCTATCGGCGAAGCCAATAATGCTTCCACCTTGTCTTTGAATTGCAGTTTCAAAAGATAGTCTAGTGCGGGTAGAAGCTTCAAAAAAACAACTAGCGATGACCTTGTCTTTCAACAAACTTTGTTGAGGACTGCTTTTGATGATTTTAGCCTTTTCAATGATTGTTTCTAAATCGTGTCGGCTTAGATCTGTAATGGACACTATATCTTTCTGGTAAAGGGAGTGGGTCATAAATCTACTCAGTTTTCCCGTTAGTATAACCAAGTCAACTCATTCAACATAGGCTGCTGGCCATCTGAAACATTTTTGTCATGAATTTTCGGTAAGGCGTAAGAATACCAATCAAGTATTTTTAATGATCTGGTACAAAAAGCTTGAACCCCTTATAAGTGTTCTTTAGACTGCCTGTTCAATTGATGAACGCATGGGAAGCATTTAAGTAAATGCTCACGGACGAACTTAAATATAAGCTTATGGAAGCGTTAGAGAAAAACCCAGAGCTTAGCCAGAGAGAGATTTCTAAAGTTATTGGGATAAGCTTAGGTAAGGTCAACTTCTGTATAAATGCACTAATGGAGGTAGGGCTTGTTAAGGCTAGTAACTTCAAGAACAGCCGTAATAAGCTTGCATATGCTTATATTTTGACCCCAAAAGGTATTCAAGAAAAAGCAGAAGTAACTTCACGCTTCCTACAAAGCAAAATCCGAGAGCGCGACCAGCTCACTCTCGAAATAAAAAAACTCAAGCGACAGCTTAATCCAGAAAACAAGGGAAATGAACAATGAAAATTGCGGTAGCAGGGACAGGTTACGTTGGGTTATCAAATGCGATGTTGTTGGCTCAGCACAATGAAGTAGTGGCGATTGATCTAGTTCCAGAAAAAGTTGAAATGTTAAACAAAGGCCAGTCTCCGATTGAAGATAGCGAGATTTCTGATTTTCTACAGAACAAGAGCCTTAATTTTAAAGCTACACTCAGCCCGGAAGAAGCTTATAAAGGTGCAGAGTTCGTTGTCGTGGCAACTCCCACCGACTACGACCCGGACACAAACTACTTTAATACCAAAAGTGTAGAAGCTGTTATTAAGCAAGTTAGCGAGATTAATCCTAATGCTGTTTGCATTATTAAATCGACAGTGCCGGTGGGATATACGGCTACGCTGAAGCAGGATCTTGATAATGAAAATATCATTTTCTCTCCAGAGTTTCTAAGAGAAGGTAAAGCTCTATTCGATAACCTACACCCGTCTCGTATTATTGTTGGTGAACGCTCTGAAAGAGCTGAGACATTTGCAGGCCTTTTAAAACAAGGTGCGATAAAGCAAAACATCTCCACGTTATTTACTGACAGCACTGAAGCAGAAGCAGTAAAACTGTTTTCCAACACCTACCTTGCCATGCGCGTTGCATACTTCAATGAATTGGATACCTATGCAGAAACTCATGGTCTGGATACTAAACAAATCATTCAAGGGGTTGGGCTAGACCCTAGAATTGGCAACCACTACAACAACCCAAGCTTTGGTTATGGGGGTTACTGCCTGCCTAAAGATACTAAACAATTGTTAGCAAACTACCAAGAAGTGCCCAACAACATGATTCGGGCTATTGTAGACGCGAATACAACACGTAAAGATTACATTGCAGATTCTATTATTGCCAAATCACCTAATGTTGTTGGTGTATATAGATTAGTAATGAAGACTGGCTCAGACAACTTTCGAGCTTCTGCAATCCAAGGCGTTATGAAGCGAGTGAAAGCTAAAGGTATTGAGGTTGTGATTTATGAGCCGGTGATGAAAGAAGATGAATTTTTTGGTTCTCGTGTAATTCGTGACTTGAAAGAGTTTAAACAAACCTGTGATGTGATTGTAGCTAATAGGCAGGACGACATTCTGGCTGACGTGGCAGGAAAGGTTTATACGAGAGATTTGTTTGGTAGTGACTGATAGATGAAATACTTAGTAACAGGTGCCGCTGGCTTTATTGGTGATGAGCTAGCAATCAAGTTATGTGAACAAGGCTATGATGTTGTCGGTGTTTATAATCTTAATGACTACTACGATGTTCAATTAAAGCATGACCGCTTAGCGCATCTCGATGGCTTTGATAATTTCACTTTAGTTAAGATGGGGGTGGAGGATCGAGCTGCAACTGAGAAGCTGGCAACTGATCACAAGTTTGACCAAATTCTACATATGGCTGCCCAAGCAGGGGTGCGTTATTCGATTGAAAATCCAAACGCTTATATAGATTCAAACCTGGTTGGCTTTGGTAACGTTTTAGAGTTAGCACGCCAACAACAAGTAGAGCATCTGGTGTATGCATCTTACAGCTCGGTTTATGGCGAAAATGAAAAGCAGCCTTTCTCGGAGCATGACCCAGTTGACCATCCTGTTTCTCTATATGCGGCAACTAAAAAGTCCAACGAAGTAATGGCCCACTCCTATAGCCATTTATATGACATCCCCACCACAGGTTTGCGTTTCTTTACTGTTTATGGCCCTTGGGGTAGACCTGGCATGGCTCCTTTTTTGTTTTGCCGAGCCATTTTAGAAGGCAAGCCAATTAAGGTGTTTAATCATGGTAATATGCTGCGCGATTTTACCTATGTCGATGACATCGTAGGTTGGGTTTTGAAATCTGCAGAGCACGCGCCAATGAAATCAGAAAAGCCAGAGCAGGATACTCCTGCGAGCAGCGATGCGCCTTATCAGATTCTTAATATTTGTAACTCAAAGCCAGTGAAGCTAATGGGCTTTATTGAAGCTATTGAAAATGCCTCAGGCAAAAAGGCCGAGAAAATATTTATGGATATGCAGCCGGGTGATGTACCTGTGACTTATGCGGATACCTCCTTACTTGCTAATATGACTGAGTATCTACCTGATACAGATGTTCAGTTGGGAGTGAATCGGGTTGTTGAGTGGTATAAGGGTTATTACGGTTTCTAAAAAGACACTAAACAGTTGTTGGAAAATTAACATGAAGTACCGAATAACATGATTCGCGCCGTTGTAGATGCCAACACAACCCATAAGGGCTACATCGCCGACTCTATTATCGCCAAAGCTCCAAAAGTGGTAAGTGTTTATCGGTTTGTAATGAAAAGTGGTTCTGACAACTTCCGTGCTTCCGCTATTCAGGGCGTAATGAAACGAAAAAAAGTCTAAAGGTATTGAAGTGGTTAATTACGAGTCGGTTATGAAAGAAGAAGGGTTTTTTGGATCACTGGTCATACGCAATTTAGAAGAATTTAAACAGGCTTACTATGTGCTTGTTACTAACAGGAAGGATGAGGTTCTTGCTGACGTAGCGGGTAAGGTTTATACGCGAGATTTGTTTGGTGGTGATTGATAAATG
Organism: Gynuella sp.; assembly: GCA_028282465.1. Lineage (GTDB taxonomy): Bacteria > Pseudomonadota > Gammaproteobacteria > Pseudomonadales > Natronospirillaceae > JANQHX01. The sequence continues at coordinate 84,181 of JANQHX010000063.1, forward strand.
GAATGCTTAGCTACTGGTTCTGCTGGCTTTACTGGTAATCAAATTTAGTTTAATCGCTGAGGGTTTATGTCAGATTTTTGTTCGGGTGTCAGCATTGTAATTCCTACGAGAAATCGGTGGGATACATTAAAACAGGTTTTGCCATCATATTTAGATGATTCGATAGAGTTCGAAATTATTCTGGTCGATGATTGTAGTGATACTTCACCGCCAGAGAGTTTGCTAAATTTTCCAGAAGTGATCTGCGTCAGGAATAGTGAGAGAAAGGGCGCGGTCCTTAGCAGGCTGATTGGAGCTCGACAAGCTAGGTTTAGTTATATTCTTTTTGGGGAAGATGATGCTTATTTGGGGCGTAGTTATGTGAAAACATTGCTTCAGTTTCTGAAGAGTCGTGATTCAATAGTTTCTGGTCAAATAGTGTATATGAAACCATCAGAGAATGTAAATGTGGCAATTAAGCGCTACCAACATTTTAATCAGGTGCAGAGTTTAATTGATTCCAAAACCATGACTTTAAAGCATGGTTGTAGGTTGAGCGACACTATAAAGCAAACATTTACACACGCATTGTTCATGGTTAAGACTGAATATTTATTGGAGGTATCTGAAGAAGCTATTAGTTACTTTGCCAATGGCACAGGTTATAGAGAAGAGACGGCCTTACAGCTCGAAATTGCTAAGGAAAAAAAATTAGAAATAGTAGTAACACCGGAAGTTGTTTGCGCACATTTGAGCCGGAGAGATGTTCCTTTGGGGGGGCAGAGAAGAAGTATGTTTTTTCAGGCGTTTTATATGCTGAGAAATAATATTGTTTTTCTATATAAGTATAGGGGGCAGATTAACTTATATAGTCTGCTTTCGGTTGTAGGTATCACATTTAATTTATTAAATAAAGTATATGGCAAGCCATTACTAAGGAAGTTGAATGCATTTAAAGGCATTAATAATAACTCCAACTAAAAAGTCTTTTGGAGGGGTAGAGACTGTGAATGGGAATTTGGAGGCTATCCTTTCAAATATGGGGTTTCATGTTGAATATCTAACTTTAGATGATTGTGGTTTCTTAGGCTCGCTTTTAGGGCGAGTTCTCGGTATGCCTATATTGATGTTGCTTAAATCATGGGGAAAGGTTAAGAAATATAACTTGGTTGTTGCGAATGGAGAGTACGCGTTTGGATTGACGGGCGGGAACATTGTTCAGGTTAACCATGGGTGCTACTCAGGCATTTTAAAGTCTACAAAAACAACAATTAGTTTCTTGAACCATTTTTCATTATGGAGAATGGCCAAGTTTCAAAACTTGGGATCCAGAAATGTTTTTTCAGTCGCCGTTTCTGACGATTGCAAGGAAATAATGGTATCGCATGGTGCAAGTGTTGATTGTGTTGTTAATAATGGTATTGATTTAGATTTATTTCATTCACATGATGCAGCTATTGAACGCGATATTGAATTTATAACTATAGCCAATTGGTCCGATAAATATCGTAAGGGTTTGGACTTGCTTGAGGGTCTTGCTGTTAAAGGAATGAAGATTTCATGCATAGGTGATCCAGATGAGAATAATAGGCGTTCAAATCTTACCTATTTAGGTAGGAAAACTCAAAAGGAAGTGGTGGGGCTTTTAGCGCGTAGCAAATTTTTTATTTTATTGTCTCGTTATGAAGGGCTGCAGCTTTCTCCAATGGAGGCAATGGCATGTGGTGCTGTTCCTATAATTAGTGATACGGGGCTGGGGAGAGATATTTGTAGTGAAGAGAATGTATTGGTTATCCCTCGAGGCTTGAGCTTGGATGAAATTGAAGGTCAGATTGAAAAATTTGTCCGTATCTATAAACCATTTGCTAATGATCGTCTTATAAGAAAATATGGTTATGATGAATTTAGAAAAAAATGGGAAGGCGTCTTTAAACGAGTTGCCTTTCGTGACTGTGGTAATTCCAACCTATAATAGAAATGAATACTGTAAGGAGTTGCTGAAAAGTATTGTTGGGCAATCATATTCAAGGTTCGAGATTATTGTAATAGATGATAGTGGTGCTAAAAATCCAGAACTAGAAGCGTATATTGATGCAAACCTTAAATCCTTTGATGTGCAATATGTGAATAACGAAAGAAACTGTGGGGTTCAGCACTGTAGGAATCTTGGCCTCAGTTTTAGCAAATATGACTATATCTGTTTTGTGGATGATGATGATGTTTGGGAGCCTTATAAATTGGAAGCTCAGATTCAATCCATGAATGGCAGTGATTTCTCGTTGTGTTATTCCGATGCTTATATCATAGATGATAATGGAAAGGTATTAGAAGAATGGGTTGCAGAGGAGCCAGAGAGGGCTGTAATTGGGATATTGCGAGAATGTTTTATACCTTCTCCTTCTATTATGTTGAAAAAAAGCATACTAATAGATGTTGGTGGTTTTGATGGAAAGTTTCCGTCATGCCAAGATTGGGATGCATGGACTCGGGTGATCTTGTCAAATCCTAAAATTGTTAAAGTTTCCCAGCCATTGGTTCGATACCGCAAACACCAAGGTGAGGCGATTGGAACGTCAAAAAATGCCCAGATGGGTTATAAGATCTATTCTAGGAAATATTTGCTGTTAGCGATTAAAAATTTTAATGCTCTTAATGTCTTGATTCATGTAAGGCGGGCGCTTTTTGGAATAAATATGAAATAGTTATGCGTATTCTCTTTGTTTTGTCCTTCCTGTTGCCATACCCGGTACAGGTCTTTTCTCGAGGTGAGGTATCGGGGGTATTTACTTTATTGTTTTCTTTGAGTTTGTTTGTCTGCTTTAGTAAATTGCTATGGGAGGGGCGATTTAAGAAGGCTGATGTAATTGAATCATCCATACTGTTTATTATTCTTTGTCTGGTTGTTTCATATGTATTTGCATTTGTGTACTACGGAGGTTCTTATTTATATCAGGCTGCATCTAAATCGTTAGTTTTTTATTTTTCTTTAGCTTTGTTGGTATTTGGTAAAGGAGAATTTCATCGATGTGTAAATAGTTTATGGGTTGTTTTACCGTCAGTGGTATTTTTTCTTGCAATTCTTTGTAATTCGTTAGGCTTTATTCCTAATGGTGCCATAATTCACGATAAGCACTATTATTTTGGTTTGATTCGTGCTGGAGCAGGGTATGTTGACCCAAATGTTATAGGTCTGATGTTTATGCAGGTAATCAGTTTTATGTTATTTGAACTGATTCAAAGAGAGAGAATTTATTTTAGGTTGGTAATAACTGTAGCAATCATCGGAGTGTCTGTGTTGACATTCTCCAGAACTGTCCAAATTTTCTCATTGATATATATCGCATTTATTTATTATAGGGTGGGTTATTTAAAGTATATTTTCAAGAACGTTAAAGCGGTATCACTGATACTGGTGGTTACATTATTTCTAGCTATATATTTAGGGGATCTGGTGATGTCCAGATATGCGAGTGCTGAGGGGCTTAGCTCATTAGTGGACCGTGCGAGGCAGTACCAATTGTTCCTGGGAATGCTTTTGGATATGAGTGTTGAAGAGATGTTCTTTGGATTTGGTGCTCAAGATTTATTTAAAGAGCAAGCAGGCGTTCATTTACATTCAGCCCTTGGCGCGATTATTCTTGATGTAGGGGTTGTCATTGGAGGAGCAGTGTCTCTAGGGTTGTTTTCTCTGTGTATGTCAATTAGAACTATATTCGGTAAAATCATGGCATTTACTTCGTGTGCTGCAAATCTTATTTTGCCTTTCATACCGGAATTGTTCTTTGTAACAGTAATGTTTTTATTGGTTTTGCGGTGGAGCTACTTTTCTGTGAGTTTAAATAGAGGTTGATGATGTGGGTTTGCATGATATTTATGAGCTAACAAGACGGATTTTTGGGGTTGAATTTAGATTAAGCATTGAAGTGGGAATTCTTGACAGTTTTTTCTCCTCGACTCACCCTGCTAGGGGGAGTGGTAAGATATATGGTCAGCATGACTCAGCTGAAGGGAGAGAGTTGGTAGTTAAATATCCTAATACTTCTTTAACTGTTACAGATAAATTTAAAAGTAATAAAAGGGAAACAAAATTTAAGATAGATAGTGATGGGCTATATATGGATATGGTTCAGCGATGGGTGGTTAGAAAAGAGGATGTTTGTTGTTGGGATGTTGGGGGAGAAAGAATCTATCATAGGCGAAAGAACTTTTATTATCAGTTCGCTTGTTCAAGTCTGACTATGGTAGGTAAAGATGGCTGCATAAGATTTGAACCACTAGTAACTATAAATAGTACTAAATTGAGTCCTTTAATTTATGTTAGAGATGAGCCTGATTGTTGGATATTCCATGTTAGGCTACTTTCTGAGGAGCCAGATGTCATTACGGTCAAAGGTTGTAGCAAGTTTTATTCTAAAGTTTTTCCTAAGTTTATTCGGCAATTTCTTAAAAGGTATGGCTTGGATAAGAGGTTGTTGTATGTCCGCGAGCGAATTAGTCAAAGAATACCATTTCAAGCACAGGGGGCAAACTATTTGAGTAAAGGCGATACAGTAGCAATCGTTACAGAGATGAAAGATGACTGAGAGTTGGACGGGTTTTTATGGGCCGTCGTTAAATATCATTAGCAATGGATTAGTAGCAAATGAGCCCATAGATTGGGATGGAGTCAATGAATGTCTGGCGCGTAATCCCCAGAATGAAAGTCATGTTGAGTTTGTTCTTACTGCAGTGTTCGCACTGAAGAAATACCTTGGAGTGGAAGGTGCGGATCTTTGTGTTTTAAAGCGGTTTCTGAGAAAAAAGTATACATCCAATAATTGGCGGTTGATGGGGGAAGTGATTGAAAGTGGGGGGGGGTTAACTAAAAAGGTTGTTTTAAATTTCCTCAGTATAAATCAAAAGCCTGACGGGTTTTTAGTTGATATCAAAGGAGATGCTTCCACTCAGTATCACAGCTACTTGCTTTTATTGTTAATACTGTTTGCGCCGAATGATGTTGCTATTGAAAAAAGAATTCGAATTGCATTTTTATATGTTGAAAAATTAATGGATTCTGAGGAGCCCTTTTCTAGAGGGCGGGGGAGTCTGCAAGCATTTGGCTATATTTCATTTTATGTTGCCGGAATGATTGCAATTAAAAAAAGAGTGATTAAATCCGGTGAAATTAAAAATGTAATGTCCTATATTTCCCGTCTTTTGGGAGGATATAAATATAGATCTCCGTTTATCCATAATGTTGGTTTTTATTCTGATTTTTCAGGGGAGATGTTACATGGGTATAATACTAAAGATGACTATCCTGCTTTCGTAAGGTTCTGGACGGTATTTTTAGATTGTATTGGCGGGTCAATGTCTTGTTTTGAAAATGAATCAGAGGGTCGCTTTATTCAAAGTGCCGGTAATGGGTGGCGGCTGTTTGATATTTCTCGTAGTAGCATTGTTGAATTTGAAGATGTTTCGTGGAAGCCAAGGCTTAGGTCGAAATTATTATTTTGGCTCAGAGGACCGAAATTTACATGTCGTAAGTTGGCTGGTGGCGATGGTCTATTAGTTGATGGGTTTAGCAGTTTATCCTTTTATTCGGGATTCACAGAGCTGTTCTTTGAAGTCAAAGGCTACTATAAAACATTCTATTTAAGTATTTACGGAGTTGATAGATTGCCAAAAATTGATATAGAAGGAAGTGTAATTTCTGAGTCAACATCGAACGAAGAGGATGGAGTGTTTAGATATAAATTTCATATTTCAAGAAGAGGTGTTGTGAGGGTTGTTATTTAAATGAATGAGAAAACTCTATTTATTACACCAAAGTTTCCATCCGCTAATATGAGTGGGGGGTTGATTAAGACAAAGCGACTAATAGAAAAACTTTCTATGGAGTCAAAATTGACAGTGTTATGTTTATACGATGAGGGAGGAGAGACTCAATTTGGACAGGGTGAAATAAGAAAAATCATTGTAACTAACAGGTCTGGGCCAAGGTCTATTAGTTTTCTAAGTTTTTTAGAGTCAATATTAAAAAGGAGGCCATTGGCAATTCAACGTAACTACTTTCCTCAGCTTGTTAATAAAGTTGCGGATATTTATAAAGAATATGATCACATTATTCTTGATCATCATCTGTTGGGTTACTCTATACCTGACTATTCAAAATTCTATTACCATTCACACAACGCAGAATTTAAAATCCTAGAAACCTATATTAGTCAGTGTTTAAGTTTTAATCTGTTAAAGAAGACTGTTGCTTATTTTGAGAGATATCGATTATTTGCTTATGAGGAGAGGTTAATTAATAGGGCTTATAAGGTATTTGCGGCGCCACCTGACATTGAAGTTTTTAAAAACTCAGGGATGGATGGGCGTTTTGTTGAAACTTACCATTTAGGTGATCCGGTCGAGCTCGATAGAGATTTGTTATTTAATCAACGGAACCCGAATATTGTTGTTTTAGGCTCCTGTAGTTGGTTTCCAAATTTAGATGGTTTGGAGTGGTTTGTTAGTGATGTTTGGCCAAGGGTTAGAAGGTCGGTTCCTGCTAGTACGCTGTTGATTGTGGGGCAGCAGCCTTCATCAATAGTAGCAAGATTTTCTGGTATCGAAGGTGTTGAGCTGCTTGGCTATGTGGACTCACTAGAATCAATATTTAGCGAATCCCGAGCAGGGATTGTACCAATAAGAATCGGTGCGGGAATGAAGGTGAAGTTGTTTACTTATGCGGGTGCAAGGTTACCAATTGTCTCAACTGAGCATGGAGTTGAGGGGGTTAGCAAGGAAATTGTTGATCAGATGGCTGTGACGGATGATGCGAAAACCTTCGCGGAGTATTTAATTCGTATTTTAGGTGATGGCCAATTTTGGAATGAGTTAAGGTGTGTTTCTCAGAAGATATCTGAAAAATATACTTGGGAAAAAGTTTTAGCTAAATTTTGGAATGAGATAAGTGAGAATTAATTTAAATAGTTTGAATTATAACATCGAAAGCTTGAATTTTTTTGATTCAGATGAAGTGTGTCCTGAAGTAAAGATGGTTTTTACAATCAATTCAGAGTTTGTATTAAAATCTGAATGTGATAGTGCATTTTATTCTACTTTAAAGGAAGGGAACTGTAGTGTAGATGGAAGAGTCCTACAATGGATCTTGTATTTAAATACGGGTGTTAAGTTTAATCAGGTTAGTGGTTCTGAAATATTGCCGTATTTAGAGAAAAAGAATGGAATCGGAAAGAGGGTGTATTTACTAGGGGGGGATTCAAAGGCGAATGATATCGCTAGGCTTAAGCTCAAAAAATCGAATTATTCTGTAGCATCATTTTCAGGGAATGTATCGAAAAGTGAGAGTGAAATAGTATCGTCTATAACTGACTTTCGTCCAGACTATCTTTTTGTGGCACTTGGTGCTGTAAAGCAAGAGCTTTTTATTAGTGAAAACAAGAAATATTTTGATGGTAATGTTGGGTATGCCATAGGTTGTGGTGGCTCAATTGATATGTTTGGTGGTAAGTATAAGAGGGCTCCTCGATTATGGCAGGTGATGGGTTTGGAGTCGTTTTACCGTTTGTTTCAGCAGCCAAGTTTAGTAAGGGTTATGAGAATATTTTACAGTATGCGTATTTTTAAATATGTTTTTTAATAAGGGGCTTTTAAATCGAAAAACATTGAGGTACCTAGACACAGTAGTACCAAGGTTGCACTCATTGCTTCTAATAACTTTTTCGGGATTCCGTTTTGGGTTAGAGGAGGTTGGTCGAGTGGGATGGTCATTAACAGTTATTGGGTTGGCGTACTCTATCGTACCTGATAATTCAAGTTTTTATTTCGTATCCAGGAAAATAACTAAAAGACTTGATAGTGTTATACTTTCTTTTCTATGCGTAAAGGCTCTAGTGATTACTTTTATTTTGTTTATATACTTTGCTTTTATAGGCGACTGGTTGCTTGGTCTGGTAACGCTCTTGGTAGGATGTGTAGAATTCCTTTATGGTGTCGTAAGTACTAGAAACTATTCTATGAATTCTATGTCAAAACAATTTATTGTTTCTTGTTTTGGAAGGCTTGTTGGTATTGTTCTGTGTTTAATCTATGCTCAATTTCTAAATAGTAGAATTGATATTTTCTACTTTGTATCCTACCTTTTCGTTTTTATTAGCCTATTTTATTATTTTAGACCATGGACGCACATTTCTTTTAGGGTTGCTTTAAGACAAATAAGGGATTTTTCATTTAGCAGTCAGTTTTCATCATTTTCAACTAATTTGCTCTTAAGCCTTCCATTGGTACTTTCTCCTTATTTTTCACAGTCGCCTGGATTTAGTGGGCTTATAGTTTTAGTTAATAGGTACTTGGGTTTCTTTTTACAGCCTATTCAAATAATTCAGTCTTTTGCGATTAGGGAGTTCGTCGAAAAGAAAGTGGCGAGTGCAGTATATGAATATATATTCTTTGCTTTCTTTTGTATCACGATTTTTGTATTTCTATTTGTGTATTGTGTGTATGATTCGCCAAACCTTTGGTATGTATTGATTGCCTATTTGCCCTTGGCTATTTCATTTCTATTTAGGGGGAAATTGATTATTCTGGTAGCAAATAAAAAAACGAACGGATTGCTTTTTTATAACATTTCTTCACTATTGATATCTATTGTTGGTGTAGTGTTGTTTTCAAATATCCAGGGTGAGTATTGGGTGTTGGGTAGTGGTATTGGGTGGTTTGTACTGATCTATGGTTGGCTCGTGTCATCGCGTCCTCTTATTAAGCATCAGGGTAGAAGTTAGAGCTTTGATGTTTTCGTCGATTTTCAATAGCCCAAAGAGACTTTCGGCTCTTGCATTGTCGTAACAACGTAAGCGCTCAACCAGTCCTACTCTAGCAGACAAAGGTTATCGCGGTCATGAGAAACGGGAAGCAACAGAAATGGTGATGCCTCATTTAAAGAATAAGACAGCAGCAAAGAAACGAAAGATGAAACGGCGCAATGCGATTGAAGCGGTGATCGGTCATATGAAAACCGAGCATGGATTGAGGAAGAATAAGCTTAGGGGCAAGCAGGTGATGCACTGAATGCAGCATTCAGTGCTTTAGGCTACAACGTCAAACAGTTACTGAGCTTTATGAAAAGGAATATTGAGGTAGACCAGTACTGTTATTAAAAAAATGGGGTTTTTCAGTGCCGACTAGCTATGCTGAGAGCATCGCATGAGTAGCCAAGTACAGCGGAATGGATGGTAGTCATTGTTATAAAAAGGGAAAAACAATTTGTAACGCTTATCTAGAGCCTGCACTTTTAAGTAGTATCTTTTTTAAAGTTTCTTTTCTAGAAATTGCTTTGGATACCTTCCATGCTTTCCCGATGGTACTGGAGTAAATGAAAAAAACTGCCATAAAAAGCAATAAGCTAGTATGTGGAATAAGGTTTATGGTGTAAAAAATCACACCTGCTCCAGCTAATGCTGAGGATATTGCAAGGATGATTAACAGGCTCGCTTCTTTAGAAAACCTTGCTCTTAACAGAATATGATGGACATGTGTTCGATCTGGAAAAAATGGGGACTTTTTATGTTTGACTCGTCGAACTGCTGTAGTAACCATATCAATCAACGGTATTGCCACAAACCATAACGCAGTAGTTGGTTCCAGAATAGCTTTTGGCTCTTGAGTATACCTAACAAGAAAAACACAAATAACAAACCCCAGTAAGTTACTGCCTGCGTCACCTAGAAAGACTTTAGGGAGATGATTAGGGAATATATGTAGGTTGAACATCAGGTAAGCTAATAAGGAGCCTATAAATAGAAGAAGTATGGTTTGAGTGGAATCCGAGACTGCATTGTGGGTGGTAAAATACATAGCAATGAATGCGATTAAAGCCAAGCCACCAGCCAATCCATCAATACCGTCAATCATATTGAAAGCATTAATTATAGACAGAAACGCTATAACAGTAATTGGGACTGATAAGTAGCCTAATTCAATTTCGCCAAAGCCAAAAAGATTACCTAACGAGGTAAGCTTATTATCGGCACCGTAAATAATAATAAGGGCCGCAATTGCTTGAATCACCAAACGGATCTTAAAATTAATGTCATATCTATCGTCTAAGGCACCGGTGAATACTACTAGACTTGCAGCAATTAACATGTATAGCAGTTCGATGGACACTGGAATCAACAATAATGCCACTACTACAACCGTTGTGTGAATTGCTAAACCTCCTACCAAAGGTATGGAACCTTCATGGTGTTTTCTTTCACAGGGAGAATCAGTCAGTCCGATTTTATGAGTTAGGGGGGTTAGCCATAAAATACCCAGAATGGTTAAGGCAAATGACGAGCTTAGGTATATATATTCCATGAACAAGTAGTTCTCTAATGTTCTTTATTGGTGTGTTTTTCTATACTTCCTTTAAGTAGTTCCGATGAATAGTTATCGAAACGCTCACGAATATAATTTAAGAGTAGAACAAATTCCAGTTAATTGCCGGTTTTTCTTTAAAACTCCAAGTGTTATTGAGTTGATACTGTAGTTGTTAAAAAGAGAGTGTATTTTAAGTAAGCTGAGCTGAATTTGATTTCACACAAAAAAGCTTTAAGTTCTCTTTATGTCTCGATTTTTCATACACTGGCGGTCATTCACAGAAGATAAGGCAAACACGCAACATATCACGAATATTTCGTATAGGGGGCGTGTAAAAAAAGCATTGTTTGTGATCATGAATTCAAGGATTGTTTCGGTAGAAACCACTGTTAGCAGACCCCAATAGTATGTTGTACTACTGTCCAAGTTGGGTTTACGAGAAACAAAGACATATACCGGCCATAGTATCCAACCCATTATTAGCAAGAATCCAACGATACCCAGTTGGGAAAGCATCATTAGATAATCGTTATGGGCATGAAAGAACTTTGAACTACCCGTTGCTTCGTTGTTTATAATGGCTTTAGACCAAGTTTCATGAAAGGTGTCAATCCCAGCCCCAAAAACTGGCGAATCCAGAAAACTGCTAAAACTAACTTTCCAAAACTGTAAGCGATATCCAATTGATGTGGTCACACTGCCAGCGAAATATTGCTCTAAATTCGAGAATAATTCTTCAATTCTTTGTTGTATTGGGAGGTACTCCCATAGAAATGCTGTAACTAGTAGGATGATAGCACTGAGAAAGTAAATTGCTTTCGTAGATTTCGGATGGGATTTTCTGGTAAACAGAAATACGGTAACCAGAGAGATTAATAGTGCTAACCAGCCACCTCTTGACTCACTCAAGATGCTAAGGCAAACACCAGAGAGCATAGAGATAATAGCGAGCACTTTCCATTTCCAGTTATGCAATACAAAGAAGCAAACTAAACACATTACAGCAGAAAACATTCCTAGATTGCCATGAATGATTGGCTTACCAAACACTCCGGCGCCACGGGGAGGACTACCATTAATAAAAAATTGTATTGTGAGGTAGCTGGCAAAAAGCCCAGTTAATACAAAGCCTTTTGACACGAACTCCAACCGTGGTTTGTATACGGAAACTAAAACAGCCAGAAATGGAAGTAATAAAAATAACCTAAAATGATTGTATCTGTGTTCAAGAAGACCACTTATATGGCCAGTTGCCAATCCGTGAATGAACAAGTAAACGCAAATCACCAAACCCCAGATAACCCAAATTTTTAACACTGAAGGGATCTGAAGTTCATTCCATTTGAAAACTCCAATGAATAGTCCAGTAATTGCCAGTGAGTCAATGATGGGTTTTAGAACAATTCTTCCTACTAAAAGGTAGTTCAGCAGAATGTATATGAACCATGAGAACCATATTACGTAATAAAAAATTTGCTGTCGATTAAGGCTTTCTAGCGAGATTTGCATTTCTAAAAATAAGCAGGCTAAGTAAGTGAACCTAGTGGTTTGAATTTAAAACACGCGGAACCGCACATTTTGAGAGTACGATAACATCTTCTCTGAAAAACCCAAGCATCTAAACAGTATTTTTAAAGAAACTTGATTTGACTACTAATAAGCATTTTCTCAAAAGTGGCGAAAAGTATACCTAGGTTTGCTAGTATCCACTTGCAACTGAATCCTGACAAATTAAGGAATGAATGATGTCAAACCTTACATGCTTTAAAGCTTATGACATTCGTGGTCGTTTAGGCGATGAGTTAAATACCGATATAGCCTACCGAGTAGGTAGGGCATTCGCAGAATTTCTAAAGCCCTCCAAAATCGTGGTAGGCATAGATGTTCGAGAAACTTCTGAAGAATTAATGATGGCGTTTGCTGATGGCGTAATGGATTTCGGTGCAGATGTCATAAATATTGGTCTGTGCGGAACGGAAGAGGTTTACTTTGCCACCAAGTATCTGGAGGCCGATGGTGGCTGTATGGTGACCGCCAGTCACAACCCCATAGATTACAACGGTATGAAAATGGTTCGTGCTGAGTCTCGCCCGATTAGTGCCGATACTGGACTGGCAGATATTCGTGCCATGGCAGAGAAAAATGAATTTGGTGGGCCAGCCGCAAAGAAGGGTGAGTTGACTCAGCTTGATAATAGTGCGGCTTATACTGAACATCTGTTGACCTATGTCGATGTAGAAAATTTGTCTCCAATGAAACTTGTGGTTAATGCTGGTAACGGAGCCGCTGGCCCATCTCTTGACCGTATTGAAGCTGCGTTGAAGGCCAAGGGCGCACCAATTGAATTCGTAAAAATTAATCACGAACCTGACAATACATTCCCCAATGGTATTCCAAACCCATTGCTACATGAGCAGCAGCCAGTAACCCAGAAGGCGGTATTGGATAATGGCGCTGACCTGGGTATTGCTTGGGATGGCGATTTTGACCGTTGTTTCCTTTGGGATAACGAAGGCAATTTTATTGAAGGCTATTATGTTGTGGGCTTGTTGGCTGATGCATTCTTATCCCAATCACCAGGCTCAAAGATTGTTTACGATCCACGGTTAACTTGGAACACTGTCGAATTAGTTGAATCTGCCGGTGGGTCACCAATCCAATCCAAATCTGGGCATTCCTTTATTAAAGAAATGATGCGTAGTGAAGATGCAGTTTATGGGGGCGAAATGAGTGCTCACCATTATTTCCGTGATTTTGCTTATTGCGACAGCGGTATGATTCCTTGGATGTTGGTTATTGATCTGTTGTCTAAGAAAAAGACTAGCCTGAATGCTTTAGTAAAAGAGCGCATGGCGAAATTCCCATCACCAGGTGAAATTAACAGTAAGGTTGAAGATGCTGATAAAACCATCGAAAAAGTTTTGGGTCAGTATGGAGAGGCTGCTAAAAACATTGATAAAACGGATGGTATTTCGGTGGAGTTCGATGAGTGGAGATTTAACCTCCGTAAATCCAATACCGAACCAGTGATAAGGTTAAACCTGGAAACACGTGGGGATAAATCTTTAATGAAAGAAAAAACCGATGAGTTATTGTCTTTGATTAGGGGCTAAGACTTGCTGAAAACTACGAATTAGGGGCTTTGGGCCCCTTTTTTGATTTCCATCCCTGCACTTAGGCAGTAGACTACGCCAGATTTTTTGAACACCTTACAAGGACTGTATTATGCAAAATACCAGTATCACTCCAGTAGTTATGGCTGGTGGATCTGGGTCCCGTTTATGGCCTTTATCTCGCTCCCTATACCCGAAGCAATTCTTGCCACTCGCCGGTGAAAAAACCATGTTGCAGGAAACGTTATTGAGATTAGAAGGCTTGAGTAGTTCTAATCCCATTGTTATCTGTGGGGAGGAGCATAGATTTATTGCTGCTGAACAGTTGCGGGAAATTGGCGCCCTTAAGTCAAAAATTATTTTAGAGCCAGTGGGTCGAAACACAGCACCGGCAATCGCCTTAGCCGCTATAAAAGCTGTGTCTGAAGATGAAAACTCGATGTTATTGGTTTTAGCCGCGGACCATGTTATTGAAAACAAAGCTGCTTTCCATTCAGCAGTCGCAGCTGCGGAAGAGCTTGCATCAATGGGAAAGCTGGCAACTTTTGGTATTGTGCCCACTCATGCTGAAACTGGTTATGGGTACATTAAGCGCGGTTCTAAGGAGAGCGCGGGTTTCAAAGTTTCTCAATTCGTTGAAAAGCCATCTTTGGAAATAGCCAAGGACTATTTGACATCAGGTGAATATTACTGGAACTCTGGGATGTTCATGTTTAAAGCCAAACGCTACTTGGAAGAGCTGGAAACCTTCCGTCCCGACATATTAATAGCCTGTCAGAAGGCAATGTCTGAAACTGAAGAAGATTTGGACTTTGTGCGAATTAAAAAGGAAGAATTTGAAGCTTGCCCAGACGAATCAGTTGACTATGCAGTGATGGAGAAAACCTCTGAAGCAGTAGTAGTTCCTCTGGATGCGGGTTGGAGCGATGTTGGCTCTTGGTCTGCTCTGTGGGAAGTTGATCAAAAAGATAGTCATGGTAATGCCTACCGAGGCGATGTGATTTTTCAAGATACCAAAAACTCCCTAGTCCATGGCGGAGAGCGCCTGGTTGCTACCGTCGGGCTTGAAGATATTGTGGTTGTAGATACTAAAGACGCTGTGTTAGTTGCTCACAAAGACAAAGTTCAGGACGTCAAAACAGTTGTTAATCAGCTAAAGGCTGAAGGCCGTTCTGAGTTTAAGTTGCATCGCGAGGTTTATCGTCCCTGGGGTAAATACGATTCCATCGATAACGGCCAGCGTTATCAGGTGAAGCGCATCACTGTGAAGCCCGGAGAAAAACTGTCGATCCAAATGCATCATCATCGGGCTGAACATTGGGTGGTGGTGTCAGGTACGGCGAAAGTTCGAAATGGCGATAAAGAATTTTTGATGACTGAGAATGAGTCGACCTACATTCCAGTTGGGGTGGTTCACTTTTTAGAGAATCCGGGAAAAGTACCGTTGGAATTGATTGAAGTTCAATCGGGTTCTTATCTCGGTGAAGATGATATCGTCCGCTTTGAAGACAGATATGGCCGTAGCTGATTCAGCTTAATTGCCTGATAAATAAAGAGAAGTTGCCATAAATCATAAAAACCCATTACCAATGGTAATGGGTTTTTTGTTATCCATAAAAAATGGTGACAAATATAAAATCCTTCCTATAATTACCGCCATCAGAGGAGTGTTTGGCCTATTGATGGTCACTTTTATCAAAACAGCGAAAATGGTTGATCCTTAATAGCTATGCAAAATAAACACTCTTTCGAAATGTATTTTTCTAACCCTTAATTTTGAGAAAGCCTATGTTTGAGAACATCTCCCAAGCTCCTGCAGATCCTATCCTCGGTTTAACTGATGCCTTCAAGGCAGACACCCGTGATACCAAGATCAATCTGGGTGTCGGTGTCTATAAAGATGATTCTGGTAACACGCCTATTTTGAATACAGTGAAAAAGGCGGAAGCAGTGCTGTTGGATTCTGAAAGCAGTAAGGGTTATCTCAGTATTACTGGGGCTGCTCCGTATGGGGCTGCTGTTCAAAGCTTGTTGTTTGGAGATGACAGTGAGATTATTGCCTCCAAGCGCGCAGTCACTGCCCAAGCGCCAGGCGGCACAGGGGCATTGCGAACTGGTGGTGATTTTATCCGCAAGCAATTAGGTGCCAAAAGCCTCTGGATAAGTAATCCAACCTGGGCCAACCATAACGCTGTATTCACTGCTTCTGGGTTGGAAGTTAAACAGTACGCTTACTATGACGCGGAATCTAAGGGCTTAGACTTCGCTGCAATGAAAGCAGATTTAGAAAAACTAGGCCCTGATGACGTAGTACTGCTCCATGGTTGTTGTCACAACCCAACAGGTGTTGACCCAACTGTTGAACAGTGGAAAGAGCTTGCTGAAATCGCCAACTCAAAAGGCTGGTTGCCATTTTTTGATTTCGCGTACCAGGGTTTTGCTACTGGAGTAGAAGAGGATGCGGCGGGTCTGCGGGCGTTCGCTGAAGTTTGCCCTGAACTGTTGATTGCCTCTTCATTTTCTAAAAACTTCGGTTTGTACAATGAGCGCGTTGGTGCCTTTACACTGGTTGCTGAGAATTCAGAGGTGGCCAGTGTTGCATTGAGTCAGATAAAAGTAGTTATTCGCTCTAACTATTCAAATCCACCAGCTCACGGTGCCTTGGTGGTGACCACAATCTTGAATGACACCGAGTTAAAAGTTGAATGGTTGAATGAGTTAGCCGCGATGCGTAAGCGCATTAAAGAAATGCGTGGCCAGTTTGTTTCTAAACTCAAAGTGTTGGGCGTGTCTCAAGACTTCAGTTTTATTGACGAGCAAAACGGAATGTTTTCTTTTTCCGGCTTAAACAAAGATCAGGTTGAAAAGCTCAAATCTGAGTATGGGATTTATATTGTTGGTTCCGGGCGTATCAATGTGGCTGGTATGACCTCTGGTAACATTGATAATTTATGCCAGGCAGTGGCATCGGTGCTTTAATTTAGGTTCTAGTCATTCTAAAAGCGGAATAGCGTGAGCGTTCCGCTTTTTATTTCTAATTTTCTGCTGACATATCCTGACATCAAAATTTCGTTATAATTCTTAGTCAAAAATTTTGACCAGCAAATGACATGACCAAATCCTTCAAAGTCCACTCCAAATATCAGCCCTCAGGCGATCAACCCACTGCCATTAGTGAGCTTTCAATGGGTTTAGAAGCAGGCTTAAAAGCCCAAACCCTGCTGGGTGTGACAGGCTCCGGCAAAACCTACACCATGGCTAAGGTGATCGAAGCTGCGCAACGCCCAGCCATTATTATGGCCCACAACAAAACCCTGGCTGCCCAGCTCTATGGGGAATTCAAAGAGTTCTTTCCAGACAACGCTGTGGAGTATTTTGTTTCTTACTATGACTACTATCAGCCTGAAGCCTATGTTCCTGCTTCTGATACCTTTATTGATAAAGATTCTTCGGTAAACGAGCACATTGAGCAAATGCGGTTGTCTGCCACCAAATCCATTTTGGAGCGACAGGACACCATTATTGTGGCTTCAGTTTCATCTATTTATGGTTTGGGCGATCCTGAAAACTATTTGCAGATGATGTTGCATGTTCAGCGCGGTGAGATGATTAACCAGCGGGATATTGTGCGACGGTTAGCTGAACTGCAATACACCCGTAACGATATTGATTTTGCTCGGGCTACTTATCGAGTTCGTGGGGATGTGATTGATGTCTTCCCCGCTGAGTCTGACTTTGAAGCTTTACGAATTGAGTTATTCGATGATGAAGTGGAGCAGCTTTCATTGTTTGATCCCTTAACTGGTGAAGTCATTCAAAAAATTCCCCGCTATACCATTTATCCTAAATCCCATTACGTCACTTCCAGGCAAACAGTTTTAGAAGCTATTGCCAACATAGAAGCTGAATTAAAAGATCGTTTGGAATTGCTTCGAGATGAAAACCGTTTGGTTGAAGCGCAAAGGTTAGAGCAGCGTACCAAGTACGATTTAGAAATGATGCGGGAGTTGGGTTTTTGTACCGGCATTGAAAACTATTCTCGCCACTTAACTGGCAAACAAGCGGGAGAGCCGCCTCCGACTTTATTTAACTTCCTGCCTTCTAATGCATTGCTGTTTATCGACGAGTCCCATGTCTCTATTCCACAAATTGGTGGAATGTATAAAGGTGACCGATCCCGAAAAGAGACGTTAGTGCAATACGGTTTTCGCTTACCTTCCGCATTAGATAATCGCCCCCTTAGGTTTGAAGAGTGGGAAGCATTGGCTCCCCAGGCTGTCTATGTTTCTGCCACTCCAGGTCCTTATGAAGATGAGCATGGACAGGCAGTGGTGGAGCAAGTAGTTCGTCCTACCGGATTGGTTGATCCTGAATTGGAGATTCGTCCGCAAGGCAGTCAGGTGGACGATTTACTGTTCGAGTGCCGGGAAAGAATTGAAAAAGGTGAGCGCATCTTGGTTACCACTTTGACCAAGCGTATGGCGGAAGATCTAACGGATTATCTAGCGGACAACGGCGTCAAAGTTCGATACCTACATTCCGATATTGATACGGTGGAGAGAGTAGAAATTATTCGAGATCTGCGTTTAGGAGAGTTCGATGTCTTAGTAGGTATTAATCTGCTGAGAGAAGGTCTAGATATTCCAGAAGTATCACTGGTCGCTATCCTGGACGCAGACAAAGAAGGCTTCCTACGTTCAGACCGCTCTCTGATTCAAACCATTGGTCGAGCTGCTCGAAACGTGAATGGTAAGGCTATTCTGTATGCCGATAAGATTACCGGTTCTATGCAAAGGGCCATTGATGAGACTAATCGGCGTCGGGAAAAACAGGAAAAATACAACGAAGAGCATGGTATTACTCCTCAAGCTTTGAAAAAGTCGGTCAAGGACATTATGGAGGGAGCCGTTACACCAGGAAAGGCTCAGGGCAAATCTCAAAAATCCAGTCGTTCTTCTCGATCCGACCTGCGCAAAGTGGCTGAAGCTAACGCCCAATATGAAGTGGAATCAGCCATGGCTCCAGGTGAAGTGGTTAAGCGTATCAAAGAAATAGAGGATGAGATGCATAAGGCCGCTAAATCACTTGAGTTTGAGAAAGCCGCCGAACTTCGAGATGAAATGGTTCGCTTGAAAGAGATGCTGAAGCACTAAACCCAATCAATATCGCCTTAACTCTCTGAAATCCTTAAATATTTTCATAACGGCCTTGCGGATCAATTTAAACGCCAGTACTATTCGCGGCCGTTGTAGGACTATAGCTCAGCTGGTTAGAGCGCTACCTTGACATGGTAGAGGTCGGCGGTTCGAGTCCGCCTAGTCCTACCACTCTTTTTGAAAGCCTAAGTCCATTAAGAAAGTGGCTGAAAGGAGTGAATAGAATTCGGTAAACAGGCTGTTAGCGCAAAGCTAACGGCCTGTTTTGCCATATAAGACAGGGCAAATTTGCCCAAATTGCCAACTAGCACGTGGCCCTTGGTATGGGTCACCACTGTAAAGGAAAATTTATCATGCCTGTAATTACTCTTCCCGACGGTTCTAAACGCGAATTCGAAAATGCTGTTTCTGTAATGGAAGTTGCGACCGATATTGGTCCTGGTTTAGCCAAAGCAACCATTTCAGGAAAGGTGAATGGTATCGAAGTCGATGCCAGTGATCTTATTTCTGAAGACTCAAATCTAGAGATTATCACTGCTAAGCAACCCGAAGGCCTGGATATCATTCGTCACTCCTGTGCCCACTTGCTCGGCCATGCCATTAAGCAATTGTGGCCAGATGTCAAAATGGCCATTGGCCCAGTCATTGAAGACGGTTTCTACTATGACGTGGATATAGACCGGTCTATTAATCAAGAAGATTTAGACGCTTTAGAAAAGCGTATGTTGGAGCTGGCGAAGACTAACTATGATGTAGTGAAAAAGAAGGTTAGTTGGCAAGAAGCTTACGACACGTTTAAAGAACGGGGCGAGAGCTACAAGATGCAAATTCTGGAAGATGATATCCCTAAGGACGCCACTCCAGGCCTATATCATCACGAAGAATATATCGACATGTGCCGCGGCCCGCACGTGCCTAATATGAAGTTTTGTCACAACTTCAAGTTGATGAAAGTTGCCGGTGCCTATTGGCGTGGTAACTCTGAAAACAAAATGCTTCAGCGAATTTATGGTACTGCCTGGGCTGATAAGAAAGCACTAAAAGCCTACCTGAAGCGTTTGGAAGAAGCTGAAAAGCGTGACCACCGTAAACTCGGTAAGCAACTAGATCTGTTCCATTGGCAGGACAATGCACCAGGTATGGTGTTCTGGCACCCTAAAGGCTGGACCATGTATCAGGTTTTGGAAAGCTACATGCGTGGTCAGCTATTTAAATATGACTATGAAGAAGTTCGTGCTCCGTTAATTTTGGACGTGAATCTGTGGGAGCGTTCCGGCCACTGGGACAAGTATAAAGAAAACATCTTTGCCACAGAGTCGGAGAAGCGCACTTATGCGGTAAAGCCGATGAACTGCCCGGGTCATTTACAGATTTATAACCAGGGTTTGAAATCTTACCGCGACCTGCCATTACGCATGGCTGAATTTGGTCTGGTTCACCGTAATGAACCTTCAGGCTCTCTGCACGGCCTTATGCGGGTTCGCTCATTCACTCAAGACGATGCCCATGTTTTTTGTACCGAAGAGCAGATCCTGCCGGAACTCACTGCCTGTATCGAAATGGTATTCGATACCTACAAGGACTTTGGCTTTGACGAAGTGGAGATCAAACTGTCTACTCGCCCAGAAAAGCGTATTGGCTCAGATGAAATTTGGGATCAATCTGAAGCTGATTTAGCTGCCGCTCTTAAGGCTAACGGTTTGGATTATGAAATACAGCCTGGAGAAGGTGCATTTTACGGCCCTAAAATTGAATTTACCCTGCGCGACTGTCTGAATCGCGAATGGCAGTGTGGCACTATTCAGCTGGATTTCTCAATGCCCAGTCGCCTGGACGCAGAATATGTGGATGCAGATGGCGAGCGC
>JANQHX010000028.1 GCA_028282465.1 Gynuella sp.
AAAGTGAAGGAGAAACGGTAGTGGGTAACCTTTATTACCCAACAGGCTATAGCGAATCAAAGCAGTATCCGGCGGTTATTGTGACTGGCAGTTGGACTACGGTAAAAGAACAGATGGCAGGCCTATATGCTGAAAAGCTTGCCGCGAAAGGTTTCATTACCCTTGCCTATGACCCCAGAAACTTTGGTGAAAGTGCAGGCGATATTCGCTTCTTTGAAAACCCTGCCCAGAAAGTTGTTGATATTAAAAGTGCAGTAAGTTTTTTGGAAACCTTACCAGAGGTGAATGGTGATAGTATCGGTGCTTTGGGAATTTGCGCTGGGTCTATGTACACCCTGATGGCAGCGTCTGAAGATAAGAGAATTAAGTCTGTTGTTACGGCAGCTTCATGGTTGCACGATGCTGAAGCTGTAAAACTGTTTTATGGTGGTGAAGAAGGTGTGCAGGCTAAAATAGATTCAGCTTTGGACGCCAAAAAAACCTTTGAGAAGACTGGCGAAATTGAATACATCCCCAGTATATCTACGACAGACCCAACAGCAGCCATGTATGGCGAATACGACTACTACCTGAACCCAGAAAGAGGAGCGGTACCAGAGTGGAGCAACGATAAGTTTGCCGTGATGACTTGGAAGGAATGGCTCACATTGGACCCAATGCCTTCCGCTAAAAAACTGGAAGCAGCGACCCTGATGATTCATTCTGACGGTGCTGTTCTCCCAAATTACACTAAAAAGTATTTTGAGAATATTGCCTCAGTAGATAAGTCATTGCATTGGATCGAAACGGATTTAGAGAGCCCATTTCACCAATTCAGTTTTTATGATCAAGAAGCTGAAGTAACAGAATCAATTGAACAGGCTCAGCGTTGGTTCACACAACATCTGCTCTAGTAGTTATTTATCTTTAAAGAGTTTCTGATTAAGTCCCGGGACTTAATAGGCTCCTTAATAAAAAGGCTCTAAATGGGCCTTTTTGCGTGTTTATCTAAGCCATTTTGAAAATAGTGACAGTGTGGCGCAATCGGACATGACAGTGGCGTGTACTGCTAAGCGAGTGAATCCTGCCACAGCTATTATTTACCCACAAACTAAATGAAGGGGTAATAAAAATGGCTAGAAAAGATGTGCTTTGGGTGGATCAAAAATCACTCTCAAAAGATTTAAGCGGTAAAGTCTATATTGTCACCGGCGCTAACTCAGGCGTTGGTTTGGAAACAACCCGGCAACTCATTAAACAGGGTGGTCATGTGGTGATGGCCTGCAGAAGAGTTGATGCAGCTAAAGCAGTTGCAGTTGAGTTTGATCATTTGGCAGGTAGCTATGAAGTACTTCATCTGGATTTAGCCGATTTGGCATCTGTGGAGGCTTTTGCAGAGAGGTTCTTAAAAAAATATGATCGCCTTGATGGTCTCGACTGTAACGCTGGAATGGTATCAATGGAAAATACAGTTCAGCGCACAAAAGACGGATTAGAAGTAACCATGGGCATCAGCTATTTCGGACATTTTCTATTGACTGAGCGACTCATTGAAATTCTAAAGAAAACACCCTCTTCAAGAATGGTCATTCTGTCTTCCGTGGTTCACGCTGGTAGCCCTAAAAATCGATATGACATTCACTTTGATGATTTGAACTACGAGAAAAGACAGTTCAACAATTTCGCTGCCTACGGCGAAGCCAAGGTTGCTTCTGTGCTTTATGCCTTAGAATTGGCTGATCGTTTAAAAGATCATGATGTAACGACTGCGTCTGTGCATCCTGGTTGGGCTAGGTCAAACTTTGGTGGTAATGGTTGGATGATGAAACTGATGCGGGTTTTATTGGCGCCCGTCTATCCTTTCATTACTAACAGTAACCTGGAGTCGGCTCAAACATCACTACACTGTTTACTATCAGATGATGCATTAAATCATTCTGGTGAATACTTTAGTCAGCAAAGTGTCCTGTACCGAGACAAAGAATGTAGAAAAGGTGGTTGGCCAATGACTTCACCAAACCCAAATGCCAGGGATTTGGACAAGGCGAAAAAATTAGTTGAGAAATCCTATTCAGTGGTTGGATTAAAAATGGCCTAAGAGAAAAGGCATGCTATGAAAAACAATAAGCATTTTGTATTCGATAAAAGCTTTCGACTTATATTCGCTTTTTTAAACATTAATGAAACCAAGGTGTTGCAAAAAGCTAATTTGCCAGTGGACTTTTTTGATAGGAAAACCATTAGTCTGAGTACCAGCCAATACTTCGAGTTGTGGACTGCGATATTGGAGTACTCAGACAGTGACGAACTTATTCCTCTGAAATTTGAAAAAGTACCTATTTTTGCAAGTTTATCTGTTCCAGTGATGGCAGCCTTATGTTCGCCAGATTTCCAAACCTTTGCTCAAAGGATTAAACAGTATAAACCATTAATTGGGCCATTAAATTTGAACCTGGTTGCCACTGAAAATGAGTACGCTTTGGAAATTCTACATGTGGATGTAGAGCAGGAGTTGCATCCTTTAATTATTGCAACAGAATTTGTTTTCTTTGTGAAAATGATTCGCTATGCAACAGGCGAGCATGTTGTGCCAGCTCGGATCCTGTCCACTGTTTCAATTTCTGAAGCTGCTTATACTGACTATTTTGGTGTTTCCGTCGAAGTAGGCAGTAAGAACCAGGTTGTTTTCAAATTAGAGGATACAACAATTCCGTTCACTGTGGCGGATCAGTCAGTATGGCAGCGCTTTGAGCCTGAGCTTAGGAAGCGTCTGGATGAACTAGAAGTTGATGCATCGTTCTCCGCCAGGGTTAGGGCCGTGCTTGTTGAATTACTGCCTTTGGGTAAATGCTCTATCGAAGCTGTTGCAGAAAAACTGTGTGTGAGCCCCAGAACCCTGCAGCGCAAACTAAAGGTTGAAAACACAAATTATCAACAACAGTTGAATCACAGTAGGGAGTTGCTTGCAAAGCACTATTTAAACACTACGGATATGAGCGTGACAGAGGTTTCCTTTTTGTTGGGCTTTGAAGAGCCCAGCTCATTCAGTCGGGCTTTTAATCTGTGGACAGGAACTTCCCCTGAATCTTACAGGAAAACAGACAATCCGAATCGGTTGCAATAGTGAGAGAGAGCTTCTAATAATTAACGAGGCGGTGACTTCAAACAACCAAATTAATAAAAGCCTGTGGCTCCTTAGCCTCGTTAAAATGTAGATGCACTGAATCTCTTTGATTTTTTTGGATGCGTTGATACAAAAAGTCTTGTTTGTTCAGCGGGTGGTCTGCCAAATACCATTGTGTGGTGAGTAGCTCTTGTTTATTTTGTAACACCTTTACGTGAATATGAGGTGTGCGACCTGGGTAACTAACCGGCTTAATAGTTCTAAACTCAAAGTAGCCATCTTCTTGAGTATAGGCTCGTCCAAACCCTTGGAAGTCTTTATCACGCGACCTTCTGCCAGAATCTCCCGTGTGCAGATATCGGCCATTGGCATCACACTGCCAGATCTCCACAACTACATTATTAAGAGGCTGACTTTCTTGGGTGATGACTTTGCCAGAAATTCTAACCACTTCACCTTGGGCGCCCGGTTCTAGGTTAGATATTTTAACCAAGTCGTTATCTATATCGTTAAAGCGCATTGAAGAGGTAGGGTAAAACGGCCCTTCACTGGCTGACGGCGTCAGTGACAATACATTTGCTAGGGGTGCGACCGGTATCATCATGGCACTCATTATAAAATTACGACGACGAAGGTGATTTTTATTTCTCATGGTGACTGCGCCCGCCTGTTAAATTAAAGAGGTTAGTAAACAGAAGATTCAATCATAAACTAGCTGGCAAATTGATCAGCAAATAAAGCAGTATTTATGCTGTAAAGATTTTAGTAACAGAGTTTATGGGCCTTATTTAGGCAGTGGTTTTTAATCAGATAACTGGATTTGCGAGTATTGACCGCTTACCCAAAAAACTGAACAGACAACATAGGTATTTGTTATTTAATGCCCAGTCGTTTGCAAAGTCTAAATAGATTACTTCTGTTAACACCTAACTCTTTAGCGGCAGATGACAGATTGTTATGGTGTCGGGCTATGGTTTCTTGAATCAATTCCGCTTGGAATCTGTCTATGGCCGATTTAAGACTCAAATTGTTTCTGGGTACATCCGTTAAGCTGCTTAATTTATTTGTTGCTGTCACCGGTTGAGTCGCTAAATCTAAATGACTGGGTTCAATAAAAACAATGTCAGATGAGTTTCCCCCCGATTTAGCTTTTAAGGCCGCCCGGCTAAGTACATGCTCTAACTCACGGACATTCCCGGGCCACGAATGGGTCAGTAGTAGGTTTTTTGATGCAGTGGTTAACACTAGCTTTGGAATGTTCAATCGCCACTGATTTTTTTCCAAAAAATATTCAGCCAGCAGTAAGACATCATTTTCTCTCTCTTTAAGAGGAGGAATAAAAATTGGGTAAACACTGAGACGATGATACAGGTCGGCTCTAAAGCGTCCTTCTTTCACTTCTTGTTGTAAATGTCGATTAGTTGCGGCAATGATCCTAACATCCACAGATATTATCTGATCACTGCCCAGTCGCTGAACCTCGCCTTCTTGTATGGCTCTTAAAAGTTTTGCTTGAAGAGGTAAAGGGAGCTCGCCCACTTCGTCAAGAAACAAGGTGCCATGATTTGCGAGTTCGAACCGTCCACTCCTCGCTGAGTGAGCGCCAGTGAAAGCACCTTTGGTATGGCCGAATAATTCAGCTTCAGCAAGGTTGTCTGGTAAAGCAGCACAATTAATTTGAACCAAAGGCTTGTCGAAACGACTGGACGTTAAATGAATTTGTCGAGCGATGACTTCCTTACCTACACCTGTTTCGCCTTGCAACAACACAGTGAGGGGAGAGTCAGCTACAGTTTTTATTTCTTGAGTTAAATTGTTTATTGCTTTACTTCGGCCAATGAGCTCGTCTGGGCCATGTTCACGATTTAGTTCTGCTGTGACTTCGAAGCCATGACTAAGGCGTTGTTCCAGAGAAGCAATTCGTTGTGCGGCCGTCACTACCGCTCGTGTCATGGAGATGGCAATTCGCTGATCGTGAAGATCCACATCCGCAAATTGACCTGGCCGCATGGCATCTAAAGTAATGATTCCCCATGGCTCATCCGCAATGTAAATGGAAAACCCCATGCAGTCATGCACATGTAATTCACCGTCTGGAGTATCCACTAAACCGTCATAGGGATCGGGAAGGGGAGAGTCACTTTCGAAACGAACCACTTGGCGGTTGTTTACTATGTGGTCGAGCCTAGGGTGCTTACCCAGCTCAAAACGTCTTCCCGCAATGTCATTTTGCAACCCTTCAAAAACAATAGGTTTAAGGGTTTGCCCAGATAGTTGGAGAAGCACAATGGCATCACAAGGTATGGCATGCCGAATGGCTCGAAGCAGACGTTGGTAACGTTCAGTTGAAGAAAGATCTCTGGTCAGATCTTCTATTACGTTTATGTAGTATTCAGTGATCATGTTGTCAAATTAACTCTTTGGTATCAAAAAGACAACTGTCAGTTGTTGTCTAAATAACCTTTTCTGATAAAAAATCCTTTAAAATCAATTGGATAGGAATGGCATGAGGATTGAAATATATCTCTTTGAGCTATGTAGAGTTGCATGGCTTTTGATGAGGAGAGATCTATGAACCCAAACAAGTTACAAAGCCTAGCCAGTTTTATCTTGGTGATATCACTGTTGGTGTTTCTGAGCAGTATTGTCGTCGCTTATTCAGAGTGGAGACTGCCCCTAGCCGTTACAGTAACCGCCCATATTTTAGTAATGCTGGCTGCAACGGGTGTAAAAATTGGCTATGTCATTCGTTTGACCGCGATAGAAAAGTTGGTGTCGTAGATTGTATTTAAGGAACCTCTGGACTTGTTCAGAGGTTCCTCAAGTTTATTGAATTTAAAAGAAGCGGAAAATAGATGAAAGCTAAAAATATTGAACTGGTGAAGGGAAGCGTTGCTGTTTTAAAAACTCGCGCAGAGGATATTACAAAAAGATTCTACCCAATTCTATTTGAAAGTCACCCTGAAGTGGTGCCGTATTTCAACCAAACGAATCAGGGAAAAGGCACACAGGCGAGAGCCTTAGCAGCAACGCTAATTGCCTACGGCGAGAACATTCAAAACCTCGATGCGATTAAACAAACCGTTATCAAAATTGTGCAGAAACATTGTTCGCTAGGAGTGAAGGCGGAACATTATCCCGCAGTGGGCACCAGCTTGTTAAAGGCCATTTCTTTAGAGCTGGATATTAGTATGGATAGTGAATTGATTCAGGCCTGGAAAGAAGCTTACTTCGAACTTGCAGATATTTTTATTGAAGCTGAAGAATCAGTTTACATCGAAAATGAACAAGCAGAAGGCGGTTGGAGAGGAGAGCGAGATTTTGAACTCATCAAGAAAGTAAATGAAAGTGAAGTGATCTGTTCATTTTATTTCAAACCTGTTGATGGCAAAGCCATTCCAGAATTTAAGCCTGGTCAATTTATTACTATTATCGCTGAAGTGAATGGGCAATCCATTCGTCGAAACTACAGTCTTTCAGATGCACCAGGCAAAGAGTATTTAAGGATTAGTATTAAGCGAGAATTGCAGGGTGTTATGTCGAATTATCTTCATGATCATTTAGATGAAGGGCAACGCATAAAACTGTTGCCTCCCTGTGGCGACTTTGTACTGCAGAAAAATCAAAAGCCATTGGTATTGGTGACGGCTGGCGTTGGAATTACACCGGCCATTAGCATGTTAAATGCGGAATCAGGTTCTGATAGAAAAATTAGTTTTATTCATGCGGCTGACAACAGTCGGGTGCATGCATTTAAAGAACATTTAGAGGATTACAAACAAAACAACACTAACCTTAGTACAACTTATATTTACCGTGAGCCTTTGCATGACTGTGAACCAGATGCCGTGGGAATGATTTCAAGTGAAGTGATAGAGCAAAGCCTGAATGGTAATCATGATGTGGAGTTTTATCTGCTAGGGCCGAAGGGGTTTATGCAGACCGTACTTAACATCGCCAAAAATATCGGCATTCCAGATAACCAAATACATTACGAATTTTTTGGGCCGATGGAGGAGCTTGCGGTTTAAATTCTGAAAGTACAAAAAAGCCCGCACTAAAAAATTAGGCGGGCTTTTGTTTGCACGTAAAGCTTAAGTGCTAGAAGTATTTCAACATTACAGGCTCATTACAAATGCTTGTAGTGCTTCTTTATCTTCTTGGCTTAGAGCATCAAACTTATCGCGCTCTGGCTGAGCGTCTACAGCGTGTTGCTCAACTGCTTCAATCACAGAGCTAGCGCGACCATCATGCATGAACAACATGCCTTCGTGACCCATCTTCTCCAACACTTTCACGTTGTGGCTGAGGCCCCATAGCGGTGGTGTACGCCATTTAGTGAAGCGAGCGTTTCCAGTACCGATATCATGAGTTTGCATATCAGTGTATGGGCTGATGTTGATGTTACGCAGGTGTGAAGGTGCATCGGCACGAGTCTTCTGTTTAGGCACGTGGCAACGGGCACAACCAACGTCTTCGCGGAATAACTTTTCACCACGAACGATCTGCGGATCATCAGCAACCCATGGCTGGCGATCTGGAACCGTTAACAGTTCGTTGTAGTGAACGATCAGTCGGAAGACTTCTGAAGGTAGATGCTCCCAGTTTACGCCGTGGTCATCACGCAGAGCGTTTTTGATCTGAGCTTCAACGCTTTCAGCACCACCGTCCCAAGTGAAGCCAGTCTGACGACCTTCCATTACTTCAAGTAACTTAGTGCCGTACACTGGTGGTGGCAGACGATAGCCTTTAGGCGTTAGGAATACTTCAGCACCACGGCCATCACGGATGTGACAGTGGCCACAGGTAAAGGCTCCGATCTGCGCATCTGGGTCATCCAGAGGTCCACGCAGTTTCGAAGGAACAACACCGTGGAATAGGTGGTGACCCAATACCCAGTCGTTGATCATGGCAGCGGAGTGCGTTGTAACCAATGGCTGAGTGAATACCGCAGCGTACTCCATATAGTTTGGTGAGCCAGGAGTTTTAGATGCCTGGTTGTCAGAGAAGATCATGGTAGTACCGGCGCGGCCCGCCATGCTCAGACGTGGGTCGCCATAGTGACCCCAACCCAAACCAACTGTGTAGTAAGAGAAGTCGTTGTAAACCTGTGAGCCTGCCAGAGCAGTAATCTCAAACTGAATTACCTGACCATAGCTGAAGGCATTACCACAGCAAGTGCCTGTGTTGTACACGAACTGCTGCTGACCATTGTGGGAACCACCATGCCAACGCAATGCTTCGATACGGATAACACTTTGAGCGTCCGTTTGAATCTGAACATTACCTGGAGAGTCGTCAACCCAGATGTTGTAGCGGTCAAGTACTCTCAACAAGCTGTTGTTATGGCATGCATCTGATACTGCTGCAGTACAACCGTCATGTGCTACAGGGTGTCTCCAACGCATCCAGTTTGAAGAACCATCAGTGAATGATGGGTAATTCAGTACGTCTACGCGTTCTGCAATGGTGAACAGACCTGTGTAGATCCAATCAGTGCCTGGAATGTCGTTTAGCGCTAATGGGTGCTTGTAACGGAAGAAGTAAATGTAGTCGTCAGAAGAACATGGAATAGTCAAAGTACTATTAGCCAAGTCAGCTTTAACGAAAGTTAAACCACCGTCTTCGGAACAATGCATTTCTAAACCAGAATCACCCGCAGTACGTGTGTGAGGGAAGTAACCTGAACCCACTGGGCGGTTAGAATTACCCCAGCGCCAAGTCAGCTTGTCGCCTTCAATGTCGAATGCGAAACCCATTTCAGTAGGTGCAGCTCCGTTTTCAGGTGTTGCCAGAGCAGCCGGACGATCTGCACGCGGTGGAGGACCCGCTTTATCGCCAGTATGGGCATTATAAGTAATGTCTAAGTGGCTGAAATCAGGCAGTGGTGTTTCACCAACAACAACAGGTGACCAAGCAGACCAGTTACCGGAATTGTCACGGGCACGCACTGAATACTCATACGCAGTGGCAAGCTTGAGACCTTCATTGGTGTAAGTGGTTTCTAAACCCGAGTAAATCACTACTCCGTTGTTGCTAAGCTCGTATAAGTCCACAACACCTTGTGCATCAGTAGATGGGCTCCAAGTGATAACAATTTCAGTTTCACCAGTGGTTTCAGTTACTACATCAGCAGGTACTGTTGGCGGTGTTTTGTCTGGAATGAAATCGCCGGTATCTACAGTGGCAATCATCGACATAGGTGCACAGTTGTTGGCAGCGTCACAAGCTTCAACACGGTACTGATAGGTTGAGTTTTCAGTCAGACCAGAATCGTTAAAGCTGTTAGTGCTCGCAGCCACTACCCAGTAACCATCGCGGTAAACATGATAAGCAGCAACACCACGGTCATCAGTAGACTCATCCCAAGTTAAGGCAATAGCACGACCGCTACGATCTTCACCCGCTAGACCTGTGACTTGAGTTGGAGCAAGCACATCTGGTGGCAAGCAAGAGCTCGCTACGTAATCGCTATCAGCCTGGAATACAACATTGGCCGAAATAGAGCACTGACCGATGGAGTTGTCCTGGATTTGAGTACCAATATTGTAAGTTTCGCCTTCAACTAAACCAGTGATAGTACGTTCCCAAACGCCATTCACTAAAGTGGCTGGTGCACATGCTCCTTGGAAACATAGGTTATGGAATGCCGCAGTAAAAGGTTTATCCATGTGGCGGATAATACCTGTTGATGAGTTAACAAACTGCAAGCCGAAATCACCAGCTGCAGCTGGAATAACATTTGGTTTGCCCATGCCCCAATCAACATCGGTATCTGTGTCTGTATCAGTAACCGTGTCGGTGACTGTATCTGTATCCGTAACTGTGTCTGAATCCGTGTCAGTGTCCGAAGTGGTATCTGTGTCTGAAGTGGTATCGGTATCAGTCACGCTGCCAGTATCGGTAACGGTGTCGGTGTCAGTAACCGTTATCACATCGGTGTCAGTATCCGAATCTGTCACTGTGTCAGTGTCTGAAACTGTGTCTGTATCCGTTACGGTATCTGTGTCAGTAACCGTGTCGGTATCTGAAACGGTATCCGTATCAGATGTTGTATCAGTGTCTGAATCGGTTGTGTCGTCACCAGTTACGGAACCGCCTAATGTCACTGCAGAATCAAACATCACAGTGAAATTTTCTAAAACCTGGCCGGTTTCGTTATCCTGTATTTGAGTAGAGACCTGAAGCTCTTGGCCTTCGCTAAGTCCAGAGATAGGACGTTCCCAATATCCGTCGGTCAACGTAGCTTGATAACAACCGTTTGCACAGATATAGGCAAAGCCTCCTTCATAGTCGTAGTCTTGGAAATAAATGACTCCTGAGTCAGGCCCAGTTGCACGTACACCATAATCGGCACTCGCGCTCATAGACCAACCGGTAGCGGCAACGCCAGCTATCAGCAGGGTCGTTAGATTTTTGCGAATCATAGTCCTTAAAACCTATTTTGTTTTTGTTTTTGGGTTTGCCAACTGCTAGGAATTTCCCAATGGCAAGGCGAAGAGTAACTCTGTGTCAAAATATGTCTGTTTCGATTTTTACTGATGAGGGGGGAATCTAATAAACAGTTGATCTGTGTTAACTTTGTGTTAAGTAATGTGTCGCTTCATTGGTTGATTAATAATCTGGTGTCGTATTTAAAGCGATTTAACGGAGTATTTTTGATGAAAATCCAAGAGTCGTTATTAAATGTTAGTTTTAATTATTGGAGAGAGAATTAGTTCTATTTAATTAAAATAATATTGTTTAAAAAACTGAGAGCGTTTTCTAAAATTTAATAAAAGGTGAATTTAAATTGCATCTTAAAATAAAGAATAATTTATGAATCTAACGGCTAACATCAGTTTTTCCTATTGCCTAATAAATAATAAAAAAATAAGCAGCTCACAAAAGCATTCTGCAAAAATTGATTTTGAGCAATCTATTTGAGGTTTTCTTCAAGGGGGTGGGTAGGCCCCCCGGAACGATTCTGAATCAAATGAACTAATGGTGGGAAAGCACTCGTTTAAATAAATGACGTGCCGCTAGTAACGCACCTAAATTTGAAACCAATACCAGAGCCATACTGGCGAGTATTTCTGTGGGCATAAAACCGGAATATTCCATGGTTAACATAACAGTCATTACCTGCGGGATACCTATGCCCATAAAAATCAATAACAGTTCTTCATCGTCACAGTGTAAGTGAGCCTTTTTAAAATGCAGATAAAACACAGCGAACAAGATAACAAAGTGCCAGAAGAAACTGACATAAACCGGAACGCTAACATCTAGGCTCCTAGTGAAAGCAGAGGCACATAAACCGTAAATTAATAAGGCAACATAGTATTTGGCTAAGAAAAGTGCTGGGCTCATAGTGTCTCCAATGCAATCAGTCATAATCTTTTAAAGTATAGACCTTTTGGCGAAGTTGAGGATTTACTATGTTCAATTATGTAAGCACTAGTCGTGATCGACATTGAGAACAATTTGTGAATAAATTTAGCGTTTTCACAAACTAAACTCAGAATTAATTTAGATCTAATGACTTGGTGCTTAGCGCAGTTCCTCTTCTTGTTTTACATTGAATGTTTATATATCAATTTTGAAAAATCAGATGACGGCCAACAAACATCACTCAACGAGTATCAATAAAGCCATAGACTTTATTCAACAAAATTTGTCTGACCCCATCAAGGTACAGTCTTTGTCAAAAATTGCTGGAATGTCTGAGTTTCATTTCAACAGAATATTCAAGTCTGTGACTGGCGAATCTGTCTATCAATTTATAAAAAGAGTACGCTTAGAGTCTGCTGCGAGTTTACTGTTAACTCAGCCGAGCCTCAGTGTTTCGGAAGTGGTTCAGCAGTCTGGTTTTGATAATTCTTCATCTTTTGCTAAGAGTTTTAAGCAGCGATTTAAATTAACTGCCAGTCAATGGCGAAAACTACACAAAAATCAATTTGATCAACGATCTCAAGCGGTAGAAGTGCATGAAGGGAATGTGACTATCCAACATGGAAAACCAACATGGACTTACCAAGATTATTCTTCACTCAGACAGGTTGTGATTAAAGACTTACCGATAAAGCGCATCGCCTATGTGCGAAATGTCGGAAGCTATCAAGGCGATAAAAACCTATATGAAACCCTGAATAAAATTTTGGTTCAATGGGCCGTACCTAGAGGGTACTGGTGTGAAGATGTTTGCTCTCTCAATATTTATCACGATAACCCAGGTATTACTGATAGCCATCATCTGCGATTGATGGTGGCGCTAGAAGTTGATGAATCAGCCAGACCCTCAGGTGAAATTGGAATTTCTCAAACTGCTGGTGGTCGCTATGGTACTTGCCGATTTATTCTCAATGAACAACAGTTTCAATCCGCCTGGGGGTGGATGCACACGACATGGTTGCATAACAGTGGCTATGAAGTAGACAATCGTGAATCCATTGAGATTTGCCATAAAGTCTTCGAAGAAAATGGACAAACTTTGTTCGATGTTGAAATCTGTATTCCTGTGGTTCAAAAAAAATAGCTCTGGGTTTAGTGCAATATTTCTTAATGGCTGGTTAACATTTAGCAGGAATGGACAACAATAGAGCCGGAATGGAACAGCATCGGCAAGTTCATCTTATTACCATGAGCTCACCTTAATTAATCTCAGGTGAACACATGATGCAACCCATTTCCCTAAAAGCCATTGGCGAAGTCATTAATCAACAAGGACAATTTCAATTAAAACTGCAGCCTGAATATCGAAAGGGCCTCGCTAGCCTTGAACGGTTCAGTCATATTCAATTACTTTGGTGGGGCCATCAAGTAACCGAATTCGATGGGGGAACATCGCTGACTATCAATCAACCCTATGTTGGTTGTGATGAATCCGTTGGACTATTTTCAACTAGGTCAGAGCAACGCCCAAATCCAATACTGTTAAGTGTGGTGTCAGTATTGTCTATAGATTTAGATAAGGGTTTAGTTATCGCTCCGTGGTTGGATGCTAATCATGGTAGCCCAATCATCGACATCAAGCCCTATCAACCCAGTATGGATAGGGTAAAGGATGTGGAATTACCGACTTGGTGTTCAAGCTGGCCAAATTATTATGAAGACTCAGCTACTTTTGACTGGGAATCGGTATTTAATTTTAGTTGATCAATCACTTTAATTAACCAACATAGAAAGATTCAGTGTTTTAATTAGCACTGAATCTTTCTTTTTCTTTAAACTTTCACCAAGGTTGATCACAATATCCGTTAGAATATCTCTTGTTACCTTCGACTGTTAAATCCAAATAGATGATTCAAATCCAGACTGTTAAAACTAAAATCGGAGAGCTGCTATTGGGCAGTTTTGAAGATAGGCTCTGCTTGTTAGATTACAAATACCGAAAAATGCGTAGCGCTGTTGATAACCGAATACAACGAGCGTTTGGCTGTGGTTATGTGGAAGAGAGTAATGATCTGCTAAAAGAAGCCGAGCAGCAAATTGAACAGTACCTTCACGGGCATCGCAAGGAGTTCAGTATTCCCTATCTGTTCGCTGGAACAGATTTTCAAAAGTCTGTGTGGACGGCACTGGCTAAAATTCCTTATGGCAAGACAGTCAGTTATTTAGAGCTATCACGTTCTATCGATAATGAAAAAGCGGTGAGGGCAGTGGCTGCTGCCAATGGAGCCAATTCCATGTCTATCATCATTCCCTGTCATCGGATTATTGGAAGCAGCGGTGAGCTAGTAGGTTATGCCGGTGGTTTAGATGTGAAAAAACGATTGCTGATTCTAGAAGGGAGTTTCCATAATCAGCAGAGTTTGGATCTTGTTTAGCTATTTGGCTAACCTAGTCATCATAATTACCTTTAGTTCTCTAGCTGTGACCATAAAATGTGTGTGGACAAAAAATATTCTGTTTTGCATCCAATTTACGAGTCTTCATCGTTTCCACAATTAACATCAGGCGTAAACTTCCGGTTATTTATACTCTAAGTTTATGATGAGCAACAAAAATGGAATCATAAATTAGGGTGGCCTAGCATCGAGTTAGTCAATACACTAAGTGATGTAATGTAGCGTAATACAAGTTATGTGATAACAGGTCAGATATTATAAAAAGCTAATTGAATGTCGCCAGAGTTTATGATCAATCGTACGAATTAAAGATGGATATCTATTTTGACTAGCAGTAAATGGACCGAAAACATAGAAGCCTTGTTTGCCAGAATTAAACTGAAGGACCGACAAGCCTTCTCAGAATTTTATGACCAAACCAGCAGTCGCTTATACGGCTTAATTCTAAAAATTATTGTAGATGAAGGAACTGCCCAAGACCTGTTACAAGAGTGTTATCAAAAAATTTGGGTAAGTGCCAGCCAACACCAAGCGAGTAAAGGGAGTTCTTGGTCTTGGGTATGTCAGCTGACCCGCAACCATACCATTGACTCCTACAGAAAATTAAAACGTGCACCAGGCCATGATGAGTTTGATGAAATGAAGCAGGAGCCGCTATCAGTGGATGGCACTGCTCATCTCTGGCCTGAGTATTTGAGTCTGGGGAATTGCTTGTCGGCGATTCGTCAGGAGCAACAAAGCGTTATTTTAAGTGCCTATGTCTATGGGTGGTCACATAGCGAGTTAGTTGCAAAGTTTAATTTACCTTTGGGTACCATTAAGTCTTGGATACGCAGAGGGTTACAGGAGCTTCGCGAATGTTTAGAAGCATGAAATATCAAAACCCTGTCGTTCGTAACCACCTTGCCAGCCAGTATGCCATTGGGCTGTTAACTCCTAGAGTAAAATCACGGGTAGAAAAATTAATTCGCCAAGACGATGAATTTAAAGATCAAGTTCAGTCCTGGCAAGAAACCCTGAGCCCGTTAAGTGCTGCTGCCACACCTGTAGAAGCCCCTCCAGAGCTAAAATCCCGAGTAATGAGTGCCATTACCGAGGAAGAACAAGTTGTTTCTAAAGAAACTTCTTACTGGTCGCAATTGATTGAATCCATCAGATTTTGGCAGGGCATGGCTGTTGCCTCCTTAGCTGCTGTTTTCGTTTTGTCCATGTTGTACTTTGGTGAGCCTACAGCCGCTCCGGCTCAACTGTCTTACATTGCAGTGATGCAGTCTTCTGACACCAGCGGAGAGCCGCCATTGGTAATAACTGCCTATGGAAAAACAGAAACATCGCCTTCTCGATTGGAGCTGCGCTGGAATGACCGAACCGACACCACAGAAATTGATGGCACAACATTGTGGGCGGTAGAAAGAGAAACCGGTGATGTTCAAAGGATCGCATCACTCACAATAGACTCTAAGCGGATGGATCTCACAAAAGATCAGTGGTCTCTGGTAAAAAACAGTCTTGAATTGGTTGTCACCAATGGTGAAAGCTTTGACAGTGAAACCATACTTAAAGGCATCTGTGTGCAGTTAACTGACTGGACAAAAGCTTGATTCATGCAATACTGAACTTATAAATTACTGTTGTTCAACAGCTAAATTCAGGCAGCTTTTCGCTGCCTTTTTTATATGAGTTGAAGAGACAGTGTTTTGAATTATTTCTGGCTTCCACCACCTACTTAACCATCTTTTTAGACAAGCCATCATTAAATAGACCTCCCCAAAAAATCCCTAGTCGTACAAACCACCTAATTTTTTATATGTGATTTTTACCCTCGTAAGTGAATGCCAAAAAAAATTCAGCCATTTGCATCCAATCCACACTTCCTATTCGTTCCTATCTACAACAAACAATCAACAACTGATCAACAACCGATATGGAAGGAAAGAATCATGAAATTATTTAATAAAGCTGGCCTAGTATTTACTGCCCTAATGTCTTTGGGTTATGCGGCAGTCAGTTTTGCCTACGACTACAAAGAAAGTAAACCTAAGCTGGTGCAAAAAGCTGAGTCATTAGCAGGGACGGTGTTTGCCAATTCTGATGGTTTAACGCTCTACACCTTTTCGAAAGATGATGTAGGTGCATCAAGCTGCTATGACAGTTGCGCCGTGAACTGGCCTCCCTTTGCAGCGAAAAAGCATGCGAAAGAATGGGGTAAGTTTACGGTAATTGAGCGCAAAGATGGTACTTACCAATGGGCCTATGACAACCAACCGCTTTATACCTGGGTGGGTGATCAAAAACTGGGTGATACAACTGGTGAAGGTGTGGGTAACGTTTGGTTTGCATTGAAAGCCAATTAATTCCTATTTCAGGTTTAAGCAAATAAGAAATGAATAACGGTTTGTTTAATATCGCTAAACAGATCGTTCACTCAGAAGGTAATTATTAATAGCTCTAGTAAAGCTATATTGCAGGTTAAAAATATTTAAGCCTGAAATTCCCTTCGACTCGAATTAACAGTTTATCTCATGGCCTATATAGGTCATGTGGAGCAATTTTGATTAGACACTTGATGATTGTGACCTATTTCTATTTTTAAGATAAAAGGATGTAAAAAATGAATTTGCAGAAATGGCTTCTGGCCATCGTATTATCTCTATCACTGGTTGCCTGTGGTGGCGATTCTGGTAATGGGAGTGGTTCAAATGCAGGGCCTTCTAGCCCTGGCACTACAAATACTGATACCAGTAGCGGCACAGCTACTGATTCTGATAGCAACACTGAAACGGATTCAGACACTAATACCGATTCCGAAACGGATCCTGATTCAAACACTGAAACAGATACTAATACAGATTCCGAAACGGACTCAGGTTCAAATACTGAAACAGAAACAGATACCAGTACGGATTCAAGCACTAGCACCGATTCTCAAACTGACTCAGATACCGATTCTGATCAAAACACGGATACCGACACGGATGATTCAGATTCATTCAGACCTTATGTAACCCGTTGGTTGATAGAAAGTGAGGATGATACGCTGCCTACTCGTAACGCTGGCCATCAACTGACTATCTATACCTCTCCTGATTTTGAATACAATTTCACCGTTGACTGGGGTGATGGCAATGTGACTGAAAATATTACAGAAGACTTTACTCATACTTATGAGCAACCTGGTACATACACAGTTTCGATTACAGGCTTGTACCCTCAACCTTATTTCCCAGAAGTAGAAGACTATGTCGGCGCACATCAATTATTGTCTGTAGAACAATGGGGTGACCAGGTTTGGCAATCTATGGCCCAAGCTTTTGCCGGTGCAATTAACTTAGAAATTAATGATCCAGAAGCTCCAGATTTATCTGAGGTGGAAAGTATGTATGGCACCTTCGCTTATGCCACTCACTTCAACAGCCCTATTGGGCATTGGGATGTGTCTAACGTCACCGACATGGAAGGTACTTTTTATGAAGCAAGACAATTTAATCAGGATATCAGTGGTTGGACAGTTGATAAGGTGACGAACATGCGAGGTACGTTCGCCTTTGCTGAAAGTTTTGACCAAAATATCAGTGGCTGGGTTGTCGACAATGTAACAACATTGGACAGTACCTTCGCTGGCGCCAAAAACTTTAACCAAGACATCAGCAATTGGTCAGTTAATAACGTAACGGATATGGGCTACACCTTCTCATCTGCCATCAGCTTTAGTCACGATATAAGTGGCTGGTCTGTTGATAACGTTGAAGACATGACTGAAATGTTCTATGAGGCAAAATTATTTAATCAGGATCTCAGCGGTTGGCAAATACAAAAAGTTCAAGACATGACCAATATGTTTTCTGAGTCTGGGCTGACATCGGATAACTATACTGCCACTCTAATCGGGTGGGGTGCTCAAAGTGTTCAAGAAGAAGTGCAATTAAATGCGGGCTCGATATTATTTTTTGAGAATGCCCAGGCCGCTCGTGATGTACTAACTAATAATTTTGGATGGGAAATTACGGATGGCGGTGTGTACACGCCATTAGATTTCGGGAATGGGTCTTTTATTCTATTTGCCGGTTTGGAAGTGTCCCGTTTTCTTCCCATTATTTCAGGATATCCTATTGAGTGTCTCTCAGACGATTTACCAGAAGGGCTGGAAGTTAGAGCATCCGATGGCACTTGCGAAATTTTTGGTACACCCAATACCACTCAAGAATCAACATCCGCCACCGTCATTGCAACAGATGAGTTATCGGATGAAGTCAGTGTTTCGATCGACATTGCTATCGAAAATGTTCAAGAGGGCGCTTTTGTCACCAGCTGGAAAACCAATAACCCAGGTGCCAGTGAAGACAATCAAATCACCATTTACACCAACCCGGAGTTTGCTTACAACTACAGCGTCAATTGGGGGGATGGTACGGTTACCGATAATTTAACAGGTGATCATGTCCATACTTATGCAGTTTCGGGCGAGTACACAGTGTCTATCACAGGAGACTTCCCACATCTATTCTTCCCCGAAACAACCGATAGCACTGAAACCGACTCTCTAAAACTGATGTTTGTTCATCAGTGGGGCACCCAAGCTTGGCTATCTATGGAACGAGCGTTTTACAACTGTGACTTCTTGCGAATTTTGGATTCTGCCGCACCGGATTTATCTCAGGTAACCAGCATGAAGGGTATGTTTTTCTCTGCTAATTTCTTTAATAGCGATATTAGCCACTGGGATGTTTCAAATGTTTCAGACATAAGGTCTGTTTTCCAACAAGCGATCACATTTAATCAACCTGTTGGACTTTGGGAAACCACTTCATTAGAGCAGGTAAGCAATGCTTTTAACAACGCACGAGCATTTAATCAGCCCTTGAACAATTGGAATCTTGAAAAAGTAACAAATACATTTGGCATGTTTAGAGGTGCTAGGCTATTTAACCAACCGTTAAATGAATGGAAAATTGGTAACGTGACCGAAATGAGAACCATGTTTATGGAGGCTAGGGCGTTTAACCAAAATATTAGTTCATGGGATATGAGATCAGTTAAATTTGCGCAACAGATGTTTAGAGACGCAGATGCTTTTAATCAACCCTTAAACGATTGGGAGTTTGAAAACCTGCTGGCCACTGTACAGATGTTTGAAAAAGCCGATTCATTTAATCAGCCCATAGGTAACTGGAACGTTTCTACGGTTTCTAATTTTTCCGAAATGTTCGATGGGGCAAAAGCATTCGATCA
The DNA here is from genome assembly GCA_028282465.1 of Gynuella sp. Taxonomy (GTDB): domain Bacteria; phylum Pseudomonadota; class Gammaproteobacteria; order Pseudomonadales; family Natronospirillaceae; genus JANQHX01. The sequence continues at coordinate 19,162 of JANQHX010000028.1, forward strand.
AAACTTAGCAGCCTGGAACATCTCTAATGCCACAAAAATGAGGGGTATGTTTGCAGAAATTGCCCTGTCAGTAGAGAACTACGATGCGCTGCTCATAAGTTGGTCGCAACAGCAAGTGCAAAGAGGTGTTTCCTTACACGCAGGCAAGAGCAAGTACAGTGCTGCAGCTGAGGCTGCTCGAAATACACTAACAAACGAGCCAAATAATTGGTCTATTCAAGATAATGGGTTAACCGAAGAGGTCACTTCACAACCTGAGTAATGTCTGTAACAACCGAGTTTCAGGCTTTGATATCTAGTAACTAAATAACTAGCCCTGGCTGCCAATTCAGCCGGGGCTTTTTATTTAAAAATCAAAACAAATTTGAAACTAGTAAGGGTTGGTACCTAACTTGTTAACTGCTGCCAATTTTTGTTTAACGAGGCTGTAATAGTCAAACTATCTAACAGCACCATAAATTCAGCCAAATAGGTTTAAAGTTGGTTGCTTTCGCTTACACATACCAACATTATTTTTGTATCTACTACACTGTAAAGCATGAAACAGATCAGGTGTTTATTTTGAAGAGGTTGACGCTTGGCGTGCTAATTAATCAACTTCAAGGGGGTTATGTACGCCTAATTTGGCCTAAAATGGTTGAAACTGCTGAAGAGCTTAATGTAGATCTCATTTTATTTGCCGGGCATATTCCGGATATGTCATGGGATAACAATTATCAGCATGAACCCATGTATCACCTTTTAAATAAGAATAGAATTGATGGCGTTATTGTATTCTCAGCTCCATTGTCTTTAGCTACTCCTGAAAAATTCAAAGACATATTTAATAAAATTGAAGCGTTTCCTATTGTTTGCATTTCTCACAGAGTAGAACCACACCATCTGGTGGATCTAAGTAATGATTTAGGTGTGATTGAGGCGATTGAACATCTAGTTCAAGTTCACAACCGAAAACGTATTGCCATTGTGAAAGGCACCAAAGGTTTTATTGATAGCGAAGAAAGATTTGAGGCCTATAAATATGCGTTGGAAAAAAATAATATTGAGTTTGACCCAAAACTAGTTGCGCATACCCAGTATACCCAAAGCTCTGCAGAAATTGCAGTGGAAGAAATGCTGTCACAAGTGCCCGACATTGATGCTATATTTTGCGTCAATGATGATCTAGCCATGGGGGTAATGAGGCGAGTTAAGAAGCTTGGTTTTTCAATCCCTCATCAGATTTCAATCGTTGGCCATGATGATATCACCGAGTGTAAATTTGTAAGTCCGCCTTTAGCTACTATATCACAACCAGGGGATGTTTTAGCCGAAAAAAGCATTACTGATCTAATTGAAATTATTAAAGGCCATACACCAGAGGAGACGAAAGGGGCAACCAAGTTTATAGCGAGAGAATCCTGTGGTTGTCACTCTAGTGTTGTGCGAAACATGTTAGGTATTGATGATAGTAATTTAAAAGCCATATCTCTCACTGAGATATTGAGAGATTTTCCTGGCTCTCAGGAATTTTCAGATAAAATAAAAAAAGGCTTTGATCTCATATTAAATAACCCTTCAGAACAGAGCTCGTACTTCAACATCTACTATGTATTACAAGAAGAAATAAAAGACAGTACTAATGCCGATTCACTCATTAAAAAACTTCATTTCTCATTGACCATTCTCAAGGAGAATTTGAAGAATTCGGATCACATAGAAATTGCGAAGGTTGAACACAATTTTACTATGTTGCGAGTACTACTCAGTGAAGCTAAGCAAATAACCTCAAACTTGAATTCATTTGAAATGGCGAAAAGTTTTCATTTTATGGGTGCTGCCACTACTGATATTAGTAATTCGCAAGACATGATGGAGTTTTATGAAGCTGTTAAGCGAAGAACTAAAGAATTGTCTATTTCAAGGTGTTGGCTAAGTTTCTATGAAGAACCTTTCACTTTTGATATTGGAGGTACTCTGAGTATTCCTGAATATTCTAACCTAATGGTCTATGTTCGTGATGAAGAGTTGGTCGATATTTATTCAAAAGAAAAGTTATTTAAAACAAAGGATCTACTTCCAGACTGGGTCTTTGAGAATGAAGCGACAATGAAGGTTGTTGTAATGCCGCTGTTTTTTGGTAAAACCCATTTTGGTTCTGTGGTTCTCAGCCTTTCAACCTTTGATGATATTGTTTACGAATCATTAAGAGAAGTTTTCAGTAGCGTGCTGTGGCGAATAAGGCTCACCGCTGAGTTGGAAGAGTCGAAATTGAAACTGGAGGCCACTAATGCAAAATTGGAGGAACTTTCAATCATTGACGACTTAACCGGTTTGCTGAATCGTAGAGGATTTTTAACCGCAGCAGAACAATATTATAAAGACTGCCTGCGTTCAAGAAACTCATTTGTTTTAGCTTACGCTGACTTGAATGGATTAAAGGGAATAAATGATACCTTTGGCCACAATGTTGGTGACGAAGCTATTTGTGCAACCGCAAAATTATTGAAACAGTCCTTTAGAGAAGTTGATTTATTTAGTCGGCAGGGTGGTGATGAGTTTACAATACTTCTAAAAAATATGAAGTCAGAAGTGGAGTTTCAATTTTCACTGTCCAGACTAAATGAAAATATTAATAACTATAACAAAACTTCTGAAAAGCCTTTTTCGATCAGTTTAAGTATTGGTTGGGCTCGTTTCGATCCTGAAAACAGTAGTGATGTGAATATAGAGCAGCTAATGAAAGAAGCTGATGCTTGTATGTATCGAAATAAGAAATTGTAAAGGAAGTAGTACGTTCTCCCTATAAAAACTAAAAGCCATCCATCTATCTTTCAGAGTAACCCGCCCTTAGCTGGTGCCTTCAGGGCGGATAGTTCAGGTTTTGATTTTATCTAGCTATCATTTCCATTGTGATCAAGACTCAAATTGTCTTGGTGCATACACATGTATTCAATATAAGAATAATTGCAATAGTAATCATTGTAGTGGCTTACGTCTCCGTCAGGGCCATTGTATTCCCATAATAACCAGCAATCTTCTTGATAATCTCCATTGGGCTCAGGAATAGTGGTTAAGTCGGATGCCCACCAGTCTTGACCCGCGGTCGATACCCAATCCCTTTGAGCTGCATTGACTGGAGCGTAGCTATTCATTGGAATTTCTTCTGCTGCTGAATCTTGAGGTTTACTGTGGTAAATGCCTAATGGCCCTAAGTTCGTGCTGTGTCCTTGATTATTCGCAAATTCCCTCGCTAGGATGAAATCGTCTCTGCTTCGAGGTGCAAATAACTCTAAACCGACATCTTTACAGGAATTAGAATCTCCGTTTTTGTAGGTTCTTGTTCCATTGGTAATTTGTAAAAAAGTCCAGCCTCCTTCACCTGTTGTCATATCACAATAAACCTGGACTACCGGGATTGGGCCGTCACCATCCGTGTCTATTTCATAAAAACCGTTAGAGGTGATTCCAGAGTCTCGTAACTCTTTGCAGGACCTTGAATAGGTATGAGTTGTTGGTGAGGTTTCGCTGGTTTCCATGTCGGCAATTGAAAGGGCAAACCCAGGGTCGCTTGTTAACAACAAATCTAACATACAAGACTCTAGTAGTTCCGATGATACCACTCCTGCATTTCTACAAACTTCTTCAGCCCAATTTCGCTGTTCCATATCAAAGTCATTCACATCATAAACGGTGTGAGGAAAAAACTGCCCGGGTTCAGGTGCGAAATCTAAAGGCCCTTCATTATGATTGTAATCAAACAATGATTCAGTTTCTGTGCGAATTAACCAACCCTGTTGTTCATGGTACGCAAAACAATCAAAGGCTTGGCAATTGTATAATTCGTTAAAACCAGGGGGGGAGGGTAATAACGTGCCATCACGTAATTTAAAATCGTCAGTTGGGTTACCATTAAAGTTACCTAAAACACCCACCAATTCGCCGGTGTTTATTTGAGGTGGTGTCAGCGATAGATTTAAATGGCCTCGGGCAAATGACACAGTTCCGTCAGCGCCGTTCTCCCAAATTACGCGGTAACTATTTTCATTAATACGAGTTAACGTGGATGAACTATTGGGTAAAGCCAATTGTTCACCAATGGTTAGGGAGGTAGGGTTGCCGTTTAACATGATGTTGCTGCCACTTGTTGGAATTTGTGAGGAGTCATAAAACCCAAGTCGGTCACCATGTACGTTCATCGCAATAGCACTATTGACAGTGACAGATCGAGTCCCCCATTCAACTTGCCGCGCCTGAACTTCAAATTCGTTGTTGTCATTTTCCCAGCGGGACAGTACGAATTCACCTTTGGCTTGGAAATCAAATTTCACTCTGTCAAAACTATATAGGTGAGGGTCTCCGCTACTTTGCCCGGGGTCTTTACACTCCAATGTAATGGGTACGGTGTGGCTATAACCGTAGGCAATGATATTTAAAGTATGTTGACTTGAGCCTTTAGCAGTGCACTTTCGAGTACCTGTTATCGAAGCCCATGAATCAGCTGGTATTGTTGAACTGATTGGCGTTACGGTAAAACCGTTGATGCTATTGCTGGTTACCACATCCTGATTGACATTATTTTTAACGCTAAAGTTTGCCACAGCGGTTTGTCCTACGGAGGCACTGAGTGACATTGAATTAGGATTAATTATTAATGCACGGCAGCTTAAAGATACATCTACATCGCTGGTATCATTTGTAGTGGTGTTCCTTAGAGTCAATTTTCCTTCGTAATCCACAATAGAATCTGGGCAGCTAAATTCTAAATTATGAATTTTAGAAGTGTTTTCTGGAACGGTAAAAGCTCCACTCGGAGCAATTAGCCAATCGTAAGTCTCTTCGAATACGTAGGACGCTTCCGAAGCGACTAAATTACTCACTGATATTTCTGTTGACTCTTGGGTGCCTGGAAATAATGTTTGTTCAACAGGGTTTGGTGTAATGATCAAGTCTGACATAGTAGCCACTTCAATTTGAATATCGGGTGAGACGGCTGGTTTGAACAATGAATAAATTGAGTTTAAGAAGGGTAAATAGTAGAGCTGAGCTCTAAAGTCTTTTAACCCTTCTTCCCCAGGTTGTGGTGTATAAGTGAATCTCGGATTTCTTCCAGCAGATGCCATTTCTGAAAAAAGACCAGTGCCTGAGTCGCGCGTCCAGATTTCCATATGAGTCCAAGGGTCTGCCCAATCTAAAATAAACTGATCATCCCAAGTAGAAATCACCGCTTCTAAATCAATTGAGCCCGGATAGCTGTCATAAAGAGGATGACCTTCTTCAAACCCACCAACATAAACCTTATGAGACGAAGTTTTTAAATCACTTATTTGTGGCCATGTGTTGTTAATGTCGATGATTTTTATCTCAGGGTCTGAGTTAACAATGCTGACAGAGTCTTCAACACCCAATGCCTTTAAGACAAATTTAATAAGACCACCTGGGGATACTTCTCTAATAATGAAAATAACATTTTCAATGGTATCGGTACCTTCCATTCCTTTATAGGATTCATGGCCTTGGTCTAAAATGAAATAACTAGGCACAGTAACTTTTCTTCCAATAGACAATCGTTGCACTGGCGCTTTGACATCAACCAACGACAGCTTAGTCCAATCGGTACCTGGTGTGACTGGCCAAGTCCCAGGAACAAAAGACAATACCAAACCACCGTCTACACCTGTTTTAGCGCCAATCGTGACACTGCTGTCTCCCATAATCGGATCAATTAAATTCATCTTTGGATCTAAATTTAATGGATCAATATTAGAAATCAGTTCCGCCGCTGCATTGGCATAAGTGAACCCACCCATGGCACCCATGTGGGCTGAAAATATGGGTGACTCAAAAACATGATCTTCAATGTCTGTTTCTAGAGAGGCTTGTACGAAACCATCCACAAATATATGCGGCACCAAGGTTGCCCAGCCTGCTAAAGGGTAACCACCGAGTGACTTAGGCTTAATAATTGGGATTTTGCATTTCATGGAATAAGCAAAGTCTAGTAGCTCTGCTCGCGCATCCGCTTCAAGGGTCGCTCTTACCGTGAACAGTGCTAATACACCATTGTTTATTTTTAATCTAACTGCAGTGTCTGCGAACGTGTCCCAGTCCACTCTGAACTCACATTTAATTGGGTTGCTAGTCACTGATGAGAGTTCGGTTACTGAACTATTAATTGGCTGGCCTTCGACAGAGCCAAATGACTCTCCCGACAAGGGAGATTGCCCGGAAAGAGAATCAACTTTTTGTAGGTAGTTAGTTAGAGACTCTCCATTAAAATCTACATCCAATTCATTATACACATCAGCTAACTGCGGCAGCTCACCAATTACTTCGATGTGGCTATTGTATTGAATGGCTTCAATAACTTTGATCGAGCCCCGGCCGGCATTGACCAAAACATCTCCTGGTTTAGGCATTGGATTATTGATTAAGTAATCACGGCTGAGTTTTAACGTACCATTTGGAAGAGGGGTGTTTTCATCATAGTCGGGATCACTTCCGGGGGCCCAAACATCATCAACCTCATAAGACAAATCCAGTAACTCTTCATCTTTAACGGGTTTAGCATCCGATTTTATTTGTGCAATTATTGCAGTGGTCATTGCTGGCACATGCAAAACATCTAACACTAATTCTGCGGTGATTAACGCTGAGCCTAAATCTGCATTAGAAATAGCATAACCATTTTGTATATCAACACTGCTTGGGTTTGATGAAGACCAACGGACATGAACAGGTTGTCCGTCTACAGTGGCACTAATAGGAATTTTTTGATTTGTGCCGTTGAAAAATAATGTAGTGGGCTCAATTTTAACTACAGGTATGTCATCAGTATTTCTCAATACATTCACTGTTGCATTGGCAGTAAGTTCTTCACCACTAAAAAACGTAGAAGCAGTAATCTCAACACTTCCTGGTAGTGGAGTGGCTTTTACCAACCCGCTAGTGACACTTGCAATTTGAGTGTTACTACTTTCCCATAAAATTATGTTCGGTATGCCAATGGCCGGCTCTTTTAATCCGGATGGCCATACCCAATACACATTTGCACTTAGTCGACCTGAATCGCCAGCTTTTAGATTCAATTCTTCAGGAGATATTTCTAGAACAGCTTTGGGCTCCTCATGGGCGGCAATATTGATCATGGCCCTGCCAATCAGTACTTCACCGTTATAGGTGGTTTTAGCAGTTAACGTCACTCTGCCACTGTCGCCAATAACGGTAACTAGCCCACTTCTAGTGACTTCAGCTAGCGCTCTGTTATTAATTGACCAAGAAATCCGGGAATCGGATGCCTTGCCAGCTTTTTTAGTATCAGTAATTTGTGATTTATACTGATTGGATATTTCAGAAGAGCTAATTGTATCGTCAGGACAAATAACCTGAATCTTTGACATAGGAAACTCAGAATTCACTGATGCGTAAAACTGCTTTCTTTCACCTTTTTTCATAGTTGCTGTAGAAGGTGATATTGATAGGGTAGGTTTATTGCAGTTATTTGAACTGGCATTGCTATTTACCTCCAATGCCAATGCATTAGATTGAAACATAAATAGCAATATGCTTGCCCACAATAAACTCTTAGATGTACTAAGAATGATTGAAATATTTGTTACGTTAAAACGCATACAAATCTCCTTTTTTTATTTTCTTGGTAAGGCAATTTTAAGTGGTGTTATTAAGGTATGGCTGTAGAAATTTATAATGAAGAATTGTTGCCAAACAAATATTAAAAATAATAACTTTGGGAATTGAGAAGTTGGTAATGAATTTTATTATTTTAGGTGATGTTGATTTATAAAGTTGTCTTTATGAAGGGTAGGTAGACATCTTATCTAAAATAGAAATAGAGACTAATTCGAATAGGCTAATTAGAATTGCACGAGAATATTAATAAAAATAAACTAAATTTGTTTTTATTAAACTACTTTTGATTTGTATAAAAGATGTCATTCAGTCTTCAGCAAGGTGCTTACTATTTTTTAGTTAACAGCTTTTTACTCGGTGTTAAGCTGTCATTAAAGAATAAAAAAATTCAGAAATAATTAAGAAACAGGTTAAAGTTTTTTTCTCTTGTGAGCGTATGCTCATTTTAAATACAAGCCCAATCCAATTTTGAATAATTCTATCGAACCATGGCTACTCCGTGGGGCAACTGGAAAATCTCACGGGCTCACCATCTAACAGAGGAAGAAAAAATGAATAACATTGCACTCACCTTTGCAGCATTCTCAATCTCGGTTATCAGTGGTTTTACTATGGCTCAAGATGTACCCGCTGAAATGGTCATAGAACAAGACGATAACGCCATCGTTATTTTTGAAAAAACTTTAGTAACCGGTTCAGATTCAATGTTTGAAATTACTGACATTGTATCTCCAACCCCAGATATTATTGAGTATGTTGATGGCTCATTGGTTTGCCACACCAGTACTTATTGTGAAATTTTAGCAAGATTACCCAAGTACGGACCGAAGCAATTACATCGTTATGACCTAAGTAATATTCCCTACAGCATTGCTCGCATCGACGTTATGAGTGACAGCATTGACATAGATTTAAGTCCAACACTTTGGGGCTTCAATAATTTTCATATTGCTGAAGTAATCACCGCGCCTTCACCAACATTATATCCCCGTGGCCAATATACATTCGCAAGAGCAGAGGGTGTAAGAATTGGCGAAACCGATGACTATTTAGAAGTGAAACTTCAATTCCAATTACAAGCCATGACTTCTGCACAACCGGTTGAATATCAAACGCTGCAAGTTGTAGCCTCTGGAATCGACCAAGGCTTAGTGGTTTGGGACACAAGATTATTGGGTGACGGTTATGCTGCAGTCGAAGGTAATAAAGGCATTGCATCTGGCTACCCAACTGCAGAGTTATATGCCTTTGGCACCAGCCACTGGAACGTGTCTAGTGGCCACTATACTGGCATAAAATTCTTTACTAACGGAACCGATCAAACTCAGCCAGGCTTGGATTTATCTGAATACACCAAGCTGACCTTAACCATGAACTGTATGAATGGTATGGTGGTTGAAGCGTTCTTCGGTGCAAGTTGGGATTCTTCCCAAAACTTTTTAGCAGACATTCAATGCGATAGCTTTATGCATACCTATGAGTTTGATATTTCCGGTGCTAATGCCTACGACATTCAAACAGCGCTTTGGTTAAACATTCCAGTTTGGAAGAACACTGGCATCACCAACCACAGTTTGTGGATGAATATTGATGAGATTGTATTGAGTAAGTAACTGGACTGCTCATTACTTATCCGAAAAAATACGGAGTAAATTAACATTGAGCCTCTAGTACGATTAGGGGCTCAATATTCGTGTTAAGTTTAAAAAAGTGCACATCTAAGTGATGTCTAAAGCAGCGGTTGTTGAAATTTCATTTTCTGAAGAAGCTAAAAGCCAATTTCTTCCCGCTAACTTTTCAGTACTTGTAAATTCTTCAAAGCTTATAAATCTAACTCTATCAAACTGGAAGGGAAGTTTGTTGAAATAGAGAGCATCAGACTTCCAGTTTCCACTGTTTACTGATGAATTAGCTTCGGTTTCTGAGTTGAAACCCTTGCTTATTAAACATAGCTGCAAAAAAAAATAGTCTTCAGTTGGACAGATGTGCGAAATGCCATCTAAAACTACTTTATCACCCAAATATAAATCTACTCTCTTGGATTCAATAACCTTCAATACAAACCATTTACTGTCATTTTTGACTATTAAAATCGACCTTTCGGATTCACCTTGATTTTTATAAGAAGGTTCAAAATAGTTTTCATATTCGTTCGAACTAACTTTGGTTTTTGTCCACTCAAAAGTTTTTGTATTAAAAGTATATTTGTATCGATTATAGCTATGGTCACCGTCGTTTATGAGTTCGCCACCTGAGATGCAAATTCTATCTTCTGTCAACTCTGCTTTATGGTTGTGAAGCCAGCCTGGATTAATCCCGGAATACTGAATTTTATTAATTGAGAAATCAGATATAGATAGCCTGTACACGGGAACGTCTGCTTTTCTGTCCTCTGGATAGCCGAGGTTTCCGATGATATAAACATAACCTTCTATATAAGTAGCTGTATGAAAGTCGGTAGGAGGAAAAACTTCTCTCGGATATTGGTAAATAGTTATTTTGTTGTGATCAAATACAATTACTTCATTATAAATACAGAAATCAGGGTCGTAATGATCCTCGTGTTCACCGGCAATGCACACGAATCTACCATCTGGAAGTTTGATAGTAGTTTGTCCCATTCGATCATTGCACCATATTGGTCTAGGGATACTGTCAATGCAGTTAAAATTGTCGTAAGCTTTCCATGCTGATTTTCCAGTTCTCACCATGTGATAGTAGAACTTGTTGGTACATACCTCAGGATTACTACTCCCAAATTTTCTTACGCTAAGATCCTTGAATTCTACAGATGATATGTTTTTAAATTCTTCATCCTTAATGTTTAAAAATGAGTATTTAATTCGTGGATCGCAGTCATTAATATCAGCCCCAGCATTAATAAGTATGTTAGCAACCTCTAGAGTCCTGGCTTCAGTTATCGCTTGGCTTCTTACAAATGAGGCTCTGTTTAATTTATTTATATCGGCTCCCAGCAATATTAGCTTTTTAACACAATTAATTGCGCCTTCAGAGCTTGCTTCAATAAGGGGAGTATTACCAAATGTATTGAACTCTTCGATATTGGCTCCATTTAAAACTAGCCACTCAAGCATATTCTGGTCGTCCCTTAGAATCGCGTATTCTAAAGCTATTTGTCCTACATGACCTCGAGCTTTTATGTTGGCACCAGATTTTATGAGTAGATTAGTCTTCTGGATATCCCCTGTAAGAATAGACACCAACAGTGGTGTTCTTTTTAAATGGTCTCGAATCTCTAAGTTAATTTCATTTGAAAGTAACAATGATAATTCGTCTACTGTACCTAATGCAGTAATATAAAATATATCATTCCATTTTAGTTGGTCAGCATCAGCACCGTATTCGATTAATAGTTGTACTACATTGAATAATCCTAACCGAGATGCGATGAAAAGTGGCGAAGGTTCATACTTTTTCTTTTCATTTGGATCTGCTCCTTGTTCAAGAAGTTTTTTTACATCGAAATATACGGTTCCGGTTATTTTGTAAAGAGTTGCAATAATGGATTTATCTTGCATTCTGAAGGCGATTTATTGTCGCGGTTGCTTGGGGAGAATCGTGAGTCTAATAGATATGATGTGCCAATGGAATAAAGAAAAGGCATTAGAATAGTCCAAATTTACTTGTTACTCACTTATTAAAAGCATTAATAAACTTTGGAAGAAAGTAATACAAGAAGACAAAAATAATTAGGCCTCCAGGAATTGTACGCTGACCGAACATGGCTTTCTCTGTAATAGACGCATCTGCAACCGAGGAAACTAGGGTTACGGCTCCAAGCCAAGCGATCAAGAGGGCAATACCTAAAAAGAAACTCAGTAACGCAGTGAGGCCTATAGTATCGATGACACTAGCCTTTTACTTGATGTTAGGTATTAAATATCTATTACAACACTTTTTCATATTGAGTTTTAGCGTTTTCAGAAAATGCCACAGCCTAGGTGGTTCCGTTTGCTAGAATGTGACGATGATACCGTCTTTGTAAATATCCTTGGAGAAACCTAAGCGACGATACCGTTGCAACACTCTTTCTAGTGTAGAGATTAAGGTGTGGTGTTCCTGGCCTTGCCCCCACGCATAGGCATCTATGATGACTTGGTGTTTCTTATCGACGGTGGCCACACCGTTGTAACCTTGAATGGTGCCTTTACTGGTGGTGATCTTCGCAGACTCATTATCAGTTATGTTGCTTTTGACTTCGCTTGGCTTTTTTCCTTGCCCCATCCTTGGGACTTGTGTCTTTACAAACTGATCGATCTTTTGAAAGGCTTTATCCAGGGTATCGATGTTCTGTTCTAATCGCTGTTTCTGCAATACGGCTTCATCATCGTCGCGCTCATCACACTCCCTATGCTTACCAATAAGGTGCTTGATCTGTCTCTGGATCTTATCTCGTTTTTGTTTGAGCTCTTTAAACTTTCCGCTCCATTCCTTGGCGGCGTTGGAAGACATTTTACAGCCGTCCAAAGCAAACAGCTCGTTACCAATTAATCCTTGTTCATCGCAAATCAACAACACTTGCTCAAACAGTTCTGTCATGCTCTCTGGATATTTCGATATAAAGTTGGCGATGGTGGTGAAGTGGGGAACAGTATCGCAGGATAAGGCTTTGAAAATGATATTGGTTTCGCAACACCACTGTATTTCACGGGAAGAAGTAATGCCTTTAGAATAAGCAAACAGAATAATGGATAACAAAATCGCTGGATCGTAAGCTGGACGACCTCCATCGTCATTAGTGTATACATCATGAAAGACGGAGAGATCCAATTTGTTGTGAGTTAAGTAATGAATGGCGTGTTCAAAGGTTCCGGGTTGCAGTTGGTCTTTGTAATTAATGACCACCATGGAGCTTTGGTTGAAATCGTAATGCTTGTATTTTGGCATGAGACATCACTCCTTTTGAGTGATGTCTAGTTTATCTATTTTTTAAATGTTTTGGGGTTTTTCTACAAACTCAACGCCGCACTCAGCGGCACATTGTTTTTAGGCGCGAAGAGCCGTTAATGTGTCCAGCAAAACGCAGTTTTGCGAGGCTGGAGTGTTTTGTTATAAGAATTAATTATGGAGCTTAACTACATGAACAGTTGGCCATCTAGGAGAAGCTTCACACGGTGCTCCAATGGCAACATTTAGCTTCTTACCAGAAACAAAAGCTGTCATTGCTAAGCTTAGATAAGCATCAAAATATGGATCTGTATCCTTTAAAACTATTGCATAAGATGCCGCACAGCCTTCAATTTCATGGGAGTTAGGCATGCCTATTTGTAAATATCCATCGGCAACAGTAACGTAAGATGGTGTAAAAGAAGGCACATATTCACGACCAAATGCGCTCGTTGTGATTAAAGTTAATAGAATTAGAATATATTTCATATCGCGTATTTCACCTTTTTATAACGTTCTCTATAATGGGCGCCGAGACTGCGAAGCAGTGCTTTACGGCGTCCAGTACACGAAGTGTACGGCATTTATTAGCTTGTTATACGGCCACTTAATTCTTTAGTTGCAGCCCTTTCACATAGCAGTATGCTGTATGTGCAGCAGGGTCATATTGTATATTAACATCCACCTTTGCCATTCTTGCTGCAAGAATCATTGATATCAGCTGACTTGCATTATCTTGAACATCGCCACTAATAGTGAAGTATTTTTTCGTATTAGGGCAACTTACATCTTTTAGATATACATATAAGGAATCCTTACTATTGTAGGTGTAAATGATGTCGACTTCCGCCCAATCAGTCCAAAGGTCTTCTGAAAATACATTTCCTGAAATTACTAGTAATAGGCCGATTAAATACTTCAATTTTTTCTCCATTTACGTATAACGTTCTTGGTTAGGGGCGCCGAGTTGCGCAGCAACGCTTTTGGGCGTCCCGTGGCGAAGCCACTTTACTATACCAGCTTGTTAAATACCTTTTAGATATTTCTTAATGACTGGTTCAGCATTAGACCATCCATTTTTCACGACACCAAGTTTGTATTCTTCTTCGGAAGCAATAGCCTCTACGAATTCGATACTTGAAGGCCAGTAACTGGAAAGTTTTTCCACTGAATAATCACCAAGTAAGGTAGGTAGATTATGGATGTGGCTAGCCATTACTTGAGCGACCCTTAGGTTTGTACAATGTCGTATTTCTAAGGAGGTGTAATAGATTATTTCCAATATTACAGAGCGGAGATCAGCTGGGCATTTATCTAGGTCAGATTCTTTGTATTTATTTCTTTTAAATGGGCTGATCACTCAAGCGTTCCTAGGGTATTTATTTAACGCCTAAATATGAGGCGCATTGTTTTTAGGCTCGAAGAGCCGTTAATGTGTCCAGCCAAAGGCGGCCCTGGCACGGTTTGTTAAATAATATCTACTGCTTGTTTAATCTAACTCCAACAATCCTTGGTTTATTACCAACACAACCGTCTAAGCTTAGACCAACATTTTTGCTTGCCATAAATGCTGCTAATAGTGTAGAAAACCTTATGCTTGCAGATTCTCCTTCAGTCAAATCAATCCTGTATGAGTCGTTACTGTTTTCACAGTCTCCTTTAACATAATCAGCATTCATCTTTACATCAACATGATTAGGCCAAGGTGCGATATAAACAATCTCAGAAACCTTGACTTCGGCTGCGTTTACTTGAGTGAATAGCCCAAGTAAAACGGAATAGATATATTTTTTCATTAGCTCCTCTCATTAGAAGTATATTTAACGCCTGTATATGAGGCGCATTGTAGTTAGCGCCGAAGGCGCGTTAATGCGTCCTGCGGCAACGCCGCAAACATGATGCATTTGTTACAACTGCGCATAGCCTAAAAACTAAACTGCCAACTTTTTAACATGGCGACCAGTTGGCTATGGAACCAGTTGAACGTTAGTGCGGGTGATCAAGCCTGTTAACTACAGACTGATCGACTCATGGCAGGCACTGAATTTAAAAACACCGCTATACCTGTTTGCACTTTACCTAGTTTAATTTAAACCACGCGCTGTAACGCCAAGTGCAGTTGCACTTTGGGTGAAGTGTAGTTTTGGGCTAAACTGGCGTAGCCAGCCCAAAACGAAGCGGAGCCCAAAGTGTCAACTGGCACGCCTTGTTAAACATTTTCTAATTACTTGCCATGAGCATTCCGTATACGTAGACCCGACAACCAGAACTACCGGCGGAAATCCTTATGCCAGGACCTAACTCAATCTCAATTTCTACATTTCCAGAACCTGCAGTGCCTCCGTTAGCATGGTAAGCGCGCGAACCATTCCACGCGGTTGCACCATTACTATGATATGCGCGAGAACCATTCCATGCGGTGGCGCCGTTATCATGGTACGCTCTTGAGCCATTCCACGCCGTTGCGCCGTTTCTATGATAAGCCCGAGAACCATTCCACGCAGTAGCGCCATTGTCATGGTAAGCCCGAGAACCATTCCAAAGAGTAGCTCCGTTTGAATGATAAAGACGAGACATATTCTATTCCTGATGTTTAACGCCGGTAACACCGGGGAACTGAAGCGAAGCGGAAGTTTTTCCGGTGCTTGCCCTTGTTAGCACTACCTGTTAATTTTAAGATACTGTCCACTGCCAATCTTCCCCTTAAATGACCTGATTTGATCTGGTAAACCAGGCTTTGGATCATACATAACCTTCTCTCCGTCTATCTCATCTAGAACGACCCAATGCCAAAAATTACCTTTCCTTAGATTGATTTTAACTATCGCGGGTGTTTCGACCTTTGACCAAGATCTGAATACCTTTCGATTTGCAGTAACTTCAAATTCTTCAATTACACCGACAAGGTCTTTATGGAAAGTGTAGTAGTCACCATTTTCATCAACTAATTGACGCTGATGGAACACGCTTTCTATAAGCTCATACTTTTGACCCAGAACCATCGCAACACATGCGACTCCGCAATCACCTTTACTCGACTTCCTTTGTTCAATTCTTTTTATTTTCATTAATTATAAATGAGTGATCTAAGTTTAAATTGGTGCTAACGTTCTAGTTTAGCGGCAGATTACAGTGGACTCATTTGCGATAGAATTGCGTAGCAATTGCTAATGACCGCCGCTGTAAGCTGTCCGGTGGCGGAGCCACTTTACTACAACAGTTTGTTATGTTGCGCGAATTTAAAACAGCACCACCATAATACAAGCCTGCTTTTTTGACCATAACCTCGAACAAGGCCTAGACCAAATTTTGACGACTAACCAAGATGATCGAACCTGTTAACCGACTAATGATCGAGCAAGAGCGTGCAACCAATTTAAAAATACCATGGTACTTTTTAACCAAGTTTACTTGTCTCAATAACGCTGAAATACCAGTGCAATATAACGCCTACATATGAGGCGCATTAGTATTTAGCTGCGGAGCAGCGTTTAATGCGTCCTGCGGCATTGCCGCGAACATGATGTACTTGTTAGAAATTTATTTGAACGACCTTCACTCTTTGCCGATCATTTAAACAATCATTAGCAACATCACTTACCCATAGAGTTACAGTCTTTCCTGAAGCTCCAGCTGCTAATAGAATAGACATCATAGATTGATAATTAAAATCGTTAGTATCAAGTGCGTATAGATCTTTTGCTGAGCAAGAATTATTTACTGATTCAATTGTATTTTTAGGATTCACATAGGCTATCTTAGTTTCTTCACTTACGCGGAGTGCTTCTATCGATGTAGCTTCAATTGAGACATTTGCTGATATACAGAGTGGTGAAATTGATGCAATTAATATGGTTTTTAAAATTTTCATTGTTCTCTCTGATTTCTAACGCCCGCCATATGCGAGCAAATTTGTTTTTAGCCACGAAGTGGCGTTAATTTGTCCGGTACAGCGAAGCTGTACATACATTATGGCTTTGTTATATTTTTTTACTGGAAAGCTTTTTCTTTAGCTTGGCAAGATCAATGTACTGCCGAAGAATCGGCCAAACCAGTTCGCCGGACTTTATAGTTGTAGTTACGCCTATAAATATTCCAATGAGAACGGCGAATACTACAGATATTGTACTTTCAGTATCACCCTCTCGAATGTACTCAAATATTAGAAGGAATACGCTTGCAATTGAAAACCAGAGGATAAGATTATAGCCGCCACTCAAAGTAAAACTTCTTTTTTCGTTTTCGACCTTCTTCTCGATCTTTCTAAGAATCTTTTCTTCCGTTGAATCCATACGATTCCCTAAAAATATAACGCTTGCGTATGAGGCGCATTGTAATTTGCGCGGAGCGCTTTAATGCGTCCTGTGGCGAAGCCACGAACATGACGCACTTGTTACTTATTTAAGCGAACATATACTGGTTTCGGGAAATCAGTATTGTTACCAAGTTGCTCACAACTGTTATTAGCCCCCTCTACCTTTATTGTTATTGTTTTATCTGCAACCAAAGCAATCTGGGCAATTCCAAACCAAGAATTACATGTTTCGCTATCGATATCATTGTACGCTCCATTTAAGTTGCAGAGTCTCTTCCAGTCTCCCCAATCAGGTTTAACGTATAAACCTGATGAACTAGAAATATAAAGATTGTCAATTTTTCCTTCACACCATAACGTTTCAGAATAAACCCAAAAACTAAAATGCAATAAGAATATCGCGGATACAATTTTATAGATCATACATAACTCTCAGATAAGTAACGCCTGTATATGAGGCGCATTGGTTTTTAGCGCCGAAGGCGCGTTAATGCGTCCTGCGGCAGCGCCGCGAACATGATGCACTTGTTACAAACGCGCATCACCCAAAAACTAAACTGCCAACTTTTTACCACGGCAACCAGTTGGCTAGGGAACTCATTTAACGTTAGCTTGAATGATCGAGCCTGTTAACCACGGACTGATCGACTCATGGCAAGCACTGAATTTGAAAACACCACAATACCTGTTTGCACTTTGCTCAGTCTAATTTAAACCACGCGCTGTAACGCC
>JANQHX010000039.1 GCA_028282465.1 Gynuella sp.
TCTTATCGCCTCCCCAAACTGGCGAATTGCCGCAGCCTTTGCCATCCTTTTTGCACTGACACTCATCATTGGTGCCATGGTTAATCATTTGTTGTCAGAGGTCATCCGTATGACTGGTCTAACCGGCACTGATAGAATTCTCGGTATGGTGTTCGGTGTGCTTAGAGGAGTCATCATTGTGGTTGCCATGTTAGCTTTGGCCAAAATTTTATTGCCAACAGAAATGTTAGAGGGGGCAATACTAGTGGATTTTTTCAGCCCAGTGATTAACTGGACTGGTGAGTACCTTCAAAAAGCATCAAAAGTTTTGATGGAAATTGGTAAGTAATTTAGCTGGAATCTTATTTCTATGTGCGGAATCGTTGGCATCCACAGTTATTCTCCTGTTAATCAAGCTCTGTATGACGCGTTAACAGTCTTGCAGCACCGCGGCCAGGACGCCGCTGGAATGGTAACTGAGAACCAAGGAAACTTTTTTTTAAGAAAGAGCAATGGTCTAGTTCGAGATGTTTTCAGAACTCGACACATGAAACGGTTAGAGGGTAGTCGTGGCATTGGTCATGTGAGGTACCCAACAGCCGGTTGTTCGAGCACTGCTGAAAGCCAGCCGTTTTATGTTAACTCTCCATACGGCATTGTGTTGGCCCACAATGGTAATCTTACTAACGCCGCAGATTTAAAAAAGGCGCTCTTTAAAGCAGATCTCCGACATGTGAATACCACTTCAGACTCAGAAGTTCTATTAAATGTATTTGCTCACGAGCTTCAGCTTCAGGGCAAGATTAAGCCTGAGTCAGAGGATATTTTCTCGGCAGTTGAATCGGTTTATCAGCGTTGCACAGGTGCTTACGCAGTAGTTGCTATGATCAGTGGTTACGGCATGGTTGCGTTTCGCGATCCGCATGGTATTCGCCCTTTAATTTACGGCAAACGCACTAACAAGCAGGGCAAAGACGAATACATGGTTGCCTCTGAAAGTGTTGCACTCATTTCCCAAGACTTTGAAGTGATTTCCGACATCGAACCCGGAGAGGCCATCTACATCGATATTGAAGGCAATCTGCACAGGAAAACCTGTGCCCCTAACGCTGTTAAGTCTCCTTGTATTTTTGAGCATGTCTATTTCGCTAGGCCCGACAGCATTATTGATGGCTGTTCGGTTTATAAAGCTCGTCTCAGAATGGGCGAGTATCTGGCTGAGAAAATACAAAAGGCGCGCCCAGATCACGATATTGATGTGGTTATTCCAATACCAGACACCAGCAGAACCTCGGCCTTGCAATTAGCAAATGTATTGGGCGTGAAATTCCGAGAAGGGTTCATGAAGAACCGTTACATCGGCCGCACATTCATTATGCCGGGACAGGCTCAGCGCAAAAAATCCGTTAAGCAGAAACTCAACCCCATCAACCTGGAATTTAAAGACAAAAACGTATTGCTGGTAGACGATTCCATTGTTCGAGGCACTACCTGCCGTCAGATTATTGATATGGCCAGGGAGTCAGGTGCAAAGAAGGTTTATTTTGCCTCAGCGGCTCCTGCGATTCGCTATCCAAATGTCTATGGCATTGATATGCCTGCTAAAGAAGAATTGATTGCTCACGGGCGAACTGTTGAACAAATACAAGACTTAATTGGTGCTGACTGGCTGATCTATCAAGACTTGCAAGATTTAATTAAATCGGCGATACCCACAGATGGTTCAACAGACTTAAAAGACTTTGACTGTTCAGTATTTAATGGCGAATACGTCACAGGCGATATCACCCAGGAATATCTTCAGAACCTGGAAGACATGCGCAATGACACAGCTAAGACTAGCTTAGACAAAGAAGACGAGTCTGGGTTGATTGATTTGCACAATGACAACTCCTAACTCTCTATTGGTTAGCTAAGTTCTAATAAACTTATAATAAGTTTCTACGAAGTAACAATCCCAATCCGAGCGCCAACTAGACGTTGAGGCGACTCGGTTTTTTGGTAACTTGAAACTTTTTCACTTTGCTCTCATCTTAATCAGGTGTGCCAGTGTTTTTCATCTGCATCCATGAAAGAGCCTTCTCCGCGAGAGCAGTCTGTACTTTTTCTTTTCATACGCTTTAACATACAATCGCTCTTCGAAAATCTAAACTTCAAATAGTTGGAACCTACCATGTCAGATTCAAAAAATGATTTAACAAAACTGGGCCTAGAGACCCAAGCAGTGCGTGGTGGGCAGCTGAGATCTATGGAACGGGAACACGCTGAGCCTATTTATCTCACTTCCAGTTATGTGTTCGAAAGTGCTGGCCAAGCGGCAGATACGTTTTCTGGAGAAATATCAGGAAATGTCTATTCAAGGTACACCAACCCTACGGTTAGAACCTTTGAAGAACGACTGGCCCTAATGGAAGGGGGCGAAGCTGCGGTGGGTACTGCCAGTGGCATGTCAGCCATATTAAGTACTTGCATGGCGTTGTTGCAGGCAGGTGATCACATCGTTGCATCAAAAAGTATTTTTGGTTCAACTGTGGGTTTGTTCAATAACTACCTGGGTAAGTTTGGAATCGAAACCAGTTTTGTGGACTTGTCCGATAATAGTCAATGGGCCGAGGCTATTCGACCCAATACCAAAATGTTCTTTTTAGAAACTCCCTCTAATCCAACCATTGAAGTAGGCGATGTTCTGGCAATTAGTGAAATTGCAAAATCCAAAAATATTCTCACAGTTGTTGATAATTGTTTTTGTACTCCAGCATTACAGAAGCCTTTGGAATTAGGGGCAGACCTAGTTGTTCATTCCGCGACCAAATACATAGATGGACAAGGTCGGGCTCTAGGTGGCGCGGTGGTTGGTCATGATGAACACATCAAAGAACTAGTCGCTTTTCTGAGAACATGTGGGCCTACTATGAGCCCTTTCAACGCCTGGGTTTTTTTGAAGGGATTAGAGACCTTAAAGATCCGCATGAAAGCGCACAGTGATGCGGCAACAGAATTAGCGAATTGGTTAAAAGATCATCCAAATGTAGCCAAAGTAAACTATGCTGGTTTATCAGACCATCCCCAATATGAGTTAGCCCAGAAACAGATGCAGCACAGCGGAGGAGTACTGTCTTTTGAGTTAGCCAAGGGTAAAGAAAGTGCATGGAAGGTCATAGATAATACCCAGTTTTTATCCATCACTGCTAACCTAGGAGATGCAAAAACGACCATTACTCATCCGGCTACTACCACCCATGGGCGTTTAACCGAAGACCAACGTCTAGCAGCTGGAATCTCCCAGGGATTAGTTCGTGTTGCTGTCGGTTTGGAAAACATTGAGGATATAAAGCAGGATCTTGATAGAGGCTTGCTACATTGCTAACAGAGTTTGAGGTACATCATTGGTGTTGAAACATTCCGAATATTACGAAATAAAAACCAGTCGTAAACAAAAGGCAATGTCTCATCAGTACTTTCAGAAACGTTTGTAAGCAGAACCATTCTTCGTTTATTTATTTAGAAACTCAGGGGATTCAGTGAGTCAAACGTTTTCAAGTATGGCTGATAAAGCCATCAAATCTCTTAGCTCAGTTATTTTAGGAAAAGAGCGACAACTAAAACTTGCGCTTACTAGTATATTTTCCAATGGTCACTTGCTTATAGAAGACCTGCCCGGAATGGGGAAAACCACCTTGTCTCAGGCGTTATCAAAGGTGCTCGGGTTAAGTTATCAAAGAATTCAATTCACCTCTGATCTGTTGCCTTCAGATATTGTGGGTGCCAGCATTTTCGAACAGAAAGAAGGTGTTTTTCGGTTTCACCCGGGGCCTGTGTTTTCTCAAGTAGTACTAGCCGATGAACTCAATCGGGCAACACCTAAATCACAAAGCGCATTGCTCGAAGCCATGGAAGAGGGTCAGGTGAGTATTGATGGCGATACTCATCAACTGCCAAATCCGTTCTTCGTCATTGCTACCCAAAACCCTCAGTCTCAAACCGGTACCTTTCCACTCCCGGAATCTCAGTTGGATCGTTTTCTCTTAAGATTTTCTCTGGGATACCCAGACGCTATTGCAGAAAAAGAATTGTTAAAAGGCAATAACGGTCGAACCAGTCTGAATAATATTAAGCCGATTTTTAATCCTGAAACCCTGAATAAAGTTCAGCAACAGGTGAAGACAATACATGCTACCGATTCATTAGTGGACTATATACATCGACTGGTTTCTGCAACTCGACAAGATGAAAGTTTCCAGCTTGGGTTGTCACCTAGAGGGGCTTTGGCTCTGATGCGTGCTGCTCAGGCATGGGCATTATTGGAAGGGCGAGGGCATGTGATGCCTGAAGATGTACAAGCTGTTTTTGTGCCTGTTGCCGGTCACCGCATTATTGGGCGCCATGAAGTTCAGGGTGATCAATTAGCCCGCCAGCTGTTAAACAAAGTGGATGTAGTGGCCTAAATGTTTGATTGGTTTCAAAACACTATTCAAGAAAGCATGAAACGTTTTCTTGATAAGCGTTTACATGACACCAAGCATTTTACTTTAGACAGAAATAAGATTTTCATCATTCCATCTCGACTTGGGCTGGTGTTTATTGTTTTAACCATTCTTTTGTTATTAATGGGAATTAATTTCCAAAACAACCTGGTGTATTTAATTTGTTTTTGGTTACTGTCATTAATTGTTATAAATATTCTGTACACGTTTAGAAACCTTTCAGGTATTACGATAACTGTTATCCGCAATGAAAACTGTTTTGCCGAACAAAACGCAGGGTTTGAGTTAGAAATTTCCAGTCGATTTAAACGCAATTTCTCAGCCGTTGACATTGGTTGGGCTGATGTGGATATGTCTCATTTTGACTTGCATGAGAATGAGCAAGTCAGAATTAATCTGTCTCATCCAACAGAAAAAAGAGGCATCATAAAGCCACCTAGAATCTTATTAGTTACTCGATTTCCTACTGGGCTGTGTAGAGCTTGGGCCTATGCTCAAATGGACTTGAGGGCTTTGGTTTACCCTAAACCCATATTGCAAGATGAAAGAGGCAAAGACGCAAGTCAGGGTGATGAATCTGAAGATGGAAAAGAAGTTGCGAATGGTACCTCTGATTTCAGTTCTGTCAGGGAATATCGAGCGGGCGATTCATTA
Source organism: Gynuella sp. (assembly GCA_028282465.1). Classification (GTDB taxonomy): domain Bacteria; phylum Pseudomonadota; class Gammaproteobacteria; order Pseudomonadales; family Natronospirillaceae; genus JANQHX01. The sequence goes on from JANQHX010000039.1 coordinate 5,118, forward strand.
AAACAAATCCATTGGCCGCAGTTTGCAAAGACGGGTGAATTAGCCACCAGAGAATTTGTGGATTATCAAAGTCATGAGCTCTGGTTAGATTTTGACAGTATTCAAATTATTGGCCATGAAAATCGTTTATCTCATATTTGTGCCAAGGTCTTACAATTTCACGAAGAGCAAAAAACCTATGGTTTAAAGCTAGGGGAAACGGTCATCGAACCAGACACAGGGGAACATCATAAAAATGCTTGTCTGACCCAGCTGGCTTTATTCGGTGTGGCTGAGGGGGGGCGCGTGTCATGAAACATGGCTTAGATTTGCAAGTAAATCGCACGGCGATGATTTGGCTATTGGTATCTCAAATCCTTGTCTATTTACCCTTTATTAATTGGCTACCAAAATGGCTAATGGGGCTCATAGTGGTTGCTGGCTTTTGGCGATTCAGAGCGCTAAAAGGACATAATAAATTACCCGGAAGTTTGATAAAAACAGCAGCAGTGGTTTTTGGCCTTGTGGGCTTATATTTTAGTGACTTACCGATCATTTCTTTAGAAGCTGCGACTTCACTGCTAATACTAGGGTTTGGTTTAAAAAATCTTGAACTTGCCAATAAAAGAGATGGTTACATTGTTATCTTTATCGCGATCTTCTTAATCGCATCAGCATTTTTATATGATCAGCAATTTTTACAAACGGTTTATGGATTATTCTGTTTAACGGTTTTGGTTGCGGCTATGATCAGTTTGCAACAACGGCAGAGTGAGCCGGTAAAAACAAACCTAAAAATTGCCGCTATTATGCTTTCACAATGTATTCCGTTAATGCTGGTGGGATATTTATTATTTCCACGACTACCACCGTTATGGAGTGTCCCGTCGCCAGATGCACAAGGCGTAACGGGAATGAGTGACACAGTTAGCCCTGGGGATTTGGCGAGCTTAGCACAATCTGATCGCTTGGCATTTAGGGCTGAGTTTGATGGCGAGAGACCACCACAACATAAGCTTTATTGGCGTGGTTTGGTTTTAGAGCAGTTTGATGGTCAGACTTGGCGGATTGATGATCGCCCTAAAGATAACCAGAGCTGGAATTTACCCTTTAGGCAATATTCAGGGTTAGATATCCTTGAATATAGTTACAATGTTTATATTCAGTCGGCTCAAAATGATTGGCTATACACATTAACGCCTTCAATTAACAGCTCTGGTAATGCCAGAAGAACCCAGGGTTACAATTACGAATCAACCATTGCTTTGGTTGGGCCACAAAAATTCTCTTTCACCTCCTACGGTTTAGATTCTTTAAGTGTTGAACTTTCAGAGAAAGATCGACAAATAAACCTTCAACTGCCAACCTCAGGAAACGACCTCAGCAGAAGTTTTGTTAGAGAGCAAAGATTAACTTTGAAAGACGATTTGACCTTCGCCCAATCAATACTTAGCTGGATCAGTCAAGACCAGTTTTTTTATTCTCTTAAGCCTCCCAGACTGACTAGCTCAGATCGAATCGACGAATTTTTATTTCAAACCAAAACTGGTTTTTGCGAGCATTTTGCCAGTAGCTTTATTTATTTAATGCGCTTGGCAGGTATTCCGTCTCGTATGGTTGTTGGCTATCAAGGTGGCGAGTGGAATGATGAGCAAAACTATTTCATTGTTAGGCAATACGATGCCCATGCCTGGGTTGAAATCTGGGTAGAAGACAAAGGCTGGATACAAATGGATCCCACTGCATGGGTTGCTCCAAGTCGAGTGGAATTAGGTTTGGAAGAAGCAGTGCGAGGAGAAGGGACGTTTTTGTCAGACCAATTCTTTTCCCCTAGGCAATTTGGGTTTTTATCGAACCTGAGACTGCAACTAGACGAGTTGCAATTTCAGTGGCAGAAAATGGTTGTTAACTATGATCCAACAGACCAAATGGCTATTTATCGGAATCTATTCGGTGATTCCAATACTATTAAAACCGCTGCTATTGTGGCGATGGTATTTGCTGCAATAGTTGCGTTGTGGGGATTCATGCTTGGACTATTTCGGTTACCAAATCCTTTGCCTCTAGAGGTGAAAGCCCACCAAGAAATCACCGGCTTTTTAGGTCAAATTGATCCATCCATCAATGGTTCGGTTAGTCCCTCAGACCTTCTAAAACCAGAGTTCAAGAGTTCCACTTGGTGGCCAGATCTTAACCAGATGGTCATGGCCCTAAACAACCTGCTGTACTTGCCTGAAGATCAAAAAACCAAAGGCGCTGAAGAACTTAAGTCTTCCTATGTCAGCCTTCGCAGAAAGCTTAAAGCAGAGCTGAAAAAGCGCTAAATTTCCGTATAATGCCTCGCCAAAATTAATCGCTCATATTATTCAGGAATACCATGTCTAAGGTACGTACACGAGTTGCTCCATCACCCACTGGCGACCCTCACGTAGGCACCGCCTATATCGCACTGTTTAACCGTGTTTTTGCAAAGAGTCAGGGAGGGGAGTTTATTCTTCGTATTGAAGACACAGACCAAGCCCGTTCTACCCCTGAGTCTGAACAAGCGATTATGGATGCCATGAACTGGTTGGGCTTAGACTGGGACGAAGGCCCAGACCGTGGAGGAGACTTTGGGCCCTATCGGCAGAGTGAAAGGGCTGATATCTACAAACAATATGCCGACCAATTAGTTGAGCAAGGTGATGCGTTTCATTGTTTTTGTACTCCTGAAGAATTGGAAGAAATGCGTAACCAACCTCAGGAAGAGGGTGCTCGTATTGGCTACAACGGTAAATGCTCACACCTAACAAAAGAAGAAGTTGAACAAAAACTGAATGCTGGAGAATCCTCTGTTATTCGGATGAAGGTACCGGATGAAGGTGAGTGCGTGGTGCCAGATATGCTGCGCCAAGATGCTAAACCCATTCCTTGGAAGCAAGTGGATATGCAAGTATTGCTGAAATCCGATGGCTTACCTGCTTATCATTTAGCCAATGTGGTAGATGATCACTTGATGGAAATTACTCATGTAATTCGTGGGGAAGAGTGGATTCCGTCGACTCCTAAACACATTCTGCTCTACCAATACTTCGGCTGGGAGCCTCCAAAGTTTTTTCACTTGCCATTACTGCGTAATGCCGACAAATCAAAACTCAGTAAACGTAAAAACCCAACCAGTATTGATTACTACAATCGATTAGGAATACTACCCGAAGCCCTATTAAATTATTTGGGAATGATGGGCTGGACCATGCCAAATGGTGAAGAGAAATTCTCACTAGAAGACATGATCGAAAACTTCGACATCCAACGGGTATCTCTGGGTGGCCCAGTTTTCGATACGGTTAAGTTAAACTGGCTAAACGGTCGTTATATCCGGGAAAACTTAAGCCCCGAAGCTTTTGGAACAAAACTGAAAGACTGGGCGTTTAATGAAGAGTACATCGCCAAGTTTTTACCATTGATTCAAGAAAGAGTTGAAAAACTGAGCGATGTAGCACCACTGGCCATGTTTTTCTTCTCCGGCCTGCCGAATTTAACGCCTGAAGACTTTCAACACAAAAGCCTTGAACCAGAAACTATTCAAAAGATTCTACAACTTACGCTTTGGAAATTAGAAGGTCAGCGTCATTGGACCAAAGACAATATCATGGCCGACATTAATAAAGTTGGCGATCATTTAGAGCTTAAACTCCGCGATATGCTGGCGCCTATGTTTGTTGCTATTTCTGGGTCTTCGGCTTCTGTATCTGTGTTAGATGCAATGGAAATTTTAGGCCCCGATATGACCCGAGGACGCATTCGTCATGCCCTTGATGTGGTAGGTTCACCTTCCAAGAAACAGTTGAAGAAGTTAGAAAAAGAATTTAAGACAATTAACTAAATGCTTGAAAGGCGGAAGCTGGAAGCCAGATGCTAAAATTTTTCTAGCTTCTAGCTTCTAGCTTCTAGCTTCTAGCTTCTAGCTTCTAGCTTCTAGCTTCTAGCTTCTACTGCTATTAATCAATTGACAACCACCCTCCAACTCAGTACCTTCGCGCCTGCTTTTGGTCGGCCTATTTCATAGGCATTAAATGGGAAGACTGGTGAGATTCCAGCGCTGCCCCCGCAACGGTAAATGAACCTAATTTCTTAAGTCCGATACCAGCCAGAAGTCACTGACTAACTGTTCAGTGTTCAATCAATTCATGATGGAGCGGAGGGCTACCATCCAGGAATGATCTTCTAGTCTTTGACTACAATCATCAGTTCCCAGATGCCTCCCTCAATTGCTTTAAGCTTTAGCTTTTGAGGAAACAATGAAAAATAAATTATTACCCTTACTAGGGTTAATCCCGGCTGCTTTTATACAGGCAGAAGAAACGTCAGAAAAATCTCAACCGAAGGAAGAAGTCGTTGTAGTTATTGGTTCCAAAATCGAGACCCCTGAGCAGTATGCCTCTGTCAGTGTGAGTATTTTGGATGATGAAGAAATAGAGTTAATGGGTTACGACTCCATGCTCGACGTGTTAAGAACTCAACCTGGAGTGGCAGTATCAAATACAGGTGGGGCTGGTAAACAGAGCACCATTCGTATTCGCGGCGAAGAAGGTTATCGCACCAAGTTTTATATTGACGGTGTGGAAATTTCTGACCCATCTGCAATTCAAACATTGCCTTTGGGCGAACACACCCTAACAACCGGTGAAATTGGCAAGGTTGAAATTTTGAGAGGCCCTCAGGGACTGGCTTATGGTGCAGACGCTGGGGGTATTATTAGCCTGACTTCTCGCTCAACAGACGAAGGTGTTAATGGTAGCATAGCTGCTTATGCTGGAAACAACAGTACAGAGCAAGCTAATGGTTTCGTGACAGGTGGTAATGACAGAATTAGAGCATTAGTGTCCACCAATACATTCAAGACAGATGGCATTAACGCTAGTTCAACCGACGCCTCAGAAGAATTAGACGGCTATACCAACCAGACGCACCACGCCAAATTAACCAGCAACTTGACTGACTACCTGGGTGCTGAATTCGTGGCCAGGCATACACAGTCCGAAAGCGAGTATGATAATTGTTTTAACTCTAGTTTCAGTACAACCAATGACTGCATTGGCGGATATGACCACAAAATCTTTAAAACAACAGCTTTTTATGAATCTGAATCTCTGGATTTCAGTGTTTCGAAATCAAACTCTGAAATTGACAGGGATACTATTTCAGATGGTGAAGAAACTTCTGTCGCCAGTGGCGATATTGAGAAGTATGAGTTTCAGCTAAGTGTAGAGATTAACTCGCTGATATCTGTGGCAATGGGTAGAGACGTCGAGAATCAACACATGTTTACCACGTATACCCCCCGTGAAGACAGAACATCCACTGGCTCTTATGGTGAAGTGCAAACGCGGCCGCTAGATAATTTGTATGTAAACCTTGGCTTGCGCTTTGATGACAGTTCTGCCTTCGGTGAACATACCAGCCAAAGAGTTTCGGGGGCCTATGTCCAGGATTTAACTTTATCCAGTATTAAATATCGTGCCGCTTACGGCACTGGCTTTAGAGCACCGAGCCTTTATGAAATTAGTGCTACACCTGCCGGCGGCTTAACAGAAGAAAAAAGTCAGGGCTACGAAGCCGGTGTAGAATTTGAAAGCGCAACAGGTTTAGAGCTTTCTCTCGTTTACTTCAATCAGATTATTGAAGACCAAATCGAGTATATTGACTTCGCTACAGGCTACTCTCAGGTAGATGGCACAAGCCGTTCTTTGGGCTGGGAATTTGGCTACAGCCAACCTATCACCTTTGGTTTAACATTGTCAGCCAACTACACTTTTAACAGGGCTACTGATAAAAATGGCGACCAAAGACTTAGACGTCCAGACCGTCTGGCAAACTACAGCTTGTTTTGGACTAGCCCAAATAACACCGTTAACATTCGTGGAAACATTCGCTCGGTAGCCAATGCCGTTGATACTGGAGGCCAACGTTTGGATGATTATGAAGTGATTGATATATCATCTAAAGTTCGATTTTCTGAGTCTTTGTCTGGGTTCTACAGAATAGAAAATTTGCAAGACAGAGAATACGAAGAAGTGACTGGCTTTAACACTGTAGGACGTTCGTTCTACGCTGGCTTAAATTATACTTTTTAATCACAAAACAGTGCCTCTGATTAGCCTCAGAGGTACAACACTACCGGGTGAACTCATGTCTGAAGATTCCAAACATAAAGCTTCCATGGAAAAGTTGAAAGAGAAAGTAGATTCACACATAGAAGCTGCTGACATTGAGCGCGGTGTGGCGGTGTTGTTAACCGGTAACGGCAAAGGAAAATCCAGTTCTGCATTCGGCATGGTAATGCGTGCATTGGGTTATGGACAAAAAGTTGCGGTTATTCAGTTTATTAAAGGTCAGCAATTGTCTGGCGAAGAAATGTATATTAAAAACCATTGTTCAGATGTTTATTTTTATCAAATGGGCACAGGTTTTACTTGGAATACTCAAGATCGCACGGGCGATATTAAAGCAGCCGAAGATACTTGGGTTCATGCCGAAAAAGTACTGCAAGATGAACAATATGATCTAGTAGTGCTGGATGAACTGACCTACATGATCGGTTATAAATATTTAGACGAACAAAAAATATTGAATGCAATCTCTCATCGGCCAGAGCATCAGAGTATTATTGTCACCGGTCGTGGTGGTGGCAGTGCTATACGGGAAGTTGTTGACACAGTCTCGGAAATTCAAGATATAAAGCATGCTTTTAAAGCTGGCATTAAAGCTCGAAAAGGTGTGGACTACTGATCCATGCCTGGGTTTAAAAATCCTAGAACTATAATGGTTCAAGGCACTACATCCGATGCAGGCAAAAGCACATTAGTTGCTGGGTTATGCAGAGTTCTAGCAAGACAACAGCAGTCGGTGGTTCCGTTTAAACCCCAAAACATGGCACTTAACAGTGCCGTTACCCTAGACGGTGGCGAAATTGGGCGAGCTCAAGCAGTTCAAGCTCAAGCCAGTTATCTTGAACCACACATCGACATGAACCCTATTTTAATTAAACCCAATTCTGATATCGGTGCACAGATTATTGTTCATGGAAAGCCTGTTAATGATATGGATGCCCAGGTTTATCATCGGTATAAAAACGTTGCTATGAATGCAGTTTTGGAATCATTTGATCGCTTGAATAAAGCGTTTAAGTTTGTGATTGTTGAAGGAGCAGGCAGCCCAGCCGAAATTAATTTAAGGGACGGCGATATTGCTAACATGGGCTTCGCCGAAGCCATTGATTGCCCGGTCATACTTATTGCTGACATTGATAAAGGTGGAGTCTTTGCCCATTTGGTGGGTACATTGGAATTACTGAGCCCGTCAGAACAGGATCGAGTCGTCGGTTTTGTCATTAATCGTTTTCGCGGTGATATTACATTATTAGAACCTGGCTTGGATTGGTTAGAAGGGAAAACTGGTAAACCAGTATTGGGGGTACTGCCTTTTCTTAAAAATTTTTATTTAGAATCGGAAGATGCGATTAATTCTTCTCAAATCAATCATTCCAATAAAAAAATCAAAATCATTGCCCCAGTACTCCCTAGGATAAGTAATCACACAGATTTCGATGCGTTAAGAGCACATCCGGATATTGACTTTGAGTTTGTTGCTATTGAGCGAACACCTCCGCCAGCGGATCTCATTATTCTTCCCGGTTCAAAAAATACCCGCGTGGATTTAGTTGCATTAAAAAATAATCGTTGGCAATTATACCTAGATAGGCATTTGAGATATGGTGGAAAAGTATTAGGTATATGCGGTGGATTTCAAATGTTAGGAAGTAAGGTGGTAGATGCTCTGGGTAAAGAAAGCGAAGCCGGTCAAACCTCAGGCTTTAATTTTATTCCTATGTATACGGAATTAGCTGAGCAAAAAACCTTAAAACAACAACATGGTCAACTAAGTATTTTACCGTCAAAAGAACCTGTGCCCATCCAAGGTTATGAAATTCATTATGGTCAGAGCCGACTAAACGAAGAACTCACATCCTGTATTCAATACCATGACGGCTCTACAGATGGGTTTATGTCTGATGACGGCCAGGTATTTGGTTGTTACCTTCATGGTTTATTAGATACACCTGATTCACTGAACGCCATATTGAGCTGGGTAAATGACCAAATTGATTTTCAAAGAATTGATATCAAAGAAATTCAGGAAAATGAAATTGATCGCCTTGCCGACTGCTTAGAACATCATTTGAATTGGCAGAAAGTAAACAAAGCGTTGGACTTGCCATTATTCCAACCTCATGCGAGCCAAGAAAGATGATAGAGCTTGTATTGGGTGGCGCACGTAGTGGCAAAAGTAGCTATGCCGAAGCGCAAGCAAGGCTTACGAAACTCCCACGAATCTACTTGGCAACAGCTACTGCCGGTGATGAAGAGATGGCGCATCGTATTGAGCATCATCAACAACTTCGTGAACAAGAACAATGGGAGCTGATTGAAGAGCCTATACAAATCGCCAATGTTCTCTCTGACCTCAATGAATTTTTGGGTTCTAATCAAGCCGTGGTTATTGATTGTCTGACGCTTTGGATCAGCAATTGTTTACATGAAGACTGCTTGGAAAAGCAAACAGAAAAATTGCTCCGTATTGTTGAGCATTTTGACGGCCAGTTATTTATTGTGAGTAACGAAGTGGGCTCTGGAATTGTTCCTTTGGGGCAGCTGAATCGACAGTTTGTGGATGCGGCAGGTCGACTTCATCAGCAAATCGCTAAGCTTGCTGACAAAGTAACGCTAGTGGTAGCGGGCTTGCCCATGCCCCTAAAAGACGAAATAAATCATGATCCATGACAATCTAGAATGGTTATCCATTCCAATAAAAGCACTCGATGAAAAATCAATAGAAGCGGCAACTCAGCGCCAACATCAGTTAACAAAACCTTCTGGTTCTCTGGGTCGTTTAGAAGAATTAGCAATTCGCTTCGCTGGTTTTCAGGGTCAAGATATTCCTCAGTTGAAGGACATCGCTGTAAGAGTTTTCGCTGCGGATCATGGTATTTGTGCCCAGGGTGTCTCTGCATTTCCTCAAGCGGTCACCTCCCAAATGATTGCTAACTTTGCAGCGGGTGGGGCAGCTATTTGTGTATTAAGTCGTCAGGCCGGTGCTGACTTAAAAGTCGTCAATCTAGGCACTGTGGTACCAGTTTCTGAATTACCCAATGTTAGTAGTCAGGTGATTGCACCCAGTACCGCCGATTTTTCAAAACAAGATGCAATGACACCGCACCAACTTACCCAAGCACTTAATGCAGGCAAGCAAGAGATTGAACATTTAACCCAGGAGACAAATCTTTTTGTGGGTGGCGAAATGGGTATTGGTAACACCAGTTCGGCATCCATTATCTATAGCCTACTCCTTCAATTACCAATTAGCGAAGTCGTTGGTGCGGGTACCGGATTAGATGAAGAAGGGCAGCGCAAAAAAGCATCTGTACTGGAAGCAGCGCTCGCACTCCATAAACAAAGTGTGGGTCAACCTATTGATGTATTACGAAAGGTGGGTGGGTTCGAAATTGCAGCTTTGGTGGGTTCATATACTGCCTGTGCCCAGAAGGGTATCCCAGTTTTAGTTGATGGCTTTATTAGCACTGCTGCGGCATTACTGGCTGAGTGCATTGTTCCCGGAGCACAAAATTGGTTTGTTTTCTCTCATCAATCTGCCGAAAAAGCGCATAAATTAGCATTAGAAAAAATGAATGCTCAACCCTTGCTGGATCTTCGTATGAGATTAGGTGAAGGCAGTGGCGCCGCACTGGCAATACCTATTTTAAAGTCTGCATTATTACTGCACAGTGAAATGGCTACTTTTGAGTCAGCTGGAGTGAGTGAGAACTAACTAGGAGAAAAAATGGAACAGCAAACACGAATTGATATTCTACGTCATGGGCAATGCGAAGGTGGCAATATCTTTCGTGGTGCTACGGATGTTCCGTTAACTGAGTTAGGCTTCCAACAAATGGAAAAGTCAGCGTCATTGATTAACGACGGTTGGGACAAAATAATTTCGTCGAACCTGACTCGTTGTCGTTTTTTTTCAGAGCAACTATCAAACAAGGTCAATACACCCATCGAGATAAACTCCGAATGGCGAGAAATAAGTTTCGGAGTTTGGGAAGGGAGATCCATTCAAAAACTGTGGGACGATCACGATTCAGGCATTGCAAAATGGAGTCATGACCCTACTT
>JANQHX010000050.1 GCA_028282465.1 Gynuella sp.
GACTCCAACTATTTCACTTGCTGGAGACAAACTCATCACCACTAGGTCTCGGCGACCTTCGGTTTTAATACCAGCACAGGTTACACCCAATTTAATTCCATCTACCGGGTGCATTGTAGGGAAATGAGATGAACCCACTGCCATTTTCTTTCTCCAAAACTAAAAAGTGCTCCAGCTGGAGCACTAAATTAAAACTTTATATTTTCTATCCTGCCTTACCATGACAGTGTTTATATTTCTTTCCAGAACCGCATGGGCACGGCTCATTTCTACCTATTTTTACGCCTTGCCTAACCATTGGCTGTGGCGGTTTAGCAGCACTCTTCGAGTCCTCTTTTTTTCCTTGATCAGGAATAGCAGATGCTTGAGCATGTTGAAATTGCATGCGTTCTTCAGCAGCTCTACGCTTCCTTTCCAATTCTTCAGCTTCTTCTTTACTCAGCAGCTGTAAGCGCGAAACAATTTTTACAGTATCACGTTTAATACTTTCAAGGGTTTCTTGGAAAAGCTCGAAACTTTCTCGCTTGTACTCTTGCTTAGGATTCTTCTGAGCATACCCTCTTAAGTGAATCCCTTGGCGTAAGTGATCCATAGACTGAAGATGTTCTTTCCAACGCTGATCCAGAACTTGAAGCATAATTTGCTTCTCAAAATTTCTTAACCCTTCTTCAGTGGCAAGTTTTTCCTTTTCTTTGTACAGAGCTATCATTTCTTCGATGACTTTGCCACGCACGCCCTCTTCATCTAAATGGTCATTCTCTTCCAGCCATTTTGATACTGGCAACTTAATTCCGTACTCAGTTTCTATTGCGCCCTCTAAGCCTTCAATATCCCATTGTTCATGCAAGCTACCGCGTGGCATGTAGCCATCAATAATGTCATTGACAACATCTTGCCTGATATTTTCGATCACATCAGCAATGTCATCCGCAACCATTAATTCATCACGTTGCTGATAAATCACTTTACGTTGATCATTATTAACATCATCGTATTCAAGGAGGTTTTTACGGATATCAAAGTTACGACCTTCAACCTTCCTTTGAGCTTTCTCAATAGCGTTACTAACCATCTTATGCTCAATAGCCTCACCCTTTTCCATGCCTAGGCGCTGCATGAAACCTTTGATGCTATCAGACATAAAAATACGCATTAAACTGTCTTCAATAGACAAATAGAATCGGCTGGAACCTGGGTCACCCTGTCGACCTGCTCGACCACGCAGCTGATTATCAATACGTCGAGATTCGTGACGCTCAGTACCGATAATATGCAAACCACCTGCCTCTAGTACTGCTTCATGCCTTTTTTGCCATTCTGATTTTATAGACTCAACTTCTGCATCGTCTGGATTTTCCAAGGCTGCAACTTCTGCTTCCCAGTTACCACCCAGTTTGATATCTGTACCTCGTCCAGCCATATTAGTGGCAATAGTCACTGAACCTGCCTGACCTGCATTTTGAATAATGCTGGCTTCGTTAGCATGGTTTTTAGCATTCAGAACATTGTGCTTAACATTCTTTTTCTGAAGTGCCTCTGAAATTCTCTCGGATGCCTCCACAGATGCCGTACCCACCAAAACTGGCCTGCCAGCTTTAACGCATTGGTTAATATCATCAATGATGGCTTCGTATTTATCTTCTTCGTTCATGTAGACTAAATCGTTATGATCCGCACGAGCAACTGGCACATTAGTTGGAATAACCACCACATCTAAACCATAGATCGAGCGGAACTCGAATGCTTCGGTGTCTGCGGTACCTGTCATACCAGAAAGCTTTCCGTAAAGACGGAAGTAATTTTGGAAAGTCGTTGAAGCTAATGTTTGGTTTTCCCTTTGAATTTGCAGACCCTCTTTAGCTTCAACAGCTTGGTGAATACCTTCACTCCAGCGTCGACCCGGCATTTTTCGACCTGTATGCTCGTCAACAATAACCACTTCTCCACCTTCAACAATGTAATCGACATTCCGATGAAAGATGTGATAAGCCTTAACGCCTGAGTGAACATGATGAAGCAAAGAGAGATTGGTAGCAGAATAAAGACTGTCGCCTTCTTCTAACAATCCATTCTGAACCATGAGGTCTTCCACTTTTTCATGGCCTTGTTCGGTTAATTCAATAGATCGTTGCTTCTCATCTAATATGAAATCACCTGGCTGTTCTGGCTCACCTTCGTCAGCAGGAATTTGTCTAGTTAGATTAGGAATGAGCTTATTAATTTTTTGATAAAGCTCTGAGCTGTCTTCTGCTGGGCCAGAAATGATTAAAGGTGTACGGGCTTCATCAATTAATATCGAGTCAACTTCATCAACGATTGCAAAGCTATGGCCTCGCTGATTCTTGTCTTCGGGTCGAAATGCCATGTTGTCTCGAAGATAATCAAAGCCAAACTCATTATTCGTTCCGTAAGTAATATCTGACTGATAGGCCGCTTTCTTTTCTTCTGGATCCTGTTGGGAAACAACAACGCCAACACTCAGCCCGAGAAAGTTATACAAAGGAGCCATCCAATTTGCATCCCGACGCGCCAAGTAGTCGTTGACGGTTACAATATGCACCCCTTCACCCGTTAGAGCATTTAAATAGGCAGGTAAAGTAGCCACCAGGGTTTTACCTTCACCTGTTCTCATTTCAGAAATGTTGCCACCGTTCAATACCATGCCACCAATCATCTGAACGTCAAAGTGACGCATACCCATCACTCTTTTTGACGCTTCTCTAACCACAGCAAATGCTTCCGGCAGTATCGAATTCAATGACTCTTTGGTCAGTCTATTTTTAAATTCTTGTGTCTTTGCTTGAAGTGCCTGATCTTCCAGCTTCTCTAAATCTGGTTCCAGTGCGTTAATTTTTTGAACGATTTTAGCGAGTCTTTTGACTTCTCTATCGTTTTTGCTGCCTACTATTTTTGTAAATATATTGGTAAACATGAAAAGGCTTTCCGGGAAAGTAATGCTTTGTAAGACCGGCGGTTAATATACCGAGTAAGGTTTGCTATGTCTTTGGAAAATGGGGACTTTTTATAAAAACCCAATAGGGAATTGACTTATTTCGCTGAGGCGCGATGGATATATTTAGCAGGGTCTAGGGATTTACCGTCTTTACGAACTTCGAAATGGACGTGAGGTCCAGTAGATCGCCCTGTACTGCCCATTTTAGCCAGATGTTGGCCTTTTTTAACGATGTCTCCAACACTCACGAGAATTTCTTTACAGTGAGCATAACGGGTTGTATATCCCTTACCATGATTAACCTCGACAAGATATCCGTATCCATAGCGCTTTCCAGCGTAGGTGACAACACCAGCAGCAGTTGAAATGATTGGTGAGCCGTCTTTGCCAGCAAAATCGATCCCGTCATGCCACGCTATTTTCCCGCTGAATGGGTCTGTTCGATATCCATACCTTGAAGACATCCAACCTCGCACAATAGGCCGCCCGGCTATGAAAGTGTCTGCTTGAATCTTTCTATCCCCGAGCAAGCTTTCTAGCACATCCAATTGCTGCTCTCTACTATCAATTCTGAGGGCTAATTCGTCGAGTACGGCGGTAAATTTTGGGGGTTGATAATTAACTTCTGAACCCAGTAGATCTGGGCCACCAACGGCAGGAGGTACACTGAAATCGAACTCGCCTTTGTCTAACTTAGCAACATCAACCAGCCTTTCACCAAGAGCATCAATACGAGTCAATCTCGCCTGTAACTCCGCAATGCGAATGGTTAACGCTTGTAACTGCTCGTCGGTGTAATCACGAACTTGCAATAATTCTTGTTGTTGGTCTGACAGAGTTTGTTTCCAAGCCTCTGCAGACTCCATGTCAAAGACGGTATTGTCTTCCGAGGCCGCTACTTGGTAACCCAAGTAACCTAGCCAAATTACTATTGCCATAACCGCAAATACAGCTAGAAGCACTAAGCGACTAGCAATCATGCGGCTTTGCCCATGTTTACGGCTAACAATAATAATGTTCATACTTGCAATCTAACTCGTTAAAACTCGGTCGCCACGGCTGGAATGTAAGCGATAGGTGCCTGCTCTTCTTCCTCGAAGGTAGCAAACTCCCAACAGTCTTGATTTTTTAACAATTCTCTCAGTAAGAGATTGTTCAAACCATGACCCGACTTATAACCAGTATAGTGACCAATCAGACTATGTCCCAATAGATATAGATCACCAACTGCATCAAGTATTTTATGCTTCACAAATTCATCATCATATCTGAGGCCATCTTCGTTCAGAATACGATAATCATCCACTGCAATTGCATTTTTAACACTCGCGCCAAGAGCCAGGTTATTTGCCCTTAGGTACTCAAAATCTCTCATAAACCCAAAGGTGCGGGCCCTACTAATTTCTTTGACAAAAGCAGTAGTTGAAAAATCTAGGGAGTGTGTTTGAGAGCGGTCTTTGAACACTGGATGATCAAAATCAATGGTAAAACTCACTTTAAAACCATTATAAGGCTCAAAACGAGCGTACTTATCACCATCTTTGACTTCTACGGTATCCAGTATTTTGATGAATTTTTTAGCTTTCGCCTGCTGTTCTATTCCAGCAGACTGAATAAGGAAAACGAAAGGGCCGGCGCTTCCATCCATAATAGGCACTTCAGAAGCGCTAACTTCTACATATGCGTTATCAATACCAAGGCCTGCAAGAGCAGATAAAAGGTGCTCTACAGTGTCTACAGTAGCTCCACCATGCATCAGAGTCGTAGACAGAGTTGTGTCTGCAACATCTAGAGCCTTGGCTGGTATTTCTACCTGCGGCTCTAGATCAGTCCTAATAAAACGTATACCTGTATCTACGGGAGCAGGTTTGAGAGTCAGGTATACTTTTTCACCGGAGTGCAGGCCAACACCTGTGGCTCTAATGACGTTCTTGAGCGTCCTTTGTTTAATCATGGGTTTGACTAATCGCTAATCAGAAATGCATAAAGTCTCTATGCTACCAAAATTAGTAACACGTTAGAAAGCCCTGCGTAATACCAAGGTTAATCCGCTTGTTTACGTAAAAAAGCAGGAATATCCAAATAATCCAAATCTTTAGCGGTATTTGACGCTGCAGTCTTTGCAATTCCGTTACCTGCGCCAACCTTCCGAACCTGTGGCTGTCGCTCCGGAGTTTCGGATTGCATTTCATTACTCAATTTCGCTTTAGCAGGCTTGGTATTATCCACCGCCACTTTCGGCTTCATTGCAGGACGGTTCAAACCCGTAGCCACTACAGTTACTCTGATCTCGTTAGACATATCAGGGTCTACCGCAGTACCTACGACAACATGCGCATCTTCGGAAGCATATTTGTGAACTGTTCTACCAATTTCATCAAACTCATTTAATGCTAGGTCAAGACCAGCAGTAACACTGACCAAAATTCCTCGGGCACCTGAAAGATCTACATCTTCCAACAGCGGGCTACTCACAGCGGCTTCAGCTGCCTTAGATGCACGATTTTCACCCTCTGCTTTACCAGAGCCCATCATTGCCATGCCCATTTCAGACATCACAGTTCTGACGTCGGCAAAGTCAACATTAATCAGACCAGGACGAATGATCAGATCCGCCATACCTTGCACAGCATTCAATAGAACGTTATTCGCCTCAGCAAATGCATCAAGCAAACTAACGCTATTCCCGAGCACTGCCAGTAACTTCTCATTTGGGATTGTAATTAAGGAATCAACATGGTGAGCCAGTTCTTCCAAACCTAAATCAGCCACTTTTTGCCTGCGCATACCTTCGAAGCTAAATGGCTTTGTGACAACAGCGACCGTTAATATGCCCATTTCTTTGGCCACTTCGGCTACAATTGGCGCTGCCCCAGTACCAGTTCCACCACCCATTCCAGCGGTGATAAATACCATATCGGCACCTTTAAGTGACTCCGCAATTCTATCTCTGTCTTCGATGGCTGCTTGACGGCCAATCTCAGGGTTCGCGCCTGCTCCCAGACCTCGTGTAATACCACCACCTAGCTGGATATTTGTGCTCGCATCTAACTTAGCCAGCGCCTGCGCGTCGGTATTTGCACAAACAAAATCAATGCCTTCAATTTGGCTTTGAACCATATGCTGGACAGCATTACCACCACCACCACCTACGCCAACTACTTTTATAACAGCTGACTGGGTGGCCTCCTCCACTAATGTGAAGACATCTTTTTGCCTATCATCATAATCGTCATAAATACTCATTTTTCCCTGCTCCTACTTTTCGTTTATGTTCCCACAGTCCTAACCTTTGGCCTGTGATGTACATTCTTTAAAAATGTTTTTGAAACCAGTGCTTAACTTTTGAAAGCGCGCTTTCTTTATCTAATTCTGTGGTGACACTCTGCTCTGCCCCTTCTTCAATTTGATGGGCAGCATGCAACAGCAGGCCAACACCGGTGGCGTATATCGGATTCCGAACCATATCAATCAAACCACTGACTCCCTGAGGAGACGCCAAACGCACCGGCACATGGAATACTTCTTCAGCCAGCTCTACTGCGCCTTCCATTTTTGAAGTACCACCAGTCAATACAATTCCCGAGGGAATCATGTCTTCAAAACCACTTCGCCTTAACTCTGCTTGAACTAATGTGAACAATTCTTCATACCTCGGCTCTACGACTTCCGCCAATGCTTGCCGCGTCAAACTACGAGCTGGCCGATCACCAACACTGGGTACTTGAATGGTTTCATCCTCACCTGCTAATTGAGCTAAAGCACAGGCGTATTTAATTTTTATTTCTTCTGCATGCTGGGTAGGTGTAGCAAACGCCATCGCAATATCATTTGTCACCTGATCACCAGCAATTGGAATGACGGCTGTGTGTCGAATGGCGCCTTCACCAAAAATAGCGATATCCGTAGTGCCACCACCGATATCAACCAAACACACCCCTAATTCTTTTTCATCTTCAGTTAATACCGCGTAGCTAGAAGCAAGTTGCTCAAGAATTATTTGATCTACTTTTGGGCCACTTCTTTCAACGCACTTTTCAATATTTTGAATTGCGTTTAATGCGCCTGTTACCACATGCACTCTCGCCTCTAGCCTAACGCCACACATTCCTAGGGGCTCTTTTATGCCTTCTTGCGTATCAATGATGTACTCCTGAGGCAGTACATGAATTACTTTTTGATCCGCAGGAGCAGGAACAGCCCGAGCTGCATCAATCACTCGATCGACATCTGCACTTGCTACTTCTTTATCTCTAATCGCAACAATGCCATGAGAGTTTTGACTTTGAATATGATTTCCAGCAATGCCCACATGCACAGAGTGAATATCACAACCTGACATTAACTCAGCTTCTTCAATGGCCCTTTGAATGGATTGCACTGTTGATTCAATATTAACAACAACCCCTTTCTTTAAACCTCTTGAAGGGTGTGAGCCAAGACCAACAATATCAATAGTGCCATCTGCAGTAATACTTCCCACAATTGCCACAACCTTTGATGTGCCAATGTCTAATCCAACAATCATTCTTCCCTGAGCTGACGAACTCATGATAGGTCTTCCTCCTCAATTTTATTAAGACCCACTGCCACTCCGTTTGAATATCTCGCGTCTAAATAACTAATAAATGCCGGGCTTGAAGAATTAGCAGAGTTTAGAATAGCCATGGCTCTGTTAAATCGACTCTTTAATTCATCTCGGCCTAGATAAATCTGGATACCATTTTCTAGTTGCATTGACCAAGCTCCGCTAGCGGTTAGCTCTAAACTATTAAGACCATAACCACTCGCCATGAGTGCTGTATTAAAAATATTAAAATTCTCTAAAACGTCTTTGTGCTTGTTTTCAGGCCCACTTAATAAGGGTAACTGAAAACTCAATTTACCCGGCTCAAATAAATCGCCAGTTTGAGAAACCAATGTCGCCTCATTCCAGATAGCAACTGGTCTCTTCTCCACCGCTAACACCAATAACTTTCCTGGCCATTCATAGGACACTGAAGCACTGTTAATCCACGGCAAACTTTCAAGTTTTGTCTTTATTACAGATAGATCCATCAAGAGAATATTCTGACCAATAAAGCTATTTAATTCTTGGTAAAACTGTTCTTGATCTTGATAAACGAATACTTGGTCAGAGTGAACACTATTAATTGGCATTGATATTCTCGCTACCAAGTGCTTCGCCGCCACTCCTAAAACCACAACAAGTACAATAGATACAACAAACTTTAAGAAAGGTAACGCCCAAGATAAATTTAGACTGGGCTTATCCTTTCGGCGAGTTGCGCCTTGATTTAAGTCAGGACTGAAGACAGTCATTTAGTATCACCAAACCCTAAATTATTAGACGCAAGCTGTAGCGATAACGCACCTACGTTACCAGCTCCCTGAGTAAGCAATAGATCACCATCCTGCAATACATCTTTTAAAATTTCTTCTACTTGATCCAATTCTTCAATAAATATTGGGTCAACTTTTCCCCGCTGTCTGATAGACCTACAAAGACTTCTTCCATCTGCACCTTGAATAACTTCTTCACCAGCTGAGTAAACATCTAACAACAGCAACACATCTACCTTTGATAGAACCTTGACGAAATCTTCATACAAATCTCTGGTTCTGGTATATCTATGGGGCTGAAATAAGGCAACCAGCCTTTTATTTTCAAAGCCTTCTCTTATGGCATTAATGGTGACATCGACTTCTCTTGGGTGATGCCCATAATCATCCACAAGCATTACCTGTCCATGGGGAATTTCGAAATCCCCATGTACTTGAAATCTTCTACCAACACCTTCAAATTGCGAAAGTCCTTTGACAATATCCTCGCTATTAATGCCTTCATCGGTAGCGACCGCAATGGTCGCCAAGGCATTCAAAACATTGTGCTTACCGGGCATATTAAGTGTAATTTTTAATTCACCCAATCCATCCGGGCGAAACACTTTGAAACAGGTTGCCATACCACTTTGAGAAATTATTTCAGCTCTATAATCAGCATCTTGACTAAATCCATATGTCACAACTTGCCGAGTTATTTGGGGAATAATTTCTCTTATATTTTCATCATCACTGCACACAACTGCCAACCCATAAAAAGGCAAGTTATGTAAGAAAGTCACAAAGGCTTCTTTTACTTTTTCAAAGTCGCCATCATAAGTTGACATATGATCGGCATCGATATTCGTGACAATAGCAGTCATTGGCAGCAGATGTAGAAATGAGGCGTCACTCTCATCCGCTTCCGCCACCAAATAGCGACTTGTACCTAATCGTGCGTTTGTTCCTGCACTGGTAAGTTTCCCGCCAATAACAAATGTTGGGTCAAGATCGCCTTCTGCTAACACTGAAGCGACTAGACTGGTAGTAGTCGTTTTTCCATGAGTTCCAGCTACTGCAATTCCATGACGAAACCTCATCAATTCCGCAAGCATTTCTGCCCGTGGAACAACAGGAATTCGATTTTCTATCGCATATGCAATCTCTGGATTCGTTTTATCAATTGCACTCGAAACAACCACTACATCTGTTCCAACAACATTGTTTTCTGTATGGCCAATGTGAACAGTGGCACCCAGCATAGTGAGTCGAGTGGTAACCGCAGAATTACGAATATCTGAACCTGATACGGCATAACCCTGGTTTAATAACACTTCTGCTATGCCGCACATGCCGACGCCACCAATTCCGATGAAATGCACTTTTTTAATTCTGCGCATTTCAGGAAATTCAATAACTTTTCCTGCGACTTGGCGTTCAGCATCTCTATTTATTTTCATCATTCTCTGCCTGGGCAAATTCTTTTAACATGCCAGCTATCTTATTTGCGCTGTCTATGACAGCAATACTACTTGCAGCAATTGACATGCGTTCTAATTCGTTAGGTTCAGTAATCAATCTATTCAATTTATTAGTAAAATCAGATTGGCTTTCGGTATTTTGATCAAAAACTAGTGCTGCACCTTCATTAACTAATATTTCTGCATTGAAAAACTGCTGTCTATCTTTGTGCCATGGATACGGAATCAATAAAGATGGCCGCGCAGCAACCGCAAGTTCGGAAACGGTAGATGCACCAGACCGACCAATCACCAAGTCTGCCCACTCATAAGCCGATTGCATGTCTGAAATAAACTCATCCAAATGAACCTCACACTTTACATTCTGATACCAACTTTTTGTTTGCTCTAGTTTTCCTTTGCCGCACTGGTGCCAAAATTCAATTGAATTTGAATCCATGGTTTCAGCAGCTTTTGCGACTAGTTCGTTTACTGAAGCTGCTCCTGAACTTCCACCAACAACTAACACCTTGATCTTTTCTTCACATTTCACATGGGCTATTGGTTTTATCCTGACAGGATTTCCGGTTGTCTTAGATTTTGTTTTTATTTGAGCAAAAGTATTTTCAAAAGCCTGTAAAACTACCGTTGCAAATTTAGAAGCAAGGCGGTTGGTGAACCCTGCTACTGCATTTTGCTCATGTATAAACACAGGAATTCGCTTTATAAACGCCGCCACAGCACCTGGCCCACTTGCATAACCACCAAAGCCTATTACAACATCAGGCCTAATTTTAGAAAGCGCCTTGTTTGCCTGATAGACAGCAGAAATTACGTTAAAAGGAGCTCTCAACTTCCTTAAAAAACCGCCCCCCATTACTGCACCAACCTTCAAAAGGGTTAAAGGAAAATTGCTAGATTTAAGCAGCTCCTTTTCCATTCCGCGCTCAGCGCCAAGCCAATGAACATTTAACCCAAGCTCAGCGCAACTTTCTGCAACGGCCAATGCAGGAAAAATATGCCCACCAGTTCCACCTGCCATGATCAACACCTTAGCAGTCACGGGTTGGCTCCTTGCTGATCATCTAGGTGATAAATAACGGCCTGAACCACCCCTAGCATACCCAGGCTAATAATTAGACTGGTTCCACCATAACTCATCAACGGAAGAGTTAGCCCTTTAGTTGGCAATAGTCCGGTATTCACGCCAAGGTTTATTAGTGTTTGAATCGTAAAAAGCAGTCCAATTCCGTAGCAAATAAATGCTCCAAATCTATTTCCATATAGTTCAGCCAAGCGACCTACATGAAAGACACGCGCCAGGAACAATGAATAGAGAGTTAAAACAACCATGACACCGACAAAACCAAACTCTTCACCTAGTATGGCAAAAACAAAGTCTGTATGAGCTTCGGGCAAGTAAAATAATTTAAGCATACTGCTGCCTAAGCCAACCCCAAACCATTCCCCCCGTCCGATAGCAATTAATGCTTGAGTTAGCTGATAGCCCCCAGCAAATCTGTTGTCGACTGACCAAGGATCTAAAAATGCGGCCAATCGCTCTAGTCGGTATGGCTCTGCTTGAGCCATTAAATAGACGGCACCGAATGAAATTAAAACCAATACAAAAAACTGAGCCGCTTTGACCCCGCCCAAAAATACTAGTCCTAAAATCGTAGCTGTGATCACCACGACCGCGCCAAAGTCAGGCTCCATCAACAGGAGAAGTATGACTAAACTCATCACAAACACTGGCTTTAGAAAGCCCGACCATTGACTTTTTACCTCAGCCTCTCGTCTAACTAAATAGCCTGATACGTAAAGAACTAAAAAGAATTTAATTAGTTCACTTGGCTGAACACTCAGGGGGCCCAGTCTTATCCAACGCCAACTACCATTAACTTCACGGCCTATTCCTGGAATCAATACAACAACTAATAAGAACACACCAAATAGCAGCCAAATCCAATTGGTCTTAAACCAAAAGTCGAGTGGAATTCTGCTGGATACAATAAATGCAATGAATCCTATTACCAGATATACAAAATGCTTTAGCACCAAAGTAATCGGCGAACCATATATTTTATTTGAATATTCGACTGAGGCCGATGCCACAATTACTAATCCAATTAAACAGATTGCTAACCCTGACAAAACCAACTGTTTGTCCAGTGGTTTTGTCCATGTATTTTGGTTCTTGAGTAGTGGGACTTGTAAGGTCATGAAAACGCCCTCACTATTTTACAAAACTGATTTCCACGATCTTCAAAGCTTTCGAACATATCGAAAGATGCACAAGCTGGTGACAGTAAAACTGTGTCCCCTGAACTAGACAGCGCTTTAGCTTTCATGATGGCATCTTCGAGCCCATTAGAGAATGAAGTCACTTGGTCGGGCAGATGCTTAGCAATTTCTTTGCTGGACTCTCCGATAAGCACAACAGACTTGCAAAATTTTTCAATGGGTTCAGCTAGAAATGAGAAGTCTGCTCCTTTCCCAACGCCACCTGCGATAAGTACGATATTTTTTTCTGAGTTGCCGAGCCCATTCAACGCAGCGATCGTCGCACCAGTATTTGTACCCTTTGAATCATTAATATACTCAACACCATCTATCGTCGTGACCCATTGACATCGATGCTCTAGGCCTGGAAATTCTTTCAGAGCATCAACCATGCTGTTTAAATTTAATCCCAATGCATGACCGAGACTAAGGGCCGCTAACGAATTTAAAATATTGTGTGTGCCACGTAGGTTTAGTTGAGCACTACTTATTAGCTTTTCAAATTGCCAATATAGGTCGAAACCTTCTTTCGTCTGAATCGCAGAAAATTTATTGAGATCTTGCCTTGAAAACCCATACTGAATTTTTTTAACTTGCTCTGGAACTAGCGGTTGGGTTAACGCATCATCGACATGACTGACTACTACAGAACATCTTTTAAAAATTCTGTGCTTCGCTTTAAAGTAATCAGCAAAAGATTCATATCGATCCATATGATCTTCAGTCACATTGAGAACGGTTGCTATATGGCGATTCAATTCTGAACAGGTTTCAAGCTGAAAACTAGACAGCTCCAATATGAAAACGTCGAACTCATCTTTTCCAACAAACTCAAGCACTGGCGTTCCGATATTACCACCCACACCTGGGACTAATCCTGATGACTCTGCCATTGCTCCAACAAGAGTAGTCACGGTACTTTTGCCATTAGAACCGGTTATCGCGACAACTGGCTTGTCGTTTTCTCTCAAAAATAGGTCAATATCACCGATCACAGACACACCGTTTTTAACGGCCGACTGAATCGCTGGGTTAGACAATGGTATACCTGGGCTCAATACAATCTCGTCAATGCCATGAAGAGATGATTCTGAAAAATCACCTGATATAAACTCAATGTCGGCACTCAAGTCTCTTAAATTTTTAAGATACGGAGGATGGCCTCTAGTATCTAATACAACAAATAATTTTTTACGGGCATGTAGGTATTGGGCAGCAGAAAACCCTGTTTTCCCTAGCCCAATGACTGCCGTTTTTTTATCTGTTGTAATTAAAGACATCAAATAACCTAGCGTATTTTTAGCGTTGCTAAACCAATCAACACCAACACTACAGTGATGATCCAAAACCGAACTATTACTCTCGGTTCTGGCCAGCCTTTTAATTCGTAATGATGGTGTAACGGTGCCATTCTAAATATTCTTTTTCCTGTGAGTCGGTATGAGGCTACTTGCAAAATTACTGACAATGTTTCTGCAACAAAAACCCCCCCCATTATAAACAGCACAATTTCTTGACGAACGATTACAGCTACAACACCCAAAGCAGCCCCGAGTGCTAGCGCTCCTACGTCCCCCATAAATACTTGTGCCGGGTATGTATTGAACCAAAGGAAGCCAAGGCCGGCGCCTACTATGGATGCACAAAATATAATTAATTCACCACTGCCTTGAACATAAGGAATATTTAAGTAATTGGAGAAATTAATATTACCTGTTACATAAGCGAAAATTCCCAGCGCCGCTGCAATCAATACTGTTGGCAAAATCGCAAGCCCATCCAGACCATCAGTTAGGTTTACCGCGTTACTTGTTCCCACAATCACAAAATAAGTTAAAACAATAAAAAAAATGCCCATTGGAATCGCAACACTCTTGAAAAATGGCACGATCAGAGCTGTTTCAACTGGTGACTGGGCGGTGGAATACAAAAAGATTGCAGCTCCTAATCCTGCTACGGATTGCCATAGATATTTCCATTTCGCAGCCAAGCCTTTTGAGTTTTTCTCTACTACTTTGCGATAATCATCTACCCAACCAACAGCACCAAAAATCAAAGTGACCAGCACACTCACCAGTACAAAGCTATTGCTTAAATCTGACCATAAAATAGTGCTGACTAACATACAGATCAAAATTAACGCACCACCCATAGTAGGCGTGCCTGCTTTACTGAGGTGAGACTGCGGGCCGTCATGGCGAACCGATTGACCAATTTGATAATGCTTTAATTTTTCAATAAATACAGGGCCTAACAGTAGCGATATTGCCAATGCAGTAAGCACTCCTAAAATTGCACGCATTGTTAGGTAGTCAAGCACTCCAAACCCCGAGTGCAACTCCTCTAAATACTGTGCTAACCAATAAATCATGGCGCTACTCGCTCTAAGTTGTCGTTATTATTTAATTTATTAAAATCCGACAGAATGGTCTCCATCGCCATTGACCTTGATCCTTTTAATAAGGCAACACCCTTATTTTTAGAAAAAACTGTCAGCCTCTGTACAATTTCAGACTTATTTTCGAAATGCTCTACATTATTCTTTATTGCAAGCCCAGTGAATATTTCACCCACCACCCAAACAGCATCCAAATTTTCAGATGCATAATCCAATATTTCTTGGTGAAGACTGTTAGACTCTTCACCCAACTCAGCCATATCTCCAAGAATTGCTAGTTTCTTACCGCTCAATGAGCTCAACAAATCAATACCTGCTTTCATGGAAGCGGGGCTGGCATTGTAGCTGTCATCATAAATAACAAAGTCATCCGACACTTGCACCGGTGCTAATCGCCCTGAAACCTGCTTAAGTTTTTTAGCCCCATCAGCTATTTGTTGTAATGAACAACCGCACTCATAGGCCACTAATGCGCCAGCAAGGAAGTTTAAAATCTGATGTTTACCCGGAAGGCTCAATTCAATTTCTTGCATTTGCCCAACAATATCCAAGGTAAACTTACTTCCCTTGCCACTGGATAAAATAATATGCTTTGCAGTGACATCTGCACTTGAGTTCAGGCCAAAAGTTTTAACTTGAACGCCAGCAGGAACTTTCTTCTTAAAAAATTCAAAACCTGGGTCATCAATATTCAGAACCGCTAATTGTCCAGGTTTTAGATTACTGAAGATTTCTGACTTAGCATTTCTGACACCGGATAAACCACCAAAACCTAATGTGTGAGCCTCACTCGCGTTTAGAAGCATGGAAATATTGGGCTCTGCAAAATCAACTGACAATTTGATTTCACCGGGCGCATTCGCTCCCATTTCCACTACGGCAAAGCTATGGTCTTTCGTTAATTCAATTAATGTCTTTGGAACACCAATGGTATTGTTCAAATTCTTTTTTGTTGCCAGAACATTGCCATTTAAGGACAACAAAGTAGCAATAATCTCTTTGGTACTTGTCTTACCACAACTACCAGTAAGCGCTATCAGATTTCCATCAAACCCATGACGCACATACCTAGCTATTTCTCCGTACGCAATTTGAGTATCTCTTACTTTTAGTACTGGAGAATCAGGTAGAACATCAGGGTTCCAATCTAATGACACAACTACCGCTACGGCTCCTGCCTTTAATGCATCACTAACGTAATTATGGCCATCAAACTTTTGCCCTATTAGTGCAACATATAGGTCGCCTGGCTGAATTTCTCGAGAATCAGTACATACATTACTAAATTCCGAATCGCCACCAATTAATCTTGCGCTCAAGGTTGAAGCTATCTCGCTGAGTCTGAGGGTATGAATCACTTACCACCCCCAGTTAACGCTTCTGCTATTTCAAGATCAGAGTAATGAATTTTTTGGTCGCCAATGATTTGGTATTCTTCATGGCCCTTCCCGGCTACTAGAATGACGTCATCATTCGCGGCTTGGCTGAAAGCATATCGAATAGCTTGTTCTCTATCCGGTATTGCAACTACTGACTCTGGCAATTTAAAGCCTTGCATTATGTCTTCTATAATTAACGCTGAGGATTCACTACGTGGGTTGTCATCAGTTACAACAACTACCTGGGAGTTATCTTCAGCTATCTTTGCCATCTCTGGGCGCTTACCCGCATCTCTATCACCACCACAACCGAAAACACACCACAGCTTTCCTGAGACATGGTCCCTACATGCAGTTAAGGCTTTCTCAAGTGCATCAGGCGTATGGGCATAATCAACTATTAATACTGGTTTTTGGTCACCCAAAAATGGTTGCATGCGCCCTGTAACTGGCTGAATATTTCTCACTGGTTCAACTAAATCAATTAGATCTATTCCTTCAGCCAACATCACCCCTATAGCTAAGGAAATATTAAAAACATTAAACCTGCCATATAAAGGAGCATCGAATCGAATGGATTGCCCCTGATAACAAATATCAAATCTAATGCCTTCTGATGAAAAGCCAATATTACTCAGATATAAATCAGCAGATTTATCTAGGCTTGAAACAGTTATCAACCCATTTGAGTTCTCATATTTTTGAGCAAGTTTAGCCCCCAGAGTGTCATCAATATTTATGACTCTGTTTGTTAAACTGCCAAATTCAAATAACTTTGACTTGGCAAGAGCATAGGCTTCCATTGTCTTGTGGTAGTCCAAATGATCGCGACTCAGGTTTGTGAACACTGCAGTTTTAAATAAAAGACTATCGACTCTGCCTTGATCTAGCCCATGTGAAGAAACCTCCATTGCACAGGCTTTTGCGTTAGAGTTTACAAAGTCTCTCAACGCTTTATTGAGAGAAAGAATATCTGGAGTTGTATTATCGGTTTTCTCAAAACTTCCCCACAACCCTTGCCCAGTTGTACCGATAAAAGCGGATTTTCCAATCAAATTTTGATAAAGCTGAGCAACAAACTGCGCGACAGAGGTTTTACCATTGGTACCGGTTATCCCTATTAAATGAAGATTTTTACTGGGCTCAACAAATGCCAAATTAGCCATCGATCCTAAGCGTTGCCGCAAATCTTCTATTACCAACACTGGAACTTGCTCTGAATATTTTGTTGCAACATCTGAATCAGACACAACCGCCGCCGCACCCATCTTGATTGCACTAGGTATAAAGTCAGCACCATCGTTATCACAACCCTTAAGCGCAACAAATAGATTTTGATTCTTTATGTTTCGGCTATCCAGTTCCAAACCAGAAATTTCAATACTTCCAAACAGCCCTGGTGCTTCAGGTAAAATACTTGAAATTAAGAAGGTCATAACAACACCTCCCAATTCAATTCAACATTTTCAATATTCTTGTCCGGAGCGACATTTTGAATTTGTAAAGCCGCCTCCATGATTCGCCCAAAAACCGGTGCAGCAACTTCACCGCCGTAATATTTTTCACCCACTGGGTCATCAATACTCACAACCATCACAAGCTTCGGATTTGAAACAGGGGCGAATCCAGCAAATGACGCGATATATTTATCATCAGAGTATCGACCATTTACCAATTTATGAACCGTGCCTGTTTTTCCGGCGATTCTATAGAGTTTGCTTTGAGATTTTTTACCTGTACCTGAAACAACTGCTTTCTCTAATATCGCTTTCATTCGATCAGCGTTTCTTTCAGAAAGCACTCGAATCTGCCTTGCTTCAGATTTTCCTGATACGATCGAAGGCTCTACTCTTAAACCCTGGTTAGCAATGGCTCCATAAGCAGCAGCCAATTGCAGAGGTGTAACTGTTAACCCATACCCATAAGAAAAGGTGGCCAGCTCAATATTTTTCCAGCTCGCTCGGTTAGGTAATGACCCAGGCGCTTCACCGGGCAAACCAATTCCCGGCAATTGGCCGAGACCAAATCCGTAAAATTTATTCCATAGATTTTCGGCACCGAGCTCCATGGCAATTTTGCTAGTGCCGATATTAGAAGACTTGGTCAGAATTTCTTCAAAGGTCAGTTCGCCATAATTATGGGCATCTCGAATAGTGTGACTGTTTAACCTTAAAAACCCTGGCGCAGTATTAAAAACCATGGACTCAGTGAATTTTCCACTTTCTAATGCAGCAGCTAGTGTAAGGGGTTTTACCACTGAACCGGGCTCAAACGCATCAGTCACCACTCGGTTCCTCATTTGATCATACTGCAAACCTGCACGATCATTTGGGTTGAATGAAGGTTGGTTAACTAACGCCAAAACCTCACCTGACTCTACATCCATAATGATGGCAGAGCCCGAATGAGCACCAAATTCTGCTACTGCATTTTTTAGCTCTTTATAAGCTAAAAACTGCAATCTCATGTCAATGGTTAACTGTAGGTTAGCACCGGGGCTCACTGACTGAATACTTTCAACATCTCTTACAACATTGCCATACAGATCTTTTAAAACTCGTTTTTTTCCAGGCTCGCCAACCAATGCAGAATTAAAGGTTAATTCCGCTCCTTCCTGACCAATATCATCAATATTGGTTAATCCCACAACGCCTGAAACAACTTCGCCTGCCGGATAATATCTCTTATATTCAACATACCCTTCTACACCGGGAATCTTGTGCGACAGAACAGATGATGCATAAGAAGGAATCATTCTTCTCTTCAAATACATAAACCGACTTTCTTTTCCTATTTGAGCTTTATAACGTTTTTGCAAATTAGCTAGAGGAATATCTAAGTGTGCTGCCAATTCAGGAAAACTACTTGGCGCCATTAACTTCGGATCGCCCCAAATCGTAGTGACTGGACTACTAACAGCCAATGGCTCGCCTCTTCGGTCTACAATCATTCCACGGTTTGCAGAAATATTGTCAACACGCTGCATCCTTGCCTCACCCTGATCAATGTAGAATTGTTTGTTATACACCTGCAACCAAGCCATGCGAAACACAACAGTACCCGCCAGTGCTATTAACACAGCAAATACTAGATAATGCCTCCATGTGTATTGCAGTAACGAGTTCATCAATGTCCTTTGTTGATCTGGATAACTTTAATGTTTGATTCTTTTGGAGCACTCAAACCAAGTTCATTTTTTGCTTTTTGCTCAATTAGCCCAGGTGAAGACCAAGCACTTTCTTCCAACAATAATTGCCCATATTCTATTTTTAATTCCTCATGCTGACGCTCAAGAGACTGCAACTCTCCAAACAACACTCTTGTTTCATATGTTGAAAAAACAACAGCTAGGGCACTAATAACATTTGCGCCCACAAGCAATGGTATCAACCAAATATAAACTTTGCCCTTCATTGTCTCTCTGCAATTCTCATCACCGCACTACGCGCACGGGGATTGACATCAACTTCCGATTTGCTGGGCTTTCGTTGTTTACCAACCCTTTTAAATCGAGTCTGAATTAAATCGGCAGTCACAGGTAACCCGTCTGGCATATCGCCCTTTTCTTCTTTTTGAATAAATCGTTTTACGATTCTGTCTTCTAAAGAATGAAAACTAATAACAACCATGCGGCCACCAGTGTTAAGAACATCTGCACTGTTATTTAAAAATGACTCTAAGTCATCCAACTCTTTGTTTATGAAAATTCGAATCCCTTGAAAAGCACGAGTGGCAGGGTGCTTACTTTTCTCCCAAGCTGGATTAGCATGTTTTATAACCTCTGCCAAATCCAAGGTTGTATGAAATTCCTTTTCTTTTCTGCGCTCAACAATGGCTTTAGCCATGCGCCTTGAAAACTTTTCTTCACCATAATTAAAAATAACATCAGCAATTTCTTTTTCTTCGGCTGAATTAATCCATTCAGCTGCTGATAAATCGCTCTCCGGATTCATTCTCATATCCAGAGGGCCGTCATGGGTAAAACTAAATCCACGTGATGCATCATCTAGCTGTGGCGATGACACACCCAAATCGAGCAACACACCTGAAAACTTTTGACCGTTCTTTTCTGCAATGTTTTTTACCGACGAAAAGCTGTCATGAACAATGCTGAATCTTGAGTCTCGCTGCTCCAACTCTCGTGCAACTGAAATGGCATCTGGATCTTTATCAGTGGCGATTAACCTGCCGACCTCTGAAAGACGAGACAAAATAAGTGTTGAGTGCCCACCCCTTCCAAATGTGCCATCGAAGTAGAGCCCGTCCGGGTCAACCACCAACTCAGCCACAGCCTCATGCAACAAAACCGTTTCATGTTTAAGAGCCACTCTATTTTCCCACCTCTTAAAGCGACAACTGCATCAAGTCATCAGGCAAAGCTGAATTGTCTGCCTCTTCATCTATGTACGCCTCGCGACGAGAATTCCAAAGCTCTTCATCCCAGAGCTCGAATTTATTTCCCTGGCCTAACAGCACCAGTTTTTTACCGAGTTCGGCATAGTCTCTAAGTGGCTGAGACAGCAACATTCGGCCGTTACTATCCACTTCAATATCAGTGGCGTGCCCCACCAATAATCTTTGAATGCGTCTTGCGGCCGCGTTGAAGCTTGGCAATGCCTCTAACTTTTCTTCAATTTTTTCCCATTCGGGTAAGGGGTAGACCAACAGACACTTCTCGTCGGTATCAATAGTGACCACTAACTGGTTTTCACACCAATCAGACAAAACGGACCTATAGCGCGTAGGGATCGCCATACGCCCCTTCGCATCCATAGTGAGTGCAAACACACCCCGCAGTCTTTGTCTTTTAGTCGGATCAGCCACTTTTAATGCCTAGTAAGTAAGCGCTCACATCATATTTATCAAGGCTGAATTCAACACAATTACCCACTTTCAGCCACTTTATTCCACATTTTGACACTATAGGAGTGCATTAGATTATTTGCAACCCAACCGTGAGCCGAAACTTTGTAAAAAGTTCTTTAAACACAATGACTTAGGAGAGTGACTTTCCAGCCAAGTATGTGCTCAGCATGTCGGAACACAGCAAAAACCAAGTAATTCAAAGACTTAGAATGACTTAATAACAAAATTGTTTAGAAGGAAGAATATTTTGGAATAAATAAATAGTTAGTTAGCACCAACTATCGAAATGAGGAAGATTACTAGAGAAAATGCAGTCGCTGGCTCGCTAGTGAGCCAGCTAAACTTGAGGAAAGCTTATTTTCTGAGGGATTTTCTGCTCAGAAAAATGGATGCAAAACCGACCAGAAGTAGAAACAAAGATCCAGGCTCAGGAACATTGGCGACAACCACAGAAAAATCGTCGGTAAAACCTTCTGCCCAGTAATAACCGCCATCTCGTTCGTCGTACCATTCTGAGTAAACTCCTAGAGATGAAGTCGTGGAGTGATTCGAAATTAAAATGTCTGTCATATCGGAGTTATTTTCATCAAACACGATACCCGGC
The DNA here is from genome assembly GCA_028282465.1 of Gynuella sp. GTDB lineage: Bacteria > Pseudomonadota > Gammaproteobacteria > Pseudomonadales > Natronospirillaceae > JANQHX01. The sequence continues at coordinate 21,266 of JANQHX010000050.1, forward strand.
GTAAAACCAGACATTTCAAAATCCAAGATATAAACAAGTAGCCCGAAGTCGTCTGGATAATCGCCATATAGCGGAGTATGCAACCACACCTCGATTGACCAATCGATGGATTCAACTTCTTGATAATCATTTGTATTGACGACACCATTCCAACCAATACCACTCTGGAATGGCCCAACATCTACGTTCGGGTAAGATATAGTGCTATCTACAGCTGGGGAATTAATGTAGTAAGCGCTGTCTCCAAAACCACCATTATTAAACACATCCCAATCTGTATCTGAATTGACTGTTACGCTTCCCCAATCATTTAAGCCTGGGTACAAGGTATCAGGAACATCAGCAGCGACGGTTCCAGAAACATAATCGAATATAAAATCAGCATTGAGCTGAATATGGCCGGCTGACACCTGAGACGAGATCAAAAAAACACCCAAAAAAACCTGCCCTAACATCTTCAGGCAGACGGTTCTAATATTCATTATTAAATCCTTTTTAACCAATAATAAAGTGCACGAAATCCTACGAGCTCTCGTAGCTTAATCCATGATTTTTTTCTGTCTAAATAATCAGTAGGTATAAAAAAACTTAACTTATTACTATTAGTTTAGACATTGGGTTAAACAAACCAAATTTTTTACAAAAATAAAATAATTTAGATCAATTAATCCAAAATTTGAAAGCTAACACTCTCTAATATCGAGCAAATTTCATCCAACTACATTCATAAATCATACCTGTTAGCTCAGTATTACCATTGCGTTTGGTCGCATTAATCATAAATAAGGAAGTATTGATTTAGTGAGAGAAATTGGATGTTAAATTACTTCGGAAGGAAAATAGTGGTCACGCAGTTGGCTTAAAATAAATTGCTAAACCGACCGATAAGACTATTTCTTTACGGTTGAGTTGTCTGGGACAGTTTTTGGACTTTAGGAAAATTGCTGAGCCGACCGATAAGCCTATTTTTTCTGGGTTGAGTTGTCTGGGACAGTTTTTAGACTTTATGAAAATTGCTGAGCCGACCGATAAGCCGGGTTCTGTCTTGGACAGTCATTCATCTAGGTATTTCGTCGCCGAAATACTCAAGCAGCCTACCCGATTCCAGCGCGGGCCACGCCTTAATGGAATCCTATTTGGCCTTGCTCCAGGTGGGGTTTACCATCGCCGTTTCTGTTACCAGATCCGCGGTGCGCTCTTACCGCACCATTTCACCCTTACCGGTTTTTACAAACTTAGGCGGTATACTTTCTGCTGCACTGGCCGTGGGTTTTCACCCCCCAGGCGTTACCTGGCACCCTGCCCTTTGGAGCCCGGACTTTCCTCCCCTGTTTTCACAGCGGCGACTGTCTAGTCGGCTCAGCGGCGCACAGGGTAATGAATAACAGTGCAAAATCCAGCAAAAACTCGATTATTTTTGTTGGCGCTCTTGCGTGAGACAATAATTGTACAAAGCTTTTCTATTGCCTCCGACAATCTTAGATGTGAGGTCTGAAGCTTTTTTTGTGCCTAATTCCGGTAGCAATAAACTGAGCACTCGTATTTGCTCATCAGTCACGTCTTGTTTATTCGGCCTCACCTGAGGCGCGCCCTGAACAATTACGACAAACTCGCCCCGTTGCTGATTACTGTCGGCCTTCATAAGTTCAATAACCTCACCGACAGGCCCTTGTAAACAAGTTTCAAATGTCTTGGTCAGCTCCCTACAGATAGAAACCTGTCTGGCCTCTCCCATTACCAAGCAAATAGCATCGAGCGTTTCCATTATTCGATGGGGAGACTCATAGTAAACCAAGGTTCTATGCTCACCTTTTACCCCTTGCAAACGGTCAACTTTTGCTTTCGATTTTGCTGGTAAAAAACCTTCAAAAATAAAACTGTCTGTCGGTATCCCAGATATAGAAAGAGCTGCCACCAAAGCGCAAGCACCCGGTATGGTGTTGATAGGCATACCTTTCTTACGCAGTTCTGATACTAATTGATAACCTGGATCAGATATCAACGGCGTGCCAGCGTCGCTGACCAAGGCTAAACTTTGCTCAGCTTCCAGCAGTTGCTGTACTTTCTCTATTCTGTCTCTTTCATTGTGATCATGGAGTGACAAGCACTTGTTACGGATTCCTAGGGAATCCAGTAGCCGGTAAGTGTTTCGAGTATCTTCCGCTAAAATCAGATCAACATTGCCTAGAACGTTTTTGGCTCGATCGGTGATGTCTCCCAAATTTCCAATGGGTGTCGCCACCACATAGAGCCCTGGGCTTAAAGCGCTTTTTTGCCTTATATCGCCTTCTTTCGCCACATTTTCATTTGTTTGGTTCATTCAAATTACACTTACAGATAGAATGCCCATCATTATCCACTATTAATGAATGCATAAGAAATCCATGATCAAGTATTCCGTTTTGGCGGCGTTCACTGCTCTTATTCTGGCTGGTTGTGCTGGCCCCGGGTCTCAAAGCGATTCAAAAAGTAATGAGCAGGTAGGCGTTTACAGTACCGAAGAAAACCTGAAGGCCAGCGAACAACTTCAGGCCGCGCAACAGCTATTTGACTCAGGAGACTACGATGAGGCTGAAATTGTACTGAATCGAATTGAGTTCAATAGTCTCACCATTGCTCAACAAACTAACTTTGCGTTATTGCGAGCAGCCACCTATCTCAAACAGTCAGAGCCACAACAAACGTTATATTGGTTAGCTGGTGAATTCACTTATTTGTTCGACGGATTGCCCATGGATGAACAAATAGAAATTGCGCTATTGCGAGCAGAAGCTTGGGAAATGTCTGGACAATATCTTACTGCTGCTAGGGAAAGAATTTATCTGGCACCGGTGCTTGAAGGTGACGTCAGCGCGATAAACCACGAGCTGATTTGGGCAGATTTACAGCTGGTTCCATTAGACCAGATTGAAGAAAAGTCTTTGAACGAAACCGTGCCTGACTTTAAAGGCTGGCTTGAATTGGCAAGACTTAGTTTTGAATACGAATCAGATCTGGATCAGCACCTTAAAGCCATTAACTCCTGGAAACGAAAAAACAGTCGTCACCCTGCTGCAAAACAGTTACCCGGAGGCCTCGAAATACTTGCTCAACTAAATACTGAAAGACCAGAGCATGTTGGATTATTGCTGCCGTTGACGGGAAATCTCGGGCAAACAGGCAGAGCCATTAGAGACGGTTTTATGGCGGCTTATTATCAAGCCTTGGAAGCAGGTATTCCAGTTCCGAAAGTTTCAATCTCCGATACTGCCACTGGCGCAGACATCATCAATCAATATGACCAACTTGTGTTCGAGGGGGCAGAGCTCGTTATCGGCCCATTAAGCAAAAAGAATGTCCGTATTCTACAAGCCGAACTCGGGCTCCCTGTTCCAGTCCTAGCTTTAAACCAGGGAGAAGACACCCTTGAACAACCGGCCAATTTTTATCAGTTCGGCTTATCACCCGAAGATGAAGCTATGCAAGTTGCACAGAAGCTTTATCAAGATGGCCATAGAAACGTCGCAGCCTTGGTGCCCTCGGGTTCATGGGGGTCTAGAATTTCAAATGCTTTTCTCAGCCAGTTTGATTCCTTGGGTGGTGAAGTAGTAAGTTTAAATACCTTTGGCGGAAAAGCAGACGGTGACTACCTACAAGTGGTTCGCAACCTATTCAATATTAATTCAAGCCTAGAGCGAACCGCTGAAATAGAAAGAGTGATTGACGAAGATGTCGAATACGAATTGAGACGCAGACAAGATGTTGATGCGATTTTTATCGCAGCATTGCCAACCCAAGCAAGACAGCTAATGCCAATGTTCGACTTTCAGTATGCAGGTGACCTGCCTGTTTACGGTATTTCAACCACTTACAGTGGCACCACAAACAGAACATTAGACAAGGACATTAATGGTATTCAATTTGTTGATCTGCCTTGGCAACTGTCTACTAATAAATTAAAAACTCGATTAGATGACATTTATGGGTACAAGGAAACCGCTGGATTGGAACGATTGTACGCATTGGGTGTGGATGCCTACCAACTGCATTTAAGGCTGCGCCAGCTCACTGTTGCTGAAGGCACCCGACTACATGGACAGACTGGAGTACTGTCACTAGATGACCAACAGAGAATCAGACGTGAACTCACTTGGGCAACTATTTCCAACGGTGCCGCAACCGTGATTCCACAGACTGACATTACTGATTTCCAATAATGCAACTGTTTAAAAAATCTGAGGACAGCGGTGCCAAAGCAGAATCAGCGGCAGCTAAATATTTGCAAAAGAAGGGGTTAAAATTCATTGAAAAAAACTATCGGGTCAAGGGAGGAGAAATTGATCTGATTATGAAACAAGACGACGTACTGGTGTTTGTAGAAGTTAAATTCAGAAAAAAAACTGAATATGGCCTCCCCGCAGAAAGCGTTACCAGAACAAAGCAACAAAGAATAATATTAGCCGCTCACCAATACATTCAAAGCAAATTCAGTCACTCACCTCCGAGTTGTCGTTTTGATGTGGTTGCTGTAAGAGGTATTCCCTTCGAGTTCGAATGGATTAGCGGCGCATTTGAGGTTTAAGAACAGTGGATATTCACCAAAGAATCACACAAGCATTTGTCGACAGCATTGAAACTAAACAGTTGTCAGTGGAAGTATTAACACCTGAAATTGCCAGAGCAGCCGAGGCCATCCGGGACAGTTTGCTCAACAATGGCAAGGTTATGGCTTGTGGCAACGGCGGCTCTGCGGGAGACGCCCAACATTTTTCTGCCGAGCTGCTCAATCGTTTCGAAATGGAACGACCTGCCTTGCCAGCTATCGCATTAACTACTGATTCGAGCACTCTCACATCCATAGGTAATGACTATCACTTTAATCAGATTTTTTCTAAGCAGGTGCGAGGCTTGGGTAATCCACAAGACATCTTGATTGCAATATCGACTAGTGGAAATTCTGAAAATGTAAACGAAGCGGTCAAAGCTGCCCACGAAATTGGCATGAGAGTCATCGGTCTTTCAGGAAAAGATGGAGGGTCAATGGCGCCCCTACTTAGCAGCGATGATATCGAAATTAGGGTCCCTTCAACTAGCACCTGCCGCATTCAAGAAGTTCACATTGTGGTGATCCACTGCTTATGCGACTTAATTGATAATCTTTTATTTGGTTCATAGGTTAAGGGTTAGGAAATATTCATGTTAAAGAATTTACGATCCATATCTTTATTCATTGTTATTGTCTTATTGGCTGGATGCAGTTCTATGATTCATAGAACTTCTGGTAACAACTTGGAGGAAGATCCAGGTAGCCGAACCATGGGCGAAGTGATTGATGACAACAGCATTGAAGTAAAAGTAAAAGTCGCAATCCTGAACCTTGACCCTGAACTTGAAAACTATCGAGTGAGGGTAGTTTCTCACAATGGCAAAGTGTTAATTGTTGGACAACTGCCTAACCAAGAACTGGTTGATGAAATAACCGCAGTTGCGAGTGAAGTTAGGAAAGTAAAATCAGTCCATAACGAAATATCTATTGGTAATAAACTATCAGTAGGAGTAAGGGCGAACGACTCTTGGTTAGGCGTGAGAGTTCGCTCAAAAATGTTCGCAGCAGATGACTTTCCTTCCAAAAAAGTGACTGTCATTACAGAGAATGGCGTTGTTTACTTGATGGGAATTGTGCCAGAAAAAATTGGTGAAGAGGCTGTCGAGTTGGCGTCTACTGTTGGTGGTGTACAAAAGGTTGTGAAACTTTTTGAGTACATTATTTAGATGATATCAAACTGGTTGTAACGGATCTTTTTTACAAATAAAGTTGAGTTATAAAATAATATTCTAATTTCTGATTTAGTCATTTATCAGTATTGTAGTTTCCTACTTAATTGATCTGTGCATACATATTGACTGTATATTGACATCAATAACCACACTGGTTCTTTCCTTCTGATATGAATCAAGTTTGTCTTTAAAAAACCGACTAAGCTGGTTTTTACAAAGGCCACTTCAGGAGGATGCCTTATGTTTTCACACAAAAGAATTATGGTTCTGGTTGATCCAGCAGAGGACAACGAGGTTGCTTTGAACAAAGCAGCTCAACTCGCGAAAAAACTTAATTCAAAAGTCGTTTTATTCAGTTCGGGTTACAGTAGCTCTCTAGCACATAACCCTGGTATTGATCCTGAAAAGGCCGAACAGGCAAGAGAAGCATTTATACACAGAATTCAACTAGCATTGGAAGAACGTACAACTGGTTTGGTTGTTCAAGGTTTAGAAGTTGAGTGTGTCGCACTTTGGGATAAGCATCCGTCAGAAGCCATCATCAGGTATTTAGAAGAAAACCCTGCGGATTTAGTTATTAAAACTACTCACCATCAAAATGTCATTCAGCGCACATTTTTTTCTCACACGGATTGGGATCTTATTCGTCAGTGCGAAACGCCACTACTGCTAACCAAAAGTGAACCGTGGAGTGAGAACATGTCAATGACCGCCGCGGTTGATCCGGTTAACACTAATGATAAACCCCCAGAGTTAGATGAGCATATTCTGAATTTCTCGAAGCGTTTTGCAGCTGAATTACAAGCCAAGTTAAACGTGCTGCATGTTTATGACCCAACGCCTTTACTCATTTATTTAGATCAACCTGCGCTGGATGCAACGGAAATTACCGACCAAATACACAAACAACATGACAATGCCCTAACTGATTTGGCAAATAAAATGGACGTAGATCCTGAGCAAGTGTTTTTAGAAACAGGGAATCCAAGTTCAATCATTCCCGATTTTCTCTATGAAAACGACAGTCATATGGTGGTGATGGGTGCACTACATCGCCACGGTTTAAATCGTCTTCTAGTTGGACACACTGCTGAGAAGATTCTTGATCGAATTACCGCCGACATATTAGTCGTAAAACTTTCAATCGCAGATTAACCACTCTAAATCAGCCTAGAGTTTCATTTCTAGGCTGATTTACAACGGCTTCATGGGTATAATCTTTTCACCTATCATTTAACCTGTTAAAAAAATCTAATGGAGCAACTTGTTTTAAATCCTATCCAATCTGTTGATGGAGAGGTATCCATTCCTGGGTCAAAAAGTCTTTCTAACCGAATACTGTTGCTAGCGGCATTGGCCAAAGGCACTACCAAAATCACTAATCTGCTGGACAGTGATGACATTCGCCATATGCTCAATGCACTCAAATCTCTGGGTATTCAATATCAGCTGAGCGAGAACAATACCGTCTGTGAACTCACAGGTAAGGGTGGCGCGCTATCTTCTAATGAAGCGCTTGAGATGTTCTTAGGCAATGCAGGCACAGCTATGCGTCCGTTAACAGCTGCCCTTTGTCTAGGTGAAGGTGAATTCACCCTCACTGGCGAGCCGCGGATGTATGAGCGCCCCATTGGGGATTTAGTGGATTGCTTACGCCAAACTGGTGCTCAAGTTGAGTATTTGAAAGATGAAAACTACCCACCTTTAAAAATTACCGGTACCGGCCTTAAAGGTGGAAAAGTCAGCATTAAAGGTAATATCTCTAGCCAGTTTTTAACAGCTATGTTGATGGCTGCACCTCTGGCAAAAGATACCCTAACCATTGAAGTCGATGGTGAATTGGTTTCGAAACCATACATAGACATTACTCTGGATGTCATGGCTAAGTTCGGCGTCACAGTTGTGAATAACAGCTATCAAAGTTTTGAGATCACTGGCAACCAGACCTATCAATCTCCGGGGGAGATTATGGTTGAAGGGGATGCTTCTTCTGCCTCGTATTTTCTTGCCGCCGCTGCTATTGGTGGTGGTAAAGTTCGCGTCCATGGCACCGGCAACGCCAGTGTTCAAGGAGACTCGCGCTTTGCTGAAGTGCTCGAACAAATGGGCGCAAAAGTCACTTGGAGCGATTATTGGATTGAAGTGGAGAAAGGTGAATTAATGGGAGTAGACGTAGATTTAAACCATATTCCTGACGCTGCCATGACGATTGCGACCACAGCTTTATTCGCCCAAGGACAAACCGCCATTCGGAACATCTACAATTGGCGAGTTAAGGAAACAGATCGTCTGTCTGCAATGGCTACTGAACTGCGCAAAGTTGGTGCTGAGGTAGAAGAAGGTGAGGACTATATTGTGATTAACCCTCCTGCTGAAGTTCAATCCGCAGCGATTGACACCTATGACGATCACCGCATGGCAATGTGCTTCTCATTGGCTGCATTTGGTGACAATCCAATCACCATTAATGATCCCAAATGCACATCTAAAACCTTCCCAAATTATTTTGAGCTGTTTGAAAACATCAGTAAAAGATAGGCTTACAAAGGGTCTAACTCTCAGTGCTGCTTCGTTGGCACTCTCTGGCTGTGCCTTATTTGGCACAGCCAAATCACTTACACCTTTTAGCAGTGATGGCTGCTCACTTTTCCCAGATGGTTGGCCAACTCAACCAGACCTCTGGCTTGATTGCTGTGTTGAACACGACATCGCTTATTGGCAAGGTGGTACCTCGGATCAACGACTTATGGCAGATGTGGAGCTCAAACGCTGCGTCGCTAGAGTCACTGGGGATGCCATTTTGGCTGACAATATGTTTCTAGGCGTTCGATTTGGCGGCCATCCGATTTTTCCAAACTGGTATCGTTGGGGATATGGATGGCCTTATGGAAGACAATATAAGCCTTTGACTAAAGCCGAAAAAAAGCAGGTTGAGGAATTGCTCGCGGATTGGCAGAGCCAGAAATAGCCCTTGTTTTATTGCCTGCTACCTCTAAATTAGACAGTAATTTTCAACTAGGAAAAGCAGAAATGACCAAGACCGTCTTAGTACCCTTAGCTAACGGCTGTGAAGAATTGGAAGCCATTACTGTAACCGATCTACTAGTCAGAGCGGGCGCTCAGGTCGTTCGCGCCAGCTTGGATGAAAGGTTAGAGGTGTTGGCATCCAGAGGCGCAAAGTTAATGGCTGACTGCTCACTAAAAGATATTGAAAATCAGCAGTTCGATCTGATTGCCCTGCCAGGGGGTTTGCCGGGAGCCGACCACCTTAAAAATTCACCAACACTGCAATCTATCATTAAGTCTCAGCACAAAAATAACGGGCTAATTGGCGCTATCTGTGCGGCACCCAAAGCTCTGATTGAGTCTGGGGTCATTAACGGAAAACAAATCACTTGCTATCCAGGCGCTCTAGAAGCAGAAGATACTTCGAGCATTGAAATCACCAATGACCCAGTGAAAGTCGATGACAATATCATCACCTCTCGCGGCCCAGGTACTGCATTGGACTTTGCTTTGACCTTAATTGAACATCTGTTCGATGCTGAAAAACGTGAAGAAGTTGAAGCACCGTTAGTAAGATAACTCACTTATACTAATGCTTGGTTGGCGTAGCCACGCCAACTCCCTATAATCTGCCCCGATTTATTAACCCCATCTAATCACAGAGGCATTCCATGAGCTTCAATCAAGTTCCTGCTGGTAAGGATTTACCAAACGACTTTTACACGGTTATCGAAATTCCTGCTAACCATGACCCAATTAAGTACGAAATCGAAAAGGACTACGACGCCTTGTTCGTTGACCGCTTCATGGCAACACCAATGTTCTACCCAGCCAACTACGGCTACATCAACAACACCCTTGCTGATGATGGTGATCCATTGGATATCCTAGTCATTACCCCTTATCCAGTGGCGCCAGGTTCAGTGGTTCGTTGTCGTCCTGTTGGCATTTTAGAAATGTCTGATGAGGCAGGTAAAGACTCCAAGTTGGTTGCTGTTCCACACAGTAAACTGACCAAGATTTATGATGACATCCAAGACATTGAAGACGTTCCTCAACTGCTGAGAGATCAAATCGCTCATTTCTTTGAGAACTACAAAGATTTGGAAGTCGGCAAATGGGTGAAGGTTGACGGCTGGAAAGGCGTTGAAGCAGCCCGCGAAGCTATTATCAAGGCTGCCGCGGCCTACCAAGGTTAACTTCTATTTAGCAGGGCAGACCATTGCCCTGCTGTCTATACTGCGCTTATCTAAATGATGGATTTCACATGACTGGCGCAAAACTTCTACTACTCATCACCTTTCTTTGTGTATTCAGCCTCAATACCCAGGGCCAAGACGTCATTTCCATTTGTTATGAAGAGCAAACCTTTAAGCCATTTATCTTTGGAAAAGGTGAACACCGAGGCTTGCTGGTTGATTTGACTCGAGAAGCGGCTCTTGCCGTGAATTTGCAGGTAGAATACACAAGGCTTCCTTGGAAACGATGTGTGGCGCAGTTTTACAACGGATCTATTGATGCGGTGTTTGGAATGATTTGGTCTGAAGCCAGGGATTCTAAGGCGACCTTTCCAAAAGCATTGGATGGAAGTTTAGATTCCCAGCGGCATATTTGGACGTCAATCTACTCAGTCTTCGTTAAAAAAGACACCGACCTAGTTTGGAACGGTTTGGAGTTCAAAAATCTGCGATATGGCGTTTCTGCGCCTTCAGGTTATATTGCCTATGACAAACTTATTGAACTTGAAGCCATTCCTGATATGAATATTGTTGCGGCTCAGGGTTTTAGGCTAGTGTCTCAAGGCCGATTAGACGGTTATGTTTTTGAGCAATTAGCTGGTGAGCAACTGGCAAAGAAACTGAACCTTTCTGATGAGATCACAGTACTGCCAATCCCATTTCTGAGCACTAATTGGTATGTGCCTGTGTCGAATGAATTTTACCAACATCATGCTGACAAGGCTGAGCAATTCTGGACTGAGATAAAAACACTTCGTGAAACCAAATCTCAAGAACTACTGAATAAATACCTCAGTAGTCCTTAAATTTGAGAAAGACTATCAACCGTTAACCGTTTTGTAACAAGTCTCTTAAATCAATAATGGCGGCATTAGCCCGTGAAATGTAATTGGCCATAACTAAAGAGTGATTGGCGAGCATTCCAAACCCTGAACCATTGAGAATCATAGGCGACCAAATGTTTTGCTGAGTCGCCTCTAACTCGCGAATGATCTGATTTAAACTAGCTGTTGCATTCTTTTTCTCTAGCACTGAATCAAAATCTATCGCTACTGCTCTGAGCATATGCGACAACGCCCAGGCAGTACCACGGGCCTCGAAGAATACGTCATCTATATCCCACCAAGAGGTTTTTACCTCTTCACGGCTTACCGTTGAAGTTGATTGTTGAGCAGCAGGATCCCCGGAAAGATCTGTATTTTCTCTAATCTGCCCTACACTCGCGCTCAACCGTTGTGACAATGACCCTAAGCGAGTTTCAACGTCCATTAGCCAAGTGTTTAAATTATCAGCACGAGCAAAAAACTGAGCTTTCGAGTTATCCTGATCGGCTAAACGGTCTAAATACCGCTCAAGATAATTGAGTCCCCGGCGGTATTCAGATTCAGTGGCGGGAAACGCCCAACTGCTGTTGTCAAAATGAAATTGGGGTTCAGCGATGGCTAGGTCAGGATCTTCTGTAGATTGAGACTGACTTCTGGACATATCCTTTCTTAAAGCTCTGGATAAATCCCTCATTTGAGTGACGACACCAAACTCCCACGACGGCATATTGTCCAACCAAATCCCAGGAGGAGTAATGTCGTTACTTAAATACCCCCCCTGCTTTTCAAGTAAAGTGGTACCGATTGTGTGTAAAGTAGACACTGTCGCATAACCTACGACTCTATCGTGCCCTTTTAATTCGGCCTTCTCGATGCTGGTGTTTTGGACGTTAAATAGATCTGGCTCTGCTGACCAATAAATACCTAGGACTATAACTAAGAACAGGTACCCGACTAAGCTGACACCTGTTACTTTCACTATCCAGTGACCAGGCAGCTTAGTCATTAAGCGTTGCCACTGAGTTTTAATCCATTCAACAAATTTCATGAGAGCTATCCTAGTTATCAATCAACGATAAGGTATCTGGGAAGACGACATTGCGTCCATACAGGTTTGAATGTGAGGGCATTTTAAGGGTAATACAGTCTTTGTTGAATAAATTTCACAGCAGCTCATTTGTAGATAAGGT
>JANQHX010000072.1 GCA_028282465.1 Gynuella sp.
TTCGTTCATTTAGCTAGCTAAACGTCTCTCATCGCGCCTCGACTGAGCTCTTTGTAAGCTCAACAGCAAAGAAATAATTAGTGTGAACAGGCCCTAGTCTTTATAATTTTCTATAAGTGACCTGAGTAATTGCTCCATTTCTTCTGGTGCTTTTATGGTCACTTGTTCTTGATCACTGTCTTTTAATTGATCTTTCACCCAGGTTCGAGTTAGCCAGAATCTCATGGCAGCCTGAATTTGGAAAAGGGGCAGCGCCTTAAATTCACTGGGTAGTAATTTCCGTCTACCTTCATAGCCTGCAATCAATGCATCAATTTTTAGCTGCTGAAAAGTCAGACCATGACGGCACCAATCATTAATGATAATCGCCAAGTCTAAAGCGTAAAAATCGATACCTGCAAAATACCAATCAATAATACCCGCTAACCTATCCCCATCGAACAATGCATTGTCGTGGAACAGATCGGCATGAATCACTCCAGTAGGGAGGTCTTGCGGAATCGCTTTTAGTAAATCGAGCGCTTGATTTAACAAATCTAACTGCATATTAGACAATAGTTTCTGATAGCTCGGCATATTCTGCTTAAGCTGGATAAGGCTTAATTGATGTTTGCGATCGCCACTAAAGCCGTCTAAAGCATTATGTATCTCGCCCAAAGCTTTACCGATTTGAAAACATTGCTCCTGTGATGGGACAGGGATATGACCACCCTTTAAGCGCTCAAATAAAACCGCTGGTTTACCCGCAATATGCTCTAAAATATCGCCCGACTTATCATGGAATGGCTGGGCTACTTTGCACCCCTGTTGATGGAGATGATCTCCAAGGCTCAGAAAAAATGGCAGCTCATCCGCTGGCAGGTTTTCGAAGATAGTCAGCACTAGTTCATGCTGATCAGTGCTCACAAAATAGTTGGTATTGTCTGTGCCCCCATCTATGCCTTTGAACTTTCTTAGCTTGCCAAGATCGTAACGAAATAAGAACTCATTGAGCATCGACTCAGTAATATTGGTATAAACGGACATAAGGGACTACAAAAATTGCTTCATTTCTTCACAGATTTATCTGAATTAAGCCCTGATAATTAGCATACTGTCTATAGTTATCTTAGGAATCTATGGAATATTACCATGCGCTTTCTTAGTCTTTTCTTAATTAGTATATTTTTTAGCAGTACTGCCTTCTCGGAAACGGTAAGACTTACTGTTGCTGAGGAGATTTACAAAGCCAATTTAGAATGGGCGAACTTGCTACCCAAGGCATTCGAGCTGGCAGGGCATGAATTAGAAATCGTTCCATTACCTGGCAAACGCGCATTGGATCAAGCCAATCAGGGTAACTATCATGGCGACGCCTTTAGAGGTATGTTTATCCAACCCATCGCTCCGGATTTAATCCCAATTTCTGTACCCATTGACCATTTTGATCTCTATGCATGGAGTATTCACGCAGATGATGTTCAAAGCTTTGCTCAGCTTAATGAGTTAAAAGTAGTTGGAATGAGTGGCTTCCGTTATTTCGATCACCTAAGCCATGTTATTACTCAAGACATTCTCACAGTGAACGATATAGAAACGGTTCAAAATATGCTCGAAAACCGAGACAACATATTTTTTGTTGGCTCACCCCATTATCGGAAAGGTTTAGCTCAGAGTCACAGGGTTGATTCAAGCAGATGGACGCTCATCTACCCTAAGCCTTTAAAGTCATTCAGCGTACATTCTTTTATTCATAAAAAACATGAACACTTAATACCGGATTTAGAAATCGCCTTTCAACAAGTATTTAAGAACGTTAAGCACTAACTCCAAACCCCTTGAGCACTTCCTTACCTTTGCCGTTATAATTTCCGGCTCAAAAAATCACTCCAACTCTGGGTTCTTTATGACCAACAAAAACTACCCCGTCGTTCTGGTAGACGGCTCTTCCTATTTGTTTCGTGCCTTTCATGCCCTACCGCCGCTCAATAACAGCAAAGGCCAGCCAACAGGTGCAGTAAAAGGGGTAGTGAATATGATCCGCTCTTTAGTAGACCAGTATCCAGACAGCACTATTGCGGTGATATTTGATGCTAAAGGCCCCACGTTTCGAAACGAAATGTACTCTGAGTACAAAGCCAATCGCCCACCCATGCCAGATGAGCTGCGCAGCCAGATTCAACCCATTCACGACATTATTAACGCCATGGGCTTGCCTTTAATCAGCATCAGCGGGGTAGAGGCTGACGATGTGATTGGCACCTTTGCCACCCAAGCCACAGCTTCGGGTCATGATTGTTTAATTTCTACCGGTGATAAAGATATGGCACAGTTAGTGAGCCCTCACGTCACCCTGGTAAACACCATGAAGAATGAGTTTTTAGACCCTGACGGCGTCACAAAAAAATATGGTTTCGGCCCGGAACACATTATTGATTACCTAGCGTTAATGGGCGACAAAGTAGACAACATCCCAGGCGTACCTGGAGTCGGTGACAAAACCGCCACTGCGCTAATTGCAGGATTAGGCGGCTTAGATGACTTATACGACAACCTCGAAAAAATCAAAGACTTAGAATTTCGCGGCGCCAAAACCATGCATAAGAAGTTGGAGGAACACAAGGACTCCGCTTACTTGAGCTACCAGTTAGCTACCATTAAATGCGATGTCGAGTTGGAACAGAACATCAGTGAGCTCAAGCACAGTGATATTGATAATGACAAGTTGCTAGAGCTGTTCACTGAGATGGAATTTCGTTCTTGGGTGAAACAAATGGGCGGAGATCTGAAAGCCGGCCAGGGTTCAGGTACACGATCCACCAAAGCGGAGTCTAATGACTCCGGCGAAATAGAAGACATCGACCTCGACTTTCCAAAAGAGACCGACGCCAAATGCATTGTTTCCAATGAAGGCCTGAACCAGCTTTACTCTGAAATCAGTCGAAGTAAACACATGGCACTTAACCTTGAATCTACGAAGGGCCATTACCTTTCAGCAAAACTATTGGGTTTAAGTGTCAGCGCTGAAGCTGGCAAAGGCTACTACATTCCCTTCTTATGCACGGAAGAAGGCATACCCCCTTTATTAGATGAACACACAGTGTTCTCAACACTCAAACCTCTATTAGAAAGTTATGACATCAAAAAAATTGGTCATGACTTTAAAGCGATACGCCATAAACTGCGTCTCTACGGAATTAAATTAGCCAACGCCAAAGCCGATGTGTTTTTAAAATCCTTCGTAATTGACAGCACTTTAAAGCGAGTTACTGAATTAGATAGTAAATTCGAAGCCTTCAGCGCCGACAATTTATTCCGCCGTTACCTAAACGCTGAACCACAAACATTGGTCGACATTGCAGGGCCATTTGGCGCGAAACAGACGCCTATTGAAAATCTACCCTTGCAAACCAGCACTCCCTACATGGCCCAACGTGCTGACCATTTACTACGCCTTAACGTCTGGTTAGATGCAAAACTAAGTCAACAAAATGAGCTTAAGAATGTGTTTACCGGCATTGAACAGCCACTTGTGCCTGTACTGACGCGCGTTGAACAAAATGGTGCCTTTTTGGATAAAGACTACCTCAAAAGCATCAGCGACAATTTTAAAGAGCGAGCAAACTCATTAGAGAAACAGGCACATGACATTGCCGGAGAAGAATTCAATTTAGACTCACCAAAACAACTGGGCAAAATCTTATTTGAAAAACTAGAGCTGCCAGTCATCAGCAAAACCAAAACTGGACAACCCTCTACTAATGAGGAAGTCCTAAGCGAATTAGCGCTCACCTACGACCTACCAAAATTTATTCTGGAATACCGTCACTTAAGAAAACTAATTGGTACTTACACTGATCCGCTGCCCACCATGATCAATGAAGAAACCGGGCGCATTCACACCACATACAACCAGGCCGGCGCAGCTACTGGAAGGTTCAGCTCAAACGAACCTAACCTGCAAAATATTCCAATTCGTTCTGAAGAAGGTCATGCCATTCGCCGCGCATTTGTCGCACCTAAAGGCTATAAATTGGTAGCTGCGGATTACTCCCAAGTAGAGTTACGCATAATGACCCATCTAAGCCAGGATCAAAATCTAATTACAGCATTTAAAGAAGGGAAAGACATTCACCGAGCAACCGCTGCGGAAGTATTTGACTTGGCTGAAGATGAGGTGTCCAGCGAACAACGCCGTAGCGCCAAAGCCATTAACTTTGGACTCATATATGGAATGGGAGCATTTGGCTTAGCCAAACAACTGGGCATAGGTAGAAAAGATGCCCAGCAATATGTCAATCTGTATTTCGAAAGATATCCAGGAGTAAAACGTTATATGGATGAAACCAGAACCGAAGCTGCTGAAACCGGGTACGTAGAAACAATCTTTGGTCGTCGCCTCTATTTACCAGATATTAAAAGTAGCAAACACATGCTTCGCCAAGCGGCAGAGCGCACAGCGATTAATGCCCCTATGCAAGGAACCGCAGCTGATATTATTAAACGCGCGATGATTGATGTACAAACTTGGCTAGACAACATCAAACTTGATGTTCGAATGATTATGCAAGTCCATGACGAATTAGTTTTTGAAGTAGCTGAGCAACAATTAGAAGATTTTGTTAAAGGTGTAAGATTTAGGATGCAGTCAGCAGCGAATTTGGATGTACCCTTAGTAGTGGATGTTGGCGTTGGGGATAATTGGGATGAGGCTCACTGATTCTAACATTCTATTATACTAAGTAATTATCCTAGAATTCTTGGCTATTACTCAAAATGAAACTTTAAATGGAAATCAGCAATTATGAAATTTATAGCCCTTTTAATCTTGGCTTTCTTATTAACTGCTTGCCAGACTATACCTCGAGCAGGGATACAACAATTCTCTGAATTGTCTCAACCACCTACAGAAGAGGGGCTAGTATTGATTGAAACGATTTCAAACTCTACTCATATTACCGGGCAGCTTCACTCTTGGAATGAAATAGTAATATGGAAAGATGATCAAAGTACTAATCCAGATTTTTATCCACTACCAGGAATCTATCCTGTGAATAAAAACTCTGACTCACAGTTATATGCTGGGTTTCTAAAGCCAGGAAAATATCGTCTAGGATACCTTTTTTCAGAGCATAACTATTCTGATATGGACTTCCATATAAAAGCGCTAATACCACAAACGTTTGCTTCATTTGAAGTCAAAACGGGAGAAACTATTGATTTAGGCACCCTTGTCTTCCACCAAACAGAATACAAAGGGCAACTGTTTTTTGACCTTTCTAATTATATTGTTTTTTGGTCTGAATCAAATGGCAATAATTTCAAGAGGGTATCTCGATTGTTCAACGAAAAAATAAATAAGTACGGTTATAATAATGCCCCTGAATCATGGCAAAACAATCTTGCTTTTGATTCTGAATCCCTAATGAATAGCCTGTCTTCTGCTACCTCAATCGAAGCAACATACAGAATAGATGGAAACTTATTTCTTTTAGGTAAGTTAGGTACGATAGTAAATCACACAAAAGGCACAAGCTTTAGGCTTGGACACCATACGCTTAATGCACTTGAAAAGCATGGCGAATTATATTTTGCTGGTGGCGAGTTTGGTTCAATATACAAATTCAATCTTGAAGGATCAGTCACCGGGATCATTTCGGGTATTGACCCGATATTTCGAGTTGTAGATATAACGGCTCATGACAAAAACAATATTATCGCTACTGCAATATCCGGTGACTATACTAAATTCTATAAGCTTAACGTTGAGGATGGCATAGCTGTTCCAATTTATGAATTCAAAGATGGTTACGGCAGATTACATAGAGATATCTCATTCGACTTTTCAGAAGTAGTTGATAATAATCTAATAGTATATAGCCACAGCAAAAAGCATACTATAAACCTAATTAACAAAACCAATAACAAGGAATCACTAAATATATTTAAGTCTGGGCCAATGCATAATGGCGCAATCAGAGGTAGCTCTGAAGTCAAATTTTTTGGAAGAATAAAAAGAAATTCACACTTTAGTTTTAGTGATCAAAAATGGATTTCTTTTTCTGAGGGTAAACCTAGTGGTTCTGAACTACAATCAACCTACCCAACAGATGAAAAAAAAGCTATTGGAATTTTCTCAAAAAATAAAGATAAAAATTATTCAGCAATTGTAATGATTACAAATGACTCAGGTAATTCTTGGAGCAAGATTTCGGAGCTACCATCAACTTGTTTCTACTTTTCTTATAAAGCGAGTATAGATTCAGAATTAGTTGTCAACTGCATGGATGGATCAGTGGTTGTGTCAAATGATTTTGGAAAGACTTGGAACTACATACATGCTACGAGAGAATTCAACTTTGAAGAATTTCCTGATACTTTCAAGATAATCTTTACTAATGCACCTACCCCAGAAGAGTAGGAATTAAGTTCTGGTGGTAGGGGTATCTAACATAAATACAGCAATGTTCTTATCACCAGATCTAATTTTTATTCATGAAAATAAGCAACCAATCTATTATCTGAGAAAATCTAAAGAAGCAGGTTATTCTTTTCGCATAAAGAATATAACTCATCTACTTGACCATCTTATTTTATCCATTATAGTTTTGCACCATTAAATTGTTAATCACCCATAAAACACCTCTATTTCTATTCACTAATAAATACTCAAAAATCATAATTAAAAATATCTAAATATACTCTCTATTAAATTAGATGGCCTATAAAACCAATCTGAAAAATACTTTTCTTTTATTATTTTTTTTAGAAATTATTAATAACAGCGAATTATATTTCAAAATTTTTTAATTCAATTTTCGATGCGGGCCACTCCACATTTCACTGACAATTAATTTGCCACAAATTATGTGCGTGTTTATTTTTATTTTCGCTTTGAACAGATGTAACAGCATTCTGCTTCTTAGCATTATTAATATTTTTCAAAGCAAACTGATCCCTCTTGAGCAGTACTTTTATGAGCGTAATGTTTTTTTCATAAGAGCTTCATGGAGCGTAAACAATTTAAAAAAGGAAAATAAAAAATGAAATTCAAGCGCACATTCAATTGTCTGTACGCAGTTGGGCTTACTTTAGCAGCGTCGATATCAGCCCATGGTGCAGATTTCTTTCCGGCTTCTGGTTCAGATGCCATTAAAGATCAGTACATCGTGGTATATAAAACACCTGAAATGACAACTCAGTCTTCTGAGCAGTTTACTCAGTCTGTTACTGCTGATATTCAAAGTGTTATTCAAACCCAAGTATTGGCAACTTATAGCGAAGTACTAAACGGTGCAGTTGTTAAAGCCAACGCAACTCAATTGCAATACATCCTGTCCCGTTCAGATGTTGCATATGTTGAACAGGACAAGACTATTTCAATTTCTCCTATTTTCAGTGCTCAACAAGCAAACCCTACTTGGGGCCTTGACCGTATCGACCAACGTAATCTTCCACTGGACAACCAGTACAATGTCGATGATGACGGTAATGTTGTCACCGCATACATCATTGATACCGGTATTTTGAATTCTCATAATGAGTTCGGTGGTCGTTCTAAATCTGGTTACGATTTCGTTGATAACGATTCAAATGCTAATGACTGTAACGGTCATGGTACTCATGTAGCAGGCACAGTCGGCGGTTCAGTTTATGGTGTCGCCAAAAAAGTCCGCCTAGTGGGTGTACGTGTTCTGAACTGTAATGGCAGTGGCTCGGTCTCTGGTGTAGTTAGCGGCATCAACTGGGTAGCTAATGCTGGCAAAAATGATGGTGGCCCTTCTGTTGCAAACATGAGCCTTGGTGGCGGCACTTCAACTTCAATAAACAATGCTGTGAACTCAGCAGTTGACCAGGGTATTTTCTTCGCGGTAGCAGCAGGTAATGAAAACACCGATGCTTGTAATCGCTCTCCCGCTTCGGCAGCAAATGCTTACACGGTTGCATCGACGACCGTTAGTGATAATCGATCAGGATTCTCTAACTATGGTCGCTGTGTTGATATTTTCGCTCCGGGTTCTAACATCACATCTGCATGGATCGGCAATAATGGCGCGACTAGAACCATCAGCGGCACTTCAATGGCAACACCTCATGTTGCTGGTGTAGCAGCGCTCTACTATGACAAAAAACCAAGCCTAAGCACTACAGATCTTGCGAAATTGCTAGATGACTCTTCAACGAAAAACGTTGTAAAAGACCCAAGAACTGGCTCACCAAATCAGTTGGTTTATGCTAAATCAAAAGGCTCCAATGGATTAACCAAAGTGGTGTCAGGTGCTGCTAATTCAGCACAAAACTTCTCGTTAAAAATTCCAGCAGGCACTAAAACCATTGTCGCAACTTTAGGTGGTGGTTCAGGTGACCCTGATCTTTATGTTCGTAGAGGCGTTACCCCATTGCCATTCGATTTTGACTGCGCATCTGAAAATGTTGGCAGCGATGAGCGTTGCATCATCAAAAATCCAAAAGCAGGAACTTGGTATTTCCAAGTCTATGGCTACACCTCATTTAAAAATGTGACGTTAAAAGTCGAGTACTAATGGTTTCAGCGATTCTGACTCAAGCTAGGTCAGCATCGGTTGAAAGTGAGCAGTAACAATAAAATATAAATTAAAGGAATTAATATGAAAATTTTAAAGGCGCTAACTTTTGCTTTAGCAACACTGGGTTTTTCACAAGTCGCTATATCTGGACCAATGGATTTGCCTGCATTTCAGGCAGATGCTAATGCCAGCCAAAATACTGGTCGTTGTGTGGGTGATCCAATCTCATTCGCTGAATGTAAGGTTGAATTAGACTACGCATTGGAAGAAAACCTAATCACTCGAAGAGCTCATGAGTGGGGTGTAAAAAATGGCTTCTATCCTGTGATTAACCGCCGTAACGAAGTAAGGGCTATTTGTAAGTGTGGTTGTTTCGAAGCGGATACAACTATTTCTACATTCTCCTTAGGTTCTGGCGGAATTGAGCTGGTTGCGGCTAAAGATGTGACTGGTGACCACAGACTGGTAGCCCTTGAAGGTGACACAGACCTGGACACTCTTAGCACGACAGACTTTGCCATCAAAACCCTTACTAAGGGTGATGAGGAGAAAGCTCTGTATGTTTTTGAAATGGCCGATGGTCGTGTATTGAAGGTAACCCAGTTCCACGGCATGTTGCTGGCAGACGGAATGATGGTAGCTGCTAAAGACGTAGCCGTTGGTAGCGCATTCATTGATGCTAATTCTAAAGTTGCTGTAGAGGTAACTGCAATATCTAGAGAAGCGACTGATCAACCTGTTTATAACTTCGAAACAGAAACTTCAGATAAAGCTAGCCACATTATCATTGCTGAAGATTTCTTCGTGGGTGATTTGATCTGGCAGAACCAGCTTTCTTCTGAATTAGGTGAAGTACTTCTACGCCAATAAAAATAAAAACTAATTAGGGAGGCCTTGCCTCCCTTTACTTATTTAGGGTTACTCATTATGAATAAAAATATTGTTACTCTGCTTATTGTGGGAGCTTTAGCACTTACTTCATTTTCTTATCTTTATTTAGATTCCCAACCAGTACCAGTAGACATCGTTAGCCTTTCTTCACACTCTGAGGTGCAATCAGAAGACATACCTAGCCAACGCTCCTCTATTTCGGAGGCAGATAAACCTGCGGTTGAAGATTTTGTGAGCAAACAAGACAAAATCTTCCTAGAAAAATTGGAGCGTTCACATCCGCTGCCAGAGTTTGAAGATACAGTTACTTCAGCATCTCTAGACGCCTCATTTCAGAGAATGCACTCAATGGGCAATTACTTCAACGCTGACCACCTACAGCGTCAAGAGCTATCGCAACTGCTTGAAGCACACAATACCCTAGATGTCGCTAAACAAATTATTTTAAACCCTTCTTATGCACAAACTGAATTCGGCGAAAACCAAGGACTAGCAAGAGTGTATGCCATAAGACTTTTGGCACAACAAGCGAAAGAAGGAGATCCGTCAGAACTTTACTTAACCACTAGTGATCTAGCAGGGCAATTAAATACCACTCTGGAATCCGGTAAAAATATTGAGCGAGGCCGGCAATACGATCTAGAAAAGCTTCTACGGATTATGGTTAAAGAAAAAGATATTTCAGAATTCACTGATCCTAACGTACTTATCAATTTTTTATATGAAGCAGGGTTTGAAGATGGGTTCAACCAACAGATCGTGAACTATTACGATGACGCTGTTTTCTTTCCATTGCTCAACGAGTATGGCAGAGAACGAGCCAGCTACTATGTTTCCTCTGCCATCGACAGATTAACTGTAAAACAAAATATTTAGGATATTGTCATGAAAAAGCTATTTTTAGCAGCCTTAGCTCTGATAGCAGCGATACCATATGTAACCGCATTAGAGCTGGCTAATCGAGATGAAGTTGATAACTGGATTTTACAGAAGTCGAACGAACTACAGAATATAGATTGCTCCTCTCAAACTGATTGCACATTGCAAACTGTTTATTTTAACGATGGGCAATTTGATTCTTCAAAATCTGACCCTACTCAAACCATTTTGGTACTGGATAGCTATTTAGATTTTCCAGCAACCATTAGATATCGTAGTCGAGTAAAAGCGGCTTTTAATATAAATAATGGAATTTACCAACAGCACAACCCAAGCATTGAATTACCTGCATTCATTAAAACCATTCTAACTGAAGCTGACAACTTTAAAGGCGCTAATCAACAACCAGTATTTGTACCCGCAGAATGGCTGGACGAAATGTATTACAGCATTAACCCTTACTATGGTTTCGGGGACTTCTTTCAGGATATTGGTCACGGCACTATTCCATTCTTATACCTCTTGGAGCACAATCCAGAGGCAGAATTTGTCATAGCACCAAGCCCCGAATTTTTTAGAGATAATCAAAACCTTTTCTGCAACCCGAATGATTCAAATATCAACGAACTAACAAACCGAGTGATCACAGCGACTCAAAGTTTCGTACAAGATGTATTGATAAATCAGGATATTGAATACGTTAACTATTCAGGAGGTTACACTCAGAAAACAGTGGAGTCTCGCTGGCAAGAGCTCTGTGGTGGTTGGGTTAGCAGTGAAAATGCGGAGAAACTGTTAAATACACTAGAGCCTTTCTTTACCGCACTCTATACTCAAGCAGGCGTGTTCAGCTTCCAAGCAACAGATATCGACATGACGATATCTAACAACCCTTTTGATATTGATCCATTCGATTTGTATTTCAATAGAATGTTAGTGGGCGATTACACCACAGGTAGGCGGGATTCGGGCCTGCCGTCTGATGGAATACAAGAGTTTAATCTATTGCCTCGTTTAAAGCACAATCGAATGAATTCAATTCAGTGGATTGATTATTTCGTGAATTTTGGAATCGAACAAAGAAGGCCTTTTAGAACTAATGATACTCCTATGATGGAAGTCGACAGTCTTGGATTTGGAACATTTCCGATAAGTTCGGTACAACCTTCTTGGGCGTCTCCTGCGGCTTTATCTAGAGCCATACATGTTAAAAATTCGGTACTGAATCAAAAGTACGCTGAATTAACCGACACGCTTATCAAGCAAATTTGGGGCATCATGACACCTGAGGGTGTGAGCACGAGCACACCATTGTGCGATTGGAATACCCTGGGTATTGGCTACATTTGTAAGCGACAAGATCCACTTAAACATTATCAGCAAGAGTTATTTGAATTGGTTGGCGAATCCCAATGAAATGAGGGGCACCGCCCCTCAATTACTAATACCTTAATAGAATCTATCTAACATTGGTTCGTACTGAACTTCGCAGGAAACATAGGTACTCACCAGGAGCTCAACGCCATAACTTATGAATCGCTTAATTCATTTTGCCGCTTTAACCCTATTGCTAAATCTACTTGGATGCAGTGCAGCTAAAGACAATGGTTGCGCTGAAGGAGAGAATTGTGAAGGCACAGACTCGGTTCAAGTGTTTATCGAAAGTAAGATACAAGGTTTGTCTGATATCAATTGCGATACGGATGAAAACACTTGCTCTGTCGTGACCGTTGAGTACGATCAAAGCAGCTTTAATGAAGATAAAACGTCGGCAGATCAAACCATACTAGTACTGGATACCAGTTTAGATTTTATAGCAACGGTGCGATATCGTAGTCGTATTAAAGCAATGTTTAGGTTAGAAGAAGGCCAATATACCGAATACGCCCCTTCCTACGAAATTCCAGAATTTGTTCATAGCCTGTTGAGTGATATTGACAGTTTTTCTGATTCATCTAATGACTATAAATTTATACCAGCTGCCGAACTGACCAGTGTTTACGATGCTTTAACGCCAATTTATGAATATGAAAGCTATTCAGAGTATGTTGGTCATGGACAAATCCCATTGTCCTACCTGTTAGAGCACAATCCATACTCGGAATTGGTATTGGCCGATCCTCCATTGTTTTACTCTCACTACCAAGACTGGTTTTGCGATCCCACTCCAGAAAATATTTCACTGCTGACTCAGGCAATTAGTAATGCAGCCATGCAGTTTCAAATCGAGATTATTGAAGAGCAGGAGATTGAGTACGTAAACTATTCAGGGGGCATCAGCCTAGCGACAATTAATAGCCAATGGCAAAGCATTTGTAACAGCGACCTGCCTGAAGTGGATGTTCAAATACAATTATTGAATACCATGCACCCTTTCTTTGACATGTTGTTCAATAACTCTGGAGTTTGGGTTTTTCAGGCGAGCGACATTAATATGACTGAACAGAACAATCCCTTTGATTTAGACATAGAAAATGAGTTTGAAAACAGGCTGTTAGTTGCGGACTTTACAACTGGGGAGCAAAATTCAGACATCCCCCAAAATGGCATCATGAGTTACGAATCATCTTTGCCTTACATCGAAAAGTATCAGGAATCTTACGAACATATTGATTACTTTCTAAATTTTGGTATCGAATCAAGCAGACCATTTCCCTATAACGACACCCCAGTCATGGAAACAGGGATACTAGGTTTAACCTATGATCCGATCACTTCCATTCAACCGTCTTGGGCAGCGCCAGTGGCATTGTCCAGAGCCATACATTTAAAAAATACCGAGTTTCCAGATCAGATATTAACTAACGAGTTAATTCAGCAGATCTGGGATTTGATGACACCTTCTTCAACTGAATCTTGCCGATTTGATTTTCAATCGGAGAGCATGGTCCTTTGCAAAATCCAAGACCCACTGAAACACCGCCAGCATGAACTTTTTAGACTGGGATATTTAGATTAGTCTTCAGTAAAATCGAGAATAATCTCTTCGCCAGAGTCATCTTCAATCTCTTGAATATTTGCATCGATAATTTGTTCAGCTTCAGCTGGTTGTTCATCAGGCACGAGGATGATTTCAAGTTCTTGGTCTGAAGCTTCATCAAGAACCGGTGAAACCTCAACAGCTTTGTTTTTCTGTTCCTGAAGATGAACAATAATTTCCCAAATAAGGTTCAAACCATCCGGCGGCATCTCTCCATAAGCATTACCATTGGTCGCAATGACAAGATCATATTGGGGAACAGCCACTACATATTGCCCACCATCGCCTATCACACCAAAGATCGCAATTCTCTCTAGCCCTAATTTACGCTCAATAATCCACCAATGAAGACCATAATAAGTTCGATAATTCTCATC
Organism: Gynuella sp.; assembly: GCA_028282465.1. GTDB lineage: Bacteria > Pseudomonadota > Gammaproteobacteria > Pseudomonadales > Natronospirillaceae > JANQHX01. Next base: position 13,653 of record JANQHX010000072.1, read on the forward strand.
GAACGCATTCACCGGAAATATCGGGGTGAGCATGCGATTTATATATTGATGGGAGACCATCTGTTGACCTTGCCACTGCCCGCCGTCAAGAATCAACTGACCTAACTTGGCCAGGTCCCGAGTCGACATAAATAAACCAGTACCAAAGTCTGGCCGTTGATTAATGGTGATGACGTGAATATCACCGGCTTGCATAGGCTTGATCATTTTTTCATAAAAATAATTTGCAACCGGCTGCCCAACAGCACGCTGAATAATGTAGGCCAACAAATTGGTAGATGGGGTGAAGTAATTGAATTCTTCGCCTGGTGTTTTTATCTGCCTTAGATCTAAAACCCGCTCTAAGTATGTGGATTTGTCTTCAAGATTAAATCGACGCAAAGGATTCTCAATACTGGCATATGAGAAACTCCATTCATCCCAAGCTTTCCCCATACTCATATTTAACACTTGTCGAATAGTAATATCATGGAGTGCCACTTCAGATTTGGGTACAAAATCATAAATACTTTGGTCTAGAGATCTGATGTACCCTTCATCAATAGCAATACCCACTAACACCCCCAGGAAACCTTTTGACGCACCCTGTAGAGAATGAGCAAATATGTGGGGGTTGCCATAGCTGATGTCTTGGCTATCCCGTTGTTGTTTTTTCCAGAGATCGACAATTAAATATCCGTTTCTAGCGACTGCCAACGAATTGATTCTTTGATAGCCCGGCTGATTGTTAATAATGTTTTGGCTTAGATTACTGATAAACTCTGGATCAAAACCCTGCTCTGCTGGGCTTGCCTCTAACCACCCATCCTCTTTTGAGGATTCTGAGATCTCGTTGTCAGATTGGATACTTTGGCAACCGGAAAGCGTAACCAGTAACAGAGCAGTGCTAATTTGTAATATAAATGGCTTGATAGATTTCACTTGGATCTTTTGAGTCCTGTTAATTCACAACTAATTATTCAGCTTTTTTCACTATTGAAAAGGAACAGGTTATTCATTTTCAAATTACGCATTAAGAGCTGATAGTAACCTGATTTTTTCCTCTGGTTTTGGATAAGGACATGGCTTTATCTGCTGCCCTTAACAAACTATCGATAGAGGAGTCTTGGCTAATTTCACTGACTCCCAGGCTCGCGGTTAACTTAACGTACCTTGAGCCATCATCAATCATAGTATTTCTTACTGATTCGAGTATTCGATTTGCTAAAATTTGAGCACCTTCCACATCGGTATCTGGCAACAATACAGCAAATTCTTCACCTGACAAACGCCCAGCTAGGTCAACATCCCTAATCGCATTACTAATACTCTCAGCTACTCGCCGAATAGCTAAATCCCCCATGCCATGACCATAAAGATCGTTAATCTGCTTAAAGTCATCTATATCTATCATCACTAGAGAAGCCTTGCCAGAAGATCGCTTGATTCTAGCCAATTCAGTAATCACGCCTTTAATGAAGTGATCTCTGTTAGCAAGGCCAGAAAGATAGTCTGTGGTTGAGGTTTGTTGATATCTATCGGAAGCATCTATTAAATAAGCGATCAAAATTCCACCTAACGCTAGTATCTGGTTTATAACCAGTAGCATCATGATCATCCCAGAGTATAAGGCGACATCCTTGTGCATCGAATAACTTGCCGGCAGGAAGATAAAACTGGCCAACAAAATGACGATAGCCACAATAATGAAGCGATCACCAACATTTATCGCATCTTTCTTTTTAAACATTAACCCTGCTGATAACACTAGCAACAAAATAAGATGACCATAGGTCAATGCAATTCGCAGCTCATTTAACCCACTGGTGTCGTTAAAAATAAATTGGAACGCTATAAACAGAAAACACAGGTAAACCACAATGAAGTTTCTGTATTTCAAGAGCGGATGATGACCAGAACGCAACACTACTCCTGCTAGAAAACAAGCGACCCCAGTTATTACAAGAATATTGGCCAGGGATGAAGCCAATAAAGTACTTTCTATTGCTCCGGAAGTTGTTGCCGAATGGTGAAAAAGGCTAGCAGCACTGCAAAACAGAAAATACCCAGAGAAATAACCCAAACCGGGAATTCTTGTATTTGGAGAATAGCGAGTACCTAAAAGTAATATGGCTCCACAGAACACACTGCTGGTTGTTATTGTAATCAGATAAATTAGATGATCGGCAGATTCGCCATTTACCATGGAGTGTTCACTTCAATTAAAAGGTATTAGTTAAAAGTTAGCCCAAGGCACATTTGTTGTCCAAAGACCTCCGGATAATGATACTGAAGATTTACAGACATTTAGAGTTTTAAAGACACAGTTCCGTATTTACCATATTTTAGGTGATATGTTGTCCAGAAAAACAATAAGCGTGATCGTCATGGACACAGAACTAAATGCTTTATATAACGATATACCCGTCGCTTGGGTGATTTTAATGGCTGGGCTAATTTGTGTACTATTTGCAGTGCTCTTTATTTTCTCCAGACCCCGCCTTAAACACTACTCTCTTACTAGCAAACCCAACCTCTTCAGTGCAAAACAACAGCACTTTTTATCATCACTTCGGCTGTCAGTAGCTGGAAAGTACATGGTGTATGGTAAAACCTACCTTAAGGATATCGTAATTAGCTCAGGCCCATCAGATAAAGTGAATAGCTTCATGGAAGAAATTAATGATTTATCTGTCGATTTTGTGATTACTCAAAAAGACGGAACATCCTTGCTCGCCGCGATAGATTTGACTGGAGATAAAAAAGAACCTGCTCGATCTGAAAAACTAAAGGCGGCAGTATTGAAGAAAGTAGGCATACCGTTAATGCGATTCAAAGCTTGCGATAACTACAGTACTACTAATATGTCATTAGTTATTGAAGACCGGCTGGAAACACAGGGCAAGAAGCAAAGCATGGAGCAAAAAGTCGCATAGCTCTAAGTTGAGCATTAAAGTGTTGATCAATTGCTAATTCCCCGTACCATATTGCCAACACTGTTTTATGCAAGGAAGCAAAGTGCGAATCGTTACTTTAGACCTATTAAGGTTTTTCGCCGCTATTTCTGTGGTTTTATATCACTACACGGCCAGACCATCCTCTAATAGCTTCGAAGATATCGCTGTAGTAACACAGTTCGGTTATCTTGGAGTCCCTTTATTTTTTATTATCAGCGGCTATGTGATTAGTCTTTCAGCCCATTCTAGAACCGCTATTGAGTTTGCAATTTCCAGATTTGTGAGACTGTATCCCGCCTATTGGGCGGGAATAGCAGTAACGCTCGCTTGTGTATGGCTTTGGGGAGATTATGACTACAGCCTCTCGCAAATCCTGACTAATTTGACAATGCTTAATGACTATCTAGGGCAAGAAAACATAGATGGAGTCTACTGGACTCTACAAGCTGAGCTTAAATTCTATGCTTGCGTATTCTTACTAGTCGCGCTTGGCTTATTCGATAAGTTTAAGATCTGGCTGCCAATATGGTTAGTTATCAGTGCTACGTTCTTATTATTTAAGCAACCGTTTTTTATGGGGTGGTTCATTTCCCCATCATACTCACCATTTTTCATCGCCGGTGTGTGTTTCTATTTAATTCATAAAAAAGGGCCCGACTTATTTAATCTTGCTATTTTAGCAGGCTCTTTAGTCTTAAGTTGTATTAGAGCTTACGATCAGGCGGGGGGCTTTACCCTAAGCCAGGAAGCCTATGTAGGTTGGATTGCGATGGTATCGGTCATTGTTTTTTATGCTTTCTTTTATTTGTTAGCGACTGATAAATTAAACCTGAAGTCACAGCCTATCTTCATTAAGCTAGGCGCTCTAACTTACCCTCTTTACCTGGTGCACAATGTTGCAGGAAAGACCCTAATTGATAGTTATAAAGACAGCATCCCTGAATGGATTATGGTAATTATTACCATTTTATTAATGTTAATAGTTTCTTATCTGATTCATATAGTTATTGAACAAAGGATCGCAACACCACTCAAGAAATTGCTTTTTAGCGTTTCTCATCGCTTACCCTTGATCGGGCAAAAGGCTAAAATCTAAGATTCTAAAGCACTGTTTATATGGCAGTTATCTAGCTTTGAATGGTGCTTCTTCAAATAGTTAGTATAAGCTATAGACTGCTTGTGTATTTTCCAGGCTGTAACTATTTGACTCCTAACACAAGAGATTTATCCATTAAAACTAATAAACTTCTAATTTGATGTCTAATAACTCCAACCAACATCCAAAGTTAACGAAACGACTGACACGCCTACTAGACATGATAAAACCAAACGCCTATCAAGTTATTTGGGATGGTTGTTGTGATCATGGCTACTTGGGGGAGGCACTGCTAAGCAGCAACTATACAGAACAAGTTATATTTGTAGATATAGTACCTGAAATTACTCGAAACTTATCTATAAGACTTGCTAAGTATTCTTCAGACAGTTTTCAGGTTCTTACAAAGTCAATGACTGAAATAGAACCAGAGCAACAATTGCGACACTTGATAGTTTTAGCTGGTATAGGTGGAGATCTGTCGATAGAGATTCTTAAGGAGTTGAGCCAAAAGTATGGGGGCTACTGTGACTTTTTATTATGCTCAGTAAATAGAAATTTTCAGCTCCGCAGATTTCTTTCATCCAATGGCTTACTCATCACTGAAGAATCTTTTATTACAGAAAACGGTCGATACTATGAACTAATGATGACGACTCAATTAATAGAACCAGAAATAAAGGCATCTCCAGTGGGTAATTTTTGGGATGGCAAAAATTCCCACCATGCAAATTACCTAAAAAAGCTATTGAATCATTACTCACATTACAAGAATCAAGACACTTTAGAATCAGAGGCCTTCTTTGAATATAAGAAATTAGAATCTGAAGTATTTAAAGATAACTTATGAAAGAAGCCCTGAAGAACTCAGGGCCAAGCATTAATCATTACTTAATTTATGAAGCGGCTTTCGCTGATCGTTCAGCCATTATCAGGCGACGTCTTACTAACACTAGAGCAACAACTCCAACCGCGAGCAACCATGTTGTACCCACCTCAATATCCAAGGTTTGATGACTCGGAGGTGAGATGAGCTGTGTTTTTAAGGTGGAGAGCTGTTGTGGCGCCGGTACCACAGTAGTTTTGATAGATTGCTGACTTAAAGACTGAACATCATTGTATCTTAAACTACTGGTTAGCACTGAACCATTCGCAAACGAACTTACTGAAAAAGATAATAGTACAAAGCTTAAAAAGCTGAATATTGAAGCCTTAGTAGCTAGAGATTTTAAAACAAGAATAACATTTACAGCTTTCATATTTCCTTCCTCCCTGGAAGCAGCATCTATGTCGTGAGGCACATTAACACTGTAATGAGTCCATTATGTTACTAGAAATGTTGAATATTATTTCTGAACAAATATTCCTTTTAACTAACTTAAGGTTAACATTAGATTAGTTTAAATATTTTGGCAGTAAAAATAACTCGACTTACAAAGATAGAGGCAAAATCCTACAAGACTCATACATACTATTAGAAAATGTTTATACAGTTTTTCTGATACTCGACTTTGCTGACACAACAAAGCTGTTTTATTAATATTCTCGAACAAGTAAATTAACTATAAAGCCTTTATCATAACCCTAATATAATTCTTATTTCTTTCAATCATTACTTTAGAAACAATTAGTTTACTCTAATTCTTGAGAATCTCGACTGGTTGGTTTTCTGGTATGTCCAGTTGATGCAGACTTCGATTGTTAACGATTCAACTAGAGAACTATCACAATGAAGTATAACAATATACTTGAAACCATTGGCAAAACGCCGGTTATTCGAGTCAATCATCTCTTCAGAAACGATATTGAAGTCTGGATGAAAACAGAAAAATTCAATCCAGGTGGCAGTATTAAAGACCGTATTGCACTAGCCATGATAGAGCAAGCCGAACAGGGTGGTCACCTAAACACAGACTCCGTTATCGTTGAGCCAACATCAGGTAACACTGGGGTTGGTTTGGCAATGGTCTGTGCTGCTAAGGGATACAGACTGATTCTTTGCATGCCGGAATCATTCAGCATCGAACGCAGAAAGATCATGACAGCCTACGGCGCTGAACTGGTATTAACGCCAAAGGACAAAGGCATGGCAGGTGCGATTAATCAGGCTGAAGAGTTGGTTTCTAAAACAGACAATGCCTGGATGCCACAACAATTCAAAAACCCAGCAAATGTTCAGGTGCACAAAGACACGACCTCACAAGAGATTCTTGAAGATTTTCCAGATGGTCTTGATTATTTGATTACTGGTGTGGGGACCGGCGGTCATATTACTGGGTGCGCAGATGTACTCAAAGATCATTACAGTGATTTAAAAGTACTTGCTGTGGAACCTGAAAAGTCTCCGGTAATTAGTGGCGGTCAAAAAGGACTGCACCGGCTTCAGGGAATTGGCGCTGGCTTTATTCCGGATAACCTACATACAGACCTTCTAGACGGTACCGTTCAAGTTAGTGAAGAAGATGCATTCGAAATGGCAAGATTAAGTGCAAGCAAAGAAGCAAACTTTGTGGGCATCTCTTCAGGCGCATCTTTAGCAGCAGTTAAGAAAATGGAATCTGATTTTTCTTCAGGTGCACGCATACTCATATTTAGCTATGACACTGGCGAAAGATATTTATCTATAGAAGATTTATTTTAGACAAAATTATCTTGGGCCATAACGTTGGCCCACATACTTCAGAAACATCCTTATTTATTAAACTCTTCCATAAATCTGTCAATAAATACTTACATGCCCTTAACCTTGATTAAAGGCTTTAACATTTTCAAATTACAATTCACAAGGATGAAATATTCTTGTGCCCATGAGATTTTGTGAAACGAATCGTGATGAGCAAATATATTAAACAGACGAACCCCTTATCTCACCCATTTTTAAAATAAATTATATTAGTTTTCTAGGTGCACAGTACGAAATGGTCGCTTAATTCGTCATATAAATATTGATATCTAGAGATGGGACATTCACTCTTTTTCCTTAACCCAACTCATATTGTCTAATTTTTATTTGATTAAGCTACCAATTTGTCTTCTCATCTTCTTAGCTTTTTAAAACAACAATAGAACCAAAAAGCTACCTGACTCAAACCCCAACAGACGACATTTCACCAGAAATCTACCTGGAGGACACGACTATGTCTGACCATTATGTATCAACATTTAAGACTGGAATTCCTTGGACCTATTTTTCTACGCTAGTGATTATTTGCACCCTTGCTCTATTCACTATCAAAGTTCACAGACAAATGCTCTTACAGCTTTCAGCTGCAGAATCGCAAAGTTTCGAAGGCCATTGGGAAGGTGCATGGAATGCCGAGGTCAAATTTCACATCAAGTTTTCAGTGAACCACTTCGATAACACAGCGATGGTTGAATACCATGTCTTTGCCTATCCAAAATATAATGTGCCAGAAGGGAGATATAAGTCCGAAGCTCAACTGGTAAACAATCGAATTGAGTTTTCAGAGGACAGCTTACGCACACAATATTTCTTCGAACAGGGCCAGCTCAAAGGACTAATGTTTGGCCGGTTTAATTCAACGTCAACATTGGTCAGAATCAGTGAATCGGACTCCATTATAGGAGGCGACAATGAATAGACTCATTGGTTTTGATGGCGCCAGAGCAATAGCCTGTATTCTTGTTTTTTGCCACCATCTTTTTCAACGTATTGATACTGATATTCCATTTATTCTCTGGTTAGAAAAAGGGGAGATAGGCGTTAGTTTATTTTTTGTTTTGTCTGGCACACTGTTGTCTTATCCATTCTGGAAAGCCTACATAGAGAAGCAACAGATGCCTAGTTTAAAGAACTATGCACTTTTAAGATCCGCTCGAATATTACCTGCTTTTTATGTCACCTTAATAATTACTTCTGTTGTTTCAACTTGGCTAACTGAAAACCCATACGACATTGAAAGGTTTCTTGCCGCGCTGGTATTCGTCAATCCATATCACTATGTGTCTTTTTTCCCCAACGACCTTAATCCCCCATTGTGGTCAATCGGGTTGGAAGTCAGTTGCTATGCCCTGCTTCCCTTATTGTTTTTTCCACTCTGGAAGAATGTCAGGTCTAAACCCTGGGTAGGATTGGTAGCGATTACGTTGGTGCTGATTACCATGCAAGTTATGCATTTTGTGGCAATTGAGTTTTTTATGACAGGATCTGAGCAGAAGGGCTGGGAATATGGGGTGATAGGAGGCGCTAAAATGTGGATGCCTTATCGAAGTACTCCCGGATTCATGGGCCAATTCATATGCGGAAGTTTCGCAGCACTTGGGATCGCGATACTTCAGAAGAGGCTGGTTAAGCCACATCTCGCATTCGATGTTATAGCAATTTTTGGATGTCTAGCCGCGTTAACTCTTGTGGGACTATATATGGAACCGGGTTTTATTAACTTTATTAGCTTACAACCTTATTTGGCTCCGTTGGTATCACTGTTGTTTGCGTTGATTCTTTTTGCTGGGCACTTTAGCAAGTTCTTTGGTAAGTGCTTAGATAACAGATTATTCAAACATATAGCCAAACTGTCTTTCAGCCTTTATCTATGGCATTTCTTTATTATGGAGTTGGTTAGACTGTTATGGCGTAGTGATTACGCTTATCACGGTAGTCAAGATTGGTCATTCTGGTTTGTCGCTTCAGCCGTGGTAATTTTATCAACTTATGGTATCGCCTTAATAAGTTATAAATATTTAGAAATGCCTATATTGGCTTTAGCAAGAAATCGCCAAACAAGAACTCAGGCTTTTGCTTAAGTAGGATTATCGAGCGCCAACTGGCGCTTTTTTTCCAAGAGTGTTGGGGCAACTTAACACTCTGCTCACCTAAACATCACTGACAATAGTGGTCACATTGTTACCAATTTGAGTATAAAGTCACAATTTTTACTCAACTTAACGGTATTTTATGTCAAAAAGCTTTAAACTCCTTCGCATTAATAAAAACAAAAAATAACAGACTCGAGCTCCATCCTCTGGATATACCTCGGGACTATCACATATTCGGAGTTAGTCATGACAATTCCAAGCGCCCGCCGCTGGGCTTTACCTCTGTGCGTTTTTATTCTCGGTGTATTTGTATTAGGAAGGGCTTGGGCATTTTGTCCCAGCACTCTTGATTTGAACGATTCTTCATTGGACACTGGTGTGGCGTATGTGAATACAGAGTCAGATATCAGTTCAATCGATTCTTTCCTCACTCTTAGAGAAGCAGTGGCAGAAGTACAAAACAACGAGAGCTGTAATTTCGTTCAATTTAATGACGGCATCACTGCCATTGAGTTAGAAGAAAAAATAGAAATCATCGAAGAAGTAAATATTGTCGCTCCAGAGACCAAAATCACTCTAACCATTAACCAGACCAGTCAACCAATCTTCGATGTGAAAGAAGACGTTAGGGCGTTTCTAGAAAATCTTATTTACGATGGCCAAAGCTTGGATAGAAGAAGCCCCTTGGTGGTTAGTGGCAGAAACTCCGAGCTAATCATTAACTCATCCATCTTCAGAAACTCCAACACTATTGGTTTCACAGATCAGAATAAGCTGTTTTATATCGGGGCAATAAATGCTACAAACTCAGAAGTGGTAGATGTGTTTGATACCATCTTTGAAAACAATAATGCTTCACAAGGTGCGGCAATCTGGGCTCGAAACACTGACATAAAGGTTAGTATGAGCTCTTTCACCAATAACCATACCTATGACTCAGACACCCTCACAAGCAACGGTGGTGGGGCAATTTATTCTAGCGCTGGCAATGGTGCATACACTCTAGATATTATGGATTCAGTGTTTGATGGCAACACAGCGTTTTATGGTGGCGCGGTATTTATTAATGGCCCAGGGATTCGATCACTAATTCGCAACTCTACTTTCTCAAACAATCAAGCTCTGGGTAATGGGACAGTAGTAAAAGGGGCTGGTGGTGCGTTCTACGCTTATCTTTATTCTGAACAGTCCTTTGTGAATTTTGTTCAAAATACAGTCTCAGGTAACAGTTCTGTTGGCACTGATGGCGGTGCTGTGTACCTCAGACATGCAGATGTGAATCAGCAGCTTAATTCGATTTTTGCTCACAATACTTTCTATAACAACTACTCAAACTCCGGTACTGGTAGTGATGCAATTTATTTCAGCACTGCAAACAAACAGCAAGGATCTTTGAACCTTACCCATAACATCATTGCTAAGTCAGATCTTAGTGCAAACCATGACGTAACAGTGTTGAGTGAATTACGCTGCGATGACTACAACTATATGTATTTACCTGGAGTCCCTAGCTCAGCCGATGAGGAGTGCTTTGGCTACACAGACGATGCTATGGCAACGGTTAATTTATTACCCTTGGCTATTAATGGCGCAACAGCCACCAAAACTCATATGCCGAATCCAGACGACATTGATGTAGTTGGGGCCGGTGACCCAGAGTTTTACGACGACATTCTCAGAGGCTATGAACTCAACTGGCAGGACCAAAACACTAACCACAGAGTAGATGGGGTGATTGATTTGGGCGCAGTAGAAATACAAAAAGGGGACGAGCCGGTTATCGGTGATGAACCACCTGATCTTGGGACTGGAACCGAAACTGACACCAATACAGACACAGGTACTTCAACGAATACGGGAACCGGAACAGGCACTGACACAGGAACCGGCACATCAACAAATACTGGAACCGGAACGGCTACAGGCACTGGATCATCAACGAATACAGAAACGTCTACCAGCACCGAAACGGATACCGGTGGCGGCAGCGCTCCTGACTCAGGATCTTCTGGTAGTGGTTCATCATCCGGTGGAGGTTCTAGCGGCGGCGGTTCCTTTGGTTGGTTATTGCTCAGCTTATTGCTGTTACCATTTTTGAGAAGACGAAGCGTTTAAAATAGAAACCACTCTTCAAAAGCTATAAAAACTCCCGCATTAGCGGGAGTCTGTTTCAAGGAGCTTTGTAAGATAACTTTCTCTGAACAACCGCAAAGTTCTTACATAAATGGCTCTTAGCTGATAACCAGCTTTTGATTTAAAGGTCTAAGTCGTAGTCGATTGCTACACCACAATGTGGAGATAGGCGGGGTTCCGCAATAATACTCACGCTATCAATATACGGAGCTAAGTCTGGCGTGATGAGTTGATAATCAACTCGAAGTCCATTTCTCTGAGCCTCATCATATGGCCACCAAGTATGCTGCAGTTCCTTTTTGTTTAGCTGTCTAAAGCAATCGACATATCCCAACGGGCCGGTCACCTGGTCCATCCAAGCGCGTTCTTCTGGTAAGAAACCCGGCGTTCTTTGCATTTGTTCCCAGTTACCCAAATCGATTGTTTTGTGAGCGACATGAAGAGTGCCACAAAATATATAATCTCTTCTCTTACGACGGGTTTTTTTCAAATGAGCTTTAAACTGTTCTAAGAATTCCAACTTTGGCTCAAGATCATCCTCATCTCGTGCCCAAGGTGCTAAAAAAGTACCTATGCTAAAACGGTCAAAGTCTGCCTGTATAAATCTTCCTTCAATATCGCATTTTGGAAAACCTAATCCTCGGATAATAGCTTTAGGCATGACTCGGCTATATATTCCAACACCACTAAAACCATCTTCTTCTGCGTCAAAGAAAAAGCCATTCCAACCATCAAGCTCTAAAAGATTTTCTGGAATTTGATATTCCTTAGCGCGCAAATCCTGAACACATACTACGTCAGCATCTGTGCTTTGCATCCACTCTACGAACCCACGTTCGGCAGCGTTTTCAATTCCGTTTAAGTTCAGGGTTACAATCTTCATTCAATATTCCGAATTTTCAGGCGCGGGTATATTACTTGAACCGGCAGTCTTTTTGGATATTTGTATTTAAATTTCTAATCGACCGGTTTCAATATTGTTTAATAGTTATAATGTCGCTATTACAGTGCAATTTTCTGGCCTGACAGTATTTAGGGTTGGTTGTACTTGTTTAAACATCATCATTCTTTTTTCTAAGAGATAGTACATTTATGGAGACATATCAAAAAGAGTTTATTGAGTTTGCTCTTGACCAAGGGGTATTGAAGTTTGGCGAATTTACCCTTAAGTCGGGTCGCAGTAGCCCATATTTCTTTAACGCAGGCTTGTTTAAAGACGGTGAGGCGATGGCCAAATTAGGGCATTTTTATGCAAGCGCCTTAGAAAACTCAACTCTTGAATATGACCTTTTGTTCGGCCCAGCCTATAAAGGCATTCCCTTAGCAACCGCAACGTCGGTTTCTCTTTTTAGAGATTTTAATAAGAACATTCCTTACGTATTTAACCGAAAAGAGAAGAAAGATCATGGCGAAGGCGGTCAATTAGTAGGCTCCGCTCTCGAAGGAAAAGCATTAATCATTGATGATGTCATCACAGCAGGAACGGCTATCAGAGAAGTGTTTGATATCGTGGCGCCATTTAAAGACGCTCAAATTTCCGGGGTCTTAATTGCTCTCGATCGACAAGAAAAGGGCTCGGGTGATTTTTCAGCTATTCAAGAAGTAGAGCAAGATTTCAACGTTCCTGTCGTTAGCATTATCAAACTAGAACACTTGTTAAGCTATTTGGAAAATGATGAGTCCCTCAGCAAATATGCTGAAGCCGTCTCTAACTATCGTGATAAATATGGCATTTAGAGTATTCAAGATATTTTAGCAGCACCGCTTCTGTTGACCCCTAGGCAAGACAGATGAGCACCTAGTAACCGCCTATAAAGGCTGCTGTTGTTTACTAACGCAGCCAGCCTTCCAAAGACTGTTTCATACGACGAGCTTCATATAATAGTCATGAAACATGTGCTAGAAGTTAATGCTCGATACAATAAGCTGACTAAAAACAAGCCTGCCAAGCAACCTCCCCACTGCAACAAAGTCGACCTAACATCGACAGAATGACCACCAACCTTCAATCCATAAGCTGAAGCCAAAGTGCTGATCTTGCTAGTACCAACTCAATTGTGAAAATGAGTAATTGTTCAAACCACAAATTAGTTTCTCCGGTCGACCCACAGACCTAAGCTTGATAGGCTTAAATCAAGTAGTAATAGATAATTTCAGGACATGAGCTTATGAGTTTCAGCAAGCAGTTCTTCGCAGCGGCAACCTTGATGAGTTTACTATCATCTGTCGCAGTGGCTGGAGCAACATTTTATCGGTACACAGACGAAAACGGCACTGTTGTCATGGACTCCAGCATACCTCCAGAATACGTTCGAGGTGGCTATACTGTTCTTGATGAAAATGGCGTTGTCATCAGAGTAGTAGAACCTGCTCTTTCCGATGAAGAACAGGCTCTGAAAAAAGCCTCTGAAAGAGCAGCGGAGCTTCAAGCTGCCAGAGATAAAGAACTACTGCGGCTTTATCGAAATGGTAAAGATGTTGATCGTGCCATGAACACCTGGATGGAGCGGTTGGACGTTGAAATCAGCCTCATTAGAAACCAACACTCAGTGAAAAAAGCTGACCTTACCGATCTACAAGTCGAAGCCGCTAATTTGGAGCGCGCAGGGAAGGACGTACCTGCCGACCTTCTAGATGCCATGGCAGCCATCCAAGTTGAGTTGGATGGCTATATTTCAGATATTGAAGACATTGAAAAGCGCAAAGAAAGCGACCGAGGCATGTTTGAACGTGATAGGGTCAGGGTTCAGCAACTGGTTGATGAAAAATTTGGTAATCGTAACTAAGTAATCATTGTTCAACCGACTCGGTTGAACTTTTTTAGTTTTCTCGCATCTGAGTACTGCCCTTGAGCTTCCGCTCACAGATTCACTAATTGAGGCTTATGTGTCAGATGCGAAAACTGAATTTATTACTTCCTATTCTCTTAATTTTAATTCCTGCTATTTCTTTTGCGGCACCTAAAAAGTCATTAGATCCAAAATGGATTGGTTACGATGCCCGTAGCGTTATGGTGATTGATCATAGCCTTTGGCAAGGATTTTTAGATAAGTATTTAGTGCGCGCAAAAGACAGCAACCAAACTTTGATGAACTATGCAGCTGTTACTAGCATAGACAAGAACATGTTAGACAGTTACATCAGCACACTCACAGCATTAGATCCCCTGACTCTTAATCGCCTGGAGCAGCAGGCTTATTGGATAAATTTGTACAATGCGTTAACAGTACAACTCATACTGGATAATTATCCTGTTAGTTCTATTACTAAAATTAGAGAACGATTTTTCCAGTTCGGGCCATGGAATAATGAAGTCACGACTATTAACGGTCACTCGGTGACACTAAATGATATTGAGCACCGAATTCTAAGGCCAATCTATAACGACCCCAGAATACACTATGCTGTAAATTGTGCTGCGCTTGGTTGCCCGAACTTATTATCAACTGCATTTACTTCTGCCAATGTTGATGAGCTGTTAGAGGAAGGTGCCATTGCTTTTACAGAGCATGAACGAGGCGTAAGAATTGAGGGCAATAAAATGGTGCTTTCAAGTATTTATGACTGGTACGAAATTGATTTCGGAGGCAGCGTAGAAAATGTTGTTTTACATTTAAGTGAATATTTGCAGGAACCTAAAAAGAGTCAAGTGGTCAATTTTAAAGGTAAAGTTGAATACGAATACGATTGGTCGTTAAACGAGGTTAAAGCCCAGTGAAAAAAATTATATTGTTAGTTGCGATCGCTGCATTAGTCGCTGCATTTTTTATCCTAGATTTAGGACAACATTTAAATCTTGAAAACCTAAAAGCACAACAAGCTCAATTAGATGCTTTTTATCAAGAGAACACCGTTTTAACCATTTCTATTTATATGGTCGCATATATTTTAATGGCTGCGTTGTCTCTACCTGGCGCGGTCTGGTTAACTCTGGCAGGCGGTGCCGTATTTGGAACGATAGCCGGTACTATAATCGTTTCTTTTGCCAGCTCAATTGGCGCGACATTAGCCTTCTTATTCGCTCGATTTCTACTTGGGAGTTGGGTGCAAGAAAAATTCAGCGATAAATTAGAAGCTATTAATAACGGAATAGAAAAAGATGGTGCCTTCTATCTTTTCACCTTAAGGTTAGTTCCCGTATTTCCATTTTTCGTAATTAATCTAGTAATGGGTATTACTAAACTCAAACCCTTTACTTTTTATTGGGTAAGCCAGCTTGGCATGTTGGCGGGTACAGCTGTCTACGTGAACGCAGGCACTGAACTAGCCAAATTAGAAAATCTTGGCGGCATTTTGTCACCGTCACTAATTATCTCATTCGCGCTGCTGGGTATATTTCCAATCGCTGCAAAGAAACTTGTGGAATTACTTAAGAAGCAAAAACAAACCACTGAGTCAGTTGCAGAATAATTTAGGAAAAACTTATGACATATCAAAAACCAAAATCCTTTGATAATAATTTAGTCGTAATAGGTGCTGGCTCCGGTGGATTAGTTACTGCCTACATCGCCGCCATGGTCAAAGCCAAGGTTACACTGATCGAAAAGCATCTGATGGGTGGTGATTGTCTCAATACCGGCTGCGTACCCTCGAAGGCTCTGATCAAGGCAGCAAAAATTGCTAAAGACATGCGCAGCTCAGATGGGTTTGGTATTAAGTCGGTAGAACCTGAAGTCGATTTCAATCAGGTATTTGAGCGCATTCAGGAAGTAATTGCCAAAATTGAGCCCCATGACTCCATTGAAAGATATTCCGGCTTGGGCGTTAATTGCATTCAAGGTGAAGCAAAAATTTTGTCGCCTTGGGAGGTGGAAGTAAATGGTCAAGTGATTACTACAAAGAATATAGTGGTAGCCACAGGCGCTCGACCATTTGTCCCGCCGATCCAAGGATTAGATCAAGTGAACTATCTCACTTCAGACAACCTTTGGGAGCTCAGGGAAAACCCGGGCAGACTCATAGTGTTAGGCGGAGGCCCAATTGGTTCAGAACTGACTCAGTCTTTTGCTCGCCTGGGGGCACAGGTTACGCAAATTGAAATGGCGCCTCGAATTATGCCTAGGGAAGATATCGAAGTTGCAGAATATGTAACCGAAGTATTTAAAAAAGATGGCGTAAACGTACTGACTGAACATCAGGCTAAAAGAGTAGAAGTCAACGGTGACCAAAAAGTTCTGGTTTGCGTTCACAATGACCAGGAAGTAAGAGTCGAGTTTGACAATATTCTGGTGGCCGTAGGGCGCGCTGCAAATGTTACGGGTTTTGGTTTAGAAGATATTGGCGTTGAACTGACCGAACGCAAGACGGTAAAAGTTGACGAATATTTAAGAACTAATTACAAGAATATCTACGCAGTGGGCGATGTGGCTGGGCCATACCAATTTACTCATACCGCTGCTCATATGGCTTGGTATGCTGCAGTGAATGCCTTGTTTGGAAGATTTAAAAAATTCAAAGTGGATTACTCTGTTATTCCTTGGGCCACATTTACAGACCCAGAAGTTGCTAGAGTAGGTCTTAGCGAAGCCGAGGCAAAGGCCCAAGACATTCCGTTTGAAGTGACCAAGTATGGCATAGACGACTTGGACCGAGCCATCGCTGACGGCTCAGATGCTGGATGGGTTAAGGTGTTAACCGCGCCGGGTAAAGACACCATTTTAGGCGTTACTATTGTGGGTGTTCATGCAGGTGATTTGATTACAGAATATATCCAAGCCATGAAGCACGGCATCGGTTTGAATAAAATTCTAGGCACCATTCATATCTACCCTACACTTGCAGAAGCCAATAAGTTTGCCGCTGGCGAATGGAAAAAAGCTCGCAAGCCAGAGGGCCTACTGAAGTGGGTTGAAAAATTTCATAGCTGGAACCGCTAGTCCATTAAGCGCAGTTTTCTCAAACTGATGACTAAAGCCTCGTTATTCGAGGCTTTTTTAATTGTTAATTTGATACTTGTACCACTTTTTAACATCAAAAACTTGGGCAGCTACACCATCTACAATTTTGGGGCGGTAACGACTTTTTTTGGCTGCCTCCAAGCTAGGCTGTTCAAAAATATCATGACTGCACTCCAAGGTTTTGTGATCGAAAGTTGTACCATCTACATCTACAGCATAACCAATGACACAGTAGCCCTCTATGCCAGATTCAGCCGCCGCTATCGGATAGCGAGGAGGGACACTCTTCTCGGCAAAAAGAACTTCATTTGATGATACTGAGTGATCGGATAAGGATTTGCCAATCTGATCCGTGGATTGACATCCTCCAATTATCAGAAACCCGAAGCACAAAAAACAATGGAATAACCTGATCATGAACGTCCTTAACTATTTCATTGACGACAACTAACTTGAGATTTTTAAAACTATTCGACGGTATGTTTTATAACGCTCAAAAACTTCTTGAGTTCTATGCCCGCTTAAGTACTTAAATTTCAATTTAGTAAATTTCTTCTTAAAAATAGCCTTTACCAATTTCAATACCCATGGGTGCTTACCAGACATATAGATATCCAGTGTGCTGACAGCTGGGCCAATATGTTTTCGTAAGAGTTTATCTAACAAATCAATATTTGGGCTGGTTTCAGCAGTAATATCTGTATTTTCTAATACGGACCATTTGGAGCTGTTTAAGTAACTTTCAAACTCATGATATTTGTGACCACCGCCAAAACTTTTATCTCCTGGCTGACCATCACCCGCATGTTCAGTTTTGAAGAAATCACAAATCACCACGACTCCACCTGGCTTAAGTACTTTTTTTGCGTGGTCTAGTGACACTTCATATGGAATGTATTGAAAGCTTTCACTGAATAACACTGCATCGTACTGACCAGTAACTTCTTCTACTGGCAATTCCTCCATGGTAAGGCCCCAGACCTTACTCTCCAAACCGTGAGTGTCTACTTTATCTCTCACTCGTTTTTCTAAGTGAGGTGCAGGTATTACGCCGTCAACTTTGTGCCCTCTCAGACTTAAATGGGTTAGTACCTTACCGGTTCCACATCCAACGTCCAAAATTCGCGCCTTAGCTGGAACATGGCTTTCTAGTGTTTCGGTTAACTGTTCTGTATATCTATCTTGTGCTGCTTTCAGGTGCATTAAACTAGGAGCTGGAACGCTGTCATCCCAAAATCCATAGTGTAAATCTTCCAGTCCTGTTACCTGTTGAGCAAATACTAATCCAAATTCCTTCGAGTCCATAGCAGCTTTCTTCTTTTGGGTTCCCATAAAATGAACACCTTAACAATCTTTATATTTTGGAACAAACCTACATAAAAATGTTCGTGTGGTAATTCTCAAACCTTAGCTTCAAGATTTTAATTTGGGTGCGTACGATAGTGGAAATTGAATACAATTTAGTGACGAACCGTTTTTAAGTCATCACGATTCTATAGAGAATTGGCTAATTATTAGCTGGCCATTTTGAAAAGATAACTATCAAATTCAGAATCAGATAGAGGTCGAGAAAAATAATAGCCCTGCCCAATATCACAGCCATTGTTAAGTAGAAAATTAAGCTGACTATGGGTTTCGATTCCTTCTGCCACTGTACTCAAACTCAGTGATTTTGCCATGGCAATAATGGTTGCAATGATGGTTTCCGACTGGGCAGAACGTCCGATTTCATGGATGAATGATCGGTCAATCTTCAATGTGTCGATGGGTAGTTTGGTTAAGTAGCTCATTGACGAATACCCAGTACCAAAGTCATCCAATGAAATGCTTAACCCCATTTCCTTAAATTCATTAAGAGTATCTATAGTTCGTTCAAAATCTTTAATTACTGAGCCTTCAGTAATTTCGAGATCGATATTGTTTGGTTTAAGTCCCTCCGAGCTTAGTAGTGTTCGCAGTAAACTGATTATTTCTGGTTTTAGCAGCTGTTTAGACGACAGATTTATAGACAATTCAAACTGGTCATCAAAACTAGTCAGCCAGGTTTTAGCTCTGGCGCAGGCCGTTTCAGCCACCCAAGTACCAATGTCCTGAATCAGCCCGGCCTCTTCGGCAAATGGTATGAATTCAGAAGGGGCAACTATTTTTCCATTTTCAGTTGGCCAACGAATGAGAGCCTCAGCACCAATCACTCGGCCAGACTTGAGTGCAACCTTGGGTTGATAAGCCAGTGAGAAGGCTTTATTACTGATAGCATGTGTGAGCTTTAATTTAAGTAGCTGTTGCGCTCTTGCTCGTTTATGAATGTCTTGTGAATAAAATGCGAACGTTTCTCTACCCTTGTGCTTGGACGTATACATGGCGCTGTCCGCATTTCGAATCAACTCTCCTGCTTCTGTCGCATCTTGAGGGTACACACTGATTCCAATACTGGCTCCTACATAACAGGTGTGGTCATCAAACTGAAATGGTTTTTTTGCCAACTTAATTAAATCTTTCGCTAATACCGCTAGCTCTTCCCCGCTGTCGATATTATTGGCAATAATCGTAAATTCGTCGCCCCCTAGCCGACAAAGTAAATCTGATTCTCTTAATCGTGATCTAAATCTTTTAGCCATTTCAACCAAAAGCAAATCGCCTGCTGAATGCCCATAACAGTCATTAATAAATTTGAATTTATCAAGATCAATATAAAGTACGCCAAATTTGGATTGAGTCCGACCCGCTTGTCGAATGCCACTTTCAATATGCTCTTCGAAGTAACGTCGATTGGGCAGTTGAGTTAACGGGTCAAAATAAGCCAGATTTTTTAGTTGAGCCTCTTCTGCTTTAAGATGAGAAATGTCTTTGAAGATATAGACACGGCAAAGCAACGCACCTTCTTCGTTTTTTACGTCTGTAATAGTCAATGATATTGGAATACGCTGGCCTGAAGCATTTACAACATTACCTTCACCACTCCAAGCTCGCCCATCGATCAGGGATGCATTTACCTGATCAATATGCTCGTCAATGCTTTCACCAAACTTAAAAAAAGTACAATCCTTATCGACTACATCCTCATGAAGATAACCTGTAATGGATAAAAATGCTTTGTTTACATCAATTATATTATTTTCAAGATCAACATAAACGATCCCTTCTTCAATACACTTAAATGTACTGCTCGCAATATCTAAAGACTCCAGCGGCTTTAATAGAGAAATACGAATTCCCAAATAAACAAGAGCCATTATCAATAGAGCTAAAACAATTAGCTGAGTAATTTCTATGTACAATAATTCTAGTAACTTCTGAGAGTGGTATTTACTATTGAAGAGTATTTCTACCTCGCTCAATGGTATTGAGTTGTTTGGTATCGAAATTTTTCTTTTTTTATTTGAGGTAGATAATATCCCGACATGTAGTTTGGGGTCATATTTTCTAACCTCACCCTCAGACAATTGAACCATTCCAAATTGGACATCACCAAAGCGGCTGTAAATCAAAATACCATTCAACAGGGGATCATTTAATTCAGATACCAATATACTGGCTATTAGCTCTGCTGAAAGCTCCTTTTTAAAAACATAATTTAAATCTTTATTTAATGAGTAGTTAATGGCATCTGAAATTCGATTTGCGACCCGATTAGTACTTTTTTCAATTTCCACATCAAACTTAGCCTGTAAAAAAAGAACTCTAGCAACAATAAAAATTGTTACCACAATACTGATTGTGGCGACCAATATCACAACTAATCTGTTGGTTAGAGGATTACGCATAACGGAGTTCAACTCATCATAAGTTTGACATTTTTTGTCAGGATATCGTCTTAGATGGGTTTAGAAGGACTAAGAGGTGTTGCTAACACTATCATTCTCATTGCTTAGAACTCGCTTATTGTGGACCAAAACATTTCCGCACGTAATCAATATAGCAAAAGCACTGGTTTTGAAAATCTAAGCTGTTTTAAATACGCAAATCAAAACAAAAAATCCAAGCTACTAATTTCTGCTTCACCTAATAGGGTGCATTAATCAGCATAAATACAATGAAATTTTGATAGCTTTTTACCATACAGTTTGCATGGATAATGGCGGATATATTCTTAATTCGACCACACACTAACCCTAAGCTGATTAATCTTGCAGACAAAAACTTTACCTGTGAGATTATGTAGTTTTCCTACATGATTTGATGTCAATCATTTCAGAACGCAAAGACTAAGCCTAACCTTAAGAAAACCAGAAAATATTAAGATCCCATGGCAGGCCTAAATCCAAACCCAAGACTCAAAAAGGTAACCAGTTCAAACCAGCACTCTAATGCAGTGGCCCTTGCAGACTCGTTTGATCTTGCGGTTACGATTTTGCTGAATCGCCTCTATAGACTGGCTCCTCGGACGGGCCAACTTTTTCATGTATCCATCCCAATTCCAGCGCACGACCCTTTAATCTGGCTGAAACACAACAGTCACCAACATCAAAATTTTTGGAGAAATAGAGATCAAACGCTAACCCTGGCTGGAATTGGCCACTGTTTGGCATTCGAATCAGACCAAGGGAGCCAACTGGCAGGGGTAATGGAAAAGGTTCAAAACACCCTAGATCAAGCCAATAGCACAGGTACAGACCCTCAATTTATCGGCGGTTGCGGCTTTGATAACCAGGGTTCAGGGCTTTGGAAAGATACCAAATCAATTAGTTTTCGCTTACCTCGATGCTTTTTAAAACAAGATCAGCAGCAGTATTCCTTGGGCTTCAATCTGTTCGCGCACTCAGCCAAGGACTGGGAAAACCAAAGACAAAAACTGGTTCAATTGCTCAGTAGCTTGAGTTTTACCAGCAGTGATCTCTCTACAACTAAAGTCAAATTACTCTCCAGACAAGACAGTTTTGACTATTCACGCTGGAGCCAAGCAGTAGAAAAGACTCTTGGTTTAATCGCCAATAACAGAATTAAAAAGGCAGTCTTAGCCCGCCAAGCCAGCTTCACCTTGAGCGGAGAGCTATCAGCAACGGATACCCTGGGTAAGTTGCAAGCGAAACAACAGGGGTGCTTCAGCTTTCTGTTGAATCTCCCTAACGGCACGTTCTTAGGATGCTCACCTGAGCGCCTGTTTTCAAGAAGGCTTTCCCACCTGAGCACTGAAGCAGTCGCTGGCACACTACCTAGAGGAGTCAGTAAGGAAGAAGACTTCCATTTAGAAAGGGAGCTGTTGCAAGATGCGAAACTGAGGAGAGAGCACGGTTACGTCACCCAGTTTATATTCGATCAGCTCAAGGCATACAGCCAAGATGTCGATACCCAGTTTGATACCAGGGTGCTTAAATTACCTTCGGTTCAGCATCTTAGCCAACATATTCAAGCAGCACTGCAAAGTGGCGTAAAGAACCACGACTTGGTGCATGCTCTTCACCCTACTCCAGCAGTTTGTGGCTATCCTAGATCTTATTCGCGGCAACTTATTACTGAGCTAGAGCCAACAAACCGAGGCTGGTATTCAGGCATAGTGGGTCTAGTATCCAAACGCAAGTCTGAGTTCTCCGTGGCAATCCGCTCGGCATTGATCAATGAGAAACAGCTGCATTGCTTTTCTGGAGTTGGTATTGTTGCTGGCTCAGAACCAATGAAGGAATGGCAGGAGTTGGAAGCTAAGATCCAAGGATTCCTAAACATTTTTAATGAGAACCAAGTTTAATAATCTGAACCAATTTTGGAGCTGGTGGGTACTACACAGACTGTATGACCTGGGTGTGCGTAAATTTTTCATTGCACCGGGTTCACGAAGTGCGCCTCTGGTACTGGCATTGGCAGAACTAAAAAAAAACTATTCAGACATTGATGTTCACACCCACTTTGATGAAAGAAGCCTAGGCTTTTTCGCTCTGGGCTATGGAAAATCTTCTGGGCAGATACCAGCCATTATTACTACATCAGGTACCGCAGTTGCGAATCTATTACCTGCTATGGTCGAGGCTAAACAAAGCCACACCCCTATCATTGCTATAACAGCTGACCGTCCCCCAGAACTCATTAAATGCGGTGCCAATCAAACCATCATTCAGTCGGGTATATTTTCTAGCCAGCAAATAGATTCTCTAGATTTGCCTACGCCTCATTCAGAGGAACTCATTGATCCTTGGTTAACCAAAATTTCTGAGTTAGTAACTAAGATGTATCCAGTACACTTTAACTTCCCATTTCGAGAGCCGCTTTATCCAACTGGGCTGCTAGAAGATTATTCAGACAAACTATCTACACGAGAAGGTATAAAACTTCCTGAATACCCAAAAACTAATGACAACAAAATCCATTCAATCAATTCTAAAAAAACCTTGGTAATAGCAGGACACCTTACCAAACCAAAATCAAAACTTGTTTTAGATTTTTGCGAACAGTATCAGTTACCGTTATTTGCAGATGTAAACAGTCAACTGCATTTTTCCTCATCCAGTTCTATTATTCAGCATTACGATATTTTATTGAACAACTCTGAATTCAAAGATATCTTAAAATCCATTGACACAATTATTCAATTTGAAGGCAGATTCTGCAGCAAACGACTCTTGAACTGGGTTGAAACATTTTCAGGTGAGTATCAAATTATTTCAGAATTTGATGACTATTTAGATCCTAGCCATAAAGCATCCATGACGAAAGCAGATTTTGAGTCATGGATATCATGCCAGACTGAACTGGGCTTCCCCGCCAACGAATTATCTAAATTGCAATCTTACAATGCAGCTGCTAAACATTTTCTTTCGAATCATTTAGCCAACTCTTTTAGTGAAATTACCCTAGTTCGTAAACTGACAGAATACTTGCCTGATGAATCTTTATTTTTTATTGGCAACAGTTTGAGTATTCGTTTGGTAGATTCTTTTGCTCATTCCCCGAAGCCCATAAGGGTTCTGAGCAATCGCGGTGCAAGTGGCATCGATGGCTTACTGGCTACTGCAGCAGGCTCAGCCCTTGAGCAAAACCAGTGCATAACTGCTTTACTAGGCGATACGTCAGCACTATATGATTTGACCAGCCTAGCTTTGGCCAACCAAGTAACGAAGGATCAAGGAATACCTTTCGTGATTATTGTGCTCAATAATGATGGGGGAGCCATTTTTAATATGTTACCTGCTAAGCAATTTGAATCGGTACAAGAAACCCTTTTTCAGTGCCCACATGGTCTACATTTTAAAAGCAGTGCTGAACAGTTTGGATTGGATTACCACCAACCAAATACTCTACTTGAATTTGAAACGACTCTGAGTGCTGCCTATTGCAAACCAGTTGCGTCCTTGATTGAGATACAATTACCTAACAAACAAGTCACTAATCAGCTAGACGAGATTAATCGAATGTTTTCGAATCAGTTATCGTGAGAGTCATTGGAAATAGAAACCAACCGGCCTTGGTATTTATTCATGGCTTTTTGGGAAGCGGTGATGATTGGTTAGCAGTAGCTAACTCTTTAAAACATCGATATTGCTGTTATCTTATTTCGTTACCTGGACATGATTGTGAAGCGCTACCCAATAAACTCAACAATTGGGATGAGTTCATTTACCAGATTCAGGATAATATTACCAATCAGTTGCCAGAAAAATTCATTTTAGTTGGCTATTCTCTAGGTGGCAGAGTTTCTATTGCACTATCCCAATTATGGCCAGAACGTATTAACGCACTAATACTTGAGTCCGCCAATCCTGGTTTACAGACAACCTCCGAAAGAGAACATAGAAGGTCGGCAGATAACCAATGGACAGAATGGTTCGAGTCATTAGAACTAGAAATAGTGTTAGACAAGTGGTACCAACAAGCCGTTTTCAAAAATCTAGACCAGGAACAGAGGCAATCATTAATCAATATTCGACGCAATCAAGATGGTTCTAAGCTGTCCACAATCATGAAGGCAGCGAGCCTCTCTGCTCAACCGGATTACTGGAATAGCATCGCAACTAACAATATGAAGACACTATTTTTAGCAGGTGAACATGACCAGAAATTTAGCACCATTGGTAGGCGCCTAAAAACATTAAAACCCAACATGACGTTCATAGCCTTGCCGAACCTAGGTCATAACTGTCATCATGAAAATCCAGAATTGTTTAGCCAGCATATAATGCAATTTGCAGAACAGATTTATCCACTGACACAACAAGTAGATTCTCAGTTATGAATAATCCAGCCCCATCAATTACTACCATTAAATCTGCCTTAGAGTGGCAAAATTGCTCTAAAGGATTTGAAGATATCTATTATCAAAAGGCTGAAGGAATTGCCAAAATTACGATTAATAGACCTGAGGTAAGAAATGCCTTTCGACCCCAAACAGTGAAGGAAATGATCGAAGCTCTTCATCAAGCCAGATATGACGAAGAGGTGGGTGTTATTATTTTTACCGGGCAGGGAGATCTTGCATTTTGTTCTGGCGGTGACCAGAGAGTCCGTGGTGATGATGGGGGCTATGCTGACGACAGCGGCACGCATCACCTTAATGTTTTAGACTTACAGAGAATGATTCGCTCTTGTCCCAAACCTGTTGTAGCTATGATTGCAGGTTATGCAATAGGCGGCGGACATGTATTGCATTTAGTATGTGACATATCCATCGCGGCGGAAAATGCCAGATTTGGTCAAACGGGACCAAAAGTGGGTTCATTCGATGGGGGATTTGGAGCAAGTTACATGGCGAGTGTTGTGGGCCAGAAAAAAGCTAGAGAGATTTGGTTTTTGTGTCGTCAATACGATGCTCAACAAGCGCTGGATATGGGCTTAGTGAATACCGTAGTCGCCGTTGAAGACTTGGAGCTAGAAACCGTACAATGGTGCAAAGAGATGCTCCAGCATTCTCCCATTGCTCTGCGCACACTTAAAGCTGGTTTTAATGCAGGGTTAGATGGCCAGGCTGGTATTCAAGAACTGGCCGGTAACGCCACAATGCTTTTTTACATGACTGAAGAAGGCCAAGAAGGAAGAAATGCCTATCTTGAAAAAAGAAAGCCAGACTTCAGCAAATTCACTCGAAAGCCTTAGTTTATTTTAATGTGACGCTGCATGTCTCATCTAAACCTTTGGCAATACCATGTGGACTTAACCCAACCTTTAGCTGTTCACAGTCATCAACATCAGGTCATTCTTAAACAAAGAGAAGGCCTGTTGTTAGAATGGCATGATGGTAAACATTGCTTTTGGTCTGAAATTTCACCCCTACCATTATTTTCGAAAGAGACACTACAGCAATCAAAGGCCGAAGTGCTGGAGTTTTTCAGTAATCATTTAATTGAAAGCTTTTCAGTGCTGGAACAACTTCATCAAAGCCATTCTGCAAATCTATCACCGTCTACCAATTTTGGTATTGAGGCTGGACTTTATCAACTATTTCACTCGGATCTTAAACAACATTCTGATTTCATACCTAGAATAAATGGGTTAATGCTTTCAAATTCCAGCTCCTCTCAGAATAGCTTTCACAACGACGTCGTTAAACAAAAAATATCGGGTCAAGATTTTTTGTTAGACTGTGCACTTATAAAAGAGTCTGTTAATAACCTGAAAGAAAATCAAAAACTCAGAATTGATTGCAATAGATCTTGGACTCTTCAGCAAGCAATCGATGCGTTAAGCCCTTTACCTCAGGACAAGATAGAATTTGTCGAAGAACCCTTGATAGATTTACAGGAAGACAGTTGTTTAGAGCTTTACGAGGCAACAGGAATTCATATAGCACTGGATGAAAGTTTAAGAGAAGACGAGCAATCATCGAACCTGTTACTCACTTTAACTCATGAACCTAACAGAATTCGTGACATTGGAATTTCCGCATTAGTCATAAAACCAATGCTAACAGGGCTATATAAAACCATTTCACTAATTGATTACTGCGTTTTACATGGATTTATTGGTGTCATTAGCTCATCTATTGAATCTTCTATTTCGCTAAACCTCTATTGGAAGCTTGCTCAGAGGTATCAGCTTTCAGCGCATCAAGGATTAGGCACAAATCATTTTTTTCCAGCGGATATCATTCAACCATTAATATTTAGCAATATTGAAAAACCAATCTTACAAGAAAATGAGTTAACCTACTTAGGTCAACTTTTATGATCGGGTGCCTAGTTAGCGACGCCGCAGAAAAATTTCAAAATAAAACTGCAATATATTGCGCGGATTCGAATGCAACACTAAGCTTTACTCAATTCAAAAAGAGAGTTGAGCTTACTGCCAAAGCCCTACCAGAACCGAAATCCAATATGTCTTTGGCATTTATCGAGTGTAATCAAAGGTTTCAAGAAATTGTCTTTATTTTTGCTTTAATAGCACGAGGTTATATTTGCGTTCCAATCAGCTTCAGGTTTTCTGATAGCCACCTTATTGATTTGGTCAATCACTATAAACCGGCCCTTATTTTTAGTAGTGATAGATCTCAGCTACCTTTCGAGGTTCTTGCTATTGAGGGCTATGCAGACGAAAAAAACCTTTCTTCCGACTTCAATCTGCCCATTCACTACCCTCCAATGCAGCCTGTGACGGGAGTTTTCACGTCGGGCTCTACTGGAATGCCTAAACTAGCAATACATGCTTATAGCAATCATATGAACAGTGCTAATGGTTGCAATCAATTAATGCCTCTTAAACCTGGAAATAGAAATTTGGTTAGTCTGCCTATATTCCACATTGGCGGATTAGCCATTTTATTTAGGAACCTAATGGCTGGTAGTACCATGCTTCTCGGAGGTAAAGCGGACGATGCCGACTTTGTGTTAAACCAGCAGATCAGCCATATTTCATTGGTTGAAACTCAATTACAAAGATTAATCAGCACCAATAAAAAATTCGATGTTCCGTATGCCCTAGTCGGCGGTGGGCCAGTGGCGCAGCATCTAGTTGAACAATCAGCAAAACTCGGTATTCGCTGTTGGAAAACCTATGGAATGACAGAAGCGGCTAGTCAAATTGTTACCTGTGAACTCAAAGAAGACGGCAATAGTCACTGCCGACTAGTACCTAATATGCGAATGCAAATAGACTCACTGAATAACCAAATAAGGATCAGAGGCCCAAATCTTTTTTTAGGCTATCTCAAAGATAAATCCATAGACAATAGCTTTATGAACGATGGTTGGTTCAATACCGGTGACATAGGTATTTGGGAAAATGATGCATTCCAAATTCTTGGTAGAACAGACAACATGTTTGTTAGGGGCGGAGAAAACATACAGCCAGAGGAAATTGAAACCCATTTACTGAAGCATGAAGGTATCGAAAGTGCGATTGTACTGCCCATGCCTGATCCAGAGTACGGAAAGCAACCTTTGGCCCTTCTAAAAACTTCCGTAAGTCTAAATGAAGAAGAACTTATAAGTTGGCTGAAAAACAAGGTTCCCAACTTTAAAATTCCTACGCTATGGTATCACATGCCCGACTTGGCTAATGTAAAGGGTGCTGGATTTAAAATAAATAGATCTCTATTGCGACAAAGAATTGAGCGCCAACTTTTTGGTGAGGAAATAGAAGAACATGTCGATTTGGAAGAAATTATATAATTTGAAACAAGCTCAAGATTTGTGTCAAAACACATTGATGGAGCAACTAGGAATCATGATCACTGACATTGGTGACGATTATCTAAAAGGCACGATGCCTGTAGATCAACGAACACATCAACCCATGGGCTTTTTACATGGCGGAGCATCAGCAGCATTCGCTGAAACCCTAGGTAGTATTGCTGGCAATATTGCAGTCCCTGACGGGTATTTCTGTGTAGGTATTGAAATTAATGCAAATCATCTTAAGGGGAAAAAAACCGGAACCGTAATGGGTACAGCCCGACCGTTATCCTTAGGCAGCAGTATTCAGGTGTGGCAGATTTCAATTGAAGATGAAAAGAAGCAATTAGTATGTACTTCTCGACTAACATTAGCGGTACGGAAGGCTGGGTAAACTGTGGATTCTTTTCTTCATGCGTTTACTTCTTATTTTGTAATTATTGATCCCATCGGGGTCGCCTTATTCTTCTATGGAATTACTCAGCAATATTCAGTTTCTGTTAAGCGAAAAATTGCCATTCAGGCTGCAAGTGTATCACTAGTTATCATTATCGGTTTTGCACTAATAGGTGAGCCCCTACTTACTACCTTAGGCATTTCAATGCATGCACTCAGGGTCGCAGGTGGCATACTATTATTTCATACGGCCTTTAAAATGATTACTCAATCTGCATTGCCTTCTCAAGCCAGTTTGGCGCCTGATGTTGTGGTCTACCCATTATCAATTCCTTTGATGGCTGGCCCAGGCACCCTGACGCTAACCGTTTTACTAATGTCACGAGCGCAATCTACACAAG
The DNA here is from genome assembly GCA_028282465.1 of Gynuella sp. Taxonomy (GTDB): domain Bacteria; phylum Pseudomonadota; class Gammaproteobacteria; order Pseudomonadales; family Natronospirillaceae; genus JANQHX01. The sequence goes on from JANQHX010000072.1 coordinate 42,819, forward strand.
AGAATTTATCGGTGCTTCTCGCAGCTTTTATCGTGCTTACTATCACGTTATTAACCTGCTTAATATCCCACCAGATTAATCGAGTTATTGGCACTAAAGGTGATGAAATACTGCGTCGTTTGCTTGGGGTAATACTGGCGGCTCTTGCCATCGAGTTTATTGCAACGGGCATGCGCCAATTATTGTTTGGTTGACTAAAAATTCGCTGAACTAGAAGATAAAACTTATTCTGGTGCTATTTAAAACATGAAATTTGATGACCATCTTCACTACCAATAATCATTTTCTTTTCATCTAAACTGGCGATGGTGGAAGTGGATTGTTGAATATCACCGATAGACATCGACATAGAATCCATCATTAATTTAGACATACGAGTTTTTGGCCCGATATTTTCAATTGATTTAATTGAATCCGTACCCGTTAGGATATTTCCTGCTAAGTACCAGCTCCCGCTACCAGTTAATTTTAAACTTGTAACTTCAGCTAATAGGGGGCCAGTTAATACCAATATCAGCTGGCTCTCATAGGTATAATCTGACTTGAATTTTTCGGTGCTGGTAAACTGAGTTTTTGTTGTTTCATCACTGAGACTTCCTGCACAAGTCCAGGTACCTATTAAATTATTTTCAGAAACTGCCCACACAGGTGAACATACAACCAGGTTCAGCAAGACAATTAATGACGACCCTTTCATAGGATTTCCTTTTTCAGTTGCTGGAAATCACTATAAAGTTTGGGTTAGGTTTGAATAGAGACGAGTTACAATTGTTTGAAGGACTTCAACAGTTTTACTCAAAAAAATCCTGAACGGTAATAAAATCGGGATGAATTATCCTCGTACCCGGCTCACTTTGATTAACTCTTTCATCTTACGTACGCGTTTCATTACATCTGACAAATGAAGTCTTCCAGAAACCGCTATGGTTAGTTGAATCTGCCCTGTGGAGGCATCTTTTTCTAAAACATTGATACTTTCTATACTGGCATCGGCTAACGCGATAGCACTGGCAATTTTTGCGATCACTCCTCGCTGATTTTTAACCTCTACTCGAAGTTCCACCAAGAACTCTCCGTGAAGCTCTTTATCCCATTTAAGATGAATAAGTCGATCTTGATCTTCTTTTAAATCAGAAATATTACGACAGCCATCATAGTGAATCACCATACCTTTACCAGCTGAAATCACGCCAACAATTGGGTCACCGGGAATAGGACGACAACACTTGGCGTAGCTCAACACCATGCCCTCATTACCGCCAATAGTCATAGCGTCTTCAGCATGAACCTGTTCTGCTTCTGGATTTACCAGTCGGCGCGCCACTAGGTATGCCATGCGATGACCCAGTCCAATTTCCTCAAGTAAACCAGAAAGGTTTTCTGCTTCGTCTTCGGCAAGATAATCTGCAATTAGATCCTCATCCAACTGATCAATGGACGTGTTGAAATCTTGCAGGGCTTTATCCAACAGCCGACGACCCAATTCTTCAGAGTCATTACGTCGACGGTTTTTCAAATAATGACGAATTGCACTGCGAGCTTTACCTGTTACAACAAAGCTCAGCCAAGCACCATTCGGATGAGCACCTGGCGCTGTGATAATTTTTATGGAATCGCCACTTTCCAGTGGCCGACTTAATGGAGCGACTTTCTTATTGATCATGCAGCCCACGCATGCATTACCCACATCGGTGTGCACGGCATAGGCAAAATCAACAGCAGTGGCACCCTTCGGCAATTCCATGATTTTGCCTTTAGGTGTAAAAACGTAGATTTCATCCGGGAACAAATCAATTTTAACGTTTTCAATAAATTCTAAAGGATTACCTGCTTGGTTTTGCATTTCCAGTAATCCTTGAACCCACATACGAGCGCGACTCTGGGGAATACTGGCATCATCCCCTTCATTGGTTTTATACAGCCAATGGGCAGCAATACCATTGTTAGCCATTTCTTCCATATCTTCTGTGCGAATCTGAACTTCGATCGGCACACCGTTCATTCCAATTAGCGTAGTGTGTAGCGATTGATAGCCATTCACCTTTGGAATAGCGATGTAATCCTTAAACCGGTTAGGCATGGGTTTATAAAAATTATGTACTGAACCTAGAATTCGATAACAGGAGTCCACGCTGTTAGTCACGATGCGGAAAGCATACACATCTAAAATCTCAGATAAGGATTTGCCCTGCTCCTTCATCTTGTTGTAGATACTAGCCAAATGTTTTTCTCGCCCCATAACACGCCCAGGGAGACTTTCGGCCATTAAATGATCAGAAAGCGCCTGCTCTATTCGAGCCACCAACTGCTTTCGATTTCCACGCCTTTGGTTAATTGCAGATTCAATTCTTTCTGCACGCATGGGATGAATAGCCCGCATGCATAAATCTTCAAGCTCAATACGAAAATCATTGAGCCCAAGACGTAACGCGATGGGCGCATAGATATCGAGAGTCTCTCGGGCTATTCGTCTGCGCTTTTCAGGACGCAAAGGGCCTAAAGTTCTCATATTGTGAAGGCGATCAGAAAGCTTAACCAGAATCACCCGAATGTCTTGGGCCATGGCTAAGGCCATCTTTTGAAAATTCTCTGCTTGCTCTTCAGCCTTGGTTTCAAACTCCAAATGAGTCAGTTTTGAAACACCATCCACCAAGTCGGCTACTGTGCCCCCGAATTGCTTGTCGATGTGGTTTTTCGCGATGGCGGTGTCTTCAATGACGTCATGGAGCATCGCTGCCATAAGACTTTGATGATCCATGTGCATTTCAGCGAGGATATTAGCTACTGCTAATGGGTGAGTAATATAGGGTTCGCCACTGCGGCGCGACTGGCCGTCATGGGCTTGCTCAGCGTAATAATATGCCCTTCGGACTAAATTGATCTGATCAGTGTCCAAGTATTCATTAAGTCTATTTGCAAGGGCATCTATTGTAGGCATTCGTCTCTTATTTTTGAGGCTGTATTACATGATACGAATGATAGATGTTTAAGGGCTTAGAAGGCTAATTTTTCTTAAGACGTGAGCTTAGAAATCTACACACAGAAACTAAAAACGGGAACTTAGAAGCTCCCGTTTACTAACACCTAAATTTATTAGGGTTTATTCTTCAACTTCTTCCAGAATAGACGCATTAATTTTGCCGTCAGCAATTTCGCGCAAAGCCACAACGGTTGGCTTGTCGTTCTCCTCAGGCACCAACGGATCAGCACCTTCATTTGCCAGCTGGCGAGCTCTTTTAGCGCCAACCATAATCAATTCAAAACGGTTATCAACGTTTTCTAAACAATCTTCTACGGTAACTCGAGCCATGTTGATCTCTCTGTTCGGCCACCAGCACAGTGCTAGCGGTTAAAATTGGGACGCGACAGTTTACTGAATAAACCCACTAAGACAAGAGCTTTTCTATGAGTTCTCCGTGAAATTCAGTCTGTTTCGCCAGTTTTAAGCGTTCAGCAACGAAAATCCCACACATTTCATCCAAGGCCTTGTAGAAGTCATCGTTGATGATTAAATAATCATATTCAGCATAGTGAGACATTTCACTTTGAGCATCTTTCATTCGACGTTGAATGACCTCTTCTGAATCCTGAGCTCTTTTTTCCAAACGATCATGAAGTGCTTTTGTGGAAGGAGGCAGAATAAAGATGCTTTTGCATTCAGGCATCATCTTGCGTACCTGCTGAGCGCCTTGCCAGTCAATCTCCAAAATCACATCGCGCTCTTTAAGGAGTTCCTTCTCGACATAGCTTTGGGAAGTACCATAAAAATTGTCAAACACCTGAGCATGTTCCAGAAAATCACCGTGGCCAACCATCTCGAGAAATTCTTCTTTGGGTACGAAATGATAATGCTCACCTTCTTCTTCGCCCGGGCGCATGGAGCGGGTGGTGTGGGAAATGGATAGGTACACAAATGGCAAACGCTTGATGAGAGCATTTACTAAACTGCTTTTGCCAGCACCGCTGGGAGCCGAAATAATGAAAAGAGTGCCTTTGGCCATATGCGTCCTCTATTGTGCACCTGAATTTTAAAGGCGCGCATTCTACATGATTGATTAAAGGCTAGCATAGGCATGGAAAAAAGCTTTCCGTTGAGCTGGACATTCTCGCCTCACAAACTGAGGGCCATAGGAATAACAGCAAGAACTACTCAATATTCTGAACCTGCTCACGCATCTGTTCGATATACACTTTTAAGTCGACCGCATGGCCTGTGGTTTCTGATACCACTGATTTTGAGGAAAGGGTATTAGCTTCGCGATTAAATTCCTGCATTAGAAAATCAAGCCTTCGACCAATAGCGCCTTTTTGCTTGAGGATGTGTCGAGTTTCTTGAATGTGAGTATCTAAACGATCCAACTCCTCTGCCACGTCAGCTTTCTGAGCCAACAACGCTACTTCGGCTTCCAACCGCTGGGGTTCAAGTTCTGCATTTAATTCTGCAATCCGATCCACCAGGTTTTGTTTTTGTTGAGTGATGATTTCGGGCATTTTATTTCGAACAATCGAAACCACTTCAGCGATCGCGACTAGGCGCTCTTCAATATTTTTTGCAAGCTCGTCGCCCTCACGTTTTCGATGAGCGATCATTTCCTTGAGACAATCTTGTGCCAACACCAACAGCTGAGTTTTTACTTCATCCATGTCCAGGGCGTCTTCTTCCAAAACCCCTGGCCACTGTAGTATTTTGAGGGGGTCGACTGGTCCAGCTTCAACAATTTTTTCAGAAATTGTGGCACAGGCATTGGCTAAGTTAGTCACCAAATTTTCGTTCAGGCTGAATTGGTCGCCTGCTTTCACAATCGGTGTAAACCGAACAGAGACTTCAACTTTTCCTCTCTTCAGTTTGCTACGCAGTAGGTCTCGAAGTGGAATTTCAAAAACCCTAAATGTATCAGGCAAACGGAAATAAGATTCTAAGTAACGCTGATTGACTGATCGCATTTCGCAAACCAGGGTCCCCCATGGGGCGGCAAGTTCTTTTCTAGCAAAACCTGTCATGCTGTAAGTCATCAATGTCTCCAAAAATTTATCAATCGGCTGATGCCATTATAGGTGCACCTTTGGCGTTCGTCTGTGTCGAGAGCCTGATAACAGTGCAGAGTAATTCACTGAGCATTCATTTTCTGCCTCATGTAGAATCCCGCGCACTTATTTTAAACATTTTTGCAGGAGCCAGTGGAATGCGCCCAAGTGGTCGAGAGTTGAATCAACTTCGTGAAATTAAAATCACTCGAAATTTTACTATGCATGCTGAGGGCTCTGTCCTGGTGGAATTCGGAAACACCAAAGTCATTTGTACTGCCTCGGTTGAGGAATCTGTTCCAAGATTTTTAAAAGGTCAGGGAAAAGGCTGGATAACCGCGGAATACGGCATGCTGCCAAGAGCAACAGGCAGCCGGAATCAAAGAGAAGCGGCAAGAGGCAAACAACAAGGACGTACTGTCGAAATTGGGCGTTTGATAGGCCGGTGCTTAAGAGCCGCAGTGGATTTTGAGAAGCTTGGAGAAAACACCATTACCATTGATTGCGATGTCATTCAGGCAGACGGAGGCACTCGAACAGCTGCCATAACTGGTGGCTGTGTCGCTCTAGTAGATGCCATCCGTTACCTTCAAGAGAATGGTAAGCTGAAAGAGAACCCTATAAAGCATATGGTGGCAGCAGTATCCGTTGGTGTTTATGAAGGCCAAGTCGTTTTAGATTTGGATTACCCTGAAGACTCAGCAGCAGAAACGGATTTAAACGTGATTATGACTGATGCCGGCGGCTATGTAGAAATTCAGGGTACCGCTGAAGAAGAGCCATTTTCGCCAGAACACCTTCAGGGCATGTTAAGCGCTGCAACTCAGGGTATTAAAACGCTTTGCGAAATTCAAAAAAAATCTTTAGATGAAAACTAAGAGAATGAAGCTACACAAGCTCAGTTGAGCTTGAATAGCTGAATAGCCCAGAATTTAAAGCCTGCCATTGTTCATCCCAGTCAGTAGTGGGTTTGCGCTCAAACTCACTGCGAACAAATTGGTTAATCCGACCTTCAGCGGTGGCAAGCAACAAATTTGCTGCCACTGTGACTGGTAGTTTTGATTTACAGCCTTCGCGCATTTCAGATTCCCGCAGTATTTGTTTGAACTGGGTTTCTAGACGATCAAACAATTGCGCTACTCGAATTCGAAGACGATCAATTTCTCCGGCTAATGCATCCCCCATCATAATGCGACACATGCCAGGATTCTTTTCTGCAAAAGCCAGCAGCAGCATCAAAACACTTTGGCATCGACGCTCTGTGTCCTGCTCTTCTGCCAGAATGATATTAATTCTGCTGAACAGAGTTTCTTCGATGAATGCAATTAGCCCTTCAAACATTTTTGCTTTCGATGGAAAGTGGCGATAAAGAGCAGCTTCCGACACCCCCACTTCTTTGGCTAATTTAGCTGTAGTGATAGGCGTACCCGGGCTCACCTCTAGCATATGAGCGAGGGCCTGAAGAATCTGCTCCCGGCGGGAGACCTTTGCATTAGACTGGGTCATGTATTTACTCAGCAGGTTCTATTTAACAGCAGGAATTAATTTTTGTTAGTGATCAACGTGCCCACACCCTCATGGGAGAATATTTCAAGCAAGGTTGAGTGAGCAACGCGACCATCGATTATGTGAGCACTGGTCACACCCTGTTGTACGGCTTCCAGAGCACATCCGATTTTGGGTAGCATACCACCATAAATGGTGCCGTCAGCAATTAAATCATCAACCTGTTTTGTACTTAATCCTGTGAGTACCTTGCCTTCTTTATCTTGCAAACCTGGAATATTCGACAACAAAATAAGTTTTTCCGCATTTAACGCTTCAGCTAATTTACCCGCCACCAGATCAGCATTGATGTTGTAACTGGCCCCGTCGTGCCCAACGCCAATGGGTGCAACCACAGGAATGATGTCACCCTGCAAGAGCATGTCGATAACGGATGGATCTATGCGCTCAACTTCTCCCACATGGCCAATATCAATGATTTCAGATTTTTGTAGCTCAGGCCCATCTTCTTTCACGAACAGTTTTTTAGCTTGAATAAACTGACCGTCTTTACCGGTCAAACCTACTGCCTTGCCGCCATGTTGATTAATTAGACTCACAATTTCTTTGTTGACCAACCCACCCAGAACCATTTGAACCACATCCATGGTTTCAGTGGTGGTCACTCGCATACCATTGACGAACTTGGATTCAATATTGAGTTTTTCTAATAAAGAACCAATCTGTGGCCCTCCACCATGAACCACCACTGGGTTAATCCCAACGGTTTTTAACAACACCATGTCTCGAGCAAAACTGGATTTAAGTTCTTGCTCAACCATAGCATTACCGCCGTACTTAATGACGATGGTTTTGCCGGCAAACTGTTGAAGATAGGGCAGAGCTTCGCTGAGAACTTCTGCAAATTTGAGGGCGCTGTTGCGATCAAGGGGCATGTTCAATCCTGATTGATTTGAAGACTTTAGATGAAAAAGGCCCGGCCTTTGTAAACCGGGCGCAGATTAGAATGGGAATTGCAGGCTGCTGTCAATGCTTAACAATTGCTGTTTGAAAGACTCCTGAATACGAATCAGGGCTGCTTGATTGTCCGCTTCAAAGCGTAAGACTAATTTCGGAGTTGTATTGGAAGCTCTACAAAGCCCCCAACCATCCGAAAAATCAACCCGAACACCGTCGATGGTGCTTAGATTAGCGCCAGGGAAAACCGCGTTTCGAGCAAGCCGATCCATAATCCGAAATTTATCCGACTCAGCTACATCCACATGTAACTCAGGTGTGCTGATGTCATCGGGGAAACTAGAGAACAGAGTGTCTAAATCATCCGCACCTGCTGCTAGAATTTCTAGCACTCGCGCCGCCGTGTACATACCATCGTCAAACCCATACCAACGTTCTTTGAAGAAGATATGCCCACTCATTTCACCAGCCAATAAAGCGCCGGTTTCACGCATTTTCTTCTTAATAAGGCTATGGCCCGTTTTCCACATCAATGGTCGACCACCAAAGCCAACAATTAAACCTTGGAGACGACGAGAACATTTCACATCATAAATAATGGTCGCACCCTTGTTGCGGGTAAGCATGTCTTTAGCCAGTAACATTAAGATTCGGTCTGGGTAAATGATCTTACCCTGAGGCGTTACCAATCCAATGCGATCTCCGTCGCCATCGAAAGCGATACCAACATCTGCATTGGTCTCTTTGACTCGAGTGATGAGATCCTGAAGGTTATCCGGGTTACCTGGGTCTGGATGATGGTTAGGGAAATTGCCATCCACCTCACAGTAGAGAGGTTCGACATCAAAGCCAATGGAATTAAACAGTCTGGGGGCGATGCCACCCGAGACCCCATTGCCGGCGTCAATCACCACTTTGAGGCGTCGCTTAGGTTGAATGTCTCCGGTAATGCGATTGATGTAGTTACCACCAATCTCAGTTTGACTGAGTGAGCCATTGCCAGACAAAAAGTTTTCATTGTTAATTCTGTAGTAGAGGCCCTTTATTTCGTCATCTGACAGACTCTGCCCAGCCATAACAATTTTGAAGCCATTGTAGTTGCCTGGGTTATGAGAGCCAGTCACCATTACTCCAGAGGTAACACCCAAAGCTTCCGTTCCATAGTAAAGAATCGGGGTAGGCACCATCCCTATGTCAACTACATCTCGGCCACTGGCAAGTAGCCCAGAAATCAAACCTTTAGCCAACTCAGGGCTAGACACACGGCCATCCCTAGCAACAACTATGGTCTGCTCGCCGCGTTCATAAGCTTCACTTCCGATAGCTAAGCCAATTTTGCGGGCAATGTGTTGATCCAAGGTTTCGCCGTAAATACCGCGAATGTCATAAGCCCTGAAAATACTTTCTTCCAGAGGTAAAGTGATGGCAGGAGCCTGGTCTTCAGAGTCCATACCCAGCAGATCTTGGTCTGCTTCCATCATGTCAATTTCTAACAGTTCGTCTTGTGGAGCCAGAGATTCTATCTCCTGATGACTCGGCTCCGAACCGTAAGAGTCAACAGGAGATTCAAAAGGGTTGGTCACCTCTGGCGGCCTCCCCGGCCGCGGTCTGGCAATTTTCACCCTGGCGAGGGATTTAGCCATGCTCACAAAGAGCCCCAACCGAAAATCTGGCGCTTCAATGTTGTGGCCGGCCATTAATTTCTGAGTGTACCGAGTGAAGTCGCCAGCATCGTTACGAACCGCTGTTTGCAACATGGTGCCGCCAATCATCAATGCCACCACCAAAACAACTCCAACGATGATTAATGGAATCAATACAGACAGTGGATTTAATAAATTGTTTTTAACAATGCCGTCAGAAGGCTGAAATGAAAGCCGCCAGTTAGGGTTATTGGTACGAATGGTGACACTTTGATTAGCATTCTTGGCACCGTATTGAACCAAGGTTTGAACCGGCCCAGTTTCAAATTTCTGCTCCAGGGTGATGGAGCCAGCGGTGCCATCAAAGTTGTCCAATGATTGTTTAAGAACATTAATATCAAGACTTAAAGATATAGACCCAATGATGGAACCACCGGCAGTTCGAACAGCCGAAACCATCTGCAAATAAGGCCTTCCATCCATTTGCAAAGCCTCTACAGGCACAGCCTGACCTTGCTCAGCACGGCGAATCATGTCTAAACCCGCGAAGTTAAGTGGCGGTACGCTACTGGCGTCTACTTCTCCACGGCCTGCTTTAATAATCCTTACTTTTAATGAGTAGGGGATTTGCGTCTCAAGATTTTTAGCGTATTCATTGATTTCAGATCTAGAACCATTCTGAACCAATCTCACTAATGATTCGCTACCTGCTATGCGCTCTAGAACCTGTTCTTGCTGGCCCAGGGCACTATTGAAATAGTTTTCATACTGACGGGTGTACACTTTAATAAGTTCGTCTTGGTGCTCTTTATTGACACCAGTTACCACTCCAGCAGTGAGCCAATAGGCCACAGCGGCTAGAGTAGCCACACTTATCGCGACACCGATCAGGATATAACCGAGTAATCCCTTTTTCTGGGACTCTCGGGTTTGCTGAAGGCTTTTATCCTGTCTCACGGTTTTTCCCTAAAAATGTCCGTTAGCAATTCCATTAATCTAGCCACAACGATTCGATTAACAGGAATTAACAATCAGAGAGATGATTGGAGCAACCTGAAAACTCAGGTACACCTTCTTAATGTAGCAGTTTGCAACCAGAGGCTTAAGTATGAAATTGAGGAAAGTGACGGGTTTCTGAATTACCCGTCATAGTGGAGAGAGAATAGACTAATAAATGAACTTATTTGGTGCCTGTTGAGCCAAAGCCACCGTCACCACGGTCTGATTCATCAAAGCTTTCAACAATTTCAAATTCAGTTTGATGAACCGGAACAATAATCAACTGAGCAATGCGCTCACCCACTGGAATCTCAAAAGCCGTTTGGCCCCGGTTCCAGCAGCTTACCATTAGCTCACCTTGATAATCGGAATCGATTAAGCCCACAAGATTCCCCAGCACAATACCATGTTTATGGCCTAGCCCGGATCTGGGTAAAATCATGGCGGCATACTGCGGGTCAGCAATGTGAATCGCTAAGCCTGTTGGAATCAAAATAGTTTCCCCAGGGGAAAGAGTCGTGGACTCTTCCAAGCAGGCTCTTAAATCTAATCCAGCAGAACCCGGCGTGGCATATTCAGGTATTGGAATCTCTTTCCCGATTCGGTCATCCAATATTTTTACCTGTAGCTGTTTCATATTTTTTCTCGACTATTTAATGCTTTTAACTATCTCGCTAATCAACTCTTCCGCCAGTTTAGTTTTGGACATAGGCCCAATTGGTTTTTCATCAACCGAAGACAGCAGAGTGACCTCATTGTGGTCAGCATTAAAACCGATGTCAGTGCGAGATACATCATTCACCACCACAAAATCTAAATTTTTCTTCTCCAGTTTGCTACGACCATAAACTAGGGGTTGATCGGTCTCAGCAGCAAATCCAACCACTGTATTTGGTCGATTATTTTCTAAGTTTGAAACAGATGCCAGAATATCTGGGTTTTTAACCATGGTTAAAGTCATGGTGTCTTGCCCTGGTACTTTTTTTAGTTTGTTACTCGCTTCTGTTTCGGGTCGAAAATCTGCAACAGCTGCCGTCGCAATAAAGATATCCGCTCCGTCAATCAACTCATGAACCTTGTCATACATATCCTGAGCTGACACCACTGAATGGTTGTTGATACGATCTGGCTTGGGAAGATTGACTGGCCCAGATACGAGTTCAACCTGAGCACCTGCTTCCATGGCAGCCTGAGCCAAGGCATACCCCATTTTTCCAGAACTGTGATTACTGATATAACGCACGGGGTCTATTGGCTCTCTAGTTGGGCCCGCGGTGATAACCACTTTTTTACCTGTTAATGCTTTGGTTTCAAATTCATCAGCAAGTGCTTTTAACAAGTCACTGACTTCCTGCATCCGACCTGCACCCACATCACCACAAGCCTGCTCACCACTGGCAGGCATCAACACTTTCAATTTGTCGCCTTTCACTTTTTGTAATTCATCAAGATTCCTTTGTGTGGCGGGGTCAGCCCACATGGCTTGATTCATTGCAGGTGCTAACAAGACCTTGGATTCGGTAGCCAAGCACAGGGTAGTCAGCAGATCGTTAGCCATACCTGCGGCCATTCTAGCCATGGAATCTGCGGAGGCAGGCGCAATCAGAACCCGGTCTGCCCAGCGAGCTAATTCGATATGCCCCATACCCGCTTCTGCACTTGGATCTAGTAGGCTGTCTCTAACGGTACGACCAGACAGTGCTTGCAAGGTCATGGGGGTAACAAATGCCTTTGCCCCTTCGGTCAATACCACTTGTACCTCTGTTCCCAGCTTTGACAGCTCTCTAACCAGTTCAGCAGTTTTGTAAGCAGCAATACCGCCGGTAATGCCGACTAAAATACGTTTGTTTCTAAGTTGATGCATAGTGAATTGAGTTGCCTTTAATTTTGCGGGGGAGGTTATCACAGTTAGCCAACGACCAAGACTTTATTGACTCTGGAATTGACCAATCACAGATGCTTATTGACCCAGTCATATGCTCATGGTTCCAAGGATTTAAGCATCAGGATTTTAAGCTAAAACTCTCGACTATAATTCATACTGAATTCAATCAGTGGCTAGAGAACGTTTATGGCGATACCAGAATGGCCGGCATCTGAGCGACCTAGAGAGAGATTATTAGAGCAAGGCCCAGAGGCGCTCTCAGACGCTGAGTTATTGGCTATTTTTTTACGAACCGGGGTAACTGGATTATCTGCAGTCGACCTAGCAAGAAATCTATTAACTAACTTTGGTAGTTTGCGAAACCTTATTTCAGCAGATAGAAATACTTTTTGCAGTCATCGGGGTTTAGGATTAGCCAAGTATGCCCAATTGCAAGCCGTTATGGAAATGGCTCGCCGCCATTTACAGGAGCAATTAAGTACAGGTAATCCCTTCACTAATGCAGAAAACACTAAAAGATACCTTCAAATTAAGCTTCAAGATCTACCACACGAAGAGTTTCACGTTTTGTTTTTAAACTCTCAACATCAGATGATTGCCGATGAAACCCTGTTTAGAGGCACCCTAGATGGGGCAAGTGTTTACCCCAGAGAGGTTGTGAAAAGGGCCCTTTACCATAATGCCGCTGCTGTTATATTTGCGCATAATCATCCTTCTGGGCATGCCGAACCCAGTGACTCAGATATTCGAATCACGCGACATCTCAAAGAGGCGCTCAGTCTTATGGACATCCGCACACTGGACCACCAAATAGTCGGTAATGCTGAGGTGGTTTCTTTCGCTGAACGCGGTTTGATCTAATTATTTTTGGGTGAAACCCCATAAATATCAATAACTTACGCAGACGCTCACAAATCATCCTTGCTTGCCCTGTTAGCTTCTGGTATAAATCGCGCTCTTTTTCGCAGGCACCCAGCCACAGGCGTTGAATTACGCCCTGTAACATTAAGGGTCGAGGGCGAATAACTGGTTTTTCCCGCTGAGTTTAGACGTTAACTAAATCAGCATTATTTAAGAATTTTCGGAGGCGAAAGATGTCACGAGTTTGTCAGGTTACTGGTAAGCGCCCAGTTACCGGAAACAATGTTTCCCACTCACAAATCAAGACAAGACGTCGCTTTCTGCCCAACCTGCATACTCATCGCTTCTGGGTTGAGAGTGAAAACCGTTTTGTAAAACTACGTGTATCTACTAAAGGTATGCGCATCATCGATAAAAAAGGTATCGATGCTGTATTAGCCGACGTGCGTGCACGTGGCGAAAAAATTTAAGGAGCTTTGAGCAATGCCTAGAGATAAAATCAAGCTGGTTTCCAGCGCAGGTACTGGCCACTTCTACACGACTGACAAGAACAAAAAGAATACTCCAGACAAGTTAGTATTCAAAAAGTACGATCCAGTCGTTCGTAAGCACGTAGAATATAAAGAATCTAAAATTAAGTAAGTTTAGATTTTTCAGAAGAAAACCCGACCATGAGTCGGGTTTTTTATTGGCTGGAAAAAATTGCTTGAAGCTTGATGCAATAAGCTTGAAGCTTTGTATCGAACAAATAGGAAAAGGATAACTGCAGTTGGGCTTAGGCACATGTATGAAGCAAATCTTTAGCTTCTGGCTTCAAGCATCCAACTACAAGCTCACGACACATGCCTGAACTTCCAGAAGTTGAAACTACACGCAAAGGCATTGAGCCTCATATTAATAATCAGCAAGTGAAAGAGTTGATCATTCGTGATAAGCGATTACGCTGGCCAATTCCTGACGAGCTGCCTTCTCTCTTAAAAAATAAAACCATTAAAGCAGTAACACGTCGGGGAAAATATATTCTCATTCAATTCGAACATGGGACAGTATTGGTTCACTTAGGCATGTCAGGCTCTATTCGAGTCATAGACTCAAAGCTAGAAGCAAAGAAACATGACCATGTCGATCTCATCATCACATCTGGCAAGGCTCTTAGATTTAATGACCCAAGAAGATTTGGCTGTTGGTTATGGACAGACCAAGACCCAGTCCAACATGACTTAATAAAAAAGCTAGGCCCAGAACCACTTTTAGAGCACTTCACGGCTGAACACCTGTATCTGTCTACACGAAAGAGAAAAACCAGTATTAAACAACTCATTATGGACAGTCACATTGTCGTTGGCGTGGGAAATATTTACGCCAACGAAGCTCTATTTTTATCTGGCATTAGACCGACAATGAAGGCCGAGAAACTAACTAAAGCCAATGCAGCTAAGTTACATGCAAACATTTGTTTAGTTCTTGAGAAGGCCATAAAACAAGGCGGTACAACACTGAATGACTTCCAACAAGCGGACGGCCAGCCAGGCTACTTTGCACAGGAATTGTTAGTGTATGGAAGAGCAGGTCAAGAATGCGTTGTCTGTACTACAGAGTTAAAAGAAATCAGAATAAATAACCGAAGCACAGTGTATTGCCCTAAGTGCCAGCCTGCTAAATAAAAATATTGGGGATTAGGGTCTCGATAGCATATTTATGATTTTTGTTCGAAAGCTTTTTCAAGGGCTTTTATTAATGCAGGTATTTTTAGTGGTTTACTTAAATAGTCGTCCATTCCTGCCTCCAAAAGCACTTCTCGATCGCCGGATTGTGCATTCGCAGTCACCGCAATAATGTAGGGCTGTATGGACTTCTCGAAGCGATTGCGGATAATCTTAGTCGCTTCTGTACCATCTAACTCAGGCATTAACACATCCATTAAAATGACATCGTACTCGCTCAAAGTACATGCCTCCACAGCTTCCTTGCCATTTGCGACAACATCAATCCGATAGCCAAACTTTGATAAAATGGTTTTAGCAACTTTTTGATTCACCACGTTATCTTCAGCCAATAGAATTTTCATTGGATACTGCAAAGCAAAATTAGCTTGTATGATTTTTTGCTGGGAGTTCGATGAATATTGTTGCCCTCTATAAATCCGCTGCAATGCATGATGAATACTGGAAATCTTTGCAGGCGTAGGTAGAGTTTTAATATTGGCGGGCAGGTTAGGAAATTTATTCTTAGTTTTTAAACTCAACGAGAAAATAAAAGAAGCATTTTGAAGTTTATCCAAATGCATGGATAACAACATATCAGCATGCTCTTCTAAACAATCAAAAAAATAAACTTCATTTTTATGGCCGTTGAATACAAGGCTTGTAGAGAACTCATCAGAGCTTAAATAATTTATTTCAATGCCCCATTGATCGGCATATCGATATAAAAGGTTAAATATAAATTTATCTTCCGAAATAATCGTAAGTTTAGGCTGATTGATATGTTTATTATTTAAGGGAAGCTCCCAACTCAGTAGCTCATTAGAGACTAATGGTTGACTGGTCGTGACATGCATTCTAAAACAAGCACCACCTAAGTACTCAGAATCCCAAACCAAATCACCGTTCATGGCGTTGCATATTTTTTGGCTGATAACCAGTCCGAGACCTGTGCCTCCATAATTTCTATGGATATTATTATCAGCCTGCACAAAGGGTTGAAATAAACTTTCTCCTTGAGATTTCGTCAAACCAATCCCTGTATCCTTAACGGAAATACTAATAATATTTTTATTGTTATCTTTAAGCTTGACCTCGATTCGAATAAAACCTGATTCTGTAAACTTCATCGAGTTACTCAACAGGTTCACCAAAACTTGGCGTATACGGCTAGAGTCTTGGTTATGCCAGATCGGAACATCGCTTGCCAATGTGTACTGCAATTTAATTTGTTTCTGCAATGCAATAGCCGACACTAGGTCGATTGCTTCCTCAATACACCCAATCAAATTAAAATCAGTGGGCTCAAGAGAAAGCTTATTCGCCTCAATTTTCGAATAATCAAGAATTTCATTGATTTGATTTAGCAAAGCATCGCCACTATTTCTTATCGTAGAAACAAAATCTGTCTGCTCATCAGTCAGATCTGTGTCTAGTAGCAGGCTTGTCATCGCAATCACACCATTCATAGGTGTTCTTAATTCGTGAGTCATTCTTGACAGAAACTCACCTTTCGCAGCATTTGCACGGTTAGCACGTTGTTCCGACTTCTTATTGGCATTGATTTGATTGATAGAGTAAATCGCTTGCGTCAGATAAGTTTGAATCGCTCGGTATACCGGCCAATACAACAAATTATCTGAGAGGGTCGCTAGAACGAAACCCGTCATGTTGCCACCAACGCCAAGTGGAGATACCAGAAAATGATTTGCATTGCATTGGTCACGTTTTAAAACCGGCTCTAAGGCATCTTTAATATCTTTTTGAGATCCACTCAAACTATAGGGAGTCGTTAAATAATCTTCTCCTGGGGAAAGGAGTCCATAAAGCTCAGTATTTTCAATTTCATTCATGGGCTCATCTTGATCATAAATGCCTATATACAAGTGTGTTGCCTGCATACCCAACATAACGTGCCTGCAATCCTCTGCCATTTCCATATAGGTTTGCGCTGACATTAGCTTTTGGCCCATGACCATCAAGTCAAAATTTAAGCTCTCAGATTTTTGTCGTATTTGACTGTTTACCTGTTCGCTACTTCGTCCCGCTAGCTCAATTAGATCAGAAAATAGATTTTGGAATTTTTGAATCGAACCAATAACGGTTAATGTATCTTTAGACAAATCATTCAGAATATTTACCCAAGGGGATACATCTATGCTTTCATTAATTTGTCGTTGGAGGATTTGCGAAAAGTATTTACTCAACTCTTCATTAGTCTGGGTATAGCTTTCCTTTGGATTCATTACCCCTAAAAGGGTTTTCCAGAAGTTTTTCAAATCTTCAAAAAAGACTCGTCTAGATTGATTGGAAAGAAAATTTAAATAGCTTCTCGATTTAATTAAACGATCAAGACAATCGCTACTTTTGTCAAAGTCACTATCAACATATCGCCCAACCATTTTGTGCTTTTGATTGTTAGAATCTCGATTGATTAAAATACCTGGCATCAATACCTGATCGTTCACTTTTTTGAGATTAATTTGAGCAACCAACTCTTCAACCGCCGCCTCAGACAATAAATCATAGGGCTGCTCAATCGTACTAAACCCTTTAGCTTGAGAATACAGATTGTTGTCAAACCCGATTACGGATACATCTTGCTTATAATTCAGATTTCTATTGATGAGTTCTTGTGTTGCGCCTTCTACGACATTGTCATTACCGCCAGCAATGGCATCGAATTGAATTTTATTATCTAGTAAGTGTTTGACGGCAAGCATGCCAGATTTCAAAAACCAGTCGCATTGAACAACCAGTTCTTCTTTAAACTCTAAGCCATTTTTATTTATCGCATCGACATAACCATTAAATCGTTGATTGCCCTCTTCTGAATCGACCGGAGCGCGCAAGTAGGCAACATGGCTTCTGCCGCGTTCTTTGATGAGATAATCCACAGCATTATAAGACGACTGATAATTGTCAGTAGCCACAAGAGTACAGCCAGGCACTCTAGTGCTCATGGTAATTAATCTCAGCTCGGGATTGCGATTTTTGAAATCGGTAATAACGTTAGGATTGATGAAGTTCAGTACATCTGAATTGATGATCAACCCGTCCAACGACATGGATTCAATTTGCGTTAGGGTATTAGCTATCGATAGCTCATCTATTCCGTAGACATCAGAGTCCGCGATCTCTGAACCAATTTCCTGACGAACAGTTGTTAAAGTGAATAAGCAAGCATTTACACCTAAACGATCGGCTGCTTGAACAGCACCCTGGCAGATGCTGTAGGCATAATAACCAATATTGTTAATCAGCAACCCAATAAGGGGTCGTGATGACCGATCTTCAGGCATTTAAAACCTTTATGATGAACATCCTATTTACAGTCTAGCCGGGTAGACCAAGGTTTGTACTATTGTTCCACCGGGTTTCGCCTCTTAAAACTTCAGGAGCCAACTCATCAAATAACAGAGTATTCAGCTAACTCTGGTTTATGAAAGTCTCATACTTCATATGCCCTAGCAATGCCACTTTCGTTTAGTCACTATTATTTAAGGAGTCTCTGATTAACTCTAGTATTGCTCTGCGGATGTCTAAACGTGATTTTTATCGCGGCGAAACTCGTAGGGAATGTCTAGACCTTTGCAAGAGTTTCAACAAAGAGAAAAACGCGTTTAGATCCGCCCTTCGGGGCTTGCAGGCGAGTCCTGACTCAGTGTTGCCTTCTTTTGAAAGGTCCAGACATTCCTGCAAGAAGGCGCCTTGATTCAGAACCCGCCTGCAAGCCAGAGCGATGCTAGAGTTAATCAGAGGCTCCTTAAGATTATTGAGGTGGAAAAACCCCCGTTATCCAACCTCATCAATGAGTTTTCAATCAGAAAAGAAACATGCTGCTAGATGGTCATCCTCATCTCCTTCTCTTGCTTCTAATGGGGGTTTTTGATTAGCACATGTTTCAGTTGCTTTTGGACATCGCGTTCTAAAAACGCAACCACTTGGAGGGTTCAGCGGGGAAGGTAAATCACCAGTTAGTTCGATGACCTCTTTTGACTTTTCCACAAAGGGATCAGGAATAGGCACAGCACTAATTAATGCTTGAGTGTAAGGATGCCTTGGCCGCTCGTACAACTCTTTAGCTGGAGATACTTCAGCGACATTACCTAAATACAACACCATGATTCGGGTACTGATATGCTTTACCACGCTAAGATCATGGGCAATAAAAATAAGAGACAAACCCATTTCTTTTTGAAGCTTCATTAAAAGATTAATGACTTGTGCTTGAATAGAAACGTCAAGTGCAGACACGGGCTCATCACAGATGATTAGTTTAGGCTCTAATATGAGTGCCCGAGCGATGCCTATTCTCTGACATTGACCACCTGAAAATTCATGGGGATAGCGATTAATCTGATTGGGTAGCAAACCTACCTTAACCATTGTTTGCTTTACTCGATTGATCACTTCTTCTTTAGGTGTTTTCGGGTAATGTGTTTGCAGTGGCTCAGCAATTATTTGACCGATTGTCATGCGAGGGTTTAAGGATGCTAGCGGATCTTGAAAGATCATCTGCATTTGAGAGCGAATTTGACGAGTTTCCTTTTTACTTATGCTCAGCAAGTCTTTGCCTACTTGCTCATCATCACCCAGCCACATTACTCGTCCACTTTCGGCTGGGATCATGTTAATAACCGCTCTTGCTAACGTAGACTTACCACACCCAGATTCACCTACGATTCCAAGGGTCTCGCCCTGTTTTAGTTCGAAAGAAACACCATCCACTGCCTTTAAAACTCTTTTGGCACTCCAAGGCATAGCACCTGACTTTCCAACATCGAAATAAACTTTTAGATTTTCAACCTTTAATAATGTCTCGGGCTTTTTAACTGATTCGTTCATAACTGAGCCTCCCGTGAACTTGATATAATTTTGTCTGAATCGAGATGACAGGCCCGCTTTGTATCATCTTTATTAACCAGAAGATCAGGTAAAGAATCAGAGCATTTTTGTTCTGCGAATTCGCATCTAGGCTGAAAAGGACAACCTGAAGGTGGGTTGAGCATATTCGGAGGATTACCTGGAATCGTATTTAATTCTTCCTCATTAAGGTCAAGCCTGGGTATCGCTGACAATAATCCTTTTGTGTAAGGATGAGTCGGCTGTTTAAACAGTTGATCCGTGTGGTTATATTCCATCACCCGCCCCCCGTACATAACCAGTGTCTTTTCACAAGCACCCGCCACAACACCCAGGTCATGGGTGATTAATATGATCGCTGTACCAAACTCTTGTTGAAGCTCACTTAATAAATTCATTATTTGAGATTGAACTGTCACATCTAGAGCTGTTGTCGGCTCATCAGCGATTAACAGTTTGGGGCGACATAACAAAGACATCGCAATCATGACTCGCTGACGCATACCTCCGGAAAACTCATGGGGGTAAAACATGATTCTATTTCTTGCGTCTGGAATTTTTACTGCATCCAACATATCAACTGACTCATTAAATGCCTCACGCTTGCTCAAGCCCTTATGATGAATTAGCACCTCCATTAATTGATCACTGACTTTCATGTAAGGATTTAAGGAAGTCATGGGGTCTTGAAAGATGATGCCTATTTCATTTGCACGAAATTTGTTTAACTCATTTTCTGGGAGATTTAATATTTCTTGGCCATTGAAAAGCACAGACCCGGATGAAGTTCCATTTGATGACAACAAACCCATTAATGAAAAAACCGTTTGGCTTTTTCCGGATCCTGATTCACCCACGATGGCCAAGCTTTGTTTTTCTTCAAGGTCAAAATTGACCCCATTAACCGCATGTACCTTACCGTCTAAAGTATTGAAGGTTACGCTGAGGTCACGGACTGATAGTAAACTCATAATCTTTTTCCTCAGCGATCTTTAGGGTCTAGAGCATCACGTAAGCCATCGCCAATAAAAAAGAAGCTCAATAACGTGATAACGAAGAAAAATAAAGGAAAAGCTAATTGCCATAGAGTGCCGTAGCTCATGGTGCCAGCGCCTTCACTAATAAGCACTCCCCAAGACGTTAACGGTTCTTGAACACCTAAGCCTAAGAAGGAGATAAAAGACTCGGTAAGAATCATTTGTGGTACTAGCAGGGTGGCATAAACAATTACGATACCCAAAACATTAGGTACAATGTGGCGAACAATAATATTAAAGGTGGGCACACCAGCAGCAATGGCCGCTTCAATAAACTCTTTGTTTTTTAATGATAATGTTTGGCCTCTTACAATACGTGACATATCCAGCCAACTAATTAAACCAATACCGATAAAAATTAGAAAGATGGAACGGCCGAATATAACCATGAGCAAAATTAAAATAAACATGTAGGGCACAGACATCATGATGTCTACAAAACGCATCATCACGCCATCCAGCCGGCCTCCAATATAGCCAGCGGTTGCGCCGTAAAGAGTACCAATAACCACCGCAATCAGTGAGCCAATCACACCAACCATTAATGAAACCTGGGTGCCTTGAATCACTCTAGAATATAGGTCTCGGCCTAATTCATCTGTACCAAAATAATGGCCTGTTTCAATTGAAGGGGCACCAGCTGTTGCAATATTACCTAACGCATTCCAGTCAATTTCTTCGTTATCCCATTGCGCAAAAAGTGGCCCAACCAATGTAAATATAACTACCAAGCATAAAACGACTAAACCAGCCATGGCAGCTTTATTGTGATAGAACCGGTTGGCCGCATCCTTCCATAAGCTGCGACCTTGAACCTCTGCTTGATTCGCTAAATTCTCAGCTAAGGCTTGAGACTTTTCATGATCTATTAACATTTTCTTAATCCTATTAATAGCGAATCTTGGGATCAATCCAGGCGTATAAAATATCCACCAAGGTTGAAAATAAGATAGTTAACGTTCCCAATAAAATGGTGACTCCCATAAGTACTGAATAGTCACGATTCAACGCACTATTCACAAAATGTAGCCCAATACCTCCAGTGGAAAAGAACGTATCAATAATCACTGAACCTGTAATCATGCCAACAAACGCTGGCCCTAAATATGAAATAACTGGCAGCATGGCTGGCTTTAAAGCGTGCTTAAATATGATGGTCTTGTAGGGTAAACCTTTGGCTTTGGCAGTTCGAATAAAATTGCTATGCAATACTTCTAGCATTGAGGAGCGAGTAATTCTTGCGATTGAAGCTAGATAACTCGTACCTAATGCAACGGCGGGTAAAATAATGAATTGAATTTTGCCCCCTTCCCATCCTCCTCCTGGCAGCCAACCCAAGGTGTTAGTAAAAATTAGAACCAGTAATGGTGCCATTACAAAGTTAGGCAGTATTTGCCCGACAATAGCAAAACTTAAAGTAGAGTAATCAAGCCATGAATTTTGATGCAGTGCAGCATAAACACCAATACTTACGCCGATTGAAACGGCAAATACAAAAGCAATAAAGCCGTAGGTGAGAGTGACCGGAAAGCCATCGGCAATCAATTCGTTTACTGTTCGGTCTTTATAGCGAAAAGAGGGGCCAAAATCGAACTCGGTAACGATACCACCGATGTAATTAAGCATTTGTTTATAAAGCGGTTGATCTAAACCGTATTTTTTTTCTATGTTTGCTTTTACTGCAGGGGGAATTGGCTTTTCAGAATCAAAAGGGCCACCCGGTGCGGAGTGCATAATTAAAAAAGAAAAAACAACTAAAAATATCAGAGTTGGAACAGCTATTAATAACCGTCGGAAAATAAAATTTAGCATTATTCATCCAACTAAATAATTGGTTAAAGGCGTCCTTCGGCAATACCTTTATCAAAGCATAACGGTGTTAAACTCATTTAAAGGCTCACAATGTCCATTTGTGATAATCAAAGGGTAGGTAAGCACCGAAATGATGCTCACCAGTTACGAACTAATGATTATTCAACCAAATACATGTCCTTACTGTACATGTTCTGCTCGATATTATTGAAGGGCCAGCCTTTCAAATTTTTGCTAATCGCGATGTCTTCAGCGTAATGATAGATTGGCGCAATTGGCATCGCATCCGCCAACATTTGTTCAGCTAATGTATAGTTTACATTTGGATCTGACATGACAGTCGCTGACGTTAGTAACTCATCGTATTTGGTGCTCTTCCATTTAGAGTCATTTAAATCATTATCTGACATCAACAGAGTCAAAAATGTTGAAGCTTCGTTGTAGTCACCGCACCAGCCAGCACGAGCAACGTCATAATCAGGTAATCTGCGAGTATCTAAGTATGTTTTCCATTCTTGATTTTCTAATGTAGTTTCCACCCCCAGTTTGGTTTTCCACATTTGAGAAATCGCGATAGCAATTTTTTTGTGGTCTTCAGAGGTGTTGTAAAGAATGCTAAGTTTCAGTGGGTTATCTACGCCATAACCAGCTTTAGCTAATAGCTCTCTTGCTTCTGCATCTAATTCGGCTTGAGATTTCTTAGACCAGTCCACTTCTGGTGCAACAAAACCATCAGTTTTTGGAGGCGTAAAGAAGTAAGCGCCGGTTTGACCAGCAGCAAGAATCTGATCGGCGATAACTGCTCTATCTATGGAATATGCCAGTGCTTTTCTGACATCAGGGTTATCAAATGGGGCACGAGTTGTGTTGAATAGGTAATAGTATGAACACAGTTGTGGCATGGAGAAGGTTTCATCTGGATTTTCTTGCATTACCCTTTTGAATTGCCCAGCAGGAATATCGGTTTTGTGAACCTCACCTGCTTTAAAACGATTATAAGCTTGGTTTTCGTCGTTGATTACCAGCGCAATCACCTTATCAATAACGGTGTTTTCATTGTCCCAATAGTTTTCATTTCTTACTCGAACCGAGCGCTCATTCACGACATGCTCTTCGAGCACATATGCACCATTACCAACTAAGCTACCTGGTTTGGTCCAGTCTTTACCCAAGGTTTCTACCACATCCTTCGGCACAGGGAAGGTTGAAGTATGTGAAAGCATTTTCACGAAATATGGCAATGACTGACTAAGCTTCACTTCCAGTGTGAGATCATCGACTGCAACAGCTCCAAGTGTTTCTGGTGCTTTCTCACCCGCAATAATTTCTCCGGCATTTTCAACATACATGATTTCCATAAACCAAGAGTATGGGGAAGCAAATTCAGGATCAGCTAAGCGCTGCCAGGCATACACAAAGTCATGTGCTGTAACTGGATTACCATTAGACCATTTTGCTGAATCGCGAAGTTTGAACACAAATTTTGTGTTGTTTTCTGATATCTCCCAAGACTCTGCAACGCCAGGAACAATTGAACCATTTTCGTCTTGGTTAACTAACCCTTCAAATAGATCCCGTCCAACAATAGAGCCGTCAACATCTTCAATTAATTGAGGGTCAAAAGACGTAATTTCATCAAGTTGGCGATAAATATAAGTTTGATCAGAAGCAAGCTTTTCTTCAGTAACTGGCGCGGCAGATGTTATTTCTGATGCTGTAGTTTCAGTTTTAGAGTCGCAGGCAGATAGTGCCAGCGCAGCAGAAAAAGCTGCTATCCCTAGAGTTAGTTTAAAATTCATTAATTGGTATCCTCGTTGACTGTTGATGTCCTTGTGGGACGGTAACCGGGCTTGTAGCCTCGCTATATGGGTGATAGCGGAATGCAGCTGGGGAAAGTCTCATAGTAAATCTGGCTCTTCAACGATGTCGATCAATAAATAGATAAACGTGTACAATTAGTTCGCCCAATTTAGAATTAGCTGATGTGCTATCCGCCATAGCGAAACAAAACAAACAGCTTTGACTCGCTTAAACCCTCAGCTAAACTCGCCCGTCAGCTTGTTAAGCAAACCTTTTACCAATACAAGATCGCCATGAACATAATTCCTCCAAAAATAAAACAGGCAATGAGAGACAAAGCCATTGCCCGTGCTGAAACCCGCATTTTATTGGCAGGCAGAAAACCTGAAGACTTTTCACCAGAAGACCTAGAGATCATAGTTAAAGAGGAGGAAGACAAACTTATTGGGTCGTTCAAAGAAAAAGGGGTGTTGGCATTGCTAGCCCTGCTAGGTTTGAGTTGGTTTGGTTAAATGATTAAGCAAGTTTTACGATTAACTGTAGTGGCTTGGGTTTGGAAGAAATACTCAAGCCTGATTATTTCTACCCTAATTTTGTTTGGTTTTTTTTGGCTGGTTAATCTCATTCATCAAGATTATTTAACCTATGCTGAACACCAGCAACTACCTGTGGGGTCATCCTTTATTATTAAATGGTTAGCATTAACACTTGGAAGTGCCGTTTATTTTTGGAAAGTGCGCTTTAAAACTGTAGCAGCTCCAGAAGAATCAGAAAAACCCAAAAAGCAACAGGTTAGATTACCTAGCGGTAATGACGGTTCGAAAAAAGTGAATCCTGATGCTTTTGAAGAACTTCGGTATAAGAGTAAGCTCAGGTCTAAGGCAGATATAATTATTGATAAATCAAAAGAATAATTTAGTCCATTACTGAACTGTTAACAGAAAGTTTGCTCCACCTAATACTGAGCTATTTGTGACACTAAGATTGTATCCATGCCATTTCGCAATCCTTTGAGCAATTGCTAGACCCATACCATGCCCTGAGATATGTCTGGTGGATTCTGCGCGCCAAAATGGTTGACCCAAATGCTGTTGGTTTTTGCTGTCGAAGCCCGCTCCATTATCCTGAACGCTGAGCCTAAAGTTCGGTTCTGTTGATAAGAGGACAATAACTTTCCCATTACCATATTTATCAGCATTTTGAATTAAGTTATTTATCAGAATCTGAATATAGTATTCGTCTCCTACTATTTGAAAGCGCTCAGGTGTGTCCAGACAAAAGATCGTATTATCATGCTCAATCAATCCGATACTTGTCATTATCAGATCGATCAAATTAAATGGCTGTTGATTTATACTGAGCTGATGCTCTTCTAGACGGGCATAGCTCAGTGTACTTTCGATCAATCCTTCCATTGTATCAATATCTTGAGAGATCCGCTGCAAATACCGCTGCTGACGTTCTGGATCTCTAACCGAATTCAAAGCTTCAATCCCAAACTTAAGCCTAGCCACGGGAGTTTTAAGTTCATGAGATACCGTGCGACTTAAAATTTTGTTATCTGTAACCAAATTATTCAACCGTTCTGCCATACCATTAAACTCTTGCTCAATTTCTGTCAGATAAGACCAAGAACTGGTTTGAATGCGTTCTTCTAATTCACCACTACCAAATTTGATAGCACTGTTTTTTAGGTTAACTAATTGCTTAACTAGTGGCCCCGCCCAGAGCAAGATTAAAAGCACGATACCGAAATAAAAAAATAAGGTAGGTGCTAAGCTGCGTATGAAGCGATTTTTTTCGTTCGACAGTTTTTCAGTGATGAAAGACAAATACTGATTAGACTTAAGCAAATAACTATAAATGACATAGTTGTTTTCAGTTTCCAGAGCTAAAACCAACTCTTGTTGCAACTGGGATTTTATCTCAGTCGGTAATATTAAATTTTCTGGCAATATGACTTGAACCTGAAGTAAACCATTGACTGGCCAGTTTTCAATAACTGATAACACTTCACCACTATCGTCTAGCCCAGAGTTCAGTTGAGAAATGATAGATTTGATCACCTCTATACGATCGCTATTTAAGCCCTCATTACTTTGGCTCAAATCATTAATAGAATTAACTAACCAGCCCAAACCAAATACTGATAATAAAATAAAGAAGGTTAAGGAGAGCTTTAGTTTAAGCATCAGTGACCTACAGCTGAGAAAATGTAACCCTTACCCCAGACTGTACGAATAGAGACCGGCAGATTTGGGATTTTCTCCAGCTTTTTTCTTAGTCTAGATATTCGTAAATCCACCGATCGGTCAAATCCATCGTAATCAATGCCACGCAGTTCACCAATTAAATCAGACCGGCTTACCACTTGACCTTGTTTCTGTGCCAACTGCCAAAGCAGATCAAATTCATTGCTGGTGATTTTGATTTCTTCATTATTAAAAATCGCCTTTTTTGAGGTGTTGTTTAAGTGGAACTGCATAAACTCCAACTCATTGCTTTTTTTTAGACTGGCACCTGGGTTTGACCTTCTTAAGAGAGCTCTAATTCGTGCCAGTAAAACCCCTGGACGAACGGGTTTACTTAAAAAGTCGTCAGCACCCAGTTCAAGTCCAATAATTTCATCAGTCTCTTCACTGTTAGCAGTTAGAATTAACACCGGGCCGCTATAGAAGGCTCGAATTTCTCGGCAAACCTGATGGCCGTTTTTTACAGGCAACATGATATCTAATACCACCAAGTCAGGCTGTTCAGATTGCACCATTTCAACAGCTACATCGCCACGGTTTGCTACGGTTACTAAAAAGTCATTATCGCTGAGATAATCGAACATCCAATCAGATAAAGACTTGTCATCCTCAACCACTAATAAATGCTTTTTTTCTAAAATAGATTCCATGACGACTTCTTTTTGGTTTTATAAACCCAGGCTATTTCAATTTTTATTCGTGCCAGTTCGGTTTTATTATCTTCGGTTAATACGAATAACTCTTGATCTTCTGCTGATACAAATTCGAACCTGAATTCGGCAGCTTCAGAATGTTGCCAGCATACCAAGGGATCTTTCTGATTCGTAATATACAAACAAGCTTCTGACAACCCTGAACCCTGCCAGGCCACTGTGATCTTTTGATAACAGGTGTTACCTCGCTTTAAAGCAACACAGGTTGTTGGTTTAGCTGTTAGCTCTAAACTATTTTTTGTTTCTGCTTCTGCCTGGAAAGTTAACAACAAGCCGACTGACCAGAGCATTTTATTTAGTCTGATCATAGTTAATCCAATACAAAAGTTAAACTGAAAAACAACATGTTTACCGGAGTATTCATCAACTCGGAATCACGCAGATGATCTGGGAAAATAATGTGCTGAGCTTGCCACCTAAACGTTTTATCGATTGAAATAGGGTATTCCATAGCAAAGGCAAAACCGGATGACAGACTGGCTTCCGCCTGATAGGCAGTATATTTTTCTGTCGCTTCTTGTTCAGAGATATTAAAAAAGGATTCATTCCAAGCCTTGCTGTAATAGTCAGTCTGATTAATTATTTGAGCTACCCAGCGCCTTACTTGCCATTCTTTCTGAGTATTTATACTTAGAAAAAAACCTTCTTCACCTTTTGCATCGGCTAAGAACCTAAAAAGATAGTTTAATTCATCAGTTTGTTTTCGATACCTTAAGCCAACAGGCATCGCATCAGAAAAAAAGTGGCGCCTAACAATGCCAGCATTCCTATCTTCTTCTGAAGCGTTCACATCAACTGTTGTATCCTTATCAAGCAAGCCAGTATCAACTAAGAAAGATGCAAAACTTTTTGAATAAAGCAGTACATCAAAACTGCTATCTTGATTTTCAAGCAGATTAAAACCAAGAGAGATTCGACCTTCCTGACCGATCAAAGGCTTTTCAAAAAACCAATCGTTGTAGCTGGCATACCAACCAAATATTGGAGTTACATCGAATTCCGGTTGTTCTTGTTCGGAATTAAAACTGGTAAAAAAACCACTTTGTAAGTAGCCCTCGAAGCTCTTAGTTTCTTCAGCTACACCTGAATAACTACCTAAAGACATAACTAACAACAGGAGCAAAGGTAAGTATTTATTCATGGCTATCTCAGAGTTCAACATTCCATTTCAGACTAATCTTTTCCGGGCAATAAAATCTGTATCACCTTGTATCAGGAAAAGTTTTTCAATTTTATCAAAGTGTATCCAGTTGTATCAGGCGCGAGTTTGCAGATTCATCCAGCAAAGAATTTAATTAATGCGAACCAACACTGAATGGAAAAGGATCTCGTCATGTTAGCTTCAATTCGCGCTTTAACTTCTTTACTTATTACTCTATTTGCCATTGCCGGTTGCCAATCAGACAGCGACTCAAAACCTGGCCCAGTAGCAGGCCTATGTACACCAGACAGCAAAAAGCAGGCCTTGTATGACTATGCATTAGAAAACTATTTATGGTGGGACGAAATACCAACCGACCTCAACCTAGACCAGTTTGGCAACACTTCAGAACTGTTGGACTTTATCCGCCGTGAACCGGAAGACAGGTACAGCGCAGTGATTTCACTGGAATTGGCTGAGGAAATGCTGCTAGGTGAAGCCTTTGGCCTTGGCTTTAGCTGGGCTATCGATACAGATGCTAATTTGAAAATTGCCATGGTTTATCAAGGTAGCTCTGCATTTATGGCCAACATGCAAAGGGGAGACACCATAGTTGCTATCAACGATATAGAAGCCAGCGAGATCATCGCAGGGGTTCGGGATGACATAGCAATTCCGGAACGGTTTTTAAGTCAGGTGTTAGGTAGTGGAGCAACAGCCATCATTGATTGGATCGATTCTGAAGGCGCCAGCCATAGGGAAGCATTAGCCATAACTGATTATCAGGTCAACTCAGTTCATGGTGCTAGCATCATCGAACACAACGAACAGCAATACGGCTATTTTTCCTATCAGAGTTTTATAATGGCGAATCAAGCTGAGATAAACACCAATCTAGATATGATAGCGCAACAGGGGATAGACGAGATTATCGTGGATCTTCGTCACAATGGCGGTGGCGCTGTCAATCAGGCTATTTTAATCGCAAATTACCTTGTTGCTGAGCAGGCCCATGGCCAACCCATCCACCAGACTGTATTAAATGACAACCCTAACCGTACCCGAGAGCAACCTGGCATTACCTATTTCGATAGCGAAGAGTATTCAAGTGCCGTGGCCTTCAAAAAAGTTTCATTTTTAACCACAGCCCAATCTTGTTCGTCTAGTGAAACATTGATTTCAATTTTGAGCCCTTACACTGAGGTTTCCATCATTGGAGGCCGTACCTGTGGTAAACCAACAGGTTTTCGGGCTGAACCAGCTTGTGACTTAGACACAGATTCTTCATTGCAAGAAGTATTTTTTGTGGCCAGTACAAGATCAGTGAATGGTATCGGCGAAACGGATTACTTTGATGGATTGGCCGCTACCTGTAAGGTGATAGACGAAGATGTACTGCCTTGGGGCGACAAAGAAGATAGCCTAACTGCCGCGGCATTATATTATCTTGAAACTGGGACTTGCCCAGCACAACAAAATAAACTGACGAAAAATAAAGTAGTCGATAACACAGCCGTTAGAATTATAACTTCAGGGCCATTGGATCAAGTGTCGGCATTTTAAAATGACGTAAGGGGCAGCTTAGCTTAACTGCCCCAACCTAACACCAATAACCTCTGCCAAATAACTTAAAAACAAAGTATCCATTGAGTTTCGGAAGTACCCTGTGTCTTGACTGCCTAAAGCTAGAACGCCTTGCCATTGAGTGGAATGAATTGAAGCGACGGCAACGGATTCAATGGTTAAAATATCTTTAAAAAGTATTTCTTTTGCTTCCATTGATAGCTCACCACAAATACATTTTGCGGGTTGTGATAATTCTTTCAAAGTCAGGTTATTAAGTATTTTTTCTTCATTAAACGCTTTAATAAATTTTGAAGAGGTGAGGTTGTCTTTCAGGGATAGGCAGATATCGTCAACATTAAAATACTGAGTTAAATGAGAATGCAAAAAACCTACTAGCTCTTCAACATCTGTTGCCGCCATAACATGCAGCACTAAATTTCTGAGACGGGCAAATAGTTTATCGTTGTTGCGGGCATTTCCAATGAGATCACTTAGGCGTTGATCAAGTAGAGCGACTTCTTCTCTCAGCAAGTCATTTTGCCTTTCTAAAAGTGACACGGCTTTCCCGGATACATGAGGGATTCGCATACTTTTAAGTAGTCTGTCTTTGCTGACAAAAAATTTCGGGTGATGCCTTAAGTAGGCTTCAACTTGCTTTTCAGTAATTTCACTTTCAGCACTAGAGCCGCTCGCTAATGCGTCATCCATTATTCGAATTTTCCGCTTGTCTGTCTTCGCTTTCAATATTTATCTGACCATCAAACACTACTGATGTTGGGCCAGTCATCATGACGTGACCTTCACCACTCCAGCTAATTTCCAGTGTGCCACCGGACAAATGGAGTTTAACGCAGTCATCAAACATGCCATTCAGGCGTCCTGCAACCATAGCAGCACAGGCCCCTGTGCCACAAGCCAAGGTTTCACCAACGCCTCTCTCAAAAACACGCAATTTGCCCTCGGTTCGGCTTATGATTTGTAAAAAGCCAATATTCGCTCTCTCTGGAAAACTCGGGTGGCCTTCTAGTAGCGGGCCCAGGGTGTTAACCGGCGCGGTTTCAGTATCCTTAACCACCAAAACACCATGAGGATTACCCATGGAAATCGCGGAAAGTTCGACTGTTTCGTCACCCCCTTCCAATGGCACTTTATAGGTTACTTGTTGGGTGTCAGATAAAAAAGGAACTTGGTAAGGCTCCAATATTGGTGCTCCCATATCCACTGTGACTGTGTTGTCAGAATGAATTCTGAGCTCAATTTGGCCTTTCATAATAGATACTTTAATCAGATCTTTATGAGTTAGGCCTTTTTCTCGAACAAAACGTGCGAAACAACGAGCGCCATTTCCACAGTGCTCTACTTCAGAACCGTCCGCATTAAATATACGGTATCCAAAATCCACATCCGGGTTTTTTGGTGGTTCAACTAACAGCAATTGATCAAACCCAATTCCGAAATTACGGTCTGACCAAAGCTGAATTTGTTCTGCGTTAAGATCCACATCTTGAGTAACCCCATCTATAACCATGAAGTCGTTACCCAAGCCATGCATCTTGGTAAATGCAAGATTCATTAAAATTCCAAAACTGTTTCCAAGGCTATCTGATCGGCAAAACTTTCACGCTTTCTCACTAAGTGCGTGGTTTCACCATCAACCAGAATTTCCGCTACTCTATTACGGGAATTATAGTTTGAGGCCATCACAAAACCATAGGCACCAGAACTCATTACCGCGAGTAAGTCACCTTGTTTAATAGCTAAGCCTCTATTTTTGCCTAGAAAATCACCAGTTTCACAAACTGGTCCTACCACATCCCAATTCAATACTTCGGCATTGGGCTGCTCTGCAACTGTTTTAATCTCTTGCCATGCTTGATACAAAGAGGGGCGAATCAAGTCGTTCATGGCACCGTCTACGATGGCAAAATTGTGATGATCATTCTGCTTTAGATATTCCACCTGGGTTAGGAATACCCCTGAATTAGCGGCAATGGATCGACCTGGCTCCATGACAATTGAAAGCTGGCGCTGACCAATTCGTGCTTTTACTTCATCAAGATAGCTTTTTAACGACAAAGGCTCTTCATCTTTGTAGCGGACTCCGACGCCGCCGCCTAAATCCACATGCTCAACCTGAATACCTTTCTCAGCTAGCTTATCCACCAGCATGAGCACTCTGTCAAAGGCATCCAGGAAGGGTTGCACTTCAATGATTTGGGAACCGATATGGCAGTCGACCCCAACCACTTTGATGTGGGGCAAGCTGGCTGCCAATTCATAAACCTGTTCTGCGGCACTGATGTCGATACCAAACTTATTTTCTTTCAAGCCAGTCGAAATATAAGGGTGGGTGCCGGCATCAACATCCGGGTTTACCCTAAGGGATACCGGAGCAACTTTACCCTGCTCACCCGCAACTTCATTAAGCCTATTTAACTCAGCGACAGACTCAACATTGAAGCAATGAATACCTACTTCTAGGGCCCTCACCATTTCATGAGTTTGCTTTGCCACACCTGAAAATACCACTTTAGAGGGATCACCACCGGCTGCAAGCACTCGTTCAAGTTCGCCGACAGAAACAATATCAAACCCTGCACCTTTGTTAGCAAGTAGGCTTAACACAGACAGGTTGGAGTTAGCCTTCATCGCGTAGCAAATGATTCCTGGATAATCACCTAATGCATCCAAATACGCTTGAAAACTTTCTTCAAAGGCAGTCTTAGAATAGACATAACAGGGCGTGCCGTACTGCTCAGCAATATCGGCTAAGGATACAGATTCAGCGCTCAGCACGCCTTCTCGATACTGGAAATGATTCATTGAATTCTCTTTAACGACAAGATTAGAAGGAGCTACTGACTCACTTCTTCAGGAACTTCTGGAAGGAATAATGGGCCTTTTTGACCACAACCGACTAACACAGTTGTTGTGAGAGAAAGGGCCAGTACCAGAATTATTTGCTTCATTAATATTCCCTTGAGGGATAAATAATTGATGGCCCAAATATTACACCAAAGCCAGTATTTAAAGCACCTGAATGGCAGCAACAAATAGTAAGTATTTACCAACTAATCGTCGGATCCCGCATGCAACCATCCGTTAGCACGTTCTACTGTATGATCGTCGTCGGCAGCGCCCTTTGAGTCTAGCTCACAATTGTCTCTTGATAACGCTTATCCGAATTCGGGTTTATACTGAATTAATTGAAGCAACGGACATCACAGTGGCAAGCTTTAACACTCAACATCTAGATTCAGAAATATTTAATGAATTTATCGAAGAATTCGATGAGCATCATAAATTAGTGAAAGACGCCATTTCCCAGCTTAATGCTAACCCAGAGGACTATGAGAAAATTAATCAATTAGTTCGCAGCAGTCACACTGTGAAAGGTGATTTAGCCATGCAAGGAATGTCTGACCTATCCGCTATTTTTAAAGGTTGTGAAATGGTGCTAAGGGAGGTGGATGATCGTACGTTTGCTTACTCCATAGACTTGGGGAAAATGCTTCTAGTCATTTTTATGTATGCCAAGGCTTTTTTAAAAAGATGCCAGATACAAAGTCAAATTCAGTACAATGAAAAACTCTGGGCAACCATTTCGCTGGAGTTAAATCAAGTTAAACGGGTTAGAGACCTTCAACGTCCGCAACACATTAATAGAGTAATCACTCTGCTAACCAAGAAGCCAACAAAACCCTCTGAGAAGACCATGACTGAATCTCAAAGCCTACCTATTGTTAGAGAGAAAAAACTAAGTTGGTGGAAGGCGTTTCTGGAAAGATTTAAGAAATGAGTTCGAATTATAACAAATCCATTATCAGACTGTGCAGGTCTTCAGCATCCAGGGGCTTGGTAATACAGGATGTCATTCCTGAGTGCATAACGGCCTCAATTTCGTCTTCATAGCGACGAGTAGTCATGCCAATAATGGGCCCATCATAGTTCTCACCACGTAGTAACGCAGCGGTTTGATAGCCGTCTACATCCGGCATTTTACAATCCAGCAAAATCAGATTGATAGTTCCACCACTCATAAACCATTCTGTAATGGCTTCGTCGCTGCTTTGGGCAGAAATTACCTGGCACCCCAAAGATTCTACGACTTCTTCAAATACCGTCAGATTCTTTCGGCTGTCGTCTATCAACAATACGGTTAATCCTAGAGGTTCTAGATCAATGCTCTTCTGCTCAGATTTTTGTTCAAGCTGAGATACCGTGGTTTCGTTATCACCACTGGTTAAGGCCGATAACAAATCAAAAAAGTAAGATGGTGGTGAATGAGGCGGCAATTGAAATTCCCAGTACTCATCAGTTGATGGCATTTGAGAAATTAATATTCGATGTTTGCTGGCCACTTGAGATGGTTTGTCGCCAAAATAAAAGTCGCAGCCACTGTCTTCTACAACATTCACACCCGCGAAAACTAGGTAAGACTCTATGGTTGTATTCCATATCTTTTCAGTGAAATTCACTATGGCGGTTGCAGACATATTCAAAGAAATATTGGCTCTTCCTTCCAATACCGAACAGGGTATTTCGATAAAAAACAAACTACCTCTACCCGGCACACTTTGAACACCAATATTTCCACCCATCAAATCTAGAATTTTCTTTGCTGCAGGTAATGAGTTTCCAAAATTTGCATTGCTAGAAAACACCTTATCTAGCATTCCTTCCTTTAACCCAGCTCCCGTATCTGCGATTGAGAAGCGAAGACAGTTTTGGTAATTCTCGTTTTTGCTTTGATGCATTTTTAAAACAATGCCACCTCTGTCTGTATAGTCGATGGCATTATTCAGCAAAATTCTAAGCACTGTTCCTAATCTTTTACTATCTCCCTCAATTTTTTGGGGCACTTCCGGGTCTATTGTTAAATAGTATTTTAATGCTTTAGCATTGATTTTTGGAGCTAGCATCTCCAATACTTGGGCCACTAGCAAAGATGGATTAAATGCCCTATTCCTAAGAATTAGGGAATTGCTTTCTAACTTGAGCCTGTCTTCGGAATCATAAACTAATCCGCTTAATACTTTAGAAGCAAACTGAATATTTCGAATCCATTCGTTTTGAGCATCCTCTAATTGTGCATGCTGCAACAGCCTTAAATGAGTTTCAATTTCATTGAGTGGCGTTTGCATTTCAGCATTCAGCGTGGTTAAAAACTTGTTCTTTTGCTTATTGTTTTCAACGTGCATTCGATTAATGGATTCCAAAGACCTTTGATAGCTCAGCTGATCCGTTACATTCTGGCCTACGCCAATAACGAAGGGTATTGATTGCTCAAGGACTGGGTAAAAGCTCCAAGTAAAGAATTGGCTTTGCACTTTATGCGGATCGGTTTTTCTAGGGTTTCCGGTTTCAAAGCATTGCTCTAATTGATTGCGCCAGTTTTTTGGTAAGGCAGCTGCATCTCCCATATTTGAAAACCCAAACTCCAACATTAAATCGTTGAAAGGTTCATTGCTATATTCAATGTTCCCATCCACATCTATTTGAATAAGTGGTAAGGGTATTAGCGAAGGAAAGGCAGCTAGTTTCCTGATATAAAATATTGATTGCTCAGAGTCTTCGAATTCTTCAAAGCAAACAACTTTCACAGTTTGGGTCTCCAATTCAATGACTAAGCATTTTGCCTCAAGCTCAATGAATTCACCGCCTTGCCCCAGCCAGTACTGCGGAATAGTTTCTCCCGGATGTTCTAATAAAAAGTCTATTTGGCTGGTTGGGTTTGACTCTTTAATACTTGACCCTGAACCGCTGAACAAGGCGTTTAAACTAGTATCAATTAATTGATCGGTAGTGTAACCAGTAATATTGGTTGCTTCTTCATTGGCAAAAATCAATTCATTGGAACCACTGAGAACCAAAATGCCTTGAGACCAATTTTGAAAGAGCTCGGAAAAATCGATCATTCGGAATCCAAGTGCAACAAATTAAACGGATCCAAATTACCAATTGCTGGGTTAACAGGTTCTGATACGGATAAGCCCTCAGATTCCGGTAGAATTTTCTTTGGCATATTTAAATTTTTACCTTGACTGTCATACCATATTCGAATCATTGGCTGAGTGGGTTTAGCTTTATTACTATCTACAACAACCCCAAGGCTGTTATCTGACAATCTGACTGCACTGCCAATAGGGTATATACCGATATATTTGATAAAGCTAGTCACCAACTCCATCTGAAAATACCCTTGTCGGCCTTTCTCCAATAAGCCACGAATAGCCAATGCCGGAATTTTCGCTTGCTGCTCTCCTATTCCATGAATGGATGCATCGTAATAATTTGCGATCGCTAGAATTTGAGCGACGCCCTTTTCTGTTGCAACATCAAAACTTTCTTGACTGGAAAAAACAGAGTGATGAGGAATAATAATTCTGAGCACTGCCAGGTTTATGCCTGGTGAATTTTTTAAAATGTTAATAATAATTGGAATGTGTTGGTTAGCGAGATCCCGTTCTTTTTCTGTGTAGCTCTTACCTTTTAAAAATAAATTCAATGGCAGTTTATTCCAACCACATTCATGCAGCAAACCAGCAGTGGCCAATGCGACTATTAATTCATCTGGTAGTTTAAGTTGATCCGCCAATCCAATGGCCATAGACATGACGCTGAAGCTATGGGCCTGAATGTGTTTGTTACGACGCTGAGCCTGCAGAAGTGCCAATAATGATTGATTGTTGTGGTCTATTAATTTGATAGAGTCTTTAATAATGGGTGCAAAAGCTTCTTGCTTTACTGCCCCATCATTAAGAATGTCGTCTGCAATGGTATCCAACACCTGAGTTACTTGACCCTGCAATTTCTTAGCTGCTTGGTACCGCTCTTTAAATAGGTTGGTTTCTTTAGTGACAACCTCTTCAACCTGGTTACCGCTATCTAGAATCGCTTCTTGGGTTTCAACCTCTGCATCTTTTTTATCGTCTATATCACTTTTTTCAGTATTGATGGTTACCAGTTTGACACCTGCTTTTTTTAACAGAGCAATTTCTTTTTTATTTTGCAACTTTCTCTTTGTCCGCATGAACGGGCTATTGATATATGAAATATCCAATTCTTCGATAAACATGCCGACACAAAGCTGATCAATGGGAACCTTTTGCTGAGTCATAAAAAAGTCTTAGAAATTCTCTGTTCTCATCAGTATAGAAGAGGTTTCAAAGCTGCCATGACAACTGCTTTGCGCAAGTGTAAAGGTTTGAAATTGATTAAAAATTATGCCATCAGGAAAGACCGCAAGATTTGAAAATTTTTCTGCCTCTGCTTTGGATAGCATGAGCCTCAAGTAATTAGAAACTAGGGTTTTACAATGGAACAGACTCATCAAACGCAGCAGCTAGCAGAAGCGCCTATGCTGAAGCTCTTCCTACAAACAGCAGTGCCTATTGCCATCAGCTTATTAGTTGCCGGCCTTTATAACCTGATTGATGGAATCTACATTGCCCGAGGGGTGGGCACCATGGCCATGGCAGGGGTGTCCATGGCTGCGCCCCTGCAGATGTTTATTGCCGCTGCCGCAGCTCTGGTGAGTACCGGGGCAGCATCGTTAATGGCAAGACACATTGGTGCTAAGAATCCTGAGGAAGCGGGGAAAGTAGCGACTTCAGCTCTGGCATTAGCCATTGCTTTATCTGTCGGTTTCGCAGTTTTTGGATTCACTGCCACCCCCTGGATGCTCAGCTTAATAGGAGTCAGTGATCAAATATTTGAACCAGCATTGGCCTATGCTCAACCTATTCTCATCGGTTCGGTCACAGCAATTATATTGCCGTTAATGGCTGACACCTTTAGGTCTGAGGGAAAAATTCAACCTATGATGGCGATGATTCTTGCTGCATCACTGCTTAACATCATATTAGATCCGATCTTCATTTTTACTCTGGGTCTCGGCGTACAGGGCGCGGCAATAGCGACAGTACTGGCTCAATTCCTGGCCATACTGATTGGTTTACATTATTACTTAAGTAAGGGCACACTAATTAGGTTTGGTAGCACTCTACAACTCAACCTTAGAGCATGGTTAATCATTCCGGGTTTGGGCCTTCCCATATTTATCGCCCAATTTGGTATGGCGGCTCAGGTAGGTGTGATTAATTTTTTATTTCAGACCCTTCCAGAGAACAGTGATTTATGGGTGGGTGCCTATGGAATTTTAGGTCGGCTGTTTATGTTCATTTTTCTACCTTTAATTGCCATGATGATTGCTTTCCAAACCATTTGCGGCTTTAACCATGGTGCGGGTAATAGTGAACGGGTTAAACAATCAGTCACCGCTGCGGCGAAAGTAATGACTGGCTACTGTGTGGTACTTGCAGTATTTGTTTTGGCATTTCCAACTCAAATACACAGCATTTTCACTTCAGAGCAAGAGCTGCTGGCACTGGTGGAACGGTTTGTGAGAGCCACGTTCTGGACTTTCCCAGCTGCGGGCCTGTCCATGATTGCAATGGGTTATTACCAAGCCATTGGCAAGGCAATACCGTCCATCGTATACAGTGGATTAAGAGTGTTTGTTATCTTTATTCCACTGGCACTGTTAATCACACCGCTGTTTGGTGAAGTAGGCTTATTAGTATCTATGCCTATTGCAGATTTACTGGCGCTATTTTTGATTCTGTTACTGACTCGAAAAGATTTCATCAGACTCAATCAACCACAAATGGCATACGCTAAGGCACAGATCGAATGACTGCCCAGCAGGATAAATCACAACAAAGCTTAATTACTTACCGGCAACGTTTGGAGCCGGTTTTCTCGTTTATCAATAAAAATTTAAATAGAACTATTCTTCTGAGTGAAGCTGCGGAGGTTGGACATTTTTCTAAATATCATTTCCACAGAATATTTAGCGCTGTGACAGGTGAAAGTCTAAACGACTATATAAATCGCTGTCGGCTCGAACGGGCGGCAAACATGCTTTTGTTCCGTCCGCAGTTTTCTGTGACTCATGTGGCTTTATGCTGTGGTTTTTCAAGTAGTGCGAATTTTTCACGAGCATTTAAAAATCACTTTGGTGTGAAACCAACAGGTATTAGAAAACAAATAGATAATAATGAAAGTAAAAAGGGGAGGCTTAATCGTCATTATGGCCATCACTTGAGCCAAGAAATGCTAGATGCAAGAAGGCCACTGGCAAAGCATGAATTGAGTTCGCATCAAAAAGTGCAGCCCGGTAAAATCATTCAAATTAAAGAAACCCCTGTTGTTTACATCAGATCGCAAAAGGGTTACGAGCTCTCAAGTATCATGGAGGCATGGAATAAAATTACCCACTGGGGTATTTCTAAAGGCATAGAACTTAAGTCACAAGAAGGCATTTCTTTTTGCAGAGACAACCCATTGTTTACGCCCATACATCTTTGCCGATATGACGCAGCGATATTTCAAGTTGATATTCCCGACGATGAGATTCCCTTACCTTTTAAAAAAGACATTGTCCCAGCAGGAAACTATGCGGTGTTTCCGTTTAGAGGTACTCCTGATAAAGCCAATGAGTTCTACAGTAAAATCTTTTCAGTCTGGTTACCCCATAGCGGCTATGAACCCTGCGAAGCACCTTTGATGGAAAAACAATTAAATACTGTCGAAATGCGTGACAATAAGATTGCTTTAACGGATAGCCCAAACATTGTCATTGAAGCTTGGCTGCAAGTTAAACCTTTAAAGCGATTTTAAATTCTAGGAACAGGTTGGAACAATACCTGATTACCACTAGCTTTTTACCAATTCACAGAGCTCTAGTGAGCCACCGCTGATTAATACTGGATGTCGCTCTAAGAACTCTTTCAACGCTTCAACACTCTCTGAATGAAAACGCATGAAACCACCAATGGACTGGGTAATATCTGGAATCTGTTTTTCACCTAGCAGAATCCTGCCACCAATTTCACTGCCTCCCTGAAACAATTCTGAATTTCTGGCTTCCGCAAAAAACTGGTCCCAATCGCTATCTGATATTGTTGAGTCCACGTTGTTATGAATGAATAAAATATATTCCATTAATTTCTTCTCCTTCATCTAATCCACTTAACTATATGAATATTGAATTAGTTTTCAAAGAAAGAAGTACATAATGTTATTAACACTTATCAAAGTAACTACTTTAATAACTTATTGGTCTTTTAAACTTGAGCCACTCATGGCTAGCATTCCAAAGCTAAATGGTGAAACTCAAGGATTGAGAGATGAGAACATTAATAAAGCTTTTCCCATGCTTATTTATATCTCTGGTGTTGACTGCATGTAACAGCTCGAGTAGTGACTCCGGTGGAAGTAATGACAATACCAACACCGCCCCGGATATAGATACTTCCACTGACACTCCTACAGGCTGCGCTGCCCATGAACTCTTTGGTTGCTATGAAGAGTGCCCAAGCACAATTGCTAGCTCGGCTGGAGTGATTGGAGACAATCACTATATATTCGAAGTACCTTCTGGAGACTGCTTAGGGGTTGTGTCATATGAGCACATTACAACAACTATACCTATTTCAGTAAACACAGCAGAAACCGGACTTAGCATTGCCTCAACCATTAACATTTCTACAGGCTCCCGAGAAAACTATTTTTCGGTTGAAATCACCAACAACTCCGATGTTCATTATTGTGGACTCAGATTAGAGGACGCGCTTTTTTACGACTCTGAAGGAAACCTTTTAGCCGAAACAGATTTAGACATAGTGGGCGGCGACACATTGACTCCCTTCGAAAGCCGTTGCATTGTCGCCAATTCGACAAGGGTATTCTTTGGAGATATATTTTTCGGCATTATCACATTCGAAAATATTTATAAGGAGTTAGTTTCAAACATCGCGAGAGTCGTTGTGCGCGAACTGCATGGGCGAGATGAGAACCCATTGGTACGTACTCAATTAGATTCCTTAGCAGTGAACAATTTAGTTTGGGACAACGGCTCAGGCTTCCCCACCATCAGGCTTGAAGTTATTAACAACCAATCCTACACAATTGAATTGGACGATGACGCCCACAGACTGATATTTCTTGATGAGAATGACTTTGTTGTTTCTCAATCCTATGCCTATCTTTATGAAGGCCTGGGTGTGGACGAATCCGAGCTCGATGACGAGGATTATATAATCAACCCTGGCGAAACCATTTATCTTAACGACGACATTGCAGATGTTTCTGAGGTCTACCCAGCACGAGCAACCAAAGCTATTTTATTCTTAGAATGGCAACCTTATTGATTGAGTCTTTCATATTAGAACAGCCTGTTATTTATTTTTATATTTTGAGCTTGCTGGACTTCCCTCAACTAGTGAGCTCCTAAATCAACTGAGGGTAAAAGGAGAGCACCATGAGTTGGCAGACACAACTGTTTGAAACAATGTTTAAGTGGGTAAATAACATTCTGGACAATAACTGGGATGGTATTCTTGATGCGTGCGCAAAGGAGGCAATAGCTACTGGATACATTGCTGACTCCATAACGGACAAGCAGTTGTCTGAGGTAATGGCGGGAAAAATCCGAGAAACTAACTTTCTTAGGAAAAAAGAAGATGATTTCTATCTATTCTGTTTGACAAATATGAATGTTAACTGGGGTGATAGAATTAAAAAAAGAATGCGCGAAAAGATAGCTTCTGAATAGCACTACATAATAATAATTCGGTTAAATAGAAAGCACGCTACAAGGATTCCTCCACACGTTCTTGGCACAACCCTCAACCTACAGTGGTCTAGCCATTGGTCTATATTGAGCCTCTAAATCATGAGGCTCTCCCTTAAACACAAAAGCTAATTAAATATTAGCCT
The DNA here is from genome assembly GCA_028282465.1 of Gynuella sp. Lineage (GTDB taxonomy): Bacteria > Pseudomonadota > Gammaproteobacteria > Pseudomonadales > Natronospirillaceae > JANQHX01. The sequence goes on from JANQHX010000072.1 coordinate 84,369, forward strand.
CCGGCAGGTCCTAACATTAAGACAATATAAAAGCCCAAACCCAACAGAGCGTTTCCAAAGCCATTACTTTTAACTCTTTCGACTTCTTCAATGTCAGAAATAGCTACAGATTTTGATTCCATATTGAAATCACCAGTAATGACACCATCTGAAATATCGGTGATGGTCATTCTTTGGAATTTATCGCTACCGAATTCTTTATATTTAATCGTACTTCCTAATGGCAGTGACTCAACGGCTTGTTCAGGAGACGTATCAAAACCCGAAATGGGTGAAGAAGTTGTACATCCAATCAATATCAATGCAAGCAAAAGAGTAAACAGTTTTGTTTTCATTTTCCTAATTCCTAAAACAAGAATTCTTGAAATACCTATCACCATAAAGCTTCTATAGCGAGCTTTTAACCATTTTGGTTTATGTATTTATCATCAGATGAGAATACCAAAATTAAAAGGATCACACATACGATTACTTAATATCATGACATAACCTACATGAATCTGAACCAATACAGTTCATAAAGTTATGTAATATATAGAGTAAAAAATTCGGTCTACACTTAAAATTGTCCATATTACTTTAGTCCCTTATGAGCATTTTAGCCCCCGCGACTTATTCAGGCCAAACACTGCAACTACTTCGATTAGCACTGAGCAAAAGCAATCAGTTAGCTGTATTTAATCAACTGGAACAAAAGTTTGGACCCGTTGGAAACGCCACTTATCAAATTGATGACCGAGTAGACATTGGTTTAGTGAGTGACTTTTTAGCGGAGAGCGCGGGTCAGTCGAATAATGACAACATTGCAGTTGAAACCGGGCAATGTCTAGCATTCAGTCAATTCGGAGCCCTAAGCTATTATTTAATGTCGTGCTCCACTTTATTTGAGATTTTTAGAGCCTGGGTAAGATGCTATGAATTGGTCATGTCGAACGCCGAATCGGTAAAGATTGAACTACTTAAGAATGGCATCAGTTTAATAGTTGAAAGCCCCTATCAAGACACTAAAGGTGAGTATCTCAGACTAGAGTTTCTGCTATCACTATTAATCAGCAATTTTCAAATGATAGGGGGGGCAGATTTAAAGCCAGAGTTCATTGAGCTGCCATTAAATAATGACCATTCACAAACTCGCCTATCAACGGTATTTGGTTGTGAAGTTACACACAATGATCGATTGATCATTATTCATTTTAGTAAGGAATGGATAGGCAAGCAGCTGCCAAATGCCAACCCATCATTAAAAGAAGCACTTAAGACTGAATTAGATACCGCATTGAAACAATTCAATTCGGGCTTAACCTTTATTGATCAGATTTATCATTTCTTAGACACGTTAGATTCATTGGAAAATGTTGGGCTTGGGACAGTCGCGACTCAATTTAATGTGAGTGATAGTACGGCCAAGCGCAGAATTGCCGACCTGGGTTCGAATTTTAAATCCATTTTCACAGGCTATCGGCAAACAAGATCTTTGTATTTACTGACAGATAAAAACAGGCATTTGGATGTAATAGCCAGGCAACTCGGTTTTTCCGAACGAGCATCGTTCGAACGGGCATTTAAAAAATGGTACTCCTTAACCCCCGCTCAGTTTAGAGACATGGGGCAAATTCTAAATATCACCGCCCCCATTGAACACTTACTGCGCACCGAAAAACTGCCAGCATCTCCCAAAGTATGCCAGGATATTATTCGCATTACCCAGTCACCTGACTATGACATTTCTGAGTTAGTCAGGGCCATTGAAGTAGACCCAGTTCTGTCTGGAAAAATAGTTGGGCTTTCAAATAGTGCCTTTTATGGCAGCGTGTCTAATGTAAATAATCTCAACCAAGCAATCGTTAAAATTGGTGTCGATATGATTACCAATATTGCTCTAGCGATAATGTCTAATGAGCAAATGGCTGCAGCTAAACAATTGCCAATCAATTTAAAAAGATACTGGTTAAGTGCATTAACCATTGCCCAGTGGGTCAGCGAATTAGCTAAAGATTTTCCAAAGCACTATGAACCTTCTAACTGGATATACCTAAGTGGATTGCTCCACAATATTGGCTACTTATTACTAGCCAGCTTGAGACCAGAAGCCTGTGCACAACTAGAACCCTTATTAGAACTTGAATCGAGTTTAGAAGAAAAAATAGAATTGGAATCAAGAGTATTTGGTATCAATCGGTTTTCGGCGACCGCCATTCTATTAGCCCATTGGAGTCTCCCTAAAGAGGTGATTTCAATCACCAGAGGGTTTGCAAAACAAATAACCACTGATGTGAAATACCAAAATGAATCAGTACTGATATTTTCTGTGATTAAATTTTTCGCTGATAACAATGAACAGGACGGTGAGAAGCTGGAGATACTCTCGGCTCAATTGACTGAAATACTAGACATCGATCAAAATCAGGTAAAGCAAAGAATCGACACGCTAACAAGCAAGCAGCATGAATTAGAAGTCATGGTTTCTCAATTGCTGCCTGCTTAAAGAAATAGCAAATCGTTAAATTTTTTCTTTTTCTGATACCTCAGTCAGCAATTTTTCCATTTCAGGATATTTAAACTGCTGAGCATAGTCCAACGCGCTATAGCCTTCAGAATCTTTCAAATCAATATCCAAGCCCAGGTCGATAAAAAGTTTAGCAACCTCGGGAAGATTCATTTGTGCTGATTTAATTAATAAGCTGGTATTGAACTTATCTTTAATGTCGGTTTTAACTCCAGCCTTAATTAAATACTCAACCGCTTCTGTGTTTCTTGAATCAATCGCATAGAACAAAGCATTTCTACCCACAGTATTAACGGCGTTTAACTCAGAACCCGCTTCAATAACTGCTTTTAGATTATCAACATTGCCCTGTTGAGCTATAAACATTAAGGCGTTAGTACCATTAGCATCTTGTTTCTTAACATTACCCCCATGTTTTAATAACACCTCTAAAACCTCTGGTGCTGGGCCAGCAGCACAGGCAACCAAGAACATGGATACGCCATTCTGGTTAACGGAATTGATATCCTGACCTTGAGATAATAAGGCATCAAGTACGGGTGCATTGTTCATAGCGGCACCCAGGATAATTGCATTAAAGCCTTCTGATGTAACTGGAGTAAGATCAGGCTTTAAGTCGAGAATAGCGAGTGAAAGCTCAGTAAAGTTTCTATTAAGTGAGTACATAATTGGGGTGCCACCGGAGCTATTGGTTTGGTTTATATCGGCACCTGCATCAATCAGTAGATTTAAAATGTCTAGATTATTGTGCTCACGAGCAAGGTGAATGAGTGGGGTGTTCGTGAAACTATTGGTCTGGTTTACGTCAGCACCAGCTTCAATTAACAATTGAACGATGTAGGTTCTGTTTCCCTGTATTGCATGAAATAAGACTGGGCCAAGAATATCGTCCTCGGCGATATGATCCAGTGGCATGTTGGCTTCAATAAAAAGCTCTACTGCTGGGATATTTCCTTCGCGTGCAACCTGTTTAAATGTTTCTTGAGTGAATGCGAGATCCATTTTATCCAGTTCTTTTTCTGGGCTACTAAACAGATCGCAACCTACTAGAAAAAGTACCATGGCTAGGGCGGTCGTTTGTAATAGTTTTTGCATGATAATCACTTTGTTATTGTTGTTTGATTGTGGTCGCGAAGGATACAAAAGCTCATTAAAGTGGGCAAATATCTACTACGCATTTACCAGAATACTTACGTGAATTTCCATATTAGTTGAAGACCCTTTAAATACTTGCGGCCCTAGGAGCATTAAGGCTAGCGGGTTTACAGGGCCTTCATAGCATTGTTGATAGATTTTTCAATCAGATGCTTGTACTGAAAATAGTGCAATGTCTGGAGCCTACCGTAAGGGAGTCTATTGCGAATATCGTCCCCGAAATGTAATTCTGTTATGTAGCAAGGATATTTTTCTCTGCCTTTCCTCAGGCCTAATAGGTATTCAGCTACTTTGGTATATAACTTGTCACCTTCTGTTAGAGAGTCAAACTCCTGGTCATCAATCTGAATGTTAAAACTAAGCTTTCCTTTGTCATTTCTCGTCACAATTGCGATTGCATTATGGAAATTAGCCACAGATAGAGTGCTGTCTAATTTATGAGGTTTTAAATAGGGTTTTTCTTTAGGGCCACCCACCATAAACTCAAAAAACTGTAGGCTACGGTTAATGGACGGGGACGTGGGCTCTCCCTGAGGGAAGTCAGTATTCTGGCAATATTCTACTAAACGTAAGAATCGCTGCAGGCTGCTTATCAGCGTTTGTTGAGTATGAAACGGGGTTTTAAAGGAGAAAAACGAACCAAGCTCATCCACGATATACACATTTGCAGTCTCTTTAAGTTTTCGAAAAAACACACGGATATGATTAGAAGACGCGTTCAAGAGAATTAACCTTAGCTCAGGTTTATCTGTTAGTGCGTATCTATCGAGCACAATCGGACTGTATTCTGCCTGCTCAATACTTAGATGTTTGATCAGTGCCTCTTCATCAGCCAAGGTGACAGCCGATAGCAATTTATTATGAAGCTGAAAGACGTAAAAACTGCTTTCGATTGCCAATACATATCGGGTTTTAGATTGCGAGTGTTCACCAAAATAACATTGGCTGATATCTTCAAATAGCTCTTTAACTCGATTGGCAATAGCAGCAGGCCGGCTGGCGCAAAAACAATATACAGCCAATTCAGGATGAGATTTCCCTTTCAATTTGGCCAGCTGATTCAAGTAAAACTGTAAGCACTGAACCATGGTGTCGCTGCCGCTGTCAAAGCGATTAACCAACACTTCATTCCAACTATTTACCACCACCAAATCTAGCGTCAGTATTAGGTTTTCCCTCAATGCACTGAAGTCTAGAGCGTCATTACGGCTAGATATTTTCTGTAACCCGCGAGCGCTGAGATAGGGAAGGGGGTCTGCACCGACATTTACATATAAAGCTAGCTTGGTGGGAACTGCGCCGGAATGGAAATTATCCTGAGGTATGCTTGGCAATGGTTTTGGAAATTCATGCCGCATGGAGGTAACAATTTCCTTGAGCTCATAATCGCTCAATCCATTATCCGCTTGAAACACAGGAACATTGGAGTGAGCATCTAACATACCATTGAAATAACACCAAATGAGAACCTCTAGTAATCCATTGGCATGCTTTAAAGGCGTAGGATAGTTTAATGGATCTACCTGCAACAGGTTTCTAAAAACACCCCAAAGCATATCGTCTCCCTGTCGGGAGGCTAGCTGGTGGATGGTTATCTTTTCATATCTGAGATCGGTGATGGCATGGGGGTTCACCATTTCAATTTTGCCAGCCTTGCGATCAAATGCAGCAGACAGTTTGCGCCCCAACATCAGCAATTCATCTTGCCTCATCTTCAAATCAGTACGAAGTCTGCGAGCAAACTGAGTAAGGTAGCGGTAACAGTGGGTGAGCTCTGCAATGAGCTCCCGCCTTTCTTTAACGACTTGATCCACGCTCCAACCAGTGCGGTTGTCCAGATGCTCTAAGTCTGAGTGCTGCCAGCCCCATTCTTTAACTAATTGTTCCAGTAGTTCCCGTCTCCAGTTGCCTCCTTTGGCCCGCCCTCTTCGAGTTAACGGAAGATTAACTTTGAAATAGAAGCACTTTCTTATGAGTTCTAGTCGCCTAATCTGGCCCTTGTTTTTGAGGTATTTCTCGATTCGACGGTACAGCATGACATAAGGATCTAGTTCATCCAGATCTATCTTGAAGTCAAAGATCGCTTGTTTATAGTCCACACTAAGCAGCAACCCATCCGGATAACCGTCGGCGTAGATTTCCATTGCTAAGAGTTTGAGCACAGATTTGTATGGCGATTCAATGCCTTTATAAAGCTGCCAAAGACCCGCTCCAACGAACTCACCAGGAGGCAAATCTGCCATGCCACCAAAATCTAATGATTCGTCGTAATTCAATAAACCAGTTTTAGCAATGGCCTTCACTTCGTGGCTGTAATTTCCTTCTTCCTGAGGATGCACCAACCACCACATGGGTATGGCTCCAGCAAGCAGCACTCCGGTGCGATAAAATTCATCTAACAATAAAAAGTGCTGGCTTGATCCTGAATCTTCTTCAGACATTGCACTGGATACACCACCTTTAAACTTGTGGGCATCCATTAGAAAAATATGTACTTCTAGACTGAGACTTTCTGCCCACTTACTGATAGCAGTTGCCTTCTGCTGTAATAAATAAACCGCCTCCGCGGGCAAGTCTGGTCGGTAACAACACCAAACATCTAAGTCGCTGGCGCTGGATTGAGCAATGGTACCGGTAGACCCCATAAGGAAAAGACTGAGAATATCTCGTCGCAGTGGATTCATACCGCTGTAATTGTAACTCCGAGCGATATTACTCACGGCAGCCAGTACGGTTTTGTCTGGTTGATACCTGTGCACACCTAGAGGTACGTCATCGTCGACCCATCCTGGCAGAAGGTAGTGATTGATATGAAAAAGAAACGGTAATAAATCCAGAAATTGACGTTGTTGCATCTGAAGTGAGTTTTCAATTCGCTTCAAACGCCCTTTGTTCACAATCTGGTATCGTTTTTTTAGCTCGTTAGTGGTCTTTTGATTGAGACCACCCGGAGTAATGATTTGGCTGATGACGGGTTCCATATATTGAGTATAGGAGACCCCTGAGCAAATCAAGGCTTAGAGCCCGCTTCCCTTCTCTATTTCGCCTTTTGGCCCTCATAACTTCACTAAAACTGGACTGTTTTGTCCTACGGAAAGCAGAACATGTGGGTAAACTGAATCCTATGAATTGAATGAGTAGCAACCATTCAATCCAGTTGACGCTCCTGAGACTTCTCTACTGAGTATGTAGAGCTTAATCGTTAAAATAGTGTGTAGGGTTTTAGCGCATCCCAGCGGATGTGCTTTTTTTTTGCTCCCGGTTCCCGCTACCATGGTCAGGTTAAACCTAACAAAGGAATGACCATGGACTTCCTGACTGATTTGGATATCGCTTACCGCACCCCAGTTTCTGGTGGCTGCATAAATAACAGCCAAAAAATCATCACCAGACGCGGAGACTCCTACTTTCTTAAGGAACACCCCAAGCCCCCCAAAGACTTCTTCAAAGCGGAAAAACAGGGCCTAAAAGCTATTGAAAAAACCGGCTTAATCAAAGTACCTAAAGTCCTCTCTCAGGGTGAAAAGTATTTGTTATTGGAATGGGTCGACACAGCAAATATGTCTGACAGCGGTTGGAGAGTTCTTGGCGAATCCCTAGCTCAGATGCATCAACTGGAAGTTTCGGAGTTCGGCTTTGAAGATGATGGCTACTGTGGTGAAACTCGCCAAATAAATCCAAATACACGAAATGGCTTCGAGTTTTTTAGGCGAGCCCGTTTGGAATTTCAGGCAAAAATGGCTTTTGATAAGGGCTTGATCAATCTCAAGCTACTGAATCAAATTGAGTCTGTCGGTAAGAATCTAGAGCGCTGGATTCCTGATCAAGCGCCTGGACTATTACATGGTGATCTGTGGTCTGGAAATGTCATAGCTGACCACAACGGAATGCCGGTATTAATTGATCCTGCAGCCCATTGGGGCTGGCCAGAAGCAGAGCTAGCCTTTAGCCAAATGTTCGGTGGCTTTAATGACTTGTTTTATCAAAGTTATCAAAAGGAAATGAAATTAGAGCCAGGCTTTAACGACCGCACAGATCTATACAACCTTTACCACTATCTTAACCATTTGAATTTATTTGGAAGCAGCTACCTAAGAGCTGTGAAAAGAATTGTGGAACGCTTTGGAAGTTAAAAAATGCGCACGATGACCTTGACCAAAGACCATGCGTGCGCAGGTGTCGGTAACTCCTCAATTAGATAATTAAAGCTCCGACATGCGACCGTCAACCGCATTGATATTGTGAAATTCTTACAGATCCAGTTCTTGATGTTTTTTGCCAAATTCAAATATGATCGAAACTGAGAATAACCTTGTATAACCTTCTAAAAATATCCACTCTAAAAACTACATAAAGGAACCATCATGAGAACACTTTTTATTGCTGTTACTGCAGCTGCTGCGATTGCGCTCAGCCCGATAACCTTTGCCCATTCAGACGGTTGTGAGCACACTGAACTGGGCGAGACTATGGATCAAGTAAAAGACAACATGAGAGCCTTAGGCAATGCAGCCAAGAGTGATGACTTTGCAGGAGCAGAGGAAGCAATTGCCGTATTAATGACCTTGGCAGATGAGGGCAAAGCTATGACACCCATGAAAGCATCTGATGTAAGCGATAAAGAATCTTTTATGTCAGGCTACGTAAAAGGTATGGAAAAATTTGAAGGCCTATTGGCTGAAGCAATGACAGCAGCAAAAGCTGAGGATAAAAAAGCGCTTTTTGCAGCACTTGGCAAAATGGACAACTTACGCAAGAGCAGCCACAGAGATTATAAAAAGGATTGTTAATACGGCGCTTTGCAATTGCAGGCTGGCTTTGCGCCAGCCTTTTACTTTTAAACTTCTGTTCTATTAATCTTTCTTACCACTCTTAGTTTTGGCTACGATTAATAATACGCGCCAGCATTAACAAGTCAGAGTTAAATTCAAGGCCATTCTCTGTCGCTTTAGAAAGGTTAATTTCAAATCGTTGCTTATCGCTCGTTCTTAAAATATTAAGAATGCCACCACTTTCTAAAAACCCCTTCATACTAGCCACACTCAATACATAGGAGTGGTTTAGATTATTGAAAAAGGTTTCTAAATTATTTAGCTGATCTTCTCCAACATAAAGAATATGACAACCATCCTTAATTTCGTTGTGCTTTTTGGTGACCAATATCCGAAGCATGCGATCACGCACGGGCGTCTCGTCAAAGTTTTCAAGAATTGACGAAAATGACACTTTGCCAAATAAGCAAATCTTCAGCGGTGCATTAGTGGTATCGAAAGCATCTTTGGGCCACTCCACAAAATTCGCAAAATTGTAGACGAAAGTCGCCATTACCTTGTTGCTAATTCTTTTGTCGGCGGCTGAGCTGAAGCCAGAAAACAGCAACAGCAGACACACAATTATCGTTTTTGTTTTCATTATTCTGGTAATTCCCCGCCTACTAACAGGGAACCTGCAAATGATTCCAGCGCATTCATCACTTGGCACTCAGGCGACTTGTCATCAGGTCGACATTGGCTAAATGCACTGTCGACGGAATTCGCTTCTGCCTCTTGGTTTTTCGCTAAAATCTGTTCTTGTTCGTTATTTTCTTCCACAACTTCAGGTGATAGTTCGTTAGTACCCTGTTCAGCCAAGTCAGCTAATTCTTCTTCTGTGAATTCAGGCAGTTCAGGGATAGCAAAATCGAATGAATACTCAAGCTCATCGCGGGCTTGCTCAAGATTTGCTGCGTTCATCACCACTAGGTTTTCATTGTCCGCCCAAACATCAATGTCAGCGTCACCGCCGTCTAGAATGTTGCCACCTGCAATTAAACTGATTGCTGTGCCGTCACTGCGATTACTGCGCAATGCTGCAATGGTCATGTCTCCGCCAGACTGAATGTCGATCAAACTGGATTCTGTAAACATACTGCTGCCATCCGTCATGATGAAATCACCTCCAATGTTGATTTCAATATTCCCTTCACTGGTAAGGTCACCTTGCCAGTTCAGGTTGTCTAGGTTAACAACTTGCACACCGTTAGATCCAATATTTTGTGACACAGTTCCGGTTAATTCAGTGGAATTTCCGCTGGCTCCAGAAATCTGAAGTCCACTTGCGCTCTGTGTTCCTGATAGAGATATGGCTGCACCCCCAGTGTTATCAGTGTCCGCAGCCAATATTAGGTTGCCCTGAACATCAACATCTGCGACTGAGAGGTCATCACTGCTATTAAGTGTTAAATTGTTAACGGCACTCATCTGTGAGCTACTTACATCAAGATTACCGGAGACAGTATTAACTTCTGCTGAACCAACGGCATTCCAACTAGAAACGTTATTGTTGTTTAGCGTACCCGTTGTTAATACCAGGCCATCTGCCAGATTGAGTTCACCCAAACTGCTCAAGCTTAAAGCATCAGAATCTACAGTTGCTCCGTTGAGATTGACAATATCTGCTCCACTACCATTTATGGATATTGAACCGGCGGCAAGGTTACCAGCTAACGTGCCACTGTCCGTGCCACTGTTATCGGAATTGATATTTATTGTTAAATTTCCGGTTCCCAGATTTACGGCATCTGTTAAAACTGAACTGTTACTGTTCAATGTGAAATTACTATTGTTTGTGCTGGTTACAGCAAAACCTGAAAGATCAACAGTTTGGTTAAGAATAATGTTATGGTTTCCAGCCCCTGCCAAGGTTAAGCCAGAAACGGATGCCAAAGATAAGTTCTCTGCTTGGAGAGCTGAATCAACCATTTGCCAAGAGCTAAGATTATTTAGACTGATACTACCGGACGCACTGATGTTCGCGTTTTGCACAAGCACATCATTACTACCTGTACCTGAGACAGTCACATCACCAGCGTTAATTGTACTATTGACTAAAAGATTACTCACACCATTGTTATTACTATCAATGGATAGGCCCAGATTACCAGTACCTAAATTTATTTGATCAAGCGTAATAGACCCAGCAGAATCGAAGCTAACATTGCCATTGTTTAAAGAGCTGATGCTGACTCCGGTAAAGTCCAAATCACCTTGAGAAAGAATGCTCGCGGTATTAGTACCAGACTGCTGAATTTGAGTTAATGCACCTTGGTTAAATGTTGATAGGTTGATTTGGCTGTCGGTTAACGACCATTGATCAACTCCATTTAAATTCAGGTTGGTTAGATTAAGAGTGACGCCTCCCGTATTCAGTAGATCATTGCTTCCACTACCATTCACCGCGAGACTATTTGAGGTTATGTCACCTGAAATCGTGGCTGTATTGGTTCCGTTATTATCGGAATCGACATCTATAGTTAAATCACCAGTGCCAATATTAATACTATTGAGAGTGACATCATCGGTACTGGTTAGATCCAAGTTAGTATTCGTACCAGTTATGGTTTGCGCACTAAGATCCAGCGCAGATTGAGTAGTCACTGCAACAGCGCCGCCTAGAGTCCAATCGGACAACCCTGATTGAGTCAGGGTATCGGCAAAAATATTCACACCATTCGCTAATACTAATGTTTCATTTCCGGAACCGGATAGATTTACCAAACTTGCAGTGACATTACCTGCAAGACTGATTGAATCAACGCCATCGGAATTCGCATCAGCAGTTATTACGAGGTCACCATTACCTAAGTCCAGAACTGGTATCGAAACATCTGCGTTACTGGATAACGTTAAATCAGTATTGGCGGTATTTGCTGACAAGGTGACCGCAGATAAATCCAACGTATTGGCGGAATCAATAGAAACTGAGGTTGCGCCCAGCGTATTCATATCCCAATTAAGTGCAGTACCTAGGTTAATACTATTAGCACTAACACTTGTGTTGCTAGCAAAGCGCCAGTCATTGAAACCCGTTAATGCAAGCCCATTGGTAGGGGATAAATCAACTCCCGCATTTTGAGTCAAAACATTGGTTCCACCACCATTTAATGTAGCTTGCCCAGATGTTATATCTCCATTAAGGGTGATATCGGTGCCAGCATTAACCACTAAATTGTTAACGCCCGTGTTTACCGAACCAAGATTGACGGAACCAACTGAGTCGAGAGTTAGTTCTCCACTGGAGGTTAAATTATTAGCTAGATCTAAATTTTGGTTAGTAGTGAGGGAATGGGTTCCAGCACCCCATGTCCAATTACCTACGGAACTTTGATTCAAGCTGTCGGCTGATAAATCCGTATTATCAATTAAGGTAAGGGCTGAGAAATTATTCAGGTTTAGAGCACCTACTGCAGTAATGTCGCTGATACTCAAACTATCATTGTTTGCTGCACTGCCATTGAGAGTGACATTGTTCGCGTTAATCACACCATTTATTACCAAACTAGAAGTTTGATTATCGTCACTGTCTCCTGTGATCGTGAGGTTGCTGGTACCAAGGTTAATTGCACCTGTACTAATGTCCCCACCGCTGGTTAACGATAAGTTTCCATTGGCAGAAGTAATGTCGGTGCTGCCTAAATTCAAAGTATTGGTTGAAATAACATCTGCACTGCCAGCTAGGGTCCAAGTATTCACCCCAGGCTGATTAAAAGAAGTCACACTAATAGAAGCGCCATCCGCCAAACTTAAATCATCAATGTTATTTAAGCTTAACGTTCCACTGGCAGCGCCCCCTGCTAATGCCAACGTCGCACCTTGAAAGTCCACTTGATCATTGGCATCACTTCCACCTGAGATAAACAATCCACCCGCACTCACATCTCCAGCAATGGTAATGGTTTCAGCTCCGGCATTATCTTGAGACCCGTTGAGCGTTAATGTACCTATACCAAGATTAACGGCACCGGTACTAATATTTCCATCACTCTGCAAAGTTAAAGAACCATTGCTAGTATGGGAAATAGTGGCGGACGAAATATCTAAATCTGAGGTGGTGCTAATGGACACCGCATTTGCACTGTCGTTTAGTAAAGTCCAGCTATTTGCATTACCAATATTCAGTGTATTACTGGTTACTGTGGACAAAATATTGAACGACCAAGCATCAATTCCTGAAAGAGTTACATCGTTACTGGCCAGTAAATTAATATTGCTATTTTGAGTAAGATCATCGTTATTGCCAGAACCATTGATATTGATATTAGAAGCAGTAATGTCTCCAGCCAGAGTGAGAGCGGTGTTTGTAGCATTGTTATCTAAGTCAGCATTAAGCGTAATATCACCTGCCCCCATATTAATTGAGCCGGTTGTAAGCGCGTCATCTGAGCTTAGTGTTAAATCACCATCCGCAGTTTCGGTAACCGAAATCGCAGATACATCTAACGCGGAAGCGGTAGATAAACTACTGGCTCCAGCACCTGTGACGACCAAACTCGCTGTTGTACCCCTATTTAGATTACTCGCATTGACGGTAGCATCATTTAAATTCAATGCTGAAATATTGGTAAGATTTAAATCTCCTGTCAGGTTAACGTTGTTGGCCAAAGTTGCAGTATCACCATTAGCACTGCCCACTAAATTTAAATCACCTGCGGTAACATTACCGGCATTGCTAATGCTGTTGTTACCATCGTTATTTTGATCGGCTGTTAATGTCAGAGACCCCGTTCCTAGGTTCACTGCACCTAAGGAAATATCAGCATCACTGGTTAATCCTAAATTCGTGTTAGTAGAAGTAATGCTTTGAGTAGAAACATCTAACGCTGAAACTGTATCCACGGTCACAACGCCATTGAGTGTCCAATTGGTAATTCCCGTTTGGTTTAGTGAATCGGCAATCAAATCCACGCCATTGGCCATTACCACAGATTCATTGGTCGTTCCGTTTAAAGATAAATTGGCAGCAGTCAGGTCATTGTTAATAAATAGGTTATCAGCACCATTGTTATTTGCATCGGCGGTTAAAGACAAATCTCCGGTGCCCATATTAATTTGACCAACAGTTAAAGCCGCGTCACTGCTCAGTGTTAAATCTCCATTTGCCGTTTCAGTAATAGATATCGCAGATAAATCCATTGCTGAAACTGAACCTAAGCTGTTAGCACCCGAGCCCAACACTCTTATTGAATTTGTATTGCCATCAGTAACCAATGCATTGGTGGTCACTGCAGCAGTGTTTAAATCAAGCTGAGAAATGTTTGCTAAATCAATATTGTTTGAGACGGTTAGATTACCTGAAACAGACATCAAATCATTGTTGGTACTGCCGTCCACATCTAGCAGGTTTGCATTGACATTATTAGTCAGAGTTAAAGTCGCAGTCTCTGAATTGTCCTGATCAAGGTCGATAAATAAATCACCGGAACCTAAGTTAACCGAGCCCAGGGTTACATTTGACTGACTGGTCAACACTAAATCACTGTTAGCAGTTTCAGTCACCGCGACACCGGTTAAGTCTATTGAACTGGCGGCTCCTGTGCTGATAATGGAGGAGGAAGTGGCTCCGGTGACTACAAGTGAAGGCATCGTACCGAAGTCAAAAGCAGTCGCAGTAATAGAGGTGTCATTTAGTTCGATTGAAGTGCCATTTAAAATCGAAAACCCATCTGTGATGCTATTAGTGCCTTCGATATATATATTGGTTGCATCTAGGTTTAACTCAAAGCCGCCCGTCAAATCGTTTAGATAAATGTCTCCTGCTGCTTCAAGGGTTAATCCTTCAGAAAGTACCAAACTATCCACTTCAATACTTCCGCCTGAAATCAACTTAACATCTTCACTTGAGCTCAGCGCATCATAAGTGGCTTGAGTATAAGAAGTAATTGCTCCACCTAAAGGCGTTAAATAGTTTTCAGTGCCACTGCCAAGAAAAATATGATCTGAAGTTTCAAACCCTAGAATGACTGAACCCAAATTGAGAGAGTTGGTTAAGAATGTACCCATAGAGGTGCCATAGGTGAGTTCAAGATCAAAGCCACCACCATCTAGGGAATTAGTAGGATTTAAATTTAATTCTCCGGTACCTACATTGAGAACAGTATTGCCAGTTAAAGTAATATCGGCGGTATTAATAAAAGCATCACCACCAGAAGTCTGAATGGTACCTTCCAGCTGAATATCTGATGCACCGCCCCCTAAGGACTCAATGAAAATACGGTTAGAGCCTGCGGTGGTTGCGGTTATCAGATCGCCATCAATATCGATAAGAGCGTTCGCATCTGCTGCAATGCTCAAGGCTGATAAATCAATAACGGAGCCATCGTCAGCGGCATTTATTCCGCCCGGCCCAATGGTTAGGGTAGTATCCCCACCAGAAGTGATTACGCCACCGCCAGCATTTGCCAAGGCATCAATTGTAATATTGCCAGCACCGCCACTATGGTTAATTTCTTGGACGTTCAGTGTAACTGACCCGGCTACTGTTCCATCAGTTGGTGCAGTGTTTTGGGCAGTTAGGGTTACATTATCTGCGGCATCCGCATCTCCATTAAAGTCAATAATGCCCACATCCATTCTTACGTTACCTGATGCGTTGGCTGCGCCTTGAACATCAATAACCAGAGAGGCACCACCAGTTAATCGAATGGTATCGGTTGGCGACATTGAAAATGACGCCGAGCCATTATTGACTGTGGAATCGGTATTGATCACGCCAAAGGTTACTGTACCTTCGGTATCCAGAGTTAAAACACCACCTGTGAGTGGGTCAATGGTAATGCCTTGAGAGGCCGCCAAGTTAATGTCAGTGGCGGCTGACAAACCTTCTAGAGCAGATTGCGAAATAGTGTAAGTGCCACTGCCTTCGGCAGCACCAATGATGCCGTCTGCCGTTATCTCAGTGTCATTTGCACCCGCAGCACCTATGGTGATGAAGTCTGGGTCAAGCAACAATAACCCCCGCTCACCGTTAGCTGCGAGTGTAGAAGCAGTTCCATCAAATATTAAAAACTCTTTTCCTGAAATCTCTACAAAACCACCATCACCACTTTGGGCACCACCTTGCGCATTCACATGACCATAAAAAACGGTATTGTTGTCAGACCAAACAATGGCTTCGCCGCCGTCACCGTTTTCAGTAGCTGAGACATCAATATTGACTTCTCGCTCCACACCCACGTATTGAGCATTTTCAATTCCTCCACCACCTTGGTAGGAACCTCCAATCCAAACCTCGCCTCCCTGTTGGGCACCGCTGGCATCTATTTCTGTATTACCTTTCAGCATTACTTGGTCACCGGTGAGATGAAACTGGCCACCATTCGCTTGATCAGTTACTAGAACATCTGCATCGTTTAAAACAGCACTCGAATTTGCTTCAATATTAACTAATTCGTCGCCCGTAACTGTGATGTCACCCTCGAGCAAAAAAGCATCTGCCATGATATCTATGGCAACACCGTCAGGGTCTTCCAAGTTATCTACGTTCAAGTTTCCAGAAATATTGATAGTTGAATCGACAATGTCTTGCCCAGACATGCCATTAAATTGGATATGACCTTGTTGAGTATGAATTTCGCCTGAGTGCTCAATTCGAGTGTCTTGATCATCAAAACTTTCCGAATTAACTGATAGCCAAAGTGTTCCCTGTGGATTTAGAGAAACTAAATAATCGTTGTTAGCAATCAGTTCTATATCGCCCTCTGAAGACTGGATTAAACCAGAATTAAATATTTCACTTGCGAGCAGAATGACATTTCCATCAGATAAGAGTTGCCCAGCATTGATAATTCCCGAACCGCTTTCTGGAGTAAGAATTAATTCACCATTTTCATTCTGAGACAGACGATGATCGGACACTAAAAGCCCTCCAACATCGACCCGAGCATTATCACCAAATAAAACGCCATTAGGGTTTATTAGAAAGACCTGACCATTTGCTTGAATGGTTCCTAAAATTTCTGAAAGGTCTGAACCAATAACACTATTAATAGCAATCGAACTAGAACTGGGTTGATTAAAGATAACCGATTCATTTTCGGCTATGGAAAAGCTGTCCCAATCAATGTTAAGTAAGTCGGTCAACTGTTCGATTTGAACCACATTGCCGTTCACTTCAATGGTGCCAGACCCGTTTACGACCTGGCCATTTTGTGGGCCTGCCAATACTGCCGTTGAAATTGCAAACCCAACTGCAATTCGCTTTAAACTGATAATCATTAGAAAGCCCCTCGTAGAGACAGTGAAAACCAAGTCAGGTTTTCTTCACCCAGCTCTGGTTTTTCATCTTCATTTGGAATTCCATAACCTAACTGCAATCTGATGTTGTCATGGTTAATACGATTCACTATTGCGAAAGATGAAAGCTCATATTTATCTAATCCCTGCTTGCCTGACGCCCAATCGAATTGAAATTCTGCACGATACTTCCAGTTTTGAAATAGTGAAAATTGGATAGGTGAGAGCATGAATCGCAAATGCTGACCTTCAGAAACGTTCGCTTGGTTACTTTGAAATCCGGCTACCGCTTCAGGTCCTGACAAGGCCATCCGTTGATAGGATGGCAAGACATTTTTAAATGCTTTTTGTTCGTTTTCAGCACTGGCCCATTGCTGTTTATATGAAAAACTGAAATCTAAAAACGTACTGCCAAGACTCTGAAATGCTTTTCGCATAAGAAACGTTAAATTAGATTTCGTCCAGTCTTGCTGTTCATAGTTCCCATTGAATTCTTGAACCTGTCCCTGAGTGATGCCGGTAAATAAAGTGATGACTTGACGACTGGCCGGCTGTACTAAGCTGAACTGATGGAATAAATCGGTACTTGTATAATTGGCATCCGCTTCTAAACCGAGAAGCCTAAATAACTCATCACCGACTTCGTCGCTAGAGGCATCGGTGGTTAATTGATCCTGACGTTGCTGATACGAGAGACCGAATAATGATTTATTCCATTGGTTTCTTAGCCACGAATACTCAAGCCCAATAGAGCTGTCTGAACTTTCTCCTCTCAATGCCAATTCACTGGCCTCGGATTGAGGATTATCTGAGTTCGCTTGTTTCGTAAATACTACTTTTGTGTCTTGTTGATCATGCCCAAAAGAGAGAAGCCAATTTTTGCCAAATGGAATTCGATAATCAAAAGATAAAGTTTCATTACCCGAAATATTAGTAGCACCAGCCCAAACGCTTAATTCGTCTCGCATTCGAAACGGGTTAAATGCAGTTAAGCCAAAATTATTCCTATTTACGCCTGAGCCTTCAGAGCCAAGATCGTCAGTTAAGAGTTGAACTTGGAGTCGATCTTCTTCTTTAACTCGAACATTTAATCTGGCATCTCCAGGCTCTGATCCCACAGAGAAAAAACTAAAAACATCAACACCAGGTAAATCATTAATTCGAGAAATCGCCAACTCAATTTCATCGGCTTGCACAACACGACCAATTCTTTCTTTTAAATAAAGCTCTAACTGCGAATCTCGGTAACGTTTGTTTTTACGAACATGAACATCTTGAAGCTTGCCAGGCACCATGATCATTTTTAATTCATTTTGTTCGTTATGAAGAGTGACCTGATGAAACAAAAGACCATGATCTCGATACACCATCGTCAGCTGGTCGGCTAACTGATAATACTGATCCAAAGTCGCTCTGGGATTTTTTTTCACAAACTCTTGAACTATGTCCCTAACGACGTCTGGCCCTAACCCATATTTTGGATAAGATTTGAAATTACTGAAGCGCACTTCCTTAACGCTATATTTGGGATCATCTGCAAAACTATTTACAGTAATTGATGCCATGAACAGCCCACTAACAAAAAAAGCTGATATTCTGGATAGAAAGAGATAAATCCTTTGTTTTACATTCATATACAAACAATTTGTGTTGGTAAAAGAGTAATTTAAACCAAAATGGTTAAATTGATGATAGAATTTAGTGCTAATAAGCCTGAAATTTTTATTTCGAGGCATATTAAATCAGTTTTATGCACAAACCTAAGCTATTTAATTAGCAGAAAGGTTTTGGTAGAGGAAATAACAATTAAATGAATATCTCTGCCTGGTTCACTGCGCTGGATCTTCGAAAAAAGCTTGAACTTGTTATCACTTCCACTCTTGTTTTGGCTTTGATGATAACAACCGGTCTCTACACCGTATACGACATACAAGTCCAAAAACGCAGTCAATTAGAACGTACAGAATCTATCGCAGATGTGTTTGCTAAACGCAGTTCAGCTGCTGTGACATTCATGGACGAAGCAAGAGCCAATGAAACCTTAGAGTCTCTTAGTATCATCAGCAACATTCGCTTCGCATGCTTGTTTAGCTTTATCATTGATGAGCCCTTAGGTTCTGTTCAATTTGAAGACGGCAAATTTGAATGCTTAACCTCTCGTGAACAAGACCCCTTCATTAATGATGTAAAGGGTGGTCAATTGGTCTATCGACCGATCATGGTAAACAATCAAATAATGGGCAGCTTAACTCTCTACACGCATAACCGAGAGCTTAACGATCGTATTACGCAAATTCTGTTATCTATTTTTGTTTCTGGCATGTTGGCTTGTATTTTGGCCTTTATTCTCACCACTAGACTGCAATTTAAAATCATTGAACCCATTGTGGATTTGAGCCGAACGGCCAATCGCTTCAGTCGAGAAAGAGATTGGTCACTCAGAGCACATAAAACCACTGACGATGAACTGGGCACTTTGGTGGATTCGTTCAACAATATGCTCGGACGATTAGAAGAGGATCAAAAACTTCTCGAAGAATTAGCTTACTACGACAGCCTTACGTCATTGCCAAACCGAAGAAAGTTTAAAGAGACACTTGCAAAATCATTTGTGCACAGTCGGCAAACAGGCACACCTATTGGTTTGATTTTCGTAGACTTGGATAACTTTAAGCACATTAACGATACCCTAGGCCATGATGTCGGGGATGAGTTTTTGAAAACCATTGGCAAGCGACTCAAGTCCACAGTTGGAGAGTTAGGTGAAGTGGCTCGACTTGGCGGTGATGAATTTACTGTCACCCTTGATGGCTACAACAGTGTTGATCAAATTGAACAGTTAGCAAAAGACTTACTGGTTAGCATGGGTGCAAAATATGACTTGGAAGGGGTCGAATACCACCCCAGCGCGAGCCTGGGTATAGCAACTGGAAACGCCCTTACAGACACATTTTATAGTCTGATGAAAAAAGCTGATATTGCGGTTTATGTTTCAAAAAATGAAGGTAAGAACACTTACCATTTCTACACTGAAGAAAAAGACAAGAGCTTAAGGGAAGATCATCAGCATTGAACAAAATTAGGAATTAAAGGTAGCCTTATATATTGCTTGCTACCTTTAATTTTTTTGCTTGTTAAAGCGCGTCATCACCAGCTTCGCCAGTACGAATACGAATAACTTGATCTAATGGTGAAACGAAAATCTTACCGTCGCCTATCTTGCCTGTATTAGCAGCTTTAGAAATTGCTTCAACGACTTGATCCACCTGATCTTCAGACACAGCCACTTCTAATTTCACCTTAGGTAGAAAATCAACAACGTACTCCGCACCACGATAAAGTTCAGTATGCCCTTTTTGACGACCAAAACCTTTTACCTCAGTTACGGTTATACCCTGAACCCCAACTTCAGATAGTGCTTCGCGCACATCGTCTAATTTGAAAGGTTTAACGACAGCAGCAACCATTTTCATACTTATTTACTCCTTGCGTGAGAGGTACTTTCAGAGATTAACGTTACCTTACATTAAAGTTAAGACATTAACTATGTTTGTTGTACAAACCAAGCCCGCCCTTGAATCAAGATCAAGTAAGTTTAAGGCAAGATTCACGCAAACAATTAATTTTAGAGGGGCTTAATGTGAAACAGGCTGGCGAGAAAGCCACCAAAGAATTGGTGGCTTTTTATCAAGAGAGATGAAATGGATAACTAAGCTTAGTTAAATCCATCTCGTATGTAGTTATTAATGGCTGAAGCAGAGTATCTGTTATCCCAATAGCCAACTTCACGATTTAGAACCACATCCATAAACGCGTCGAAGCTGTTGCTGCCACCAAGAGTCTGATTATATCTGCCCAGGGTTCTACCAGGGTCTCGGTAATTGGACTGAGTGCCTTGAGAGTCGTTGTCCCACTTATACTCAATGTTATTGGAATAGGTTACCTGATTATCACCCCCCTCATTGGAGATACCATCTCGTACAAGCCCGCCATACGCCGATTGCCATTGGGTACCTGCATTGTGATTCGAAACAATATTGTCTTCGACACGCACGTCAGTAGCTGCTGCCAGATTTGCTGTATGCAGCCCCCAAGCAGCGGGAGTACAAATCACCTGGTTTGAACAGGAATTATTGCCCTTAACCATGGAAGTACCTTCAGTAATCACGTTTCTTAACGCATGGGCAAAGGTATTGGCTGGGAGCGGGTTAGGGCGATAGCCCATTTGCAAACTAATGGTGTTTCTGCCAAAGAAGTTGTTTTCATACAGCCCGCCAGGTCTGCCATGAATGCCATGGGATGACGCACGAGTAATGATGTTGTTTCTCACTTTAACGGTTCGACCAACAGTGCTGTACTGGATGTATAGGTTGTGGTTGTACATATTGGCCCCAGCATTTTGTACCGTTGGATGCCATCCACCGTAATCGAAAACATTCTCTTCAATGGTTAGCCCATTAACTCCATCGGCGTATAGATTTGAAGGACGATGATTCTGATTTAGAGAGCTTTGATTGCTATAAGCACCAGTAAAGATATTGCGCCTCAGCGTAATGTTCTCTGGGCTACCTGTATCGTATGGCTGGAGTATCAGCTCAACATGATTAAAGCGACAATCTTCTATCCAGATATTTCTAGCACCACCCAAGAAATATAGGTGCATGTTGTCACTGCCTTGGCCAGTAAACTGTGGATGACTAGTATCGAGTTTGTAAGAGGACAGTTCGATACCTTGGATGCGCAAATTATCGACTCGTGCTTTCAGTGAAAAGTGAATATCGCTGTCATTTTCAATAAGCGGGCGATCACCACTGTTTCCGTAATAGGCAAGCACTGTCGGTTCGCTAGCACTTCTACCAGAGGGTAAGCCGGTAAGACCACCAGTTCTCCAGGTATCACCACGTTTCAAATAAATATGATCAGGGAAGCCAGCCCTGGCTTTATCAATACCTGCTTCGATGGATCGACAAGGAGTGTTTTCAGACAAGCAGTTGTTAGCGTCGTTACCACTAGAGCTACTGACATAGATAATGCGACTGTCCGCAGAAGGATTAAAGCTGGTGAAACCGCCATTATTAGTGGGTGGCTCCGGCTCATTGCTCTGTTGAACCATAACACTAACGTTAGCTGCTACATTCATAGCACCCTGGTTTATCTGGTAGGTGAAGCTGTCTTCTCCAACAAATCCTTGATTAGGCGTGTAGCTGAATAAGCCTGTGTTCGAAACCTCCGCAAAACCATTTTTCGCTTGGTTTAGCAGGCTAAAAGTGGCGTTCGCGGTGTTATAAATATCATTAGCGCCCAAGCCTTGGTTATCGGGTGATTGATAGGTCGTGCTCTCCATTACAGCAATTGAATCAGGGCGAGCCAACAATGAAGTACCATCTATTTCGTTCTTCACTTCAAAATTCAATTGATAAGGCACACCCATTTCGCCAGCGCGATCAGCTTCTGCATATGGTGTAACAATCAATGTATAGCTGCCGGGTGCCATACCATTGTTTGCTACCGACAGATTCACACCTTGGTCTTGCAGGGTATATGGCGGGTTATTTTCCACGCGGTCGATGGCAGTTGGCCCAGAAAAGCTGAAATGTACACTACCGGTTTGGCCTTCATCTTCAGACACAGCAATAAAGTTAAAATCGGCGGTGGGGTTTAATGCCACATTGATAACTTCGTTATTCGAGATGGCTTCAACAGAGGTTAACGAACCGTTGGCCTCATTGATTGCAACCCATTCAACCATCTGTATCAAAGGTACATTGGTGGGGTTAGGCTGATCAGAACTAACCACACTAAAGGTTATAGTCTTAGCCATACCCGCTTCACCCGTGGCATCTGGTCCTAAGTATGGAGTTACTGTCAATGAATAGTCGCCTAATACCAAATCGCTGATCGCAATATTGTCATTACTGTTAGCCATTGTATAAGGTGGGTTATTTTCGATTCTATCAATAGCGACCGGGCCACTTAGAACAAAACGAATACTGCCGGGGTTGGTTTCAAACTCAGCCGTCACATTGAGTAAATCAGATCCGAGTGCGTTGATATCCAGCTGTGAGCTATCGGATAACTCCTGCAAAGTAGTCATCTCATTGCCGCTAGAAACAGAGACTAGGTTAATTTTATCAACCAAAGGCACCGACTGGCTGACAATTGAAAATGTGATCGTTGTGGGATTGAAAGCAACTCCTTGAGCGTCATCCAACTCATAGGGCGTAACAGTAACTGTATACGTTCCTTCAATTGTCGTTGCACCATCAACTACCAAATTCGCAAATACATCGAATACGGTGTAGACGGGCTCATTTTCTATCCTGCTTACAGAAACAGGCCCAACTACTTCAAACTGAACACTTTCCATGGCACTTCCGTCAGTCGGCGTTGCCACAATGTTCAGCTGTGGTGTTGGTACATCATCGATGTTAATAACATCGCCGTTTTCAATCGCGCCGATACTGATCAGCTCAAAAGTGTCTGTCACCGAAACCAACTCAAATTGATCGAAGGATTGCGTCAGGTTATCTGGCGATAAATCTTCTGGCTGATTGTCTACTTCAGAGGCTGGGATCTCATCTATATTGTCAGTAGCGTCTTGAATAGCGTCATTAAGACCTTGCTCCTCATTACATGCTGTTAAGAAAATGACTAGGGACGATATTAATAATTTTTTACATTCTTTTTTATAATTTCGCATCAACTACTCCTTAATTAGTTGTGTTTTACAACGGATGCGAAGGCAGATTAGCAATTCCAAAATCCCAAAACGTGAACTGGATTCGCTTAACAGTTATTTAGAATGTGTCAACTTCACACTTTAGATAAAAATTGAACTTGCTATGCGAAATTTATTAATTTCAAAGAAATCAATTATTTTTTGTAAACAAAAAGTCAGGCATTTACAAACTGTAAGACAACAAGGCTTTATTTGTGTCAAATTGATTTACTTAGTGATCATTTTTAACGGTGACAATAATGTCTTTACAGACTGCCAACCAAGTTCACTAAACTTGTATTTCAGATAAGCTCTATAAAAATTTTTAAGGTGCGGAAAGAAACACTCTAGCCAGTCTTAAAACCTGAATCTTCTAGATAGGCAGATTAGGCGAGAAAGTGTTTTCTTGGTACTAGAGAACTAACTGGAAATCATTGAGGCCTTAATGCACTAAAGGCTAAAAGCTAGAGCTGAATAAAGATTGGTGAGGAGCAAAAACAAAACTCCCCGCATATAGCGAGGAGTCTTTTCTTCTTTATTGGCTCCATATCCATATAGAGCCAGCTTAATAATATTTCACTGAATTACTTAGCAGAGCCAGTGAACTCAGGGTAAGCGTCCATACCACATTCTGCGATATCAACACCTTCGTACTCTTCTTCTTCAGTAACACGGATACCCATAACAGCTTTCAGGATGCCCCATACTATTAGAGAAGTTACGAATACCCAGATGAAGATAGTTAAAGCACCACCGATCTGACCTAGGAAAGAAGCGCCGTCGTTAGTGATAGGCACGATCAACAGACCGAATAAACCTACAACACCGTGAACAGAGATTGCACCAACAGGATCGTCGATCTTCATTTTGTCTAGAGCCAAGATGCTGAATACTACGATCACACCAGCGATAGCACCGAATACAGTTGCTAACAGTGGAGTTGGAGTAGAAGGCTCAGCAGTAATTGCCACTAGGCCAGCCAGCGCACCATTTAACATCATGGTTAGATCAGCTTTACGGAACAACAGACGAGCAGTAATAAGAGCAGCAACTGCACCACCAGCGGCGGCAGTGTTAGTATTTAGGAATACAACAGCAACAGCATTTGCGCTTTCAACATCAGCCAGTTTCAGTACAGAACCACCGTTGAAACCGAACCAACCCATCCAAAGGATGAAAGTACCTAGAGTAGCTAAAGGCAAGTTTGCACCAGGGATAGCGTTTACCTCACCATTGGCACCATACTTACCTTTACGAGCACCCAATAAGATAACACCAGCTAAAGCAGCAGCAGCACCAGCCATGTGAACGATACCGGAACCAGCGAAGTCACTGAAATTCAGTTCGAATAGGCCAAATACAGCGTTGCCGCCCCAAGTCCAGCTACCTTCCATTGGGTAGATGAAACCAGTCATAACAACTGCGAACGCAAGGAAAGCCCAAAGCTTCATACGCTCAGCAACCGCACCAGAAACGATAGACATTGCAGTAGCAACGAATACAACCTGGAAGAAGAAGTCAGAAGCAGGCGCGTAGTATGCATCGTCTTCGGTCAATCCAGCAGCGGCATCAGCCACACCAGTAGCCATAATACCGTCAAGGAAGTAACCGCCGCCGTACATGATTGCGTAACCACATACCAAATACATTAAGCAGCTGATTGCATACAGAGCTACGTTTTTAGTCAGGATTTCAGTAGTGTTCTTAGAACGCACCAAACCTGATTCTAGCATGGCGAATCCAGCCGCCATCCACATTACTAATGCACCGCACACCAAGAAGTAAAAGGTGTCGATGGCATAATTTGTTTGAGTCAAAGCTTCCATCAAAAAATCTCCAAAATATCTTAAATCGCGTCGTCGCCAGACTCGCCCGTACGGATGCGGATAGCCTGCTCAACACTTGAAACGAAAATCTTGCCGTCACCGATCTTGCCGGTGTTAGCGGCTTTGGAGATGGCTTCTACAACTGAATCAGTCAGATCATCTTTGATCACAACTTCCAGTTTCACTTTAGGTAGAAAATCTACTACGTATTCTGCGCCACGATACAGTTCAGTATGACCTTTCTGACGACCGAAGCCTTTCACTTCAGTAACAGTAATGCCCTGTACACCGATATCGGACAGCGCCTCTCTAACGTCATCCAATTTGAATGGCTTGACGATTGCGGACACAAGTTTCATGAGTCGCTTTCTCCTGCAATGACCAGATGGAACGTCTGGTTTGTTTTTTTAAGTTATAGCGGCCTGATACAATGCCGAACCACAAGCAGCGCTTAGAATTCGTGATCGGGCCTTCCGACGACAGGGACGATTGCAGCTACCATGCCAAGACTATTTGCCCCCGCATTACCGTGATTTAGGGCAGGTTTTGAACACAAAAAGCACTCAACCTTTTTTATTGGGGCACGAATTCAGTGCAGCACTTCCAGAATTGTGCACTTTATGTGCACCAAATAGGGACGGCTATGAAACTTCCAGAAGACCTGCTGAAAGACATCAGCGAAAAACTATCCAAGGCGCCTCTGCCAGTTGATGATCTTAAGAATAATTTACAAGCTTTCTTACATTCTTCTCTGGCGCGGCTAGATCTTGTAACCAGAGAAGAGTTCAATATACAAGCCCGTGTTTTGGAGAGAACCCGCGAGAAAGTTGAGGCAATGGAAGCTCAAATAAAAACTTTGGAACAGCAAATTCAAGAAATTACTAAGGATTGAACGCAATGATTTTGCGCACGTTATTTTTGATGTTAATTAGCACTTCCCTATTAGCTGGGGAGTATGGAACCGTTGAAGCTAAACGAATGAAGGTGATCTCAGATGGTGCATCCATCGCGGGTGCTAACCTAATGGGCACCTATGGCAAGTTCCGAGTTGGCGCAGGCGCTTACGCGAATGTATCCGAATTAGAGCAAGATGTAGATTCGGAATTTGAGTTTTGGTATGCCGGGGTTATTTTAGGTTACGCCCAGCCATTGACCAACCGACTTCAAATTGCCTCCGACTTGCTAATTGGTGGCGCGAGCTTGAATCTGAGAGACAAAGTAAACTCTGAAGTTGAAGCAAGGCATCGTTTTGATGTGGCTGAGCTTAAGCTTTACGGCAAGTTTCAGATTGTTCCTATGCTCAATTTAGCGCTTGGCGGTTACTACTTCTACTCTACTGAGTTTTACACCAAAACCATGAAAGAAGATGCTATTGGAACCACAGGTGTCAGTGTGGGCTTAGAGTTCGGGCAATAGCATCAATTTATATTAACCAAGGGCTTTCCCCTTGGATTATTTCTCGGTCACAACCTCATAGCAGGGTTCATATTTTGAGCCCGGTAATTTCATTCGGTGCTGATCGACAAAGCTTTGCAACAGCTTATCTAGCGGCTCCATAATTTCGATATCGCCACAGATTTGATAAGGGCCGTGCTTCTCAATAAGGGCAATGCCTTGAGCTTTAACATTGCCCGCAACAATTCCCGAAAACGCTCGTCTTAGATTTGCTGCCATTTCATGCACTGGCTGCTCCCGGGTCAAGTTCAAACCAGCCATATTTTCATGGGTAGGATCGAAAGGTTTCTGGAAAGCATCATCGATTTTCAACCGCCAGTTGAAATGATAAGCATCATTTTTTGCCTGACGATAGAGCTTAACCTCTTCAATACCGTGCATTATGTCTCTGGCAACTTGCGCCTGATTACCCACAATAATTTTATATTTCTGTTGTGCCTCGTAACCCAGAGTGTCTCCTATGAAGTCATGCAATTGCTTGAAATACTCTTCGCATTCACTTGGCCCGCTTAATATCAATGGAAAAGGAATATCGGCATTCTCTGGATGCAGAAGAATTCCCAAAAGATACAAAAGCTCTTCCGCAGTGCCAGCACCACCGGGAAAAATGATCATGCCGTGGCCAGCGCGAACAAAAGCTTCCAGTCTTTTTTCGATATCGGGGAGAATAACCAGCTCATTCACTATGGGATTGGGGGCTTCTGCAGCGATGATTCCCGGCTCAGTTAATCCTAGGTATCGGGCGTCTCTAATACGCTGCTTGGCGTGAGCAATAGTGGCACCTTTCATTGGTCCTTTCATAGCTCCAGGGCCGCACCCTGTGCATATGTCCGCGCCTCGAAAACCTAGTTCATGACCGACTTCTTTAGTGTATTTGTATTCCACTTTATTGATTGAGTGTCCGCCCCAACACACCACCATTTTGGGTTCGGCACCTGGTACTAATGCGCGAGCGTTTCTTAGCAAATGAAACACATAGTCGGTAATGCCTTCTGAAGAATCGAAATCGACTCTTTTGCTTTCCAACTCACTTTGGGTGTAAACAATATCTCGTAGAGATGAAAACAACATCTCACGAGTAGAGGCAATCATTTCACCATCCACAAAAGCATCGGCGGGGGCATTTTTTAGGTTTAATCTTATTCCTCGGTCTTGCTGTACGATCTCAATATCAAAGTCCGGATAAGCCTCTAAAATAGTTTTGGCATTGTCACTGTCGGAACCTGTATTCAAAATAGCCAAAGCACATTGCCTAAACAAAGAATAAAGACCGCCTTCTCCGGTTTGTTTTAATTGCTGTACTTCTCTTTGGGTTAATACTTCTAAAGTGCCACGGGGTGATAACGATGCATCTACCGTAGCTCTGTTTATTGCAGTTACTGTCATTCAACACTCCTTAGTGGCTATGCTTTGAGTAGACCTTCCGTTGCCCCCTCAAACGTCCTTAAGTATGGCAGCATAACCAGATTTGTATTCAGGATATTTTAATTCATATTGATTATCTGTGATCCAACGGGATCTTAGTCTCTTACCAGGCCCTGGCAGTTCCATGTTTTGGGTACGGTTTGCATCCACTTGAGCCCTCAACCAATCCAACACTTCAGACATTTGTACTGAGTGACCATCTGTCGCTAAAACCACTTCACTGATGTTGTCGCCTTTGAGTTGGCACTGAATAAGATCCGAAGCAATATCAGCAGCATCCTCCACGTGAATTCGATTTGTCCAGTGTGGCTTGTCGGTACCGAATCCATCTCTGGCCTTTCGTATTAACCACTCACGGCCCGGCCCATAAATGCCACTTAATCTTAAAGCCGAGCCAGTTTGAAAAGCTTGATGCTCTGCTTCTAAAAGAATTTCCCCGAACTCATCAGAAGGTTTTGGATTAACGGATTCATCCAACCATTCGTCTCCGCATTGACCGTAAACCCTAGTGCTGGAAACAAACAAAGTCTGTTCAGGCTGAAAAAGAGTTAACGCATTTTTAAAACCTTTTACATAGGCGTTTTGGTAGTTGTCTAGGGTTCTTCCACCAGCACTAAGACAATACAACATGACTTTACAGCTATAGTTTGGCGAAGAGCTTTGATTACCCACATCCAACTGAAGCGTGTCGAAAGGAAAACCCCTTAGCTCTGATCGTCGAACAGCTAATACGGAATAGGTTTTACTCAACGAGCGAGCAACTCGAATGCCTAGATCTCCAGCACCGACAACAACAACGTCATAATTCAAATTATTTATACCTCAAGTATTGTGACTTGCTGAATCACCTTATGGCACAATTAAAACTTCTCGCCAGGTCATTCACTTAGTAAGGAAAAAAATGTCTAACACTTCCCTTGCCGATTCTTCAGTTACCGGCCTGAAAGGTGTTGGCGCTGCCTTGGCAGAAAAACTATCACGCATCAACATCCACAATCAGCAAGATTTACTTTTTCATTTACCTTATCGATACCAAGACCGGACACGAATCACAGCAATTGGCAGTTTAAGGATGGGCCAGGCATGTGTTGTACGGGGCACAGTCAGAGGCGCGTCAGTAGTATTTGGAAAAAGGCGTTCGTTACTGGTTAGAATCAGTGATGGCACTGGCACCATGAGCCTACGCTTTTATCATTTCAGCGCCTCGCAAAAAAATCAATTTAGAAAAGGATCCGAGGTCAGATGCTTTGGTGAAGTGAGAATTGGCAGCACTGGCCCAGAACTTTATCACCCTGAATACAAAATTATTAAAGATGATGAAGTCGAACCCGAAGAAGAACATTTAACGCCATTATATCCAACCACTGAAGGCCTAAACCAAACGCGCATTCGAAGCCTAGTCGAGCAAGTTTTACCCAAGCTTAATTTAAAGGGTGCTCTGACCGAATACTTGCCATTAGACATTTTACAGCGGTTGAATTTCTTGTCCTTGCAAGAAGCTGTTTTTACTTTGCATCAACCCACTCCCGATATTTCTTTAGAACAATTAGATGCTGGAGAGCATCCGGCCCAACGCCGTTTAGCTTTTGAGGAATTACTGGCTCACAATTTAAGTCTTCAGGCCATTCGAGCTGAAGCACAGAAAGACCCGGCACCTGCACTTATTGAACAGCATAATCTGAGCGCTAAATTAACCGAACAATTATCATTTAATTTAACTAATGCACAAAACAGAGTTCTTAAGGAAATCAGAAAAGACTTAGCAAGACCTTTTCCGATGCTGAGGCTGGTTCAAGGGGATGTGGGATCTGGTAAAACACTGGTTGCCTTATTCTCCGCATTGAGCGCAATTGAAAATGGTTTTCAAGCCTGCCTGATGGCCCCCACTGAAATTCTTGCGGAGCAGCACTTTAACAATATTTCGACGTTGATCACCCCTTTAGGAATTGAAACTGCTTGGTTAGTTGGAAAACAAAATAAAAAAAATAGAGAGGCGAATCTTCAAAAAATCAGTTCAGGGTCTGCCAACATGGTTGTCGGCACCCATGCCTTGTTTCAAGAGTCTGTTCATTTTCACAAGTTGGGTTTAATTATTATTGATGAACAACATAGGTTCGGAGTTCATCAGCGCCTCGCTTTACGAGAGAAAGGTGTTCGAAACGGTTTAGTGCCTCATCAACTCATTATGACCGCAACACCCATTCCAAGAACATTAGCAATGAGCGTTTATGCCGACCTAGACAGCTCAGTAATAGATGAATTACCACCAGGCAGAAAACCTGTTGTCACTAATGTTATTTCTCAAAAAAGAAGACCAGAAGTTGTGGAACGAGTAGCGTCCGCCTGTGCAGAGTCGAGACAGGTTTATTGGGTTTGCACACTGATAGAAGAATCTGAAGAGCTTCAATGCCAAGCGGCAGAAGATACCTTTGAAGACTTAAGTCGTGCTTTGAGTCACCTCAGAATTGGGCTGGTTCATGGACGCATGAAGCCAGCCGAAAAAGCTAATATCATGAACGCATTTAAAAAACATGAGCTGGATGTGTTGGTGGCAACCACAGTTATTGAAGTGGGTGTTGATGTTCCAAACGCCTCGGTGATGATCATCGAAAATCCGGAGAGACTTGGACTGGCGCAATTACATCAGTTAAGAGGCCGAGTCGGTCGAGGCAATGCCAATAGTTTTTGTTTGCTCATGTATTCAACACCCCTTTCCCAGCAAAGCAAAGAACGCTTAAGTGTTATGAGAGAAACCTCTGATGGTTTTGTCATTGCGGAAAAAGATTTAGAACTTCGCGGCCCTGGGGAAGTGTTGGGCACTCGGCAAACAGGCTTAATTCAGTTTCGAGTCGCCGACTTAGAAAGGGATCAACACCTAATGGATCAAGTGAATGAGATTGCTCAACAGCTCATGATCAATCATCCTGAAGTGTGCCCATGGATTGTGAATCGTTGGCTTCCAGAATCCAAACAGTATGGCCAGGTTTGAGCCGATGCCAGACTATTAATTAGTCAATTTGAACTGTAAGTTGTCGTTACATTTCTGCCCCTGCATAACTGAAAATCCCTTCTAAACTAAATTATAAAGCTTAAACACGCTCTGGGATTTTCACTGATATGAACGCTTCTTCAATACCTCATTCCGTAAAGCAACACCTTGATCAAAAAGGCATCAACTATCAGTCGAGACCATTGCCGACTAATGAAACTTTATTGAAGGTCGAGGTTTCTGTACTCAAAGACGCCCAAGGCATGCTTCAAGTATTTTTCCCTTCTGATTGCATTATCGATTTGAAAAAAATCGAACAAAACCTTGGCCGAAAGATGCAGGCGGTACCTAGCACACAACTAGACGAACTCAAAAGACGACAGGGCTTGGAAAACCTCCCTGCGTTAGCGGGCCTACTCAATATTGAAACTGTGGTGGATAAACGGTTAACGGAATTAGACGAATTCAATTTGTATTCAGGTAGTTCAGAGTTTTTACTGAGCGTTCAATCTCAGGGATTTACTGAGCAGGCGAATATTGTAGACGTTTGTCATCGAGTACCTTTTGATGACATAGATTATGAGCTGTCTTTGTTTGATCATGACCGTGCAGAAATTGAAAAAGCGGTTGAGAACTTTACTAATTTAAGAATACGTCAAAGGCTGGAGGAGACGCTTGAGATTCCTCCCCTGCCTGAATCTGCTCAGGCAATTATTCGCCTAAGAGTTGATCCTAATGCCGACATAAATAAGCTGTCTCGTATTGTAGAAAATGACCCAAGTCTAGCCG
The DNA here is from genome assembly GCA_028282465.1 of Gynuella sp. GTDB lineage: Bacteria > Pseudomonadota > Gammaproteobacteria > Pseudomonadales > Natronospirillaceae > JANQHX01. The sequence goes on from JANQHX010000072.1 coordinate 116,281, forward strand.
CACAGGTAGTGAGCTGGGCTAGCTCCTCTTACTACTCAGCTCCAGGTTCCGTTAAGTCTGTACAAGACGCCATTATTCGAGTGTTAGGTTATGATCTGGTAATGAACCTAGCTTTAGGTCTGGCACTGGGTAAAACCCTTGACCTTCCGAAGGATGGCCCAGAAGGAATCACTCCCTATTGGTCCCAAGCAGTCTACAGCGCAGCGGTGATTAGCGGCTTACAAAACCTGATACCCAGGGAGCTAAGACCCAGTTTTGGTTTGTCTTATTTATCTGGGCTACTGCATAACTTTGGTTACCTAGTACTTGCCCATGCATTTCCTCCCCATTTTGAGAACTGTAGTCGGAACCTAGAAGCAAACCGACACATGTCCAACCAACATGTGGAAAAGCATTTATTGGGCATTACCAGGGAACAGATCGGCTCTAATTTACTGAAAAGCTGGAATCTTCCCGATGAGGTAACCTATGGGGTCAGATATCAAAACGAGAGTGCTTACCAAGGGCCGCAATCTGATTATGCCAATCTAACCTATCTTGCTAACCGGTTGCTGTGGCAGTACCGAATGGTTAGCGGGCCTCTTGAAGTCATAAATCCAGAGGTATTTGAACAGCTGCATATTAACCCTGGTGACGTGCCAGAAATGATGGACCAGATTATTGAATCCAAATCAGAACTGGATGCTATTGCCCAGGGTATTCAGGTTTAAACCACTTTTAGCCTGCTTTACAACCAAAATCACGGAGCAGGCCTTCCAAACCAAAGTCGAACTATAACTAGCCCAAAGCGGTATATTTTCAACACCAAATCATTAAAAATACGTCAAAATCTCATCTGTATAACTTCGTCTTCTAAAAAGACAAGACACATTTCAAATTCATCTAAAAATCTTTATTTTTGTAACGGTGTACGACTTTCGTGAAACCAAATGTGGACTATAAATAATGAACGCTTCTATTTGTAATCCTGTGTTCAGTTTCGTCAATCACGTTACAGGGAAGAACACAGCTGGAATGAACTAACCGAACTTTAAGAGAGTAAGGAAATGGCCCGTAACGAAATACTGAATAATGTTGATGAATTTGTCGGTTCTAAAGAAGAAGAATCCGTTGTTGAACGCTCAATCAGCTCCCGAGCCAAGGTACGCAATGTGGTTGAATCTGATATTGAAGCCTTTTTAAAAACAGGCGGACGAGTTGAAGAAGTACCCCGGGGTTTGAGAGCTGATCCCCCGAAAAAGCCTGTGTCTAATTACGGCAGCCGTCCTATCTAGTGTCAGCTCACCTCTTATAGCTAGCTTTAGCAGTAAACTTCAGCAAAATGCCCTGGCACAGCCAGGGTTCTTCATAGACGCACCAATTTGTCTCCGGCCTTCAATTCGAAAACACTTCTGTTTTTTTTCGATTTAACTAAATTTCGTTAGTTTCTTCCCACAGGTTATTGTTGGTATCAATATTTTCAACCTTTTTCGGCTAACCCTAAAAATAGTTAGTCATTCTCTATGAAATAATTCCCTGAAATGGTTGTTCTGAGCGCTGGCACAAGGGTTGCTCTTCCCCTATTCAGTTAAAAACTGACCGTTCAGTCAGGGAGCAATTGCTCGAATACGGTGCAAAGTTGTGATTTTTTTTGGATCAAAGCTTGTAAGCGCACTAAAGAAAGCACTAACCTGACCACGCGGATAAAAAAAGTTGATGTGAGTCAACCGGTAAAAAATCGATTTTCTCTCACTCGCAAAAATAAACTGGCAAGGAACTCTTCCAATGAAAAAAACCCTTATCGCTGCGACCGCGGCTGCTTTTTCCCTAACTATGTTTACTGGTGCCGCAAGCGCTGAAGGCACTCTTGAAGCTGTAAAGAAAAAAGGTTTTATCCAATGTGGTGTTTCCACTGGTCTACCAGGTTTTTCAAACCCAGATAGTAAAGGTAACTGGAAAGGTTTAGATGTAGACGTCTGCCGTGCTGTTGCAGCCGCAGTACTGGGCGATTCTGAAAAGGTTAAATACACACCATTAACTGCTAAAGAGCGTTTCACGGCTTTGCAGTCTGGTGAAATTGACATTCTTTCTCGTAACACAACTTGGACTCAAACTCGTGATACGTCTTTGGGTTTGAACTTCGCCGGTGTGAACTACTATGACGGCCAAGGTTTCATGGTAAGCAAAAACCTCGGTGTTAAAAGTGCATTGGAATTAGACGGAGCTGCTGTTTGTATTCAAGCAGGTACGACTACTGAGTTGAACTTGGCTGACTATTTTCGCGAAAACAAAATGTCTTATGACCCAGTAACCTTTGATACTTCTGACCAAACGGTTAAAGGTTTTGAAGCCGGTCGTTGTGACGTTCTAACTTCAGACCAGTCTCAGTTGTATGCTCTACGCATTAAATTGGCTAAGCCAGAAAGCGCTATGGTGCTTCCTGAAGTAATTTCGAAAGAACCTCTAGGCCCTGTTGTTCGTCAAGGTGATGATGGTTGGTTCAATGTTGTTAAGTGGACTTTGTTTGCAGCGGTAAACGCTGAAGAGTTGGGCTTAACAGCTGACAGTGTTGAAGCGGCATTAAAAGGTTCTAATCCTGGCGTTTTACGTTTAATCGGAGCTGAAGGTAATCTAGGTGAAAATCTAGGCTTGAGCAAAGACTGGGCTTACAACGTTATTGCACAAACCGGTAACTATGGTGAGTGGTTCGAGCGCAATGTGGGTGCTGACTCGCCTCTTAAAATCGCTCGTGGCCTAAATGCTCTATGGAGCAAAGGCGGCATCATGTACGCACCGCCTGTACGTTAATTAAACGTTTAACGAATAGGTTTGATGGGGCTAGGTTTCTTTCCTAGCTCTATCTTTTCTCTCTGACTCAACTCAAGCGACTTATGGAAAATCAAAATAATTCAGGGAATGCACGCTGGATTTACGATCCAAAAATTCGAGCAGTAGCATATCAAGTCCTGGCCCTTTTGGGTGTCGTCTTCTTTATCATTCATATCACTAATAATGCATTGGGCAATCTTGAAGCCCGAGGCATTACAACAGGTTTTAAATTTTTATTTGAACCTGCTGGGTTTGGCATTATCCAAACGCTTATCGAATACACCGAGCAAAACTCCTACGGCAGAACATTCGTTGTTGGTTTGTTAAACACCGTATTGGTTTCATTTTTGGGGATTATTTTAGCGACTGTTCTCGGGTTTGTTATTGGTATAGCAAGATTGTCGAATAACTGGCTAATCTCTCGTTTGGCCAGTGTGTATATCGAGATTTTTAGAAACCTGCCACTTCTAGTACAAATATTTTTCTGGTATTTCGCGGTACTTCAAGCACTGCCTTCGCCTCGACAGAGCTTCAATTTTAATGATGCCATTTTCTTAAATGTTCGAGGTCTTTACCTACCCAAACCCATTTACGAAAGCGGCTTCATCGCTGTCGTTATTGCATTTGCTATCGCAGTTGCAGGCGTTATTTGGTTGGCGAAGTGGTCAGCTAAAAGACAAGAACAAACCGGTCAGACCTTCCCTGTATTTTGGGTGTCTGCTGCCGCGCTTATCGGACTTCCGTTACTAACATTCTTCGTATCTGGATCACCTGCAACACTTGAGTATTCAGAACTGAGAGGTTTTAACTTCAGAGGCGGTATACCCATTATTCCCGAGCTGATGGCTCTTCTAATTGCCTTAACTATTTATACTGCTGCTTTCATCGCCGAAATCGTACGCTCTGGTATTGAATCGGTGAACAAAGGACAGACTGAAGCGGCACATGCACTTGGATTACCCCAAGGCAGAACCTTGAATCTGGTCATTATTCCACAGGCCATGCGGGTTATTATTCCGCCACTTACCTCTCAGTATTTAAACCTTGCTAAAAACTCTTCATTAGCAACTGCAATTGGTTATCCTGATCTAGTAAATGTTTTCATGGGTACCACGCTCAACCAAACTGGTCAGGCCATCGAAATTATTGCAATGACCATGGCGGTGTATCTCACTATCAGTCTTACCGTGTCCGCAGGAATGAACTGGTTCAACAATAAAATGGCCTTGGTGGAGAGATAGAAATGGAAGCAAAAATATTTAAAGCATCGCCAGCACTACCCCCACCATCAAACAGCGTAGGCCCAGTAGCTTGGCTTAGAGCAAACCTATTCGACGGTTGGCTCAATACTATTCTTACACTGGTATCTATTTACCTAGTTTGGTTGGGCTTATCTTTTATATTGGATTGGGGCGTTTTTTCAGCCGACTGGATCGGAGACACCAAAGAAGATTGTTCCGGAGACGGTGCATGCTGGGTTTTCATTGGCGCATGGATGGAACGTTTTATTTACGGCTTCTATCCAGATGAACAATTGTGGCGGGTAAACCTGGTTTTCTTCCTGAGTGCTGCTGTTATTGCTTGGCTGGTCATTGAGAAAACACCTTGGAAACCTTGGGTAGGACTATTTTCAGTAACACTTTTCCCTGCCATCTGCTTCATATTGCTATACGGCGGTTTGGGACTGGAGGTAGTAGAAACTTATCAGTGGGGCGGCTTAATGCTGACCCTGGTGGTTGCTACTGTGGGTATCGTACTCGCCTTACCCATTGGAACAGCATTAGCTCTGGGTAGACGATCTCAAATGCCATTGATCAGAGCCCTGTGTACTATTTTCATTGAAGTATGGCGCGGTGTCCCGCTCATTACAGTGCTATTCATGGCGTCAGTCATGCTGCCTCTTTTCGCCAGTGCTGAAACTGATTTTGATAAATTATTGAGAGCGCTAATTGGTATCGTCATGTTCCAATCAGCATACATGGCTGAAGTGGTTAGAGGCGGCTTGCAGGCCATTCCTAAGGGTCAATATGAAGCAGCTGATGCCCTAGGGCTGAGTTACTGGAAAAGCATGGGCTTCATCATTCTTCCTCAAGCCTTGAAGATCATGATTCCTGGAATTGTGAATACTTTTATTGCTCTATTTAAAGACACCACCCTACTGGCCATCATTGGTTTGTTAGACCTACTTAACATGGTTAAAACTGCACTGAATGATCCTGAGTGGCTGGGAGGTTATTCCACAGAAGGCTACATATTTGTAGCAGCTGTTTTCTGGGTTTTCTGTTACTCCATGTCTAGGTACAGCATTTATCTGGAACGTAAACTTCATACCGGACATAAATAAGGATTCATCATGACTGAACAAGCGAAAGCAAATGACAGCGAATACGTTATTCAGCTGAAAGATGTCAACAAGTGGTACGGTGAATTCCACGTGTTGAAGAACATAAACTTGAACGTAACTCGCGGTGAAAAAATTGTAATCTGCGGGCCTTCTGGCTCTGGCAAATCAACAACCATTCGCACAATTAACCGCCTGGAAGAACACCAAAAAGGCGATATTATCGTTGATGGTATAACCTTGACTTCTGACCTGAAACACATTGAAGCAGTGAGAAGAGAAGTCGGCATGGTGTTTCAGCATTTCAATCTGTTTCCACATCTAACGGTGCTTCAAAACTGCACTCTAGCACCTATTTGGGTTCGCAAGATGCCACAGAAAGACGCTGAAGAAATTGCTATGAATTACCTTAAGCGAGTTAAAATTCCTGAACAGGCCAATAAATATCCAGGTCAGTTATCTGGCGGTCAGCAACAACGGGTAGCCATTGCACGGTCTCTTTGTATGAACCCTAAGGTCATGCTATTCGATGAACCCACTTCTGCTCTTGATCCTGAAATGATTAAGGAAGTACTGGATGTAATGGTGGAGCTAGCCAATGAAGGCATGACGATGTTGTGTGTGACACATGAAATGGGTTTCGCCAAGACAGTTGCAGACAGAGTAATCTTTATGGACGGTGGTGAAATTGTTGAAGAGAACGAACCACACGAATTCTTCAACAACCCTCAACACGACCGTACACAACTTTTCCTAAGCCAGATTTTGCAACATTAATTGGAATTAGTTGAATAGAGCACGCATTTCAAATCTAGAAGTGCCCAATCAAGCCAGAGTTCTTTAGAATGCTAAGAACTTTGGCTTTTTTATTTGTATAGCGGATGGCGAAACATCTCATCTCAGTATTTCTTTTCTTATTTTTCTCTGCGTTTACTTCAGCTGAGTGGGTTCACCTAACCGGCCAAGAGAACAATGTACAGCTTGGGCCTCATATCGAGGTGTTAGAAGACCCTGACTTCAAAGAAAGTCCGTTTTCCTTGATGTTTCCTGAGAATGCCCATCGTTGGTATAGCAATTCAAGCCGAGAGTTAAACTTTGGTTATTCTGATTCCGTGTATTGGCTGAGGCTTCAGGTCGACGCCACCCAATCCCATATCAAAAGATGGCATCTAGTTTTTGAAAATCCACTGATTGATATTATCAATGTTTATCAAGTAACTAATGTCGGCCCACGGGTCATTTATGCATCTGGAAGTGGTCGGCCCTATGAACGACGGTTGATAAACCATAGATATTTCATTGTGCCTCTAGACGTTTATGAACCCACAACCTATATGGTTATGATCAAAGGCGACTTAAATTTAAGAGTGCCCATTACCCTCTGGCAAGACCAAAGTTTTTGGCCAGCACTTCAATACCGAGACAACCTGAGCTGGTTATTTTACGGACTTATGTTGTCATTGGTTATTTATAACCTAGCGTTATTTTTCATTATTCAAGATCGAAGCTATTTGCTTTATGTGGGTAGTTTCGGAATGTTTACCATCTATCAAATCATGAACGATGGTTTCGTGTTTCAACACTTCTGGCCGGAAAACCTGAAATGGAATTATTCCCTAATGGTTGCAGCCGGAGGATTAGGCATAGCCACTGGCAGCTTGTTCGTTAGAAACTTTTTAAAGCTACAACAATATCAGCCCATTATTTCGGGTAGCGTGATGGCCCTGTCTGGAATTGCCGTCGTGCTTACCTTGCTAATACCTTGGATGCCACTACCTGTTCTAGCCCAGGTATTTTTTGTAATGGCAGTCGCGGGCATATTGATCGCATTGGTGGGTGGTACGCAAGCCTATCGCATGGGCTTTCGACCGGCGCTGTTTTTCATGATCGCCTGGACAGGCTTGCTATTCACTCTAGGCACCTTTGTTTTGGCTAAATTTGGTTTTATAGAGAGCAGCCCTTTAACCCATCACATTATTAAGGTGGGTTCTGTATTTGAGGCACTAACCCTAAGTTTTGCGTTAAGTCATCGCATTCGAATTCTTAAAGATGAATCTATTGAGAAACAGTCCAAAGCCCAGGCACAATCAAGATTCCTTGCTCAAATGAGTCACGAGATTAGAACCCCGATGAATGGAGTCCTAGGCATGGTTGAGATGCTTCGAGACACTCAACTAGATGACAAACAAAGAAATTACCTAGCTACCTTGCAAACTTCAGGCGAAACCTTACTGGATCTAATTAACGATATTTTAGATCACAGTCGCATGGAATCCGGAAAACTAAGACTGGAAAACTCGCCACTGGAAATTAAAACTTTTCTTAACGAAACAATAGAAATTGTTCGGCCAAACGCTAATAAAAAACAACTAGAATTAATGTTAGCAATCAAGCCAGGGCTTCCCGAAATAGTACTGGCAGACCGAGTTAGATTGCGGCAAATTCTTATCAACCTACTTGGTAACGCCATTAAATTTACAGAAACTGGTCGTGTTGAATTGAGATGCCAACATACCACATTGGGACGTATCCGAATTGAAGTCATAGACACTGGCATCGGCATTCCATTAAAAGAACAGGAACATCTTTTTGATTCCTATGTTCAAGCAGGAAGGCAAGAGCATCTAGGCAGATCAGGTAGTGGTTTAGGTTTAGCCATCTGCCGACAACTGGTTACCTTGATGGGAGGCCAAATTGGTTTGTATAGCATGCCTGAGAATGGCTCAACATTTTGGTTGGAATTGCCACTGCAACAAGCGCACATACCATCAACTGAACATTCAGATCAAACTATCTCAGCGGATCATAGCCATCGTCTTCGAATTTTAATTGTGGAAGACAACCTAGTGAATCAAGCGGTAGTAAAAGGTATGTTAGATAAGTTAGGGCATGACTATGTTTTATGTTCAACGGGAGAAAAAGCGATTGATACGTTTTCCCAGGATCAGAGGTTTGACGCAGTATTGATGGATTGTGATCTACCCCAGATGGATGGATTTCAGGCAACAGAGTTACTTAGAAAAATCGAAGAGGATAACGGTAGCCCGCAAATTCCAATTATTGCTGTCACTGCGCATGCGATGCCAGAATTTAGAACAGCTTGCCTAGAAGCGGGAATGACATCATTTGTTGCTAAACCCATTAGTATTGCAAGCATTAGAAACGCTCTATCTGAGGTTAAAATTACCACTCCGGCCGAAGCATTTAACTAAAGTATCCAATGGCAGCTTAGGATAACTAAAAGTGGGCATTAGTGTTCGTATAATCTATCAATTGCTGATTTTATTAGTTGGCTGCCAATGGTCACTAGTCTGGGCACAAGGTAGCTTTCAAACAATAAAACCCATTACTCCAGAGAACGCGGGAGAATCTGTTAGCTACTTCTATGACGAATCCGCAGAATTAGATGCCTTTGAACTCACCCAATCAAATAAATCTGTAGTCTGGCAGCCGGTCAATTCAGAAGTACTAAATGCAGGCTATACACAAACAGCTCTGTGGCTAAGATTTCGATTAGACCTAAACAATTCAAATGAATCTAACTGGAATCTGGTATTTGAAAATGCGTTATTGGATAACGTTGACGCTTATCAAATTACCCCCAGCGGCCCTCAAATTATTTACAGCTCCGGCTCAAGCAAACCGTTTCAAAGACGCTTGGTCGATCATAGATACTTTGTCATTCCACTGAAACTCAATCAACCTCAAGAATATTTAGTCAGGATTAGTAGCGACTTACATTTACAAGGGAATTTTAAAATTTGGCCAGGGGCAACCTATTGGCGTCACTACCAATTTGCTGATGATTTCAATTGGTTGTTCTACGGCATAGTCTTCAGCATGATGTTTTACAACTTATTTCTTTTTGCGGTTGTACGAGACCCAAGTTATTTGCACTTTGTGGGGTACATCAGCTTCTACGGTCTCTACATGATGATGCTGGATGGATATATTTTCCAAAGTATTTGGCCCAGTCATCAACCATGGATGCATCAGGCGTTACACATAGCTGTGGCGAGTTCGAGTGTTTTTACAACAGCGTTCGTGATTGGATTTCTAAACTTAAAAACGCACTTTCCATTGGCATATAGAATATTGCTCGTTAACGCTATTTTTTCAGTTGCGATCACTTGTTTCAGCCTAGCATTGCCAGTAGCCACAGTTTCAATTGTATTGATGTTTACCACCACCATTGGATTAATCACAACCATCACCACAAGCCTTTATTCGTATTTTAAAGGTTTTGCGCCAGCACTTTATTTCAGTGCAGCCTGGGCATTTTTTCTGGTAGGCAGTCTTGGATTACTGATTACCAAACTAGGCCTGCTTCCCGCGACATTTTTCACTCTCAACATGGGAAAAATTGGCACAGCCGCTGAAGCGATTCTTTTAAGTTTCGCACTAGGATATCGAATCAGAACATTGCGAGCACAGTCCATTGAAGACCAGTCGAAAGCTGAAGCCAGAAGCCAATTTCTAGCGCAAATCAGTCACGAAATTCGCACACCTATGAATGGAGTCGTAGGAATGGTAGAGCTTCTTGCTCAAACCCCATTAAACAGAGAGCAAAAAGGTTATGTCTCTACCATCAGGCAATCTGGCGAAACTCTATTAAATCTTATTAATGACACGTTAGATTTATCCAGGTTAGAAGCCGGGCGAATGCCTATAGAGGATGTACCACTTAATCTTCGAACCACCACAGATCATGCTTTAGAAATCTTTCAGGTGGTTGCGAACAATAAGGGGCTGAATCTTCGACTAGTTTTTGATGACGATGTTGCACATGAACGTGTCAGCGACCCTAAGCGAATACAACAAATATTAATTAATCTAATTAGCAATGCGATCAAGTTTACAGAGAAAGGTAATATCACAGTTTCAATTCATGCATTGCCTAACGATTGGGTACATTTTGAAGTCGAGGATCAAGGAATAGGCATTGATCCCAGTGTTCAAGAAAATATCTTTCAGTCATACCAACAAGCACAAACATCGACCGCACGAAAGTATGGCGGCACAGGTTTGGGTTTAAAAATCTGCAAAGAACTCGTTGAGCTGATGGAGGGAGAGATAGGAGTAAAGAGTGCTCAAGGGAAGGGAGCGACTTTTTGGTTCAAAATACCCATGCCGGTTAGAGCAGTAGAATCAGACGGCATAACTAGCGATCAACAATTACAGTTACCCCAATATATGAAAGTGCTGGTGGCGGACGACAACTCCGTTAATCAGGTTGTGATTAAAGGCTTACTCAATAAGCTGGGTTATGATGTTGATTTAGTTGGAGATGGGAACGATGCGGTCAATAAAGTGAGCCATGGCGAACTCTATGACTTGATATTGATGGATAAAGAAATGCCATCCATGGACGGTATTACTGCAGTCAAGATGATTAGGGAATATCAGCGAAGCTTTAACAAACCTCATACCAAAATATTTGCACTCACCGCCCATGCAATGGCCGACACGAAAAAAGAATGTTTGGAAGCGGGTATGGATGATTTTCTATCTAAGCCTATTAATTTTCAGGTGTTAAAAGATACATTGGGCAGGCACTTTTCTGACACCTCAAACTAATCTTCACATTTTCGACTAAGCTTTTTCCACTTTATTTCTTCCTGAATTTTTCGCGTTATAGAGCGCCTGGTCAGCTGCTGAAAATACTTCTTTAATGTTAAGAGCATTTTGGAATTCACTTACACCGAATGACATAGTGATTGGAACGGGTTTGCCTTCGAACTGAAATTTTCGATTAGCTATTTTTGCTCTAACTTTTTCCATTGCTGACACCGCGTCTTTGATTCCAGTTTCCGGCATCAATATAACAAACTCTTCACCACCATATCTGGCAACAAAGTCGGATTCTCTAACTTCTTTCTTTATAGTGGAAGCCAAAACCCTTAGCACTTTGTCGCCAGCAAGATGACCATAGCTATCGTTTATTTTTTTGAAAAAATCTACATCGGCGACTGCTAATGAAAGTGGACTACCATATCGAGAAAATCTCGTATATTCCTCTGACACCTTAATATCCCAGGCTTCTCGATTAGGTAAATCCGTTAGTGTGTCGGTCATAGCCTTAGCCCGTTGCTGGCTGACAGCATCGGCCATACGCTTATTTTCTTCCTGAAGATGTGTGACTTTCTGTTGAAGCTCATCCAGCTGGGCTTTGAGTGCTTGCTCGGTTTGTTGTCTCTGTAATTTAAAGTCGTCAGCAGCATTAATAAGTTGATCCATTTGGGAAGTCACCGCAGACTTCAAACTTTGGATGTCTGTTGTTCGTTTCACATCCTGCTGAACCGTTTCAATGCCTTGCCTAAAACTTTGATCGAACACATCTTGAAAATGATTGAATTTCAGCTGGTGAGCATCAACATCTTTAATAATTTTCTCAAACGATTGAAGGCGTTGGTTAATGCTCAGCAAATAATCTTCAAAATCATTTTTTTCTTCAGTTAACACCCAAAGCACCAGTTCCACCACTGCTGATAGAATTTCCTCCAGTTGCTCCCAAGTCAAATTTTCACTTAACAGGCTTTGAATTTTTTCGGTTTTTTCAGTTAATTCTTCTGGTATCTCTATTTTCATCAGCAAGTCATTTATAACTTTACTGAGTCGGTAGCTGATTTGAGATTCATTTTGTGAACCTGCCATTTGGCTAAGTTCTTCATCTCCATCATCACCAAGGAATTTCTCTAACCAATTACCTCTTTGACCACGGCTATTTTTCTTACTAGCTAATATTTGATCTTGAATCTGTACTAACTCAGAAATGAGTTCGGGTATTTGAATGAGGGAACTGGAAAGCGTCTTAATTGATTTCCGATATTGTTTAATCGCTTTTCGGTCAGCCGATTCAATGGGCAATCTCAATAGTTGCTCAGTAGCTTGGATTAACGACATTTCCCCTTTGGTGAAGGCACTCTTTCTTTGATTTTCGAAAACCTGAAATTGTTGATCAATCTGGTCTAGCAGAGAAAGTAGTTTTTGGTCTGATGCATCTTCTGATCTGAGCAGTTTTCGCAAACTACCTAACGATTCATCCATTGAGGGATCAAGGCCATCTGCGAGTAGACTTAGACGAACCATACCTCTACGCAAATGTTCTCGATGGTCTTCGAGCTGTTCCAAATTATCCAGTTGATCTAGATATTTTTGTTTCCATTGATCAGACATGAGAAAGGAATTGAAGTTAGCCTATATTGTTTAGAGTATAGGCCTCCTTCAAGGTTTTTGGCGGTAACTCGCCTAGAATTAAGACAGCACTAGAACCGCGTCTGCTTCACACTGAGCATCTTTAGGCAACTGTGCAACACCCACAGCTGCACGTGCAGGATAAGGTTCAGAAAAGTAGCCAGACATGATTTCGTTGACCAGAGCGAAATTACTCAAGTCCGTTAGGAAAATATTAAGCTTTACAATATCCGCTAATGAACCACCAGATGCTTCTGCAACCGCTTTTAGATTTTCGAACATTTGAGTTGCTTGCGCTTTAAAATCGCCTTCAACCATAGTCATGGTTTCGGGTACCAAAGGAATTTGACCGGATAAATACACGGTATTATCAACTTTAACCGCCTGTGAATAGGTACCTATGGCCGCAGGGGCTTTATCTGTGCTGATGATTTCTTTCATTTAGAATAGTCCGTTAATTAATGTGAACCCGCAGCATTGTAGAGAACAGGTGGCATAATTTCGATGGCAGTTTTAAATTTGCGTTGCCCATTTTGCAGCGAACAAAATCAACGACAACTAACACCAGGTCATCACAATGTTAAGTGTGATCACTGTGGCAGGGTATTTTTGGTTTTATTTGAGAAGCGTTGGTGGGGGCTTAAAAAAGTCAGCTGCCATATTCGATGAGCAGCTGACTGATGGGTTGTTTTAATTAAACAACCAGAATCTGGTACAAAGTCAACTTAGTTGACTGACTCTTTTAATGCTTTACCAGCTTTAAAAGCTACCGTGTTACTAGCTGGAATTTGAATAGGTTCGCCAGTCTGTGGGTTTTTACCAGTACGAGCAGCGCGAGCACGTCTTTCAAAAGTGCCGAAACCAATCAGGCTTACAGAGTCGCCTTTGCTTACAGCAGTTGTAATCTCATCCAATATGGCGTTCAGTACATCAGCAGCTTTGTCTTTAGAAATATCAGATTTTTCAGCAATCGCAGCAGCTAGTTCTGGTTTACGCATAGTTTTTCCCTCTGTTGAATATCATCTTGTGTGCCTATTAAAAATAAGCACTGGGTTATTATCTAACTAACTAGGGCTGGGATCTGTTTCGCAAGATCCAGCCGTTCTTTGGTCAGAGCACCTGTTAGGGCAAACCCCAACAGTTGATCTTGATTCTTTAATAGAGCTCTAATGTCTCCCTCTTCTGTCTCAATTATCCATTCACCAACATCGCTCTTCGTTGGTGGATAAAAAGCAACTGGACAGCTCGGGGTCTTTAGGTTTACCGGCATAACCGGATAGGTCACCGCCGTTTGTTCTCCATTTAATGTTTTTGCTAAAGCTCTAGCACTTGCCATAAGAGGCATAACATAGAATAAAACATGACCCTCAACTTCAGCGCAGTCTCCAAGCGCGTAAACATCTGGATTGGATGTTGTTAAGTTACGGTCAACACAGATGCCGACATTTGTTGTTAGTCCAGCGGTATTTGCTAACTGTATCTGTGGCTCAATACCAATGGCAGACAACACGGCATCCGCATGAATGTGTTGTCCATTGGAAATTGTAGCGGTAATTTCGCTGTCTTTCTGAGCAATTGTTGTGACCAGTGGCCCAAGTATGAAATTGACTCCAGCGCGTTCTAATGATTCTTGCAGTTTTCGCGCAACATCATTGGGTAATACTCCAGGCATTAGTTGATAACCCGGAGCAACAACTGTGACTTGGTGACCAGCTTTAGACAGATCACTGGCGAACTCACAACCAATGAGCCCAGCACCCATAATTAGAACGCGAGAATTACTCTCTAACTGAGAGTGGAATTTTTTGAGTGATGTTAGGTCATTGATGCTGTGAATGCGTTCTGAGACAGTGTCACCAAGTTTTGCTGTTTTTGGTTTAGCTCCCAAAGCTAAAACCAGTTTATGGTAAGAAACTTTTTCTTCACCAATAAAAATAGTTTTGGCTTCGGCATTAATGCCCGTAACCGAGGTATTGATTCGAACGGTGCAGTTTAATTGCTCGGCCATTTTACCTGGATCAGCCATTTCTAGATCTTTTGGAGACTTTCCTTGGCCAAGGGTGTTCGAAAGCAATGGCTTTGAATACTGCACACCATCGTCAGCGGTGATAATCAACAGCTCGGACTCTGAGTCTAGTTTTCGAAACTCTCGCGCCAGGGTGTATCCGGCTAGTCCTGAACCAATAATAACGATTGGATGGTCAAACACTATTACAGCTCAATCATTTCAAAATCGTCTTTGCCTACCCCACAATCAGGGCACAGCCAATCTCCTGGCACATCATCCCAAGCGGTTCCCGGGTCAATGCCTTCTTCAGGCAGACCTTCGGCTTCGTCATAAATGAACCCACACACAATGCATTGCCACTTTTTCATTAAAGATTGATCCTTAGTCGTGATTACAGAATGGTCTTATTGGAGGTGTTTTTGGCTAGAGCCAGCAAAACTACTGGGGTTTCTCGAAATACGCAACCTGGAATTTAGTGAAATGGCGCTATCTTTTCGTATTACAGCGTTAGAACCCTCAGTCCTGGCATTAGCACTGGGTAGTGATATGATGCGGCTCTTTAATTTGTCTAAATCCAACCTCAGTTGTCACCACTTTGATTTTTCAACCAAACCAACTTGCATTAAAAAAACGATTCCCAGACTTAAATGACAGAAGTTACCGCTGGTTACCACAGAGTTGTCTTTACACCGTTTCAGACACCAGATGGAAATCGTGGATTAACGACCAAGGGTCGCTGACTGAGCGACTGTGTAAACTCTCTAAGGATAACTTTCATGTTGAGGTACTAAACGAAGGCTGGATAGCTGGCCATAGACTTGGTACTCAAACCTGTGGTGGCAAAACAAACGAACCATATTGGTCTCGAAAGGTCGTACTTTGGGGCAACAATCAACCCTGGGTGGTGGCACATAGTCTAGTGCCGGCCTCAAGCCTACGCAGCCCATTGGGCATTATTAAAACACTCAAAAATAAACCTCTTGGTGCTCTTTTGTTCACAACTCCTGGTATGAAACGGGGTGAAATTGAATTCACAAGAACGCATACTGGCTGGGGCAGAAGATCCCAGTTTTATCTTTTTAATCGACCCTTGCTGGTGGCAGAATATTTCTTACCAGCACTCTTAAAACACGACCTAGATGCTTATTCACTTTAATCCTTTGAGCGAATTATGATCTCCAGAGCAAAGATTGATGCTTACGTCGCACTTACCCGACTGAATCGCCCAATTGGTATATTTCTTTTGCTTTGGCCAACCCTCTGGGCTTTATGGTTTGCTGCTCAGGGATTACCTAACCCCTTGGTTCTTTTGGTTTTTGTGCTGGGGGTTGTCATCATGCGCAGCGCAGGATGTGTCATTAATGATTTTGCTGATCGAAATTTTGACGGCCAAGTCAATCGCACTAAAGCTCGCCCACTGGCCTTGGGTTTAGTGAAACCTAAAGAAGCATTAGTGCTTTTTGCGGCACTGATTTTTATCGCGTTCTTACTGGTGTTAATGACTAATCTAAACACCCTGCTGCTTTCGTTTGTGGCTGTTGCGTTGGCTGCGACTTACCCCTTTATGAAACGTTACACCTATTTGCCTCAAGTGGTGTTGGGAGCTGCATTTGCTTGGGCAATTCCTATGGCTTATATGGCGAGCCTAGAATCCATCAATAGCCAAGCCTGGCTGCTTTTCACCGCCACCATACTCTGGACTGTGGCGTACGACACTCAATATGCCATGGTAGATAGAGAAGACGACTTAAAAGTTGGCATTAAATCAACCGCCATCCTGTTCGGCGAGAATGACCGTTTCATGATCGCGATTCTACAAGCCATGGCAGTGATCGCACTCATCATGGCTGGCGTTCAACAAGAGTCTGGATTGTGGTTTTATCTGGGCTTAATAGGCGCAGTCTCATTGTTCTTTTATCAGTACCGATTAACCCATGACCGAGCACCAGCCCATTGCTTTCAAGCCTTTCTTAACAATAACTGGGTTGGAGCGGTAATCTTTCTGGGAATTTTCTTAGATTCGCTATTTTAGACTCCAAATCAGACGAGTATCCTCACCACTCAAATTTGACAGATTAATGAAAGCTGTAATAAATCTGTCACAGGTCGGTCATTTAATAGTCCCCCGTATTTAACCTACCGAGAACTGAGTAAGAGCTATGGCAGGAAGAACCATTCTTATTGTTGATGATGAAGCTCCAATTCGCGAGATGATTGCAGCAGCCCTTGAAATGGCGGGCTACCACAGTCTAGAAGCTGCGGATTCACAAACTGCCCACACAATGATTGTGGACATGAAGCCAGACCTGGTACTGCTTGATTGGATGCTACCAGGAGTGAGTGGCGTTGAATTGTGTCGCCGTCTTAAGCGTGACGAACTCACAGCTGAGATTCCAGTGATTATGTTGACGGCCAAAGGTGAAGAAGATCATAAGATTCAAGGCCTGGAGGCCGGTGCGGATGACTATATCACTAAGCCGTTTTCTCCTAGAGAACTAGTGGCTCGCCTGAAGGCAGTTTTAAGACGTGCTACTCCACTGGGTATTGAAGAGCCGATTGAAGTGAATGGCCTGAGATTGGATCCTGCTAGTCACCGAGTCAGTGCTGACGGCAAAGAAATTGAAATTGGTCCAACTGAGTATCGCTTGCTGCAATTCTTCATGAGCCATCAAGAAAGAGCTTACACCAGAGCTCAGCTGCTCGATCAGGTTTGGGGTGGCAATGTTTATGTGGATGAGCGAACCGTTGACGTTCACATCCGTCGGCTGCGCAAGGCACTGGGTGACCAGCTCATGGCAATGATTCAAACAGTACGTGGCACAGGCTATCGCTTCTCTGAGAAAGTCAGCTAAAATCGCTAAGGTTACTACTGACTGTTTTTGATCAGAGTTTTCGCCAAAATAGTGTCTAAACTAAGATTAGTTATTTCCACCCATATGAGCAAAATTTAGCAATTTCTAATGTGGCGCCTCTCTCTACTTGGAAAAGGAACTAGTCTCAAACCATGATCAAAGATAATCAACGTCAGGTCATTAGAGCCGTTATTATCACCATTGCCATCGCAGCATTAGTTGGATGGCTGACTGGTTTTTTATTTGAAGTTCTAACACTTACCCTAGCCAGTCATTTGGTTTGGAATCTCTGGCAACAGTCCAGGTTATTTAGGTGGCTGAGACAACCCCGTACTAGAGATTTACCCGAGGCTGTAGGCCTTTGGGGTTCAGTGTTTGACTATCTTTACAGCCTAAAGCGACAACACGCTAGAGAAGTTAATCGCCTACAAACCGTTGTTAAGCGGGTTCAAAAATCCACTGCGGCCTTGGAAGACGGGGTCATGATGATGGATCGCAACGGCGCGATGGATTGGTGGAACGATTCGGCAGCAGATATGCTGAATCTAAGAGATCAAGACCACGGACAACTCATCACTAACTTTGTTCGAGACCCAGCCTTCAACAAGTTCTTCTTTCGAGCCAAAAGTAGAACCAGCATAACCTTGCAGTCGCCTTATCGCCCTCACATTCATTTAAATTTTGCAGTGACACTGTTTGGCGAAAACGAAGTACTGATGATTGTTCGAGACGTTAGCCGGATTAAAAAGCTTGAACAAATGCGGCAAGACTTCGTTGCTAACGCATCTCACGAACTAAGAACACCATTAACTGTGGTTCATGGTTATCTGGAGAGCTTCCTAGACTTTGGAGAAAACATTCCAGAGCCGATGAAAAAAGGTCTTAAACAAATGCAGGCGCAAACCATTCGAATGAATAGTTTGGTCAGCGATTTAATGTTGCTTACTCGCTTGGATACGGAAGACCAACCAAAACCTACGGGCAGGGTTCGAATTGATCAATTGCTCGCCACTATCGTTGAAGATGCACGAGCGTTAAGCGGTGAAGCTAACCATATATTTGTGTTGGATCATGCAGACAATCTGGATTTAACAGGAGAGGAAAGCCAAATTCGTTCAGCGTTTTCGAATTTGGTGTTTAATGCGGTTCACTACACACCTGCTGGCGGCACCATCACCTTAAGCTGGAAGAACGACCAATACGGCATTTACTTCAGTGTTCAAGACACGGGCATAGGGATCGAGTCTAGGCATATTTCAAGACTTACTGAGCGTTTTTACCGAGTAGACGTCAGTCGATCTACATCTACTGGTGGCACTGGGCTAGGTTTGGCAATCGTTAAGCACGTACTACAAAATCATAATGGTCGATTAGATATTTCCAGCTCCCCAGGTAAAGGCAGTACTTTTACCTGCCGTTTCCCCAGCGCACAAATTTGGCAATTTGAAGACCCTGTTTCTCACTCAGATATTGCCGGCTAGCGCGGATTTTCTAGGCATATGATTCACTTTCAGAAAGATGAATTTAGATTCAATTTTCGAAGTGCTGCCGTGGTGATCGTCGATAATCATTTATTAGTCCATCAAGCAGAAGGTGACAACTTTTGGGCATTGCCCGGTGGCAGAGTCGAAATTGCTGAAATGTCCAGTGCGTCAGTGTTACGTGAACTTAAAGAAGAAATTGCGATGGAGGCGAAACTCGTTCGTGCACTTTGGCATGTAGAAAACCTTTACTCGTATAAAGACCGTCATTATCACGAACTTGCTACTTATTATTTAGTAGAGCCAACCTACAAACCAGCAAATCTAAAACCATTTGAAGGCTTTGAACCTGACATGATTCTTTATTTTAAATGGCTTCCTTTAAACCAGTTACCAACCACAGACATTAGGCCAGCTTTTCTAAAACACGGTATTTTGAATTTACCGGATGAGCCAAAATTTATTTACGTTAACGAACTTCCGCAATAAATTTCGAAAGCACCTCCATCTTACTGGGGTCATCATCTACATACTTCACTTGGGTAATAATTTTTTCTGAATCCTGAGATTTATCAGCAGCCATAACAGCTATCACAAAACCATTAATTTGAGCCGCTTCTGTTGCCTGGCCCGGCATCGCAATATCAACCACTGCCTGCTCAAATAACTGCGGTAAAAAGCCTTCCTCTCTCGATGATTCAATCAGAATTTCAGTGAGGTTGATGTCTTTAATATCTCCCTTAGATTTTCCAGAAGAAACCCTCAGCTGGCATTTACCTTTGTTGCCACTCTTAACCCGTTGACGGGAAGTATTCTGAGTGGTGAGCAGTTTTTCTGAGACACTATTAGAGGTTAATAATCCCGCACCCCCTTTTACCTCATTAACATTTTTAGCAGAGGGCTTTAAAGATTCAACTTTCGATTGAGCGGCGCCAGTCAGAATATCCGAAGAGTCCTTAAATAAGCCTTTAGGCCCAGTTTGTTCTTTTGGTGCTAACTTGCCCGCCTTTCCTTTTACAATGGCTGAAACCAACTCATTATGATTTTTACTGAGGCACTTCAGAACCTTTTTAATAAGCTGGTTATTACTAAATGGTTTACCAATGTAATCACTAACGCCAGCATTCACCGCCTCGACTACATGTTCTTTATCGCCACGGCTGGTCACCATAATAAAGGGCGTTTTATCCATGCCTTCTTCTGACTCAAAATTTCGCATCCATTCAAGCACTTCAATACCAGACATTTCAGGCATTTCCCAATCACATAAAATCAGGTCATATTGATTTTTGGCAATTAATGATTGAGCTCTCTTGCCATTGGTTGCTTCGTCAATTTGAGCATTATCGAACACGCCCCTGAGTGTTCTTTTGATGAGGTCACGAATGAAGCTAGCGTCGTCAATAGCTAGAAAATATAGTTTTTGCATGCGTTGGAAATCCCGGTGCCATTATTTGAGCATAGCAGGGATTCTCAAGCTTTGATGGAAAGGAAACTGATTCGAGCTCAGGTCAAATTATGGGATTGAGCCTCAGAAATGACAGGCCTTTCAAACCGATGATTCCAGAGCAATGTCGCCGCAATGACCGTTACTGGAATGACGATAAAATTTAGAAAAGGCACCAAGCTGACGGTTAACACCACAAACCCCAACCCCAGGGCAGAGGGGATTTCAGATCTGACGCGTTTCAAAGTAGTTTCAAAATCCAAGCCCTGATTATCCGCTGGGAAATCCAGATATTGTATGGCGGCCATCCAAGCACCAAACAACACCCAAACAAAAGGGGCGAGAAGATTAACGCCGGGTATTAACATTAAAACCACTATTAAGAGTAACCGTGGGAAGTAATACATAAACTTACGGGCTTCACGAATTAACGTTCTGATCATCATGTCCCATAGGTACTTAACGGTAAGCGGCTGATTGATACGATCGGACTGGACTCGATTCAAAACCATTTCTGATAACAGGCCATTGAATGGCGCGGCAATAATATTGGCGAGGATGGCAAACCCGGTGACTAGCAAAGGGGTTAACAAGACAAATACCAAGCCAAATAAAAAGTTGAACACCCAGTCACTGATTGGATCTAGAAATTCCGGCCACCAACTGGGCAAGCCCAACCAAACGTTATTATTGAAGTACTGAATACCGAAATAGATCAGAAGAATCCAAAACAGTATATTTAAAAACAGGGGTATTAGAATGAAAGCTCTGAGGTCTTTTCTCGCGGCCCAACCCAAGCCTTGAAGCCAAAACTTCAGGCCTTCTAAAATTCGTGCAGATTTTCTTAACATTAATAAGATTCTTTTCTCAATTCCAGTGCATAGGGGTCAATTCTAATACTGAATCGCTGCACAGATTTGTATCTCATATCGGTTTTTAACCAATCCCAGCTTTCGCCAAATAGACTCAATTCGCATTCTGGCCCCATTACAACTGCTTCTACCAAGCCTTTGCTGAACTTTAATTCGTCAGGGTTATCCCCCTGCTGGCGGGCCAATTTTATAAGCCGCCACTCCTGCTCATATTTTAATTCCTCTGGCAAACAGAAAACTCCAGGGAATAGCATATCGCGAGTTGCTTCGGTTTGTTTTTCACGACCATAAGAGACGGGCTTAAGCATTGAAAGGTTGTCTTTGAGTGAGCTAAACACTGAATGCTCGGCATTCAGTTGAATAGCAACTGAATCTTTCGGCTGGTTCTGCCAAATCCCCAAATGGCAAATGTCTGAATGCAATCTGAGTATCCTGAGTTGTTGGTACTTGGGTATATCATAAAGAACTGCGTCTTCTGGAAATCCGTCTGATTGATTTTTAAAAGCAATGGCTTCAATTTCCTGGCGTCTAGGTTCGGATTTATCTAAAAAGTAGTCAAAACTAATGGCGCCCCGGATGTGACTCGGCAGAGCTTCATACTGACTCTGCATTTCAGTACGGTAAAGGTCCTGACTGACAGTATTTTGCCTGGCTTGTGCCATTGGCCCATTGCGTAAAAACGGGTTTCTAAGGTCGTCAATTGATAGCAGGTTGAGTCGGCCCTTTTTCAGAGCTTGAACCGCTATTTTCATTGGCTGGACCCAATACAGATGCATAATCTAAAATTTCCTGTTTTAAGAAAAGCGCCCAAAATCCTGTAGGACATATCTTACATCACCGTGAGAAATGACGGCATGAATGGTAGTCGTATTATCAGTTTAGAATGGGTATTTCAGATGTCCCCTTGGTATCACTATCTCTTTAGCATTCTCTAATTTTAATTGGTTGAATAACCCGACAAATGGTAAACAAACAGTCAAAAGTGTTCTGGTAAAGTACGCACCGTGTTCAGGGATAAGAACACATCACGGAAGACACTCTGCAATTGGACGACAGACTAGGAAGTTTACACGGAAGACTCAGAGTAGGATGCTCTGAATATCATGGATGAAACTAACAGGATGTTAGTTACTTGTGCTAATGACTCGCTCAGGGGCGGCCTTTTAGGTCGCCCCTACTCGTTTGGGCGATCATAAATTTTATTTAACATGGCTGCTGTTCTGACGGCTGCCTTCTGTAATTGTTCCTCAATCACTTCGTTAGCATCCTTAGCGTAAGCCGCATTCCACTTACCAGTTCTAGCTAATTCGTAAGCGACAGTTTTAGCAACTTCATGGCATTCAAATGCCCAACTGACGGGATCAACAGGGGTTTGCCACTGCTCTTTCATTTCTTTTTTAAGGCGCTGATTTAATTCTTGTGCATGTGCAAACCAAGGCTTACCCATTTCCCTCAATAACCCAGTTTCCCATACCCAATGCAAAGATACCTTGGATAAGTCAGGGGTTTTAAGAAGCACCTTTCTTCCCCCTTCATCTCGACGATAACCACAGTTGGTTGGTTGATGAATGTCGGCTATGTAATGCACCAGATACTTCAAGGCTTTGCGTTTGTCCTGAAGAGTGAAACGATCGCTTAATAAGACTTTTTCGGATTCTAAAATCGACGCCACAACACACTGGTTATTGACGCAATGCTTATCTGGTAAAAACCCAGTATCTTCTGAATCGAACCAAACGTAGTGCAACACCTGCATCCAAGCATTAGCTCGACGATCCGCCAGCTCTTGGGCCCAATTGGCACTGGCAATCCATTCCTGACGATAACCTTTACCCATGATTTTTTGCATTTCGGCTTTGGTATCATCGCTGAGATGCGCAAAGGCAAGCTGGGCGACTAATAAGTGGCCGTCACGTCCAAAGGCAAAGGAATAATCAGAAAACAGTACAAATAAAACACTTACTAGCCAAACACGCATAACAGGCTCCAAATCATTCTTTGGAGCCCGACCCTATTGCTGATTATGAAACTGCGCCAGCAAGCCAACTCCAATAAAGGAAGCAACTACCGCTGGACCTAACCAAACCGAGTCCAGACTTAGATACACACTTTTCAGTATAGGAGCCAAAAATACGGTCGCCATTCCATAGCCGAACGCGCACAGTGCAATAAACGCCAGAGTTTTAATAATGAAGTGGCTGCCTTTCACCAATACCCGAACGGCCCGGTTAATACGGTCACCATAGATCACCAATATTGAGGCAATGATAGCTGTGCTAACCTGCAACAAGTGAGGCCTAAACCAGCTAGAGAGATCCTTCAGTAGGGATGTTATAAAATCCAAAATCATGCTCCTTAAATACTATTTTTAAATCATAGTCACGGCACATGACAAAACCAAATTAGGACTTTGCTCTAACCCCCCAATAGCTGTTAGCAATTAGCGCAATAGTACAGATTGTTAGACTCACAACCTCTAACCAACCCAATGATTCATTCAATAAAAGCCATGCAGCCACCGCCGTTACGCTGGGTACAAATGCCATGAACAACGACGTAGTTACAGCACCCAACCGAGCTACGGTAAAGGCAACTATGAAGCCCGCAAACAAGGTCACGACTATGCCTTGATAGACTGCTTGCAATACAACCTCTGAAAAATCGGCCTGGGGTATTCCAGTATTACTGAACAACCATACCGGCAGAACCGTCACGAAATTCACAATGGGCACCCAAATCACTACGTCCATCAAGCCAATGCTCCAGTTCTTAACCGATACCAAATACAAACTAAAGGTGGCAGAAGCCGCTACGAACAAACCCACAGACAACAAACCCTTGCTACTCGACATTAAATACCAGTCGGCTCCAATCAACAGAGCATCCGCGATAATGATTGCTGTTATGCACAATACAGTTATCCAACTAACCGGATGCCGTCCCCAAATCCACCCGATAATAGCGCCGAATACAGGGAGTAAACCATTCACCAGTACACCAGCACTCGCTGCCTTGGCATTAGCTAGCGCCAGAAAAGACAAAGTGGTGTATACAGCGCCAGTTCCCCAGCCAATAACCAACAACCGATACCAAGGGATTGGCCGCCATTTATAAAAAAACCAAAGGGGAATAGAGCAAACAAAAGCAGTAGCAAACCGAATAAAGGTTAAATCAATGGCTGATAGCTTAGTTTGCACACCATAGCGAGACAAAACGATCCAACCAGACCATATGGCAATAAAGGCCAAACAGCCGAGATAAGGTACAAACTTTTTAATGGTGAGTTCTCAATAATCAGGGAGTGAGTAGGACGGACTTTCATTTTAATGTGTTTAGTAGCTAAACAACATTTTATTGCTAAAACGAAAAAGCCCCGACCTTTTTCAAGATCGGGGCTTCAAAATAAGTGGTGCCGACTACCGGAGTCGAACTGGTGACCTACTGATTACAAGTCAGTTGCTCTACCAACTGAGCTAAGTCGGCACACTTCCCAGAGGTCAGTGCCTCAAGGCGAGCGGTAAGATACTGATCAGCCTTGTTATTGTCAATAACCATTTGAATTTTTTAGAGTTTCTTGGGATTTAGTTCTGCTGAAGTTACACAACTTCGTACAGCTTGCGGCCAATTCGGGAATCATTTAGGGAATGAATCTGGCTGAGTCTACTAAGGCTTTTAGCCTGACTGGAATAATTGCCTTTTTGACTAATATGTTTGGATTCGGCTTTTAGTTGGCCCAAGCGTAAACTTATGTAAATAGCTCTGGCTCGATCTTCTTGACCACCAGACTCAGCTAAAGCACGTGCCCACAACCCAGCTATGATCTTACGACCACGAATTTCCTCCGCGATTTTGTCATAGTATTTTTGATCGGCCATGGCTTTCGGTGTCAAAATTTCAGTTCAGATTGATCAGAAAAATACCAAAAATCCGACAGTCAACCAATGAATTTAGGCGTAAATGTCTTAATCTAACGGAGCTAGAATTTATGAAATGTGATGCTGTACAGTTTGTAGACTGGCAAAAATAAAGAGCTAGACAAGCCAGCTCTCATTTTTCGAAGGGATGTAAACGGATTTACTTAGTTAAAGAATCTTCAATTTTGTCTAAGTGTTGGTGACGAACGTCGTCGCCTTTAATTAAGTAAATAACGTATTCAGAGATGTTACGAGCATGGTCACCAATTCTTTCTAGTGAGCGCAGAGCCCACATGACGTTCATGGCACGACTGATTGTTCGGGGATCTTCCATCATGTTGGTGATCAGTTCTCGAACTGCAGACCCATACTCCATGTCTACTTTTTTATCTGCTTTGAGCACCTCTAAAGCAGAGTCAGCGTCTAATCGAGCAAAGCTGTCCAGGGCGTCCTGAACCATCTGCTTCACTTTTTCACCGATGTGACGCACTTCTGTGTAGCCTTTACCTTGCTCACCATCTTTCATAAGCTGCAAAGCATGTTGGGCAACCTTCGACGCTTCATCACCAATTCGCTCTAAATCATTGACGGTTTTAATCACTGCGAGCACAAAGCGTAAGTCGCTGGCTGCAGGCTGTCGGCGCGCCAGAATTAATGCGCACTCTTCATCAATGTTCACTTCCATCTTGTTCAC
>JANQHX010000073.1 GCA_028282465.1 Gynuella sp.
TCGTTCATGTAACAGGTTACACCACACTCGCTGCGCCTTGTTTGTCTCAAAAAATAGCCGACGGCAGCGTGAAAAAATTAGTGTGAACAGGCCCTAGGCTTAATCCCATTCATAATCAGAGCAGCGAGTATGACGAAAATACCCAACCACTGAACCAGGTCTAGTTGCTCGTTTAGAATAACCGTACCCAAAATAACCGCTGTCACCGGGTTCAATAGAGCAGCTGGAGCCACTCTATCGGCCCCAAGCTTTCCAATGGCTGTCATCCAAAGCCAGTAGCCAAGGGCGCTGTTTAGAACAACTAACCAGAATAGACCCAGCCATTGATTCCCTGTTGGTAGCTGAGGCAGACCTGCGACACAAAACGCCAGCGGCGCTAATAAAGTTCCGCCAATCACTAATTGCCAAGCAGTGAGCCCTAATGCCCCCGAAGGAGACCAGCGACCTAGTAAAACGGTGGCTACCGCAATACAGGCGGTACCTGTCAGTGCCGAAACAGCACCGAGCACACTGAAATCAGTGCCAGGATTCAACAGCAATGCAACTCCAGCAATTCCCGCAACCGCTGCGATCATACTGGCGAGCCTGGGTTTGACACCGTCTAATAACCATCGAAACAACAGCACTTGAATCACAAAGGTCGACCCCAGAGTACCGGCCACGGCACCGGGTAATAAGAATGCAGACACCATCAACAGTGGGAAAAACAGAGTAACGTTCAATAAAGAAAGCATCATTAATCGCTTAAAAGATAATGCTGGAAACCCTCTAACCCAGAACATTAATAGCAAACCGGCGCCTAGCGCCCGCCACACTGCCAACCATATTGGCGTTAAATCGTTTAGATACAGCCCTATTGCTGCATAGGAACTTCCCCACAGTATTGGGGGAATGAGTGCTAACCACATACTTATCTTTTCCGTGAGATTCTTTTTGGCGAGATATTATTGAGTACAACCATGATTTTCAAGTATCTTTTTAAAAAGATAACTCAGGGCACTACCATGGATCACGTCGACAAAATCACCAAGCAATGGAACCAGGCACGGCCAGAACTGGATGTGTTACCAATGGCTGTTATTGGCAGGCTATACCGATTACAGAAAATCTGGGGGCCAGAAGTGGATAAGGTGTTTAAAGAGTTTGGCCTGTCGAATGTGCAGTTTGATATCTTGGCGACGTTACGGCGCAGCCAGTCCGCTATCAGCCCTACTGATCTTTATACCTCGGCGATGCTTTCCTCCGGAGCCATCACAGCAAACCTAGACAAGTTGGAAGAGAAACAACTATTACGAAGGTTGCCTAACGAAGATGATCGTAGAAGCTGCAAAATCGAACTCACTGAAGAGGGCTTTCATCTGATTAACAAGGTGGTGGAACTTCATTTAGAGAATGAAGCTAGATTATTGTCCGTGTTATCCATTGAAGAACAACAAACATTGGGAACTCTATTGAGAAAATGTTTGCTACCGATGGAAAAAAATTAGGGCCTTTCAAAAAGCAAAAAAGCGAACCCGTATTGGGTTCGCAAAGGTACTGCAAGAGAAGCGTCGAAAAGAATCAAAAATACTGTTTAGAAGTGGTAACCAAACCTCGCACCCAAGGTGGTTTCTTCACCGTCAGTATTCAAACGGGTATAAACACCAGCACTGATGTCAGGGCTGAATGAATATTCCAAACTACCGTTCACATACAAATTGGTATCGTCCTCGGTTTCAACTTCATCAGCCAGATCACCATAGGTAACGTACTGAATGTTGGTGTCAGCAATCAGTGGCATACCACCCAATTGGTTACTTCTTAGACCCGCAGACCAAACGGTACCTGTATAGCTCTCAGAAGTAGAAATGCTTCCGAATTCAGATTCAAGGTCAGCAGAAATATTAATTAGGTTTAGACCAGCTTTGGCATAAACAGAACCAAAGTCGCTAGGAATATGGTAGCCAGCACCCAAGAAAGTTAAGGATAGACTGTAATCAATTTCGAATTCGTCACCGAAGAAGTCTTCTCCACTTTCCGAATAGTTATAGCTATTAAAATCAGCAAACAGAAAAATGCCGTTTGATACTTCAAACTCGGCGCCCATGCTGATTCCAGATGTGTCTTGACTCTGCTCACCGTCGTCAAATGTAGTTGCGCCAAAGCCTAAATAAGCTTGATTAAATGCAGAATTTTCGGCCAATGAAATACTTGATAATGCGGCCAGAGAAACTATTGAAAGAATTTTAAAAGTCATCGCTATTTCCTTTTGTTCAAATTTACCCTTGGGCATTCGCACCGCCGGGTGACGGTGCTATTAAACAAAAGGCAACCTGACTCGAAGCTGAACAGGAATGACTAGGGCCTGTTCACACTAATTATTTCTTTGCTGTTGAGCTTACAAAGAGCTCAGTCGAGGCGCGATGAGAGACGTTTAGCTAGCTAAATGAACGAA
>JANQHX010000074.1 GCA_028282465.1 Gynuella sp.
CACCACACTCGCTGCGCCTTGTTTGTCTCAAAAAATAGCCGACGGCAGCGTGAAAAAATTAGTGTGAACAGGCCCTAGCAAACTTATTTTGTTTTTAACGCATACCAAACGCTGCCGACACCTTCACCATAAGTATCCCCAGCCTTCTTATCACCAACCCAGGTGTACAAGGGTTGATGGTTATGTGCCCACTGGTAGGTTCCATCTTTGCGCTCAATCACGGTAAATGCGCCCCATTCTTTAGCACCTTTCTTTGCGGTAAACGGCGGCCAATTCACTGCACAATTATTGTAGCAATTTGAAGTGTCTTTTGAGTCTTTGGTAAAAGTATAGAGAGTTAGACCTTTTTTATTTGCAAAGACTTCACCGATGGACGTTTCAATTTTCTGAACCACCTTACCCTTGTTGTAATAGTCGTAGGTACCGTCTGCGTAGGCGTTTGAAGCACAACCACTGATTACTAGTGCAACAACTAACGGGATGGTGGTCAATAATGTCGTTTTCATATTTATTTCCTTTGCTGAAATTCTTGGAGTGTTTGTTAGTAACACCCATAGGAACGCATTAGGGAAATGCTTGGATGCAGCTTTTTTTATTTTTTCTGGAAATGACGAAAACTAAGTGGGAAACATCAACCCAAGTCATGAAATCGGAACAGCATTTGATAGCCATTAAAACAAAAAACCCAGAAGGTATTCTGGGTTTTTTGGCGTTAAGCCTATTTGATTACTCTTAGGTTTGAATCAGTTTCATACTTCAGCTTCGTCGATCACTTCAGATTCTTTTTTCGACAACTCTAACCATTCAATCATGGCTGGGTGTTGCAAGACTAGGTTCATGTAGTTGTCGATTTCTTCGGTATACCCCTTAACTCCATAGCTATTAAATCTCCATACCACTGGAGCATAGAAGGCGTCAGCGATTGAGAAATCTCCGAATAACCATTGGGGGTTTTCCTGGACGATCAAGCAGTCTTGCCATAATGCTTGAATTCTACGCACTTCTAAGGCTGCTTCTGGGCTTAATTCGAAATCGTCCACCTGGCGGCGACAGTTCATAGGCATGGTGTTACGAACATGAGGAAATCCAGAATGCATCTCTGCGACTGCTGATCTGGCGCGAGACCTAAGCATTAATTCTTCAGGCCAGCCTTTACCATCCAAGTATTTTTCAGACACAAACTCGCAAATTGAAAGACTGTCCCATACCGCACGGCCGTCGATGTGTAAAACAGGTACCTTGCCATTAGGGGAGTAGTCTTCCATTTCATCTTTGGTGGATTCTGTAAACAGTGGAATACGATGAATTCTAAAGTCGATGTTGAAGTGCTTCAATAAAAACCAGGGGCGTAAAGACCAAGATGAATAATTGTGATTTCCGATCACCAGCAGTGGTTCAGACATAGTTTGCCTTCCGAATGTTATTCTTGAGTTAAGCTAACATCCCCACTTACTGTTGCAATTTCTATCTGTGCTTCACCCTTACCCAGAGTTTGCTCTAAACGTTTACCTTTAAAGCGAGAAACACCGACACCTGACTTCTCTAAATCAATGAGAATATTAGACTTGGCATGGGACACGACTTCTAATTCAGCACTAAGTGGGCCTGTCAGACTCAATTTAACATCACCGCTCACCGTCTTTAAAGCAGCTTCTGCATTTTGACCAAAGTTTCCAAACAACGTAACGTTGCCTGAGATAGATGAAAGATCTAATTTATCGAAAGTTTGACTAATTAATTCAAAATTGCCTGAAATGGATTTTAACTCTACTTCCCTACTATTTAAGGCTGCCTTAATATTGCCACTAATAGTTTCGATCTCTAACTGACCAGAATGATCTGCAATCTGGACATCACCATCAACACTGAAGATTTTTACAGTGTCTCTAGATTTTTGAATAAGAACTGAGCCACTGACGGTTTTACACTGGATTTCTCCGTGAACCCCATTCACCACAAACTCAGATTGAATACCTTCCAAAGTCAATCGAGCGCCAATGGGGACGATAAGGTTAAGATTTGAACCAGCCCCTGAACCTAATCTTTTTGGGGTCTTTACTTCAATCTTTACTTCATCAGGCTCATGTTTGAAGTTGAAAGATTTAGCCTCCTCGTCAATATACCCAGTAAGGCTCAGTTCTGTGCCTGGTTCTGCCATTACGGTTATTGTGCCTCTGTGGTTTCTCACCACCACTTCTACATCTGCATCAACATCAACAATTTTTTCAACGAAGTCCCCTTTATGGAGCCCCTCCGCAGCTAAACAACTGGACGCCACCACGAGCAGAAACATGCATATGTTACTTAACTTAATCATATCCAATTGATCCTTATAAACTCAGGGTTTCTGTGGTGAGCATAAAATTCTTTTCTTGCTGCAAAATCTCGTTAAGTAATAGATTTAATTCCAGGTTGTTAGGGTCTTGTTCCAATGCCTGTTGAATTTCGTTGACAGCCTGTTCAATCACTAACATGTTTTGGCCAACTACCTCCCGAGTTTCAGGGGACATTTTTAGTAGCCTTTCATTAAATCGTTCTCTCATGTCATTGCGAACCGGTTGGTATTGCTCAATAAAGCCTGAGCCTTGTACTACGGTAATGTTAGGAGCAGGTTGTCGAAAATTTAACCCCAGGGAGATCATTGCCACAATAAAGGACGCCGCCACTGCACTGGGCATCCAATTCCATTTGGGTTTGCTAACCACTGGTGATTTTTTTTGTTGAAAGAGCACCTGTTGTTTAATTCCTGGCCACAAATCATGTTCGGGCTCTAACTCTTTCGGCAATTGTGCCAAGGCCTGCTTTAGTCTTTTTTCTTGTTCAAGATTCAAAATGTCATCGTTCATGTTTAAATCCTGTTTTCACAGTTCCAGCCAGTTTCTCATTAATTTTTTTGCTCGATGCAACTGAGCTTTGCTTGTGCCTACCGCAACACCTAAAAGATTTGCTATTTCTTCGTGGGTATGACCCTGTATTTCGTACAACACAAACACCATTCTTGCCCCGTCTGGAAGTCTAGAAATGCCAGATTCCAAGTCTCTCTTGGTATCAGGATGATCGCTTGGCATTATCAAATTCTCGTCCAGCTCATCCATATTTTGCTCAAAAGCGTGCTTCTTCAGCCGCACTCGGTCTAATACTAAGTTGGTGGTGATTCGATATAACCAAGTGCTGAATTTACTGTCGCCCCTGAATTGATCCAGCTTTCGCCATGCTTGCACAAAGGCTTCCTGGGTGAGCTCTTCGGCAAGCGCTGCCTGCCCTACCATTCTAAAACAAAGGGCATAAACACGACCTTTTTCCCTCATATAAAGAGCCTCAAAGGCTCTCATGTCACCTTCGAGAACAGAGGCAATCAGATGTCTGTCCGTGTCTCGGTCATTGACCTGAGTAATTTCCATATCGGTTTTTAGGCAAGTGTTGGTATTCATAACGCTGTTTAGGACGGCAGCCGATAACAGCAGGTTTAAAGTAATCTAATAAAAATTTAGATTGAGGGTTGCAGACAAACAACAATACTGTATATTTAACCACATACTGTACAGTCATACAGTATCGAGATTAAGAGTACTTTTCTATTTTCTAGATCATTTTATAAATGTGGGGATACAGTCATGACAACTCAATATGCTCAATTAGACCAACCAACCCCGGATCAAGGTGGGTTAACAGAGTTTCATTACTCAGAAAACCCTTTAGAAAACCTTAGAGAAATACTCCCCGCCCTTGCTGAACTGAGCCAACAAGATAAATGGATTCTCCTTATTGCACCGCCACAGGTACCCCATGAAACTGTGCTTGCAGATTGGGGAATTGATACCCATAAGATATTAGTAATTAGAGCTGAACAAATCAGTGATAAATCTGAGTGTATTCTAAAGGCACTCTCCTGTGGCAATTGCAGCGCTGTTGTTGCCTGGACAGAAGAGCTCTTCGAAGAAGAATTGCATAGTATTAAGTCATCTTCAGAACAGGGTTGTTGCGAGGTTTTTTTATTCAACCAAGTACAGCCTATTAATCTAGAAGCCAAGCCAGTTGTTTCAGCCGAAAAGGTTGTGTGTCAATTTAAGACGCCCAAACTAACTAACGCTCTAATGCCAACCCTTCATACTGACAAAGACAATTCACAACAAAGGGTATTGTTCATCTAACACCTCAGGTTGTCATCTTATGGTCTAGGGATTTTGGCTGTGGATACCTAAGTCCCAGCAACCATAATCTAACCCGAGACATTGTTGTTCTGAATTACCTATGTGATCTCAAGTGGACGAATCTAAATAGTCTGCAGTGTCTATTGTTTATACAAGGGAATCTAGCCAAGAAGCTAGGTTCGCTAAATGAGTCGCTTCATCTAAGTTAATGGTTTGCTAGGCAGAATGGTTCAGGTCAAGACTCTGGACTCAGCATTTGAATTCGTACGCAGGCTAGATGTAACTGCTTAGCGATTCTATTTATGTCGCCTTCTCCAATATCTATTGATTCTTCCCCAGCATCCACTGATTCAGAATCTATAAATTCTGGCCTTAGTTCATAGTCAATCAGCCATCTTTCCATGGACTTCAAACCCTCAAAAAGATAACGGTATAAAGCAGAATAGTCAGAGTATTGATCGAAAATGATAGACGTCAATCCTGGGCTAAAGATTTGATTCCATAACTTAAAAAAGTCTTGGAGGCGGTATAGACAGTCTGAAACCGACTGCTTCTTCATTTCACCGATTTCAGACTTCAATACAGACCTTAATTTAGACAACCCATAGTGATGACCCAATATTTGTAGCAGTAAGCTGTTCATCAGCGTTGCGGCGTCCAGGCAATCAAAGGAGCTAACTGTATTGGTAGATGAATCCAGCTTAGAGGCATAATCTTTTGGTATTTTTAAACCTGCTAGGAGACCTTTCGCTTCATTAATTTTTAAACTGGATATATCTTCACCGGGCTGAGCATTCTGTTTTTGAGATGCTGATTTGTTTAACACGGTAAATATGTTTTCAGATTGAGTACCAATCTTTCTAAGTTTCTCTGACATGTCACCTGTTAAACCCGAAGACTTGATGGATAACTCCTGAATACCTCGGGACAGTGAATTAAAGACACCTCTAGCGTCATCACCTTGACGAGCCGCTTCCACAGCAATGTTCACGGACAGAAGCCTAGCTTGTTTAGAAATATCTGAGAGCCGAGCAACCAATCCTCCTACTTCATCCAGTACCGAGTTAAATTCAGCTTGAGTGCTTGAAATAGCACTTTCGGTATCCAATTCACTCAGCTGAGCAGATTGTTTAGTGATCTCCATTCCAAGGCATTCTGACACTTCAACCCAAGTGGAATGCCTTAACCTAGACTCAAACCGGTGGCGTATTAACGCGACCCAGTTTTTGAACTGCTCTGTTTTTTCTTCAAATATGACTACCTGGTCATGCTTCGATGACTGGTTTTTGTCTTGGCGAATATGAAATATTCGGTTATTGACGGTCAGTAAAGTCTCTCCATTAAATTTAGAGCAACGGGTGTCCATGAGGATAAGCAGCGACTCTCCTTCGCTAACTGGGGGAGTCAATGAACGAAATAATTTCAGAGCCGATGGATTGATGGCCTTGATTTGAAGCTTGGACGAAACCAATAGCGCAGGTATGGGCAATTGGTAAAAAAAGCTGTTTGGTAACGGAATTATCTTAGGCTCTTGACTATCCAAATCGCCTTTACCCCTGTTGATTCAATCTGCTGTCTAATTCAGACTAGCCGCCATGGAGGATTTATGACATCAAACAATAGAATTCTAGCACTGGACAGCTATCGAGGATTGGCGATCCTACTGATGATGGTCTTCCATTTCGCCTATGATCTATCCTATTTTGGCTACATTGAATTTGCATTTGACGATCCATTTTGGGCCTGGTTCAGATATATCATCGTCACCTTATTTTTCACAGTCAGCGGAGTCAGCTTGGTGTTAGCCACCAAGGACGGTATTCGTTGGAAGAAATTTCTCATTCGTTGGGCGCAGGTAGGCCTTGGTGCTATCGCGATCACGGTATCCACTTATTTTATGTTCCCAAAAGCTTGGGTTTATTTTGGAGTATTGCATTTCATTTTTGTGGCGATGATTACCGGATTACTGTTTGTTAAACGACCGTATTTAGCATTGGTTCTTGGTTTAACTATTTTTGTGCTGTTCAACGCAACGGACTGGTTTAATTTGAAATGGCTCTATAGCTACCTTAAGCCGATTTTAGGATTACCCAATGCCACTCAAGACATCACCAGATATATTCCATGGTTTGGAATGATTTTAGTGGGCATCTATCTTGGTCATAAGCAATTACAGAACATTATTTTTCCACAAGGCAAAGTAGCAAATGCGTTAGCCTTTATGGGTAAACACTCTTTATTAATCTATTTAGTTCACCAACTGATTTTATTTGGCTTGGTGTGGGCTTTTTATCTACTTCATCAACAGTTTGTATGAGTAATTTATGGGTTTATTTGAAGAAACTGACGTCAACACTATTTTTCTTTCGAGAAAAGATCCTTATAACCCCCTTAGCACCTATTCAAAGCATGAGTTTGAATTAGAAGACAAAATCTGGCCGAGTGCAGAACATTATTATCAAGCCATGAAGTTTGATGATGAAAACTATCGAGAAAAAATTCGACAAGCACCTCACCCCGAGAAAGCGAATAAACTAGGTAATGGTTTATTAAAGCGGTGGAGCTACCGAAAAGATTGGAAAGATATTCAAGTCACGATTATGACTCGGGCGTTATACACCAAGAGCAAAGCTTATTTGGAAGTCCAACAGGCATTACTAGACACTGGAGATCAAACCATTAAAGAAAGCAGCCTATATGACTATTTTTGGGGAGTAGGCCGAGATCGCCGTGGTAAAAATATGTATGGCAAGGTGCTTGAAAATATTCGAGCAAAATTATTGGAAGAACAACAGTCAAAATCCTAGCCGCGTGTAATCAGTTATGCTTTTTACGAGCTGCTTTGTTCATATACAACTGAGCATCAGCCTGATTCATGAGCTCTTCTATATCACTGGGATTATCAATGGGATCAAAAACTGCAAATCCAATGCTGGCCGTCAGCTCATAAGGTAGGCCACTTTTCTCATTGTATAATTCGAAGTTTTGATTCAAACGATCGGTAAAATGAGCGATGTCCAGAGGGGTTTCTAAAGTGGTTAGCATGACCACAAACTCGTCCCCACCATGCCTTGAAATAATATCTGAATCCCTAAAGGTCTTCACTAATACCTCTGCCATTCCTTTGATAGCGATATCACCTGCTTTATGGCCATAGGTATCATTGATCAACTTTAAGCCATCTATATCGACATAAGCGATAGCAAAATCCCTCCCACTCCTTTTACAAACTTTATATTGTTGCTCAGCTAGGTTCAGAAAACCTCGGCGATTTCTAAGACCCGTCATTTCATCAGAAATAGAAAGCTTTTCTAACCTTGCATTTGAATTTTGAAGTTGCTCCTGAGACTTTTCATACTTTTCATAGAGTAATGCACTCCATAGTACGCCGCTTATTATTTCTCTTAACGATTCATAAAAGGTATCGTTCTCATAAAGACGTATGTTAATGCACATGTAGCCAAAATGAATTTCACCAAAAAACAGTGGTTTGACGACATAGGTATATCGATTTACGTTTTCTAATTCCTTAGGTAGTAATTCTTCAGTGTCAAACAACGGAATGTTTTTAACATCTAGTGATTGGCCATCTTTAAATCCATATATCACTTGTGACTTTTTGGGGAGCTTCCATTTCGCTCCCATCTTATGGCGCATTTCACGAGCGTACAGACAAACGTAAAAAACATCAGCCATAGCTTCGCTGACATGATTTATCAATACTTTCTTCATACTACTGACATTCACAGCGTTATATAGCTCAGCTGTTAATCCTCTAAGAAGATAGATTTTCACATTGAATTTATACGCGATAAAATTATTTTTTGTGGTACTGGCATCCCCAACCGATGCTCTTAAATAGGCAAAAAGCACCTCCAATTTTTTTAAGTCTAATTCAGGATGTTCAGCATTAATTTTATTTCTGACTTGCGTCACCACTAGATTAATAATGTCGACATCATTTAAACCCAGTATCCCCTCATCAAGACTCCAATATAAAGCTTCAGAAAAATCTTGGTACCGCTTCAATTCCAGTGGCTCCTGTGAAATCTCAAGAGCAGCTTTTGTTAGTTTATGCTGTATTTCTTTATTGAACTTCGACTTAGAAAATATATGCGCAATGGTTTTTTCAAAGTGATCTTCTTTGATATTTAAAGGCATTTGATTGTAATTATTGAGGATGTCGTCAGTGATTTGAGTATTACAGCCGCAAGAGGTTCTATTAATAAATCGAGTAGGCACTTCTTCATAACTTTCTACTTCTCGACCCTCCAGCATATCGACTAATATCTCCACGCATCGATAACCCATTTGGTACAGTGGCTGAGCAACTGTCGAAATACTTGGGTACTGCAAAACACATTCGTAAATATCGTCGAAGCCAACAATCGCAATATCGTCTGGAACTTTTAATCCTCGCAACTTCAGTTCATTAATGGCTCCAAAAGCCATTTCATCGTTAGCACAGAATATGGCATCAAGCTTAATGCCTCGACTCAATAACTCGTTAATTGCCTCAGCACCCCCAGGTTGAGTGAAGTGTCCGTATGCCACCATATCAGGATTAAATTCACGTCCTAAATCTGACAAAGCCTCCATGTAGGCTTTGTATCGGCTGTCACTGTCAATGTGGCCCTTTATGCCTTTCATAAATCCAATGTTTTGATAGCCATGATCTAAAGCCAAATGTTTAATCGCATTAATAACACCGGCTGTGTTGTCAGATTCAATAACGGGGTAATTCCCAATCTTATGGGAAATACTAACCAACGGAATATGAGAAAACTGTTCAATAAAGTCTTCAAAATCTTCTCCGTGGGTCTTGGATAAAGAAGGCGAAACAATGATTAAGCCATCAAAACTGTCTTTGTCTGCAAAGTGATAAACCAGCTCGTGCTGATAAAAGTTGTTATATATTTCCCCCGGCTTTTGACCTGCGAGGATAAATAAATCCACATCCAATGCTTTGGCGGCTTCATGAAGGCCTGGCCATATTCTTCCTTGATAGCCACCATCGACCTGATTAAGAAAAACCCCTACTTTTTTTCTTGCCATTTATTCTAATGCTCAGATTCACTCCAACGTTAACTGAGTATAGGCAAGTTTGGATAATCGGGCTTTAAACCAACTTCTTTGATGGGCCTCTAATCAATTAGACAATATACGCATGAAACCATCGAAACATCTGTGAAACGTAACAGCAGTGAAAAGTTAAAAACGGAATGGGCTGGCTAGTTTTAAAAAGCTTCAGATTAATCGTGTTCCATGGCTTCTCTATAATGCTTTCGGCACATAGAAACGTATTTGTCATTGCCGCCGATTTCAACCTGCTGGCCTTGCTTCACCACATTGCCATGTTCATCCATGCGCACAATCATGGTGGCTTTTCGTCCACAATGACAAATCGTTTTAAGCTCCGACAATTTATCGGCAATGGCTAAAAGCCTTTGACTACCTGGAAACAACTGCCCTTGAAAGTCTGTTCGGATACCGTAAGCCAAGACAGGAATATTTAGAAAATCAACCACCTTGGCTAACTGGTCCACCTGTGATGACGTTAAGAACTGAGCCTCGTCCACGAAAATACAATGGCTATGACGAGCGCTTTCGTCTTTTGAGAACACCTCAAAAAAATCATAGTTGCTGTCAAAAGTTAACGCATCAGACTCGATGCCTATGCGGGAGCTGATTTTCCCTTCACCGAATCGATCGTCGATGGCTGCTGTATAAAGAACAACATCCATGCCTCGTTCGCGATAATTGTGTGCTGATTGAAGTAGCGCCGTAGACTTTCCGGCATTCATAGCGGAATAGTAGAAATAGAGTTGGGCCATAGATTAATTATTTAGAAATGAAACAAAATCAGTGACAATTCTGCCTGAATTTAAATTAGCTGTCTTTGTTGGAGCGTCTATGAAAGCGGTGTCTTTCAATATCAATGGCCTGAGGGCCCGGATACATCAAATTGAAGCCTTAAATCAACTGCAACCAGACATAGTTGGGTTGCAAGAAATTAAAGTAGCAGATGAGCAATACCCTACCAGCGACGTGCTCGAGGCCGGTTTTAACAGTGAACATCATGGTCAAAAAGGTCATTATGGGGTGGCAAACTTACACAATGATGTGTCACCTGTCGCCGTTCAAAAAGGCTTTCCCACCGATGATGAAGATGCTCAAAAACGCATCATTGCTACTACGTTTAATACCAGCCTTGGCAAACCGTTAACATTTATAAATGGTTACTTTCCCCAAGGGGAGAACCGCGATCATGAGACCAAATTTCCTGCAAAGGTTAAATTTTATGCAGACTTGCAGAAATGGCTAGCAACCTCATTTTCCCCAGATGATTTGGTCATTATTACCGGAGATTTCAACATTGCCCCCACTGATGCTGATATCGGAATTAAAGAAGTAAATGCAAAGCGTTGGTTAAAAACCGGCAAGTGCGCTTTCCTACCTGAAGAACGGGAATGGATAGCCAAATTAGAAGACTGGGGTTTAACCGACTGCTTTCGCGCTTTTCATCCTGAGGTGAACGACAGATTCAGCTGGTTTGATTATCGAAGTCGTGGCTTTGAAGATGACCCTAAAAGAGGTTTGAGAATCGATCACTTTTTCGTAACCAAGCCATTACTAGATCGGTTAAAGAATACCGACATCAGCTATGACATTAGAGCAATGGAGAAACCATCTGACCATGCCCCCATTTGGGCAGAGTTTGATTTAGAGTTAGTTAATTAACGGCTAATTAAAATCGGATTGATCAAAGCTGAAGAAATTTTTAAAAGAGCAGCTTTCAATAAACAATTAAGAGGGCCCGAAGCCCTCTTATTTTTTTGCGCTATTTGATACTAATGGTGAAGACATTTTCACCTTTTTGAAGATCCTCAAAAGGTCCCCATTGAGGTTTCTTTGGATCTCTAGGGTTGCCAAGTATGTCAGCATCAATGGCTGTTCTCATCTCATTGCCATCTGCGTCTTTGGGAATAACTAACTCACCCAAAAGCTCATCTAACGGCGGAGACTTTTTAGCCAAATCTCTTTTCTTGAGCGTAAATTTGACAGTGACTTCACCATCTTTAAATTCTACTGATGGTTTAGGGTCTGTTTTACTCACTCTGCTCTTTTTGTCCATTGAACTTTTCTGAGCACCATTCATATATAAGTTATACATGTACTCATTGCGTTCAAAAATAGGCAACGCTCCCACCATTCCAGCGTCACCCATAAAGATATTCTTCATCCATTTTTCATCTCTGATTTTCGCTCTGCCGCCATAGCTTTGATTTTCCCACGCAGGCGCCGTATTGATAAACAGATTATGAATCCAACCCGCTTCAGTGGTTGAAAAATTAGTCACGTTCATGGAGTTGCTGCCATCAATAATATTATTGGCAATCAGGTGCGGGCCATCCCAATTTGCTTCAAACAGAATTGGAAACGCCTCCGTGTTAAGGATGACATTGTTAGCCACTTCGACATTGGTATTTTTATAGTCTATCCAAATACCGTGAGCGGCTCCTATGGCACCATCAAAGGTGTAAACGCCGTTGATGATGTTATTGCTGACAATGGTATGGTCGGTATTGTGAAGTTTAATTGCGGCAGTCTCCCAACCTCCAAACTCCACGTGCTTGTTAGTATCTTCAATAACATTATAAGAAATAACACTGTGGTCGTTGTATGCCTGCCCGGCGATGGCGCCCTGGCCGCAACCTCTAAAATAGTTATGGCTAATGGTGTGATGACCAGACCCTAGGCGCTTGGCATTAAAAGTACCACCTCGGGACGGGAAACCCACCGATAGGCACAGTGCTCTTGAATGCATGAATTCATTATTGGTAATCACCCAGCCTATACCACCTTGAGGTTCTAACCCGCCAGGTTGATAAACCGAGGGAGGAGCCCAGTGAGTCGCCGCATGCATCATGGTGAAACCTTTTACATGGATATGCTTCAAACCAATTTCTGTGGGGGCAAACCATCTGTCTCGCACGGTAATTTCCGTGAGTTGGCTATTTGGGTCAGTCGTACCAAAGTTTGCCCAAATGGTGACATTGTCATCGTCATCAAAATCAGTGTACCAAGTATTCGCTTCACTCAGTTCAGACTCGTCTAACACCTGTTTAAGTGGTTCTTCATTCAAGAAGACATTGCCACGGGCGATATCTAAACCATAAAGCTGCCAGCCAGTGCCGTTAAATTGAGTGTCGGTTCGAACACGGGTGGGATATTGAACCGTCTGAATAAATGGATTAACTCGACCGAAGAAATCACCCTCGACCGTAATTACCCAAAGATTGTCCTCTTTGACCCAGCCGGTGACAATTTCAGAGCCCTTAATAACGACATCGGCACCCTCTGCCGCGCGATAAACAATGGGGGAGTCAGCCGACTCACTGCCATTTTTTGGCACAACCGTTTCTCGGTAAACACCTTCATGAACAATGACATGATCTCCAGCTTCGGCCAGCTGAGCGGCGTGATTAATGGTTAAGAAAGGAGCGTTTTCGCTACCTGAATTTTCGTCTGAGCCAGTTTTTGAAACATGGTACTCAGCAGCTAAAGCCGCACTGCCTAGAAAGAAAGTCAATGCAGATATAGCACATAGTTTGACGTGACCGTGCATGGTTCATCCTGTTTTTAGATTTGTTATTGGAATTTACCCAGTTATTAGCCATGGGAAGGCTATAAAGCGTATCAACCTACCACAATTCAGTGAAGTAAGTTCCATATCTTACACTCGCTTTAAACTTTTTACTTTTGGCGAATTAATGACCTAATTGTCTTCAGAAGCTCGACCCAAGCGGATTGCTTTGCACATCGAAACTCAGGATTTTCAGGGAAGGTCCCTTTTGAGGAGTCTGCACTGGACAGTTTTAATACAGTGGCTTTCGAACTGGAATGAGAATTCATTGTGATTCGTTATGGTTGGAATATGTCGCATACAAAAAAAGCAAAGCTCGAATGCTTTGCTTTTTTTGGAAAACTTGCCGAAAGTTCTATTACAGAGGAACGATTTCTTCTGCTTGAGGACCTTTCTTGCCTTCAGTTACTTTGAACTCAACCTTTTGGCCTTCTTTCAAAGTTTTGAAGCCGTCAGCGACAATCGCGCTGAAGTGAGCAAAAACGTCGCTGCCATTTTCTTGTTCAATAAAACCAAAACCTTTAGTCTCGTTGAACCATTTTACAGTACCAGTCACTTTTGACATGTTCTGTTTCCTTTATCATAAATTAATCATAAGTCGGCCGAAGCCGGGTCGTGCTAAAAGTCTTGCTTGAACCTATGAATTCATAACGAAGTACTACCAAGAACATCGTGACGGATTTGCATAAATATAAGTCTTACTTTCGAGCGAAAATCACTATAAAGAGTTATTGTTACCAGTCAACGACTATTTGCATAAATTTCTCTTACAAATTTACCCAAGAAGCCCGTAATTTAGGGCTTGCTTAATGAACGACCTAAGCTCAACTCACCCTATTCAGTTGAAAAAATTTTTATGCCTTAACATTGCTGATTCCCAAGATATAATCAGCCACCCTGGTAAGCCATTGATTTCAATGCCCCATTTCACAAGATTCCCAAGGAAACTATGAACGACAAGCCCGCAAATTTCCTCACCGCCGTCATTGATGAAGACCTGGAAAAAGGTAAACACCAGAAAATCGTGACTCGATTTCCACCTGAGCCAAACGGCTATCTTCACATTGGACATGCTAAGTCTATCTGTCTGAACTTTGGTTTGGCATTGCAGTACAACGGAGAGTGCAACCTTAGATTTGATGACACAAACCCTGAAAAAGAAGATCAGGAATACATTGATTCAATTCAAGAAGACATAAAGTGGCTTGGTTTTAATTGGGCAGGTGAGGTGAAATATTCATCTTCCTATTTCGACACACTCCATGACTACGCCCGTCATTTGGTTAAAGAAGGTAAAGCATACGTTTGTGATTTATCCCCTGAACAAGCTCGGGAGTATCGAGGCACACTTACTGAAGCAGGCAAAGACAGTCCATACAGAAATAGAACCGTTGAAGAAAACTTAGCATTGTTCGAAAAAATGCGCCTGGGTGAATTCGACGAAGGTGCTTGCGTGTTGCGCGCCAAAATTGATATGGCCTCGCCCAATATGAATTTGCGCGATCCTATTTTGTATCGAATTCGAAAAGTGGAACATCACCAAACCGGAGACAAGTGGTGCATCTACCCCAGTTATGATTTTACTCA
This sequence comes from Gynuella sp., assembly GCA_028282465.1. Classification (GTDB taxonomy): domain Bacteria; phylum Pseudomonadota; class Gammaproteobacteria; order Pseudomonadales; family Natronospirillaceae; genus JANQHX01. The sequence goes on from JANQHX010000074.1 coordinate 14,386, forward strand.
TGGTCAGTCCGATGCATTAGAAGGCATTACCCATTCTATTTGTACCCTTGAGTTCGAGGATCACCGGCCTTTATACGAATGGTTTCTAGATAACCTACCTGTGCCAGCCAATCCTAAACAATATGAGTTTGCTCGTCTTAACGTGAACTACACAGTCACCAGTAAACGCAAATTAAAAAGACTGGTTGATGAATCTGTGGTTTCTGGTTGGGACGATCCACGCATGCCTACCATCAGTGGTATGCGTCGTCGTGGTGTGCCAGCAGCTGCCTTGAGAAATTTTTCAGACATGGTGGGCACCAACCGAAGCGAAGGTGTGGTTGACCTAGGCATGTTGGATTTTGCAATTCGTGAAGAATTAAACGAAACCGCTCCCCGAGCCATGTGCGTGCTTAACCCAGTCAAAGTAGTTATCAGTAATGTAGTTGCAGACCACTTTGAAGAAATGGCTGCGCCCGTTCATCCCAATAAGGAAGAAATGGGCGCTCGCAAATTACCCTTTACGCAAGAGCTTTATATTGACCGTGCAGATTTTAGTGAAGACACCACCCTGTCTCGCAAAAAATTCAAACGTTTAGTCTTAGGCGAATACGTCAGACTTAGAAGCGCTTATGTGATTAAAGCTGACGCAGTTGTAAAAGATGAAAGTGGCGAGATTACCGAAATAAAGGCATCAATTGTAGAAGGTACAGTGGGTGAAAATCCGCCAGAAGGCATTAAACCAAGAGGGGTGATTCATTGGGTCTCAGCCAGTAAATCTGTTAAAGCAAAAGTAAGGCTTTACGACAGACTGTTTAACCACGAAACACCGGATAAAGGTGAACAGGATCTGATGGAGTACTTAAACCCTAATTCTCTAGCTGTCCTCGAAGACTGTTATATTGAACCTGACGCAGTGACCATGCCTGCTGAAACATCGTTTCAGTTTGAACGTGAAGGTTATTTCGTGCTCGATAGACATGAATCGTCCTCTGATTCTCCCGTGTTTAATAAGACAATTGGGTTGAAAGACGTTTGGGAAAGAAAGGTTTAATTTAAATTAACCAAAGCTCATCACTCAACGAAGGCTGAATCCATTCAGCCTTCAAAACTTACCTCTCAAAAACATGACTCAGTTCCTTCATAAATTGAACGTCCATCTCAAAGCAAGCTTTATCAGTTGACCCGTTTATTAACTGGCGATAGCTTCCCTTTAGTATCAGAGGGCGAGTAAATGAACGAACTGACTAAGAATGACAAATGGATGCTGAACTATGTTAGCGAGCGCATTGCCCGTTGGGGTGACGTTCAAAATTCAGCACAATCTACTATGTCTAAAATAAAGACTCGAAAGGATTTCACCGACTGGATTAAATGCTTTATTCCGGCCCATAGATGGGAAGAAATCACTGCTGCTTTAGCGAAACATTTGGCTGAAGAGAAGCTGAAGAAAAAACCCTATGTTAGCAGCCATCCGGAAACAAGACGCTCTGTTTCACTGTCTAACACTGCGATTCAAGTGTTGTCCAAGCGTTCACGCCAGGAAAACCTAAATCCATCTGAACTTATCCTGAAATACCTTGCGTAACTCTCTTTGACTACCAGGGTATTTCTTCTCCGTTGTAATTAATAAATCCCCCACTCTTTTCAGTAGTTAAACCTGTAATTACTTGGTGTAAGCCCTGAGCCGATTGCTCTGGTGTAATAAGTGCATTAGGCCCACCCATATCCGTTTGAACCCAACCCGGATGCACGGCAACCACTTTGATATCATCCTTTGCTAAATCAATGGAAAGACTTTTTACCACCTGATTTAGCGCTGATTTAGAACTCCGATACATGTACCCTGCTCCAGAACCATTATCAGCAATGGAGCCAACCTTGGAGCTCACACAGGCAACCGTTTTCGTTTCACCTCGCTTAACATTGGGTAGCAATGCCCTGGTTAGCATAAAAGGCCCAATGGTATTGGTATGAAGAACTGTCATCCAAGTTTCTAAATCGACATTCTCCATAGCAGTGTTTTTTGGCCCATAAATACCAGCATTGTTTATCAAAACATCAATGGCCTCGCCATCAAGAGCTGAGGTTAAGTAATCCAGACTGGTCTGGCTCAGCACATCAAGCTCAAACACTTCGTCAGCTATGGTTTTCAATTCATCAGCCAGCTCTGGATTGCGTGCTGTTGCTAACACCCGAAAATGATGACTTTTAAATACTTTGGCTAACGCCAAACCAACACCACGATTCGCACCAGTAATGAATACATTGGGCATGACTAATTCCTTATGTCTGAGTTTTTTAGCACTTAATATTTGTGATATTTCTTTGAACTACCCTTCACCAACTCAACAGGATATTTCTTAGCGTTTTTTAGCATCTTTTGTTTAATTGCTGCAGACATATCTACGCCAAGAAGGTCTGTTAAACGAATTAAATACAGCTGGACATCTGCAAGTTCGTCAATCACTTCTGACATCTGTTCGTAATTTAAATTTCTTGATTGGTCTTCGGTTAGCCACTGAAAAATTTCAAGCAACTCAGAAGCTTCAACACTTAGTGCCATTGCAATATTTTTAGGCGAGTGAAATTGTTCCCAATCTCGCTCCTTGGCAAAGTGTCTCAGCTTCTGCTTTATCTCTTCGAATTCATTCATTTAGAAAGGTAAGGGGTATTGTTTGAAAATTTCCGACACTTCCGCAAACAACTCATCGCTGAGCACTAATTCAAATGCATCAATATCTTCTTTCAGTTGATCCATAGTAGTGGCACCAATAATGGTTGAGGTGACGCCATCTACCCGATCACACCAAGCGAGCGCTAAGGTTGCTGCACTGATTTTGTATTTAGCAGCTAAGTTAGCATAAGCCTTGATCGCTGCATTTGATTGCTCGGTATCCCGAAACAAACCATGACGCATAGCCTTGCTCCATCTTGACCCGGCTGGACGAGCGCCATCAATGTACTTGCCAGACAAAGATCCAGCCGCCAACGGAGACCAGGGTAAATAGGCCACTTCTGCATGCACGCAGTTTTCGATTAAATAAGGCCAGTCCTTCGCATGAATGAGATTAAACTCATTTTGAATAGAGGTGACTCTGGCTAAATTATGTTTCTCACTGAGTCGAATATATTCGTTAATACCCCAGGTGGTGTCGTCCGACAAACCAAAGTGCTTAATTTTTCCAACCTTTATGCACTCATCCAGAGCTTGCAGTATTTCAAGCATTTGATCTGAGTGTTCTTTGGCATTCACATCTGAAAAAGAAATATGCCCTGGGTGATGCTTACCAAAATGAGGTGACGTTCTGTTCGGCCAATGCAGTTGGTATAGATCTATATAATCAGTTTTGAGTCTGGCTAGGGAAGCGTCTACCGCACTTAACACTGCGTCTCCAGTAATAAGGCCACCGTCTCGCACCCAGGGTAAACCTGGGCCAGCAATCTTAGTGGCTAATACAAATTCTTCACGGCGCGTTGGATTAGCTTCTATCCAATTACCGATAATAGTTTCTGTTTTACCATAGGTTTCAGGAGACGGAGGAGTGGCGTACATTTCCGCCGTATCCATAAAGTTCACCCCTCTGTCTAAGGCATATTCAATCTGCTCGTTGGCGTCTTTTTGATCATTCTGTGTGCCCCAAGTCATAGTGCCCAAACAAACACGCGACACTTCAACACCACTGTATCCAAGTTTTGAATATTTCATCTCATAACCTTTAATAATTTAGGGATTAATTGCTATTAGCTCGACTTCAAAAATCAACACCGAACCCGCAGGTATAGAGCCGGCAGTACGATTACCATAACCCAGATGACTTGGTATCGTCAGCTCAGCTTTTTCACCAACCGACATTTTCTGCAATCCCTCAGTCCAGCCAGGTATTACTTGATTGAGCCCAAAGGAAATGGGTTCACCTCGCTTCACTGAGCTATCGAAAACACTGCCGTCTATCAATGTGCCGTGGTAGTGAACCTTGGCCACATCTGAACTGGACGGAAAGGATTCATTATTACCGGCTTCAATAACTCTATACTGCAACCCGGATTCAAAAACGGATACGCCTGATTTCTTGGCGTTTTCCTGAAGATATTTTTCACCCAGTTTGATATTTTCTTCAGCGAGCTTTTTCTTATTGTTGTTTTGCCACATGAAGTAGCAGAACATAAGGATGATTAATACGACAACGATAATATTTTGAGTCATAACTACTTCAATTAATTAAAGGAACTCAATAATAGTGTCTTAAAAATAGCGCAGCAAGAATTCTATCCTTAGGCCAACATGCAACTTTTATAAGAGCAAATTTTAGGTTCTTTGAAATAATCTATGCGTTTTTCATCTATTTACCTTTCACCCGTTTTTAATCTTCGGGCGTGACTATCTTTCGCGGTTGCCGTTGGGTTGACTCCTTGTACCATTTCCAACAATTGTCATTGTCTTAAAGTAACAACCCAATACCATGATTCGGACGCATTCATTTTTTCCATATTAATCAATCACTTATAAGTCCTAACTTCGACAGTTCTTCTGGCATAGCCAGTGCAATAGCAGATGTGAACTTCATTATTTTTAGAGGTGGTAACCATGGCAAGAATTGGACTGTTTTTTGGAACAGACACAGGGAAAACCCGTAAAGTCTCAAAGATGATTAAAAAATTATTCGATGATGACACCATGGCGAAGCCCCTGAACGTTAACCGGGCAGATCCTGAGGAATTTGCGGCATACGAATATTTAATACTTGGAACTCCTACACTTGGTGAGGGTTTGCTTCCAGGTATGTCCGCGGATTGTGAGAATGAAAGCTGGGAAGAGTTTTTACCCAAGTTGGAAGATTTTGATTTCACTGGAAAAACCATTGCCATTTTCGGTCTAGGTGATCAGGTTGGTTATCCAGGGGAATTCGTTGATGCAATAATTGAGATTTATGACTTTTTTGCAGACAAAGGCGCGAAGTTAGTTGGTAGCTGGCCTACTGACGGCTACGAATTTGATCATTCAGAATCAGTGGTTGATGACAAGTTTGTTGGCCTTGCGTTGGATTTAGACAACCAATCCAACCTCACTGATGAGCGACTGAATACATGGCTTAAATCTATCGCATCGGATTTTGATTTAAACATCGCATGATAAAGCAACTCCTTGCTTTTAACCCTTCTTAAGACTCCAATGGAGTCTTTTTTTTATCTAGCTTTCGATAAAAAATTAAATTACAGATTAGAGTATTTAATTTAACCTATTGGTCTAAATCATTTTGATTATGACACTTTCATGAAAATAATTTCGTTAAACACTTGGAAATGCGATGGTGATTACTCTTCGCGAATAGAAAATACTCTTGCGTTTCTTAAGGGCCAAAACCCAGATTTAATTTGTTTACAAGAAGCATTTAAAACCGCTGATGGCTCTACTGATACTGCTCAGACGATCGCTGATTTTCTTGGATACAGTCTTTTTTATTCACCCGCCCGACAAAAAGAAAGACTCTTCAAAGGTGAATACAAAGCTAGCTGGTCTGGGTTAGCCATTCTTTCAAAATATAAACTTGAGGATTGCATCACTCGACCGCTATGGGATTTACCCGAAGGAGGCGAGCGTATTTTTCAAGCAGTAAACCTCAATAAGAATGGCAAATCCTGGCTAGTGATTAACACTCATCTTTGCCACTTAATTTCAGAAGACAGCGTACGACAGAAACAATTAAATGAAATATTGGCATACTGCGAATCACAAAATGCTGGCACTAACACGATCATTTGCGGCGACATGAATGCTGAATTGGATGTTCTAAACGAGGCGTGCAACAACACGACATATCAACTCAAAGACAGTTTTGACATTGCTTATCCTGGGAGGGATAAACCAGCGACCGTTCTCGGCTTAAACAAGTCAATTGATTTCATTTTTATGTTGATAACCAAAGGTAAAGTCACACTGAACGTTGTTGAATCTACGGTTCATAACGGCGCAAACTTAGATTATGAGATTAGCGACCACCATCCCATCAGTGCAACGATTCTTACCTAGGGCCTGTTCACACTAATTTTTTCACGCTGCCGTCGGCTATTTTTTGAGACAAACAAGGCGCAGCGAGTGTGGTGTAACCTGTTACATGAACGAG
>JANQHX010000076.1 GCA_028282465.1 Gynuella sp.
CTCGTTCATGTAACAGGTTACACCACACTCGCTGCGCCTTGTTTGTCTCAAAAAATAGCCGACGGCAGCGTGAAAAAATTAGTGTGAACAGGCCCTAGGAAACCTTTGATTAGTCTTTTTTTCAGTGACTAATTGTTAAAGACAGTTTTGATCCATCACTTTGCGGCCTTCAACCATAGTCACCAAAATGTCTGACAGAAGACCATGAGAATCGCCTTCCTTATCTCGAACAAGAATTATATCGGCATCTTTACCCACTGCGATTTCACCCTTGTTTTCTAAACCAACGGCTTTCGCAGGATTAGTACTCACCATTCGCCATGCATCTTCAAAACTCTTATATTTCTTTTCTGCAATTACAAAGGGCGCTTTAAAAATACTTGGGTAGTGATAATCGCTACATAAAATATCTACAACATCCGCTTCTAATGCATCCATCACGCTGATGCCGCCAATATGCGAACCACCACGAACTAAATTTGGCGATCCCATTAAAATGTTAATGCCTTGTTGTTTTTGCGTTCTGGCGATTTTTTCTGTTAATGGAAATTCAGAAATACTGACGTTTAAACTTTGTGCCCTCGCCACATCAGACTCACTGGCGTCATCATGACTTGCCACCGGTATTTGGCATTGAGCAGCTAAGTCAGCTAATTTTTGAGTTTGCTCTAAACCTTCGCTGCGATGCATCTGAAGATTTTCAATAAAGTTAGCCGCTTCCTCTTCTGACATTTTTTCTCGACGCATCAAGCCATTTAAATAACGCTGCGTATTTACTTTATCTTGCGGGAATGGGAGGTGGTCATTCATTGAAATTAAATCAATTCTACCACTGGTTATCCATTCTTGAAGCTCATCAAAATAATCTGTGTTCACAGTTTCATGTCGAATATGAATTTTGGTATTGCACTTCAAAACGGATTTTAAATCTTCCAGTTGATCTAGAATTTTTCGAACCGTTTTACGGCTTCTCAAGCCTGGCTCAAACCCGTCAGTAATAGAGTAATAAAATGTCGTTATACCCGCAGCTACTAGAGAAGTATCATTAGCAGACAAAGCGACATCTAATGGAAACTGCACGCCAGCCCTTGGGGTAATGTGTCTCTCAAACGCATCACCATGTATATCAATTAAGCCTGGAAGCAACATATTATTATTACCTTCAATGACTTCAAAATCACACTGAAGGTTTTCACCTATGGCTTCAACAACGCCATTAGCAACAATACAATCAGCGTTATTGATAAATCCCTTTGACGTTAAAATACGACAGTTTTTAAAACACCAATTTCTAATGGTTTGCATGTTATTTCCCTGAATCTAAAATTGATTTTCTTGCAAATGCACTTAATTGTTCTACTGATACTACCAATACAAAAATCATTAAAATAATGGTCATGGCTTGGTCATAGCGAAACATTTCCATGCTGACGGCTAGCTCCACACCAATACCACCGGCACCCACTAAACCTAAAATCACTGAAGATCGCACAGCTTTTTCCAATGCGAACAAACTGGCGTTAATCATGCCCGGTAATGCCATGGGTATTTGACAACAAATAATTCGGTCTAAGGGTTTCGCCCCTAATGTTTGTAAGGCTTGATTGGGGCCAGGGTCGGTCTCCTCTAGGCTTTCAGCAAAAAAACGACCACAAAACCCAATGGTATCTACTACCAGTGCCAGTGTTCCCGCAAATGGCCCGAGCCCAACACTGGCTACAAAAAATAATGCCCATGCAATGTCGGGAACGGTTCGGAACAAACTGATTAAGCCCCTTGCCGCAGAGTACACAACTATTGAAGGCGTAGTATTCCTAGCGGCAAAAATAGCGAATGGAATGCTCAACACCACACCAATGACTGTTCCAACCAATGCCATTTGTACGGTGGTTACCAACGACTTAAACATAGGCCAGACTCGATCAGTCGCTGGCGGCACCATTTCTGATGCAATCACTCCCATGTTAGGTATGCCGGTAATTAATTCTCTTAAGGAAATACCAGCACCATTTAAGCTCCAAAGAAACACTAATAAGAATGCACAGAACATGAGAGCAGGAATAATTTTTAGACCTGCGAATCTGGAAATATTTATTTCAGTTAACTGGCTAGACATAATTAGAACAACTCTTTTAATTCATCAACCGTTAACGCAGAAACGGATTCGTCGATAAGTAGCTCACCATTTTTAATACCTAGTACTCGATCTGCGTATTGCAGTGCATGCTCTAAATTATGAGTCACAAACAAAGTGGTGGTTTGGCGGCTACGACATAGGCGAGTGAGTAATTCCATAATTTCGTTTCCAGCTTTTGGATCTAAACTCGCTGCAGGTTCATCGGCAAAAATAATAGAAGGGTTTTGCATTAAGGTTCTGGCAATAGCAACCCGTTGAGATTGCCCGCCCGATAGTGAATCAGCGGATTGCAGCGCTTTCGATTTTAAACCGACTGAGTCTAATGCCTGCAACGCTTTAATCCGTTGTGGCGAAGGGGCCATCCAATGAAACCAAGACTTGAAACCTGATGATGCTAACGAGCCATGCAGAACATTTGATAAGGCCGTTAATCTAGGTACGAGTTGATGCTTTTGAAATACGAAACCAATTTGGCTTCTAAATTTTCTAAGCTTCTTATTCCTCAAGCCAGTAACAGAATGAGTCAGGCATTCAATACTTCCCTGATTAACATCCACTAGCTTAACCAGAGATTTCAACAAAGTACTTTTGCCAGCTCCGTTACTTCCTAATATGGCAACCACCTCACCTTGAAAGATATCAAAACTAATATCGTTAAAGACGGGTTGCTTTTTAAAAGAGACCGAGAGATTTCGAACAGATACTACGGTGGATTTCTCTTGAAAAACCGCCTCAGACTGAGGCGGCAATTCTTTTTCTAAAACGTTAACACTCATTAGTCACCGATGAAGTCTGAGTATTCAGGGAATCCAGCAGTGCTATACATAGAACGAACATAGTTATAATCGTTGTCTTTAATGTTCGCGATAAACTTCATGCCTTGATATTTTTGGTTATCTTCACCAACCAAAATCGCAGAAACTAAGTCACTAGAATGATTGACGAACGCGTTACGAACCTTGGTGATAACGGCGTCTTCAACATGAGCACCAGCCATCAATACATCGTTTGGAAGGTCTGGGCCACGGCCGATTACACGGAATGCACCTGGCTGCAAACCGCCATCTTTATTCATTTCTTTTTCACGAAGCTTTAAGAAGTTCAGATGATTCAAACCCATTGCAGCCACATCACCTTTCTTAAGAGACTCCCAAGCAATTGGCAGGGAAGTATGTTTGATGTCGGTATCTTTTAAAGGTGTTAAACCATAGTCAGCCATTACCTGAATAGGACCAAGGTGCTTAGAGGTAGAACCAACAGAGCCCAGTGCCACCGCCTGACCTTTCAATTGTGGTACAGAGCGATATGGACTATCAGCCATGGTAACAATTACAGCGAAATAATCTGGGCGAGAAAAGCCAACGACGATTTCTGCATCCGAACGCTTTTTGAAAACAATGTATTCAGCAGGGCCAGTTAATACAAAATCTACTTTTTCGAAACGCATGGCTTCAACAGCAGCGGTACGATTGGTTACCGGAAGAAACTCAATGTCATAGCCAGTTGCTTTTGCTAAAACATCTTTGAATTCACCAAATTCACGCTGAAGCTCTTCCAAACCAACTAGGTCAGTCACTGCTAAACGAATGGTCTCAGCCTGAGCAGTTAAGGCTGCAAACGTTAGCACTACAGCGCCCAATATTTTTGAAATCAATAAGCCCTTCATTTTTATTCCCTATCAAATTAGTAGTTACGAATCCAAGTAAAGTAACTTGTCTAGATGAATTCGAAATGATGCTTTTTCGATAAAGCGATGAAGGATTTATGGCGCAATAGTGATGAAATTGTTGCAGAAATATGTAAAAAGACGGTTGTTATTTAGTCAAAACGATCATAATTCTTAAGCAACTCTTTGATTTAGAAGGCTCTCTTAGCCTAAATTAGGCTAATGGCTGAAAGGTTCATAGACTGTGAAACCAGATTGTTTTGAATGGGGGTTTAGGCTGTCATCAACCAAGATATCTTTTTATTCCGACGTATAGAACATGCCCAACCACTTTTCGTAGGTTTCGTCAGGCCAATAGCTCTGAAAACTCGCGATCACTTCTAAAACCTGTTTATCCGATAGCTGGCCCCCAAAGGCCGGCATGACGCCTCCAAGAGGCCTACCACCTTCTTTAATCACTGTTGCTAGCGTATCAATATCATGGTGCCAAGCATGAGCACTTCCATTTAATGGCGGCGGCGGGTAGTTACCATTGGCGTCGGTTTGCTTCCAATTGGGTGTCGCTTCCGCATTTCTGCCATGACAGATGGCACATCTAATCGCGAAGGTTGCTTTACCGTTATCCACCATTTGGGCTGTGTACCACCGGCCAGTCTCTGGTTTAGGTTCTATGGAATAATTGATTGAGGAATCAGTATTCCAACAGCCTGCCAATACATAAACAGTTGCACTTAAAAGGAGCAGCTTTTTCATGAACATCTTAATTTCCCCAGCTCAACTGATCCTTTCTAGCATCGAATCAAGAATTAATAGTAAAAACACCCGTCATGACCTGAAACAGTTAACAATGGTTAATTCAGTTGTTTAAAATTAAGTAAGAACAATGATACTAAAGACCATGACTGTTAACTTCAAAGCAAATACCATTTTGACATGGATATTCATCGCAGTTTTTGGACTGGGCTTGCCCAGTGCAGGTCTAATGGCAAATACAAATAACGATACAGTTCTCAGCCACACTCATCATTCAAGTGCGATTGACTTAAACCACTGTTCTGATATGAATCACTTGGATAATCATTGTGAACTCTCTAGCTGTGGGGATATGGATACCTGCCAATGTTCAGTGGCGTTAATTGTTTCTAACTTAACTAATTGTCTGCTAGCACCTACGCCAACGAATGAAATTTTCCTGACCTTCCTGTCTCTAGACTCATTTAATTCCAGCATTTATAAACCTCCTCGGTGCTAACTAATTCTTTGTATTTCTTTTAATTAGTTGAGGATAAGTTTATGAAAAAAATTCTATTTTTTACCATCACACTCATTGCTTGTTTTTCTCAAGCAGACACCATCGATCTTTTTAAATCTACCTCTTGCGGTTGTTGCAAACTATGGGGCGATATTATGGAAGACGAAGGATACCAAGTTGATACCTTCCACCCTCAAGATTTGGATGCAGTTAAATCTAAATGGGGAGTACCACCTGTTCTTAAGTCTTGTCATACCGCAGTGATTGACGGCTATGTTTTTGAAGGTCATGTTCCTGAAGCAGATATTCGAAAATTTCTAGATAATCCACCTGACGGCATGATTGGACTCTCGGTACCTGGGATGCCTGCGCTATCTCCCGGCATGGCGCCCGAAGGAGCAGAATATGAAAACTTCAACGTTGTGGCCTTCGACAAAGACGGCAATATGATGCTGTTTAACAAGTACTGATGAACAGGCTTATCGCATTTTTGTATCTCTGGCTATTCGCTCTCAATGGGATTGCGCTTGATCTTCCAGACCACCTAAAGTCAGCTGAAAACCTATACCGAACTGCAGGTGGATATGGCTGTCATTTGTGCCATGGCCTCTACGGGCATGGTGCAAATCAAGCAGGGGGTTACATCAGAGGTGCGAATCAAGAGATCCTTAAAACAGCGTTGATAGAACAGCCCACAATGAAGCTGCTCAACAACGTGCTCTCGGACAAAGATATGGAGTTAATAGCCAATTATCTTATCTATTTGGGAGAGATTCCTATTGTTAGCTTAACCGTTGACAATATGGCCATTGGTATTGAAGTTGATGAGCGCCGAGATTCTGAAAAAGCACTACAGTTGGTTCTGTTTAATGCCGGGTTTTCTGAAGTAACGTTGGATTTATCTGCGCTAGGTCTAAATACCTTAACCATTGCAGCACAGGCTACGGAAAGTCTAATATGGTCACCCAATTCACAGAGCGAAATATTTGATCCCCAAGTGATTAACATACTTCCTTAGAATAGGCCGTCTTATAGCTTAACAGGGACGTTATTGATGTCTGAAATAACCATAGAAATTTTTAAAATTCTGTACTTGGTTACCTCTGCAGTCAGTCTATGGATAGTCTTCAGTTTACTTGTTAAGTTTAAAACTGATTCGGATATCAGCTTGGTCTTTGTCATTTTTATATTGATAATGACACTACCGGTGCTCAATGGTTACCTTGCCTTAACGCCTTTAGCCCTACCGGATTGGATACTCTCGTTTATTTACCGGTACACGTGGTTATATGGGCCCGCACTTTGGCTGGTATTCAAAAAGATTACTAATAACCCCGTCAGTATTAAAGTGGGTGCGATTCACTTTGTTCCATTTCTGTTGTTAGGTTTATTGGGCTCAACTGGACTAATTAATTTTGACATTTGGTATATCTGGGCCACCCTGGGCCAACTTTCGATTTACTTAACGAATGTTTTCTTTAAGAGTGTTCAGCATCGTCGACAGTTAGCTATTTTGCTGAGTCGATTTTCAAGTACAAATTTATACTGGCTGGCCTATTCCCAATTAGGCTTATTGGCATTGATTGCACTGGACCTGTACATATTGATAAACCTTACAGCCAGTGGAGAATTTAATCAGCTGTTCTGGCAAATCATGTTAATTGCCATTTCTATTTATCTTTTATTACTGTGCGCTGCATTGCTTTTTATACAGCCCTCAGACGATCAGAGTGCTCATGACGAATCGGAAGATACCTCTGACGCGGATAGCGAAGTTAAAGAGTTCAAATCAATAACAGCGAATGCTGCTCGATCTCTTGCCGATGAACTTATCGCTCTAATGTCTAACGAGAAACCTTATCTGAATAATGGACTGACACTTAAGCAATTGGCCGATCAGTTAGGAGTAACGAGTCATCAACTGTCTGAAACCTTAAACATCTGTTTAAATAAAAGTTTCTATGATTTCCTGAATCAAGCTCGAATAGAACATGCAATGGCATTGATGCAAACCGAGCCAAAACAGGTATCAGTACTGAACATTGCCTATCAATCAGGGTTCAACAATAAAAATAGTTTCTATAAGAGCTTTAAACTACAAACCGGCGAAACGCCAGCTCAGTATCGAAACGCCCTTAGATCAGACCCGGCTAGTTCAGCATCGGGTAGAGTAGAGAGCGGCGTAACTCAGTGAATTAAGTCATTTTCTATCGAAAAGGACGCCATAAGACTGCGAAAAACATAGTTTCCCTTTTGTTTCATCAACAACATGAGAACAATAGGAGAACCCATGAAACTTTTTATCAATCTAATCATTTCTTTAGTGGCAACGGTAGGTTTAGCGACCACCGCAGCTGCTGAATCAGACACTTACTCCATAAAATTTAAAAAAGGCCAGAGGTTGGCTGTCATAGCACCCAAGTTACGTGTAGACGGCCAGGATGCCCAAAATCAATATTTCCAGTCCGTATTTCCTCTGGCTAACAAAGAAGGCTTTAAACTGGAAATGAGCTGGGTAAATCCAGAAACCCAATCTGGAGAGTTTTATCCAGATGTCATAAGTCTTTACTCATGGCCGAGTGCGGAGGCGGAACAAAGATTTGAATCAAACCCAGAATGGCCAGCGCTAAAACAAACAAGGTCTGAGGCCTGGGAGGAACTGAAAATCATGAGTTTTACCTTAAAGAGATCTTACAAACTCAAGGTAAACCCATCAAAAACCTACACGATTTTCTTTGGGAAGATTTCTGACTTTGAGGCTTATGACAACTACCTAAAAGCTGTTAAACCCATTCTTAAACAAGCGAAAGGTCGTATTGCACTGAAAGCAGAAGTAGAAACTTATGAATACCTTTCAGACGGCCCTAGAGGACCAGAGGTCGTTGTGATTACAGAATGGCAGGAGCCGGATGGCCCGGATCGTTATATCAATCAATATTTCAATCAAGTTAGGGATAAATTTTATGAAGGCATTGAAGACTTTGAATGGTTCAGGGCATCGGTAAATGTTGACCATCTATTAGCACAGAAGTAACAGCCTGAACATTGGGTTTAGTGATGAACTAAACCCAATATAAAAAAGTGAAAACCCAAAAAGAGAATTGATAAAATCAATATATACCTAATTACTAATTCACACTAAATAACAAGACACTTTCATTATTGAAACTTCGATTTTCAAAATTGATAACAAACCGTCATTAATACCAGTCTATTTTTGCGAATTAGCACACATTATCAATGGAACATTATCATGAATTTAATCAAATAAATGTGGATTATTACCCGCACTTGATGGACTGCCTCTAACGTGCGGAAAAGTATTAGGCTGACATCATTTGCGAGCTTATGAAACTACATCTATTTGCCTGTAAATAGCGACTGATTAGTCGCTTTAAAAAAGGCTAAGCATTACATAAGCAATTGACAATTATAGTGTCGTTGAAGGTAATCGTTAATGACAAAGCTATTGAAGGCTATTACCGGCCTGATTTTATTTGCTCAATTTCAAATGGCTGAATCCTTCGCCAGCGAAGCAATACCTTTAGTTACTCAGTCAGACAAGGCTTATATCATTTTAGAAAAACATTACCTACCTGATGCAGGAGGTTATTTTGATGTTACTAAAGTGTTTTCTATTAACCCATCAATCATTCAGTATAAAAATGACTCTATTAAGTGTTCTTATCACCAATGCACTTTACAGGTAATACTCAGTAAAAATAATAATACGAAAATAAAAAATTGTGACACCAGCAGCATATTATTCGATTACCCAATTATTAGTCATGGGTTTAAAAATATTGAAATAAATATGGACTATTGGAAGTTTGCCCCTTTTCATTTAGCCACAGCCATTACTCAGCCGAGTAAACATATTAATTTAAGAGGCATGTTCAGTTACGCCACAGTTAATAATAAAAAGCTAAATGAGACTGAAGATTACATAGAAATTGAAGTAGAGGTTTGGCTCAATCAAATGTCGTCCGATCAGCCTGTTGAGTATCAAACTATACAATTTTTGGCATCTGGCATTTTGGGAAGTTAATCAAAGGTTCCTGTAATATGCCCCAACTCAAAATAAGCTTGTTGTCTGATAATGAAACTGAATTTGATAGTAATCTGTATTTTTATGCTTGGTGGGTGCAAAGCCGTATCTGAGCATAATGCGTCACAAGAAATAGTTCAGTGCGAAGGAGACGTGACCATCCCTGGCGAGTTTTCTGATTTTTTTATTGAAACCAATAACTCAGAATTATTGAATTTAGCGTTAGGGGAGCCCGGAAAGGGCGGCTTATGTGAAGGCAAGACTTATCAATTAAAGGATCAACAAACGCTCATTGTTTATAGAGCGTGGAATAGCACTAACCCCAATAGCCGGTTTGGAGCCTGGTGGGCATTTTATCAACCGGATGGGAAAGTCAGCCAGTATCGAGAAGATTATGAAATCTGCTATCAATGGTCGCCATTAGATAAGTTGGTTCAATGTCAGTTGAAGCCCGGAACTCAGGTGGCAATTGGGACAGGTCAAAGCGCTGTATGCTCTGAATACCTTGAGTACCCACCGTCAGATAAACTACAAATATATCTACCTAATGCTGAAGCTTCTGTTGAAAACTGCACTGTTTTTGACGGAGAGTTGTCTTGGATACAAGAAGATTAAAAACACCATATTTTCCAATAATAAGTGCAATCAATTACAGGCTACTCTGATAAGTAGCCTTAAGTCAGATCGGATTATCTAAATCTATCTATGCTTCGTTTAGTTTTATAAATTTCATAATTAGAAATTATTTCGCCAGTGATTAAACCCGCACAGTTCGGTTTATTTGGATCGAGATCTGAATGCTGAAAAACATCAATTTCACTAAACTGTTCTTCCAACTGGTAGAGTACATCTAGCAGTGAAAGCCTTTGTTCATCAGTAAAGCTACCTGAACGGCCAATCAGACAAACACCGACTGAGCCTGTGTTATGAGACCGAACGTGGGCACCCATTTCTTTTTTTGAAATAAATGGATCATCATTTAAAGGGCGCCCGGTTTCAATATGTCCATTGTAGTTTGAATTATAGATACCCGAGGCTAACCAGCCATTTAAAATGACGTAATGATATCCGATACCACTCCAACCATTTTCGAGATGCCATTTGCCAATCAATGCGGCGTTGCCGAACCCGGAATCAGAACAATGCACAACTACTTTGACCATTTATAATCCTCCAGATCTTGGATAGCGTCTTTAATTCTGCTTTTTCCTGACCCAGTCGCCATATCAGTTACCTTGTTTGATACGCCGCGTTTTTCAGCGGAACGTCCAGCCGCGTACACACCTACAACGCCACCCCAAACCCACATAAAGCTGTTAAATACATTGCTGGAGCTTTCTACAATAGCAGGGCTTGCTTCAAGAAGATCTAACACAAAAACTCGCAGCCCTACTAACTCTAGAAATACAAACACCAGGCCTGCATATACCACAGTGGGTCTCGCCCTCTTGGTGTATTTATCATCCTGTGAGAGTTCAGCTTTTATCACGTCACCAGACAACTCTAAGCGCTTTCGAAAGGTTTCTTCCTTAAGCTTGTCTCTTTCAGAGATCAGCTTTTCTAGCTCAAGTTTGAAACCCGCTTCACTGTCATAGAATTTTTTATTTAACTCAGCGAGTTTAAGTTTCATCTCCGCTTTAAATTGCTCAGCTTCTTCTTTTGATTTAAATTTTTCTTCCTTGGTAAACACATACTCGTCTACCGTGCTCTCAATGTCGCTGATGACTGAAGCACCTTTTCCAGAAATAAAGTTCCATACTTGTTTTAACATGTCTTCTCCTTAAGTTTTCTGTTTGTGGGAGCCTTGTGTTCAAAGGTTTATAGTTGGCTCCATTGGGTTAACGATTTTTTGGTGGTGTTTGGATGCAAAACTGATCATAAAAAACCATCACACTCACAACATAACCTTTATGAACTTACATAGCGACAACTTATGCTGTGTTGAAATGGTTATCTTGCGCATAACGTCATCTTCTTCGATAGCTCTCATTCAACTAAATTTGAGATAACACTTTTTGAAATACTGTTAGCTCAAGATAATTTTATAAATCTAATGGTTTTTTATAAACATAGAATTATTTTTTTTCATTCTAATATTGGCGATAGAAATGAATATCTCATCCACTTCGCAAAATTCATCTCAATTCAAACATATTCTAAAAACATTTTTTAGAAAACCATATTTCTCTCATCTATCTTCTTCTGGCCGACACATGGATGAAAGCCAGTGGCTTATCCCGGCAAAAAGAATGTTTAATAAAAACGATAAGGAAAGCGCAATGGAACGATTTATAAAATTTTTAGTCGTTATATCAATGACTCTGTTTACCCACACTGCTTTAGCAGCAGCTGTCTCTTACGAATCATTTGAAAAAGACAACTACACTAGATACAGCTTTGAGGGCGAACATGTTGTGTTATTGTTAGATCACCCTATGTATAACAGCAACGTTATTAACGCCATATTAGATGACCTGGACAGTGCCTATGAAATCTACACCAGGGTCACAGGTCGCGAACCGACTCTGTTTAGAGAATATAATGGCAAAGGAAGCATCGCCGTTGTAGACAGCACCTGCGGAGCAGGCTGTGGATATGTTGGTTATACTGGCATAGAAATTCTAAAAGACTGGTGGGACACGCTTTATAACTATCACAACAATGATGGCCTACGTCAGCAAATTCTATTTTACGAATTAGGCCGAAACTTCACTTTCATAAGCGGCAAAACCCACACTGCTGATTTATCCACACCTTTCGCAGTATTTATGAGCATTTATATTACTGACGAGCTAGGCCTACCCTTAGCACCTATTCGAACCGGTTCAGGCGATACATTCACAGTGGCTGGATTCATTGATGCCTTTCAGGAATTGTTCAGCACCTACTTAAGCAGTAACTCTTATACTTTCAATTCTGTTTTCATTAATAATCAGGGCGTGTCAAATACCTATGGCCTCAATGGCGGCGGCGATGTAATTACTGGAATGTATTTCAATCTGTGGGAAGCCTATGGGGACAACTGGGTAGAAAATTTCTTTAAAGATTTAGCCGCAAGACCAAATGCGGACACCACTCAGGAAACCGCTGATAACATTGTGCTTTCGGCTTCCAGTGCGGCCAGTCGAGATCTTAGCAGTGTGTTTATTGATTGGAAATTTCCAGCAGTTTCAGTGAACCCTATTGATGCAAATTTCGAAACCGAATTGGGCTGGACTAATGATGGAACTTACAACTGGTCAAGAGACAGTGGTGGCACACCCTCTGGTAATACTGGGCCGTCATCTGGCTCTAACTCAACCTATTATGCTTACTTCGAAACAAGCTCTGGCCATGCTCATGCCTCTGGAAACACTGCAACACTGCGCAGCGACCATTTTGTTCCCGCCGGTAAAACCGTTACCTTCGACTACCATATGTTTGGAGCAGACATAGGAACATTATCTCTGGAAATAGGAACCCCTGGAGGCTGGTCTAGTCTTTGGTCAGTCTCAGGCCAACAACAAAGCTCTCATGGTGCAGCTTGGAAAACTCAAACAGTCACATTACCTAATTACACCTTCATATCAAGCATACGCTTTAAAGCAGTGGCAGCTGGAGGTTACCGAGGCGATATTGCGATTGATAACATTCTCATTATGGAATCCGATGGCAGCTTCACTCAAGTCATTGCCGATCAAGACAATGTAGCGTCAGGGCATTTCTGCGGCTGGAGTGCACCCACTATCAGCGGCTCTCGTTCGTCACAAAAACTGTATTGCTACATGGGCTCGCAACAAGTGGCTACCGTTACCTATAACACGGTACCCTCTGGCGGCTTTTATGATCCGGTTTTCCAAATTAATCGTGCTAATTACGAACTTAGAAATTTCAACCGCAACACATTTGATTATCAAATTGTTGAAGTATTTGATGCTGGTGCAAATGCATTGGCACCCAACCTTCAACCTCGTGATAACCTGCCACCAGTTGCTGCCACATCAGCCCCTACCACAGTAGCCCTGGCACAAAATGCTCCTTTGCATTCTTCTCTACCAGCATCATCAAGCAGAAGCACTCATAGCTCTTGTCGTTGGAAAACCCTGGGGGACACAGTAGGCATTGCAAACTATCAGTTGGAATGCAAAGGCACTGTGTATGCAACCTTAAGACGATATCACCAAGGCAACATCGTCAATGAAAAGATAGCCTGTGACGTATCTTCTAACGTTTCAGGTGTAACGGGTACTGGCCGCTTTGGAGTCAATGGCGGAGTGTGTAACTTTTCTTTGAGGGGTAGGCTTTAATATCCCTTGCGTTAATTTTATGCCACCTTAGGGTGGCATCGTTCATTTAGAAATCTTTTTAGCAGCCACTCTAGACTCAGCAATATATATTCAAAAAACCATCCAAGAACATTTTCATTTTGTATTAACCATTAAAACCTTGGTTATTGAGAAGCGTTTATATTCGAATTTATTAGGCTGAATAAGAATTAATATACATATTCATTATTTGAAATTCTAATGAAATAAAAGTATTCCTAGTGTTAGGAGCAACTTATGGACTGATTTTCATCCGATTAAGAGATAGCAATAAAAATTAACCCTAATTGTGCGAAAGGAATTATTCGCAAACTATAAAAAGGATTTTTATGTCTAATTTAGACGAAGTGTTTTATGAAAAAATCAAAGCCGAGCTTGATAGAGGGTATTCATTCACTCCACTAGTTGGCAGTGGAATTTCTTATCAATCTGGCATCATGCTAGGCAGTGAAATCGGAAACTATCTTTGTCACGTCTATTGCCTATTATTTTCAAACAAGGCATTGTCAGAGCCGCTGGAAATTCAGCAACATGGTTGGCCAGATCCCCCTAGCAGAACAGAATACCTAGCTGATAAAGAATTCATAATTAATTTTTATATATCAACATGCGCAAGATATGGCGTAGAAGTTTCATATAATAATATTCTTGAATTCGAAAACTACGAAGAAGGAGATATACTAAGCACTAGAACTCTAACAAAGTATTTGGATTCGTTTTTAAGAAGACCATTATGCCCCTCTATTGTCCCTTGGAAAGAAAAAAGAAAAATCTTAGATCTTGATGAAAATTCCAAGAAGATCGTCAAATTTCTGGGGAAAGACCCAAACACAGCATTCTATAATATTGCCAACCAGCACCCTTGCTATGATCAGGATCTCATCCAGGAGATTGGGTTAAGGTCTCTTAATGATTGGCGAGCCACGTTAAACTTTATTTCTAGATTATCACTCGATTTACGGTCAAATAAGTATGTGCTCTTAAAAAATGCTAACGACTCGATCATTGACAGTTTCAACAGATTTTTAGTAAGTAACAAAAAACCAAATCAGAACCATCATTTACTAGTAAAATTATCACCCGAAATAAGAATAAAAAAAATATTGACCACTAATTTTGATGGTCTACTCGAAGACGCCTATCGAATGAATAAATTTCAGGTAGAAGAAATTAGTGTTGAAAAACAAAGTGAGCTACCCTCTAACGAGGTCATAGGTAATAATACAACTGTTATAAAGCTTCATGGTAACTACAATCAAACTAGATCTGACTTTTCATTAGACGACACGCCATCAGTAAGAGATAAGCATACATTTTTGAGCTATTTCTATCCAACACTTAGAAACAAAGTCTTATTACCATCACATCTACTCGTAATAGGTACCTCCCTAATTGATTTGCGAACTAGACAACTCATCGAATATTGTCTACGTCAAAACGATAATTTTAAAGTATTTATTATTTGCACATTTAAGCGAGATATTGCTCAAATTAAGTCGTTCTTCCCAGAAAAATTTTTCAATGAAGATAGGATTATATTTTCACCTGCACAGAAGTCAGAATACTGCTTGTACGAGCTATATCAACACCTCACGCTCGCATTACCTCCTGGTGGGAGCTACTATGAATTTGATCAGCATGTACCACCCATTCACCATTTAACTGAGCCTACAGGTAAGTCTCAAAGAGAAAAAGACAGAATTAAATTGCTCAATTATATAGTGAAAATATGCTCAGGCGATCCCTTTGAAGTTAAGAGCCCGGATTATAAGTTGCTTTCGAAATATCAAGGCAAAATAAAAGGAAAAAGAATCACACTAAGTGGTAAATATGGTATTTCTAAATTTATGGCATCAATTTTCTTCAATTTATCTGAAGATGGAAAAAAATGTTTATGGTTTGAAACTGAAGACTATGCCAACTCCAACGAACTATATCTACAAATCATTCGTGCTATTTATCAAGAGCTAGGGCAATTACATCAAGAGCACATTCAATTCTATCTACCCGAAGGTAATATAACTGACGAAGATCCTGAAAATCACTACTACAACTCAATCGTCAACCATATGAAAACCTACCTAAGTGTAATTTCTATTGACCCCGCAGATTGGAATATATTCATTTTCGATAGAAACGGTATGGGTAACTGCGCGGGTGTTTGGCCTCAAGATACCACTGATATTAGTACTGAAACCGTTAATGGGAGAGTACTAGGTTGTTTGGACGAAATCGGTTTTAGAGTGATACATGCACCTCTAGAAAATAATAGAAAAGCACAAAGGAAGACCAACTTATCTTATGCCAAAAGTAGTGCTTCAAATACTAGCAATACTTCCCATGATAGTAATGGTGAATCAAATAAAGATGATCTTGATACAGAAAGTAAGAATTGCTTTGAAAGCCATTCAGAAGCATTGTCTGCAATTGATTACTTCATGACTAATCTGTTACCCAATAAAGAAGAAGATCTTTCTTGGGAAAAAGCTATATCTAATGATCTCTTAGTAAGAGAACAGAATGCAAAACTTAGATTCTTATACGTCAGTAGCTTATTCCGATATTCCCGACATATCAGTGCACTCCTTAGTGAGGCAGCGTACCCTTGCCCTAAAAAGTTTAATACAGAAAAATTTGATAATGACTTAGAAAGAGCAAAACACTTATTTAAGTGGAGAAATGAGCTTATTTCTAAAAAGATTTTTCTTACCAAGCCTGGAGGTTACTCATGGAAATATGGAGATGTACGAAAGAAAATTCGCGACGAGCTAGAGAAATTGAATTTAACTTCAGCCAATCCGAAAATTGGTATTAAAAAGTTTAGAAGTCTAAAATCCAAGTCTCACTATTATATTGCTGATTGGTATTTTCGCGCCTTCATGTCGAGCTATCATGCAACGCCATTGCAAGAGAGCATCTATCATTCAACCTGTGCACTTGAGGAAATTAAATTTTCTTTTAATCTTAAATTGATTCAGATTTACACTGAAAAAGACAATTCAGAAGGAGAAAGTGAACTAATCGACTATCGATTAAACCTATTAATAACCATACTCACTTTATTAACAAAAATTTTTCAAATAAGTAGTACAAAGATAAAGTATTGGCAGAGAGGAAGAAATGTCGAGGCTTTATTTGATTTGGATATACTATTAGAAAAGCTAGGAAAGTATATTTCGAACGACAAAAGTTCCTCTTCAGGTAGCGCCTCTTTTTCAGTGGATAATGAACTAAGCGACAACCAAATACTCGGTTTCATAGGTATTGAGGAACACAAGCCCGACGAAAAGTTTTTTAATAAAATTCTACAAGTAAAACTACTTGTAAGCATGCTAATCAACCAAACATCAGAAGTACGAGATAAGCATGGCCGAGATGTTGGTAGAAATATATACAACACGCAATACATAGGCCCACACTATAACCCATGGCCATCAGACAAATTAAGTAATGAGAGTGATACTAAAGCTCCTACGTTCTTTTCTCTCAAAATAGAAAAACGAACAGATAAGCGGTATTATCCTAGCAAACTAACAGACTTACATGAGAGTTTTTTAAACTTTTTGAAGTCCTCCCCAAACATTAATAAGACTCATATCAACTTTAATCTCACTGGTATTTTAATTGATGATGAGAATAATCAAGAAAAAACGGTTAAAACATTAGTATCTAATATAAGAGAGATGAGAGATTACATAATTAGTCACTATGTCAACAATCCAAGTGCTTTACTTGTAATATGTCATCGCTTGACTAGTATTGCTCAGGTTATTGTGAGACATGCAAAGATTGTCGGACGAATAAATGAGAGGCATTTTGAAGCCCTGGGAAGCGACAAAATTTTATGGGTTAATGTTTGTTGCACGTGTTCAATGGTTATTGAGCTTACTCGTTTTATTCCATCTACTTTTTTGAATCATGAAATAAATATACGTTCAAAAACATTATGTTTATATGGTCTAGCCCTTGGTCGATTACATAGGTTTAAGGAAGCACACAGGCGGCTCAATGAAGCCAGCTCATTAAACATAAACTATAATGATTCAGAATTTGGGACACGGGCAGCTGCGGTTTTTTTAAGACGAGCAGAAGTTTACTTAGAACAAAGTATCATAGCTAGACAGCAGTACTTAAGAAGTGCAGATTCAAGCTTTCAAGGAAACAAGAATTACTATAGAAACTATGCTTCTAGGTTTGAAGATGTACTTATCACACTAAATAAAGCTGAATCCTATTTGTCAGGTGTGAGTCAGTCTTCGTATTGGTGGGGAAGGCTCTATATGCTTAAACTTAGACTGTATTCAAACTACGAGTATTCCAGAATCAATGATTTCGAGTTGATTCCAGGAATTTTTAAGTCCAATAGAAACATTAAGAAGGATATTTACAATATATTTCTCAGAGGTTGGGTTATCTCAAGCCAAAATAGTTATCGAAAGCTATGTTTCGTCTACTATTTTCTTGGGGCACTCACTTCAGCACATTTTTTTAATAAGGCAAGTAAATCTGCTTATTTACCTGCATTTACAGATGACAATAGTGACAAGCTAACCAATGTTATTTCTTCTTTAGAGAGCTTTATTACAGAGATTAATTCGTACAAGACAAAACAAAAGAAGATAGACAGCCAGATTGCTCAAAACTCAATGAATCTATTAAATAAGGTATTTGAGATATGGGTATCTCAAACGAATTCAGATCATAAAAACGCAGGTAGCCAACCCGAAAGATTATTGAAATTAGTTGAAGGCTTATTAAAAAGTAATGACGATTTAGAGTCGCTACATAAAGGGATCAGTTCTAGAATCTACTAAATGATAGCGCTGCTAATTCTTGGATTGATATAAGGGATCTCTGAACTCGCTTATAAGACAATACTGACTTGAATAGCCAAGTATTGTCTTTTTGATGGTGGGTAATCTGAAACTGGCTTTAAGCCGTCTTGGCCACCTTCATCTTCTTGAGATGAATCAACAAAATTGAAATCGCAGCCGGCGTAATACCAGGAATTCGAGAAGCCTGCGCTAGAGTTTCTGGTCGAACATCCATTAATTTTTGCTTCAACTCATTACTTAAACCACCGATACTTTCGTAATCGAAATCAACAGGTAACGGTGTATTTTCGTGTTTACGCAGTTGCGCAATCTCATCTTCTTGGCGTTGAATGTAGCCTTCGTATTTGGCGTTAATTTCAACTTGTTCAGCAACATCTGCCGGTATTTCTGGCGCATCACCTTTTAAGTTTGCTATATCGTGATAACCAATGTTTGGACGCTTCAGTAGATCCATTAAGTTGTATTCACGGGTAATAGGGCTTTCTAAAATTTCGTCGGCTTTGTTACCTGCTTCGGTTTTAGGTTGAACCCATGTTGAAGACAATCGGGCTTTTTCTTTTTCGATGTTTTCCATTTTTTCAGAGAAGGCTTTCCAGCGAGTATCATCGACTAAACCTAGTTTTCGGCCTTGCTCTGTTAATCGCATATCGGCGTTGTCTTCACGAAGAATCAAACGGTATTCTGCTCTGCTGGTAAACATACGATAGGGCTCTTTAGTGCCCAGAGTAATTAGATCGTCGACCAACACACCTGTGTAAGCTTCATCACGACGAGGATGCCAAGCATCTTTTTCTTGAGCTCGCAGTGCAGCATTTGTACCGGCTAGTAGACCTTGAGCACCTGCTTCTTCATAGCCAGTTGTGCCGTTGATTTGACCTGCGAAATACAGGTTTTCTACATGCTTAGTTTCAAGGCTATGTTTTAAGTCCTGTGGATTAAAAAAATCATACTCAATGGCATAACCCGGACGAGTAATATGACAGTTTTCGAATCCTTTCATGCTGCGAATAAATTGCACCTGAACGTCAAATGGCATACTGGTAGAAATACCATTAGGGTAGAGCTCGTAGGTGCTTAAGCCCTCTGGCTCTACGAAGACTTGGTGAGAATTTTTATCCGCGAAGCGCATAATTTTGTCTTCAATAGACGGACAGTAACGGGGGCCAACACCTTCAATCACACCTGAATACATGGGCGATCGATCTAAGTTGCCTCGAATGATGTCATGAGTTTCTTCTGTGGTGTGAGCGATCCAGCAGCTAACCTGTTCTGGATGTTCATCAACAGTTCCAAGATACGACATAACAGGGAGTGGGGTATCACCAGGCTGTTCAGTGAGAACTGAGTAATCGACGGTTCTACCATCAATTCGCGCCGGCGTACCTGTTTTAAGACGGTCTACTCGAAACGGTAAATCACGCAGACGTTCTGATAGAGAAATGGATGGCGGATCTCCTGCACGCCCCCCTGAATAGTTCTCTAAACCAACATGAATTTTGCCACCAAGAAAGGTTCCCGCGGTCAGCACAACGGCCTTGGAATAAATTTTAATACCGGTTTGAGTAACGGCGCCAACAACTTTGTCGACCTCCATAATCAGGTCATCTGCTGCCTGTTGGAAAATCTGCAGATTTTCTTGATTCTCAACGATATCGCGAATAGCAGCACGGTAGAGAGCACGATCCGCTTGAGCACGGGTAGCACGAACAGCCGGACCTTTGCGGCTATTGAGAATACGAAACTGAATACCCGCTTTATCAGTAGCGCGAGCCATGGCACCACCCAAGGCATCAATTTCTTTTATTAGGTGACTTTTACCTATGCCGCCGATAGCTGGATTGCAGCTCATAACACCTATGGTTTCAGTGTTATGGGTTAACAGAAGGGTTTTCACCCCCATACGGGCCGCGGCTAAGGCTGCCTCAGTACCGGCATGGCCGCCGCCAATGACAATAACATCATAACGGGTGGGGTATTCCACGGGTGTATCCTCTGTTGCTATTAAAACCGGACGCGCATTATACGGATTTTGAGCCAGTTGGGCCTTATTATTGAAAATTTCAAGGTGTTTTTTTGAAATCAACTCATTAACTTATCGCTAGGTCAATCTGACCATCAATTAACATAAAGGTCATCTATCATTCAGATTTGATTAGGGCTACTATTTTTATTCCAAGGAAGGTTATCACGCCGATCAATCACATCAATAATAAACCAACAGGGACAATTTATGCTTATCAAACACTTTGGATTAGTGGTGCTTATTTTTTGCACCCTGACAGCCTGTAACGGCTCTAATTCTTCATCCGGTAATGATACTGATTATGACTTTATAAATGGACTTTGCGAGCAAAACACAACTGCAGATACCAGTATCGAAGGAAACAACACCTACGTTTTCCAGCTGTCTGAGAGAAAGTGCATTGGCTCAAACAAGACTAACGCTCAGAAGAAAATTATCGATGTGACTCTGGAGCTAGACCATCCTGATTTGGTGCTGGACACTGAAGCTAGGGTGTTCTACGAGACCGGCACAACTGTTTTTTACTACAACATGAGCATAACCAATTCCTCAGAATCGAACTTATGCTTTGTTAGGCTAGCTGGATTAATTTTTAACGATGGATCAGGGGTGGAATTGTTTTCAGAGGAGCTTGGCTTTGGTTATATTGATGCAGACCTGGGCCAGTTGGGTTCAGGTATTGCGACAAATACCTGTTTGATGGCTGGCAATTCTATTCAATTTACCGGTTCAGATCTTGTTGACCCAAGCTCTTTTAGTTTGGATGAAATCGAAGAACTTGTAATAACTTCAATGTCTGCACTAGAAGAAGATGAAGATGATTTTCCTGAGCCTCTAGAAGCTAGAACCTTGTCATGGAATGGATTTGACACTATTTATTTCGATATCGGGAATACACCTGAAAGCTCAATTGAGATTGACGGCCTAACTAAATTGACGCTATTCGACTCTGAAGGGTATTTCGTCAGTTTCGGATTCCCCTTTTATGCAGATGACTCGGCAGACGATATCTACGCTAGCAATGAAGTAATTAATTTTGAGGGTGGTATCGGATACAACGGTTTTCAAGCGGTAAAAGTAACGGCTTCAATGGAGTGGGATTTTTATTCAGCCTTAACAGCTGTTTCAGAAGGCAAAATGATCGACCGGCTTGTTTCCTATGAAGGCCTTAATCGACACGAGGTTCAAACACGACGAAGTGAGATGATCTATCACCTTGAGCAACTGCACTCCAGTTATCATTAGTACTATCTCTTTTGATGCCAACGCCACTTGGCGTTGGCTTAGCCGGATATTCAATCACCTAAAAGCTTCTTCTAAACTCTTTTGAACGTAACTTTCGCAATGCATTCATTTCTTCTAGGGAGATATAGATATGCTAAGAGTACTAATGAAGAGAGAGGTAATGCTCGAGCTCCGGCATTAGTTTTTGCCAGTTGCAGCTAAACTTTTCAAACAGATCACTAACATTGGTCAGCTGACTTGCTTTAATGGAGAGTTCCAATTCAGCTGCACTTTCGCTTAAAACATTGGCACTAATATTTGCCGCAGAACCTTTCACTGAATGAGAAAGGGTTCTAACTGTTTCCCAATCCTTGCTTTCAATTGCCTCCTGCAGTTCCTGGCAAACATTTTCATAATTAGACATAAACATTCCAATAATCTTCTTGAGTAGTGCTTCTTTGCCTCCCACTCTGGCTAATGCTTGTGAGTAATCTATTAATGAATGTTGTTCTATTTTTTGATCAGGAGTTTCCACTTGACCGACTGAGCCGTCGTCTATCAGTTCCTGCTTGGCATTGGGATCAACTTCTAAATATTTAGCCAGTTCACGGTACAGAATGACGGGCTCTATTGGCTTGGTAAGATGTCCGTCCATACCGGCATCCATAGATTCTTGAACATGCTCTTTGGTGGCGTGGGCTGTCATGGCAATGATGGGTGTTTGTTTTCGATCAGACTCCAACATTCGAATGTGTCGAGAAGCTTCTAATCCATCCAGCACCGGCATTTGAATATCCATTAAAACAACGGGATATGCTTTCGCAACAATTGCCTCCACAGCTTGCTGACCATTACTGCAGGTTTCAACTCTCAACCCTGCCTGTTCCAGAATATATCGAGCAACATTTAAATTGACTTCATTGTCATCCACCAACAAAACGGTTTCATGTTGAAACATGATGTTCTCATTTATAATCTGATCAACAGATTCTTCCGGTGCTTCTGCTGGCAACATAGGGAAGGTCACTTTAAATGTTGTGCCTTCATTTAATTCGCTTTCTACTTCTATTTTTCCTCCCATCATATTAATAAAACTTTGGGTGATGGTTAGGCCTAACCCGGTACCTCCAAATTTTCGAGTAATGGATTCATCGGCTTGGCCAAAAGCACTGAAGATTTTTTCAATCTGCTCTTCAGTCATGCCTATACCAGTATCTGTCACCCTTATTTGATATTGTTGCGGCGAAAGAATTTCAACTGAACATTCAACATAACCTTCTTTGGTAAATTTAATTGAATTAGACACAAGATTAGTCACAACCTGCCGAATTCTTAATCCATCAGCTTGAATATATTCTGGAAAATCAGAATCAATCTCGACCATTAAATCTAAGCCTTTTTCTTGCGCCACATGACTTAATGGCACCAGTGTTTGCTCAAGCTCTTGAAACAAATCAATAGGCTCTTCATAGAGCTGCATTTCTCCAGCTTCAATTTTGCTGAAGTCCAGAATGTCATTAACAATTTCTAAAAGGTGGGAGCCTGCGTGTTTGGCATTTTGAAGAAGTTCATGTTGTTCTTGGCTAAGTTCACCATCCACTAACATGTTCAGCATACCCAACAAGCCATTAAGAGGTGTGCGGATTTCGTGGCTCATATTCGCCATGAATTGCGACTTTGCTTTTGCCGCCGCCAATGCATTATCTCGAGTTTCTATAAGGTCTTGAGTACGTTGTGCGACTTGCTTTTCCAATGACGCACTTAGCATCTGCAATTCATGATTGCGGTCGTATAATTCCCGACTTTTTTCTTCCAGAATGCGTTCAGCCTGAATCCTTGCTGTTTTCTCCCTTTGGGATCGACGCCTTAACCTTTCTTCTTCTGACATTCAATTCACTCAGACTGCGGTTAAAACGAAATGACTATGTTGAACGCCATCTTGCTCGCTGTCTTGGCGTTGTAATTCAAAACTTTCCTGGTAATACTCAGCAACGGCTTGAATTAAACCTTCTGCCAAATCAGCCAGTCCCCGGGTCGATGAGTAGTAAAGATGGAATTCACCACTAGCGCTTTCTTCATAGGAAAATTTTGGTAATTCAGCGTCCGGATATAATTTCGCAACTTCCACATGTATGTGATTGTCAATACGCTTCAATAAGGCCGTTGTATTGCCTTCTTCTTCAAAAAAACTCGGAAACTTGGAAGTAAATACTGATGCTAAGTGGCGCCCAAAGGTGTTGATTAACTTGGGCACAGGAATATCCGCTCGCTTACTCAGCTCCTGAACCATATTGATCAACTCAATGTAGTTGTAAGTGCCTACAGCTGTATATGCTGCTCCAGATTCAGGGTTAGTGGCCTCGATTAAGTCATCCACCATTTCTTCACCAAACTTGGCCTCTACCATCTCCATGAATTCGGTGAATACCACACCTTTCATTCCCAGCCCCCAATACCTGAAGTTCTCTATGACCCACAGTATAGCTAGGATTTTAGATTCCAAAGGGTTGAGATTTTCTCGAATAGCCTTAATATACTATATATATGTTTTGTATATGGTATATATAATGGGAATTCTTAAGATTTCTGACGAGTTACACGAGGAAATCCGCAGCGCCAGCACGGTAATGTCTCGCTCTATTAACGCTCAGGCGGAGTTTTGGATAAAAATGGGAAGGCTCTTGGAATTGAACCCTAAGCTTACCTTTCACGATATTATTCAAATGCAACTGCGTAATGAAGTTTCTGGACTAGAAGGCGTTTTAGATGAAAAAGTTTCAGATAAAATCAGCGCCTGAAGCTGATCTAATGCGCAATTCTGGGCAGCTACTTGCTCAGGTTTTTCACATGCTCGATGGGTTTGTAAAACCAGGCATTTCCACACTAGATATCAACGACAAGGTCGAAGCTTTTATTCGAAATGATCTGAATGCGCGGCCAGCCAGTTTGGGTCAATATGATTATCCATTTTCATTAAATGCCTCTTTGAATGAAGTGGTGTGCCATGGCATGCCATCTAAGGATGACGTTTTAAAACCCAGTGACATCGTAAACATTGACATCACCCTTGAACAAAATGGATTCATTGCCGATTCGAGCAAAACCTTTGTTATGCCGAATGCTTCTCGACCCGCACGAAAACTCGTTAAAGAAACTTACGTTGCTATGTGGCGGGGAATAGAAGCGGTTAAGCCTGGCAACACACTGGGTGACATTGGTTACGCCATTCAAAAGCATGCTGAGTCATT
Organism: Gynuella sp.; assembly: GCA_028282465.1. Taxonomy (GTDB): domain Bacteria; phylum Pseudomonadota; class Gammaproteobacteria; order Pseudomonadales; family Natronospirillaceae; genus JANQHX01. The sequence continues at coordinate 24,738 of JANQHX010000076.1, forward strand.
CGGATATTCCATTGTGAAAACCTACTGTGGCCATGGTATTGGTCGAGAAATGCATGAACTGCCTGATGTTTTGCACTATGGCCGCCGAGGCGAGGGAATGGTTTTACAACCTGGGATGACTTTCACTATTGAGCCCATGGTGAACCAAGGTACACCCAAGACTAAAACCAAAAAAGATGGTTGGACGGTGGTAACACAGGATAAAAAGCTGTCGGCCCAATGGGAGCACACAGTATTGGTCACCGAATCTGGAGTAGAAGTACTCACGCTTAGAGAAAGCGAGCAGCAGGGGAAAAGCCATTCCCCTGCTTAATTGAATTAGTCCTTAATTCGGTAAGCTTCGACTCTGTTTTCAAACAGATAAGGTATTAATATCAGATTCTGTTTTTTCGCTACGGCTAAGTCTGCTGAGCTGTATCTTAACGGATAACTCTCAACCAATTCTCCACTCCGGGTAAACTGATGTAGAGTGCCTGAGATAAAATCGGTTGCTAACCATCCTTTTTTGTAAGCCTCAACACCATCGAAATTTATCCAAGGTTGTCCGTCCGTTAGGTCTTCAATCACTTTGGTTTTAAGAGAGATTTTCTTTAATTTACCGCTTTCCAAAGTGGTGAAGTCTGGTTGAGGGTTTTTGCCCCAAGCGCCTAAATAAAGGTGCTTGCCCTTAGCATAAAGGCCATTTGGAAATTCCAACCCTTCGGACTCTAACCATTTTGAAAATTGACCATTCTTTAGCTGATAAATGGCATTGCCCATCCAGTCGGATACATAAACCACTCCTCTTTTGGTGACTGTCACGTCGTTTAATAGAACCGCATCGTTTGCCGTGTATCGCTCAGTTACCTGTTGTGTTTTAACATCTATGACGACCAACTCTTTTACATCGGCAACATAGAGCAAATTCTTATGCAGATAGAGCCCTTTGGGAGAACTCAGCCCGGTAACCCACTCAAGCTCCAACTGGCCGTTGGCATGAACACGGCTAATACTGCCATTGCCGTCCATTTCCGTAATCCCATCATTAATATTGGATACATAAAAATGATCGCGCTTGTGGTCATACACCACAGATTCGGGCATCAAAAAACCGTCTAAATGCCATAACTTCTCTAATTCAGCCGCCCACGTTTGAGCACCTACCACTAACAATAAACCTACTAACAGCCTTTTCATTTGAAATCCTCGAAATTAATCATTTTGGTGTTGCGTTGTTCGGTACCGCGGAGATAAAGTTACGCAAATGAGGACTCAATTAAAACTTTAACAAGAAAAGGTACACATTATGTACCTTTTGGTGGAGAAAAAGTGACATGCAACTGTCAGCGAATCATGAGATAACCCAGTCGTTAAAACTCGCCCTTAAAAGCCGAGGCCTAACCTATAAAGACGTGGCAGACAGAATACAAGTCTCTGAACAAACCATTAAACGCCTGTTCAAGGATAAAGACTGCTCATTGAGTCGGCTTAATGAAGTATGTGAAGCCATAGATCTCTCCATTTATGATTTGCTTGAGTTTTCTAAGCATTTGTCTGAACCCATGGCCGATCTCACGGACGAACAAATTGAGTTTCTATCAAACCGTCCTGGTCATTTTTCATTTTTATTTTTTCTGATTTGCGAATATGACGACGCGCAGATTCAGCACGCCTATGGCTTAACCGACTTATCTGTTTTCAAGTATTTAAGAGATCTGGACAAATATTCTTTTATCGAATTAAGAGAAAATAATAAATATCGAATTCTTATTGAAGGTAAGTTGTTGCTGAGGGCAAACGGCCCATTCAAAAAAATGATGAAGCACTTTAACTCATTATTTTTGGATCATGCCATTGAACACGATGGTAAAAATAATACGGCTTTTAATAGTTCATTCCGATACATGACAGAGTCCAGTTTAAAGTCATTAAATCAAGAGCTCATAGACATTCATAATAAATATCGAAAGCTGGCTTACCAAAGTGAGATGATTTTACCAAAAGATAAAATGATACCCGTAAAATTTTCGACTCTAGCAGGGCCATTTGAAATTTTGGGAAGATGGCCTCTTGATGAACACGAAGAGGCCAGGAATTAATGATCTGTTAGTTCACTCTAACTGGAATATTGGCATGCCCATCGCCACCGGAAACATCATCAATAACCGTCACAAACAGCCGATACAAACCAGGTTCTTCTGGCACAGTGAACGAAAGGGTGGGGCCATTGCTAGAATAGGTCGTGACCAGCGGGGGTTTGACTTCTGCATCACCACCGGTGGAAGTGGCGGTGCTTTCTTCATAGAGCTCCCAGTAGTAATTAAGTTTGTCTCCTTCTGGGTCTTCTGCAATGACGGTAGCCACATAGGTTCCACCTGAATCTAATTCTGGAGACACGGTGTCAAAACCTTCCAAATAAAAAGCTGTGACATTAGGTGCTCTGTTTTCAACTTCTTCACCCGACCAAACTTCTTTCATAACATCCGTCACTTCATTGTGTCGGCCGTCTTCTGAAAACAGGTTAAACGTCGTATGAGTTCTTTCCTGTTTCCACCCCCAAAAGAATACGGTAGAGCCTATGGCGTATTTAGTATTTTCAATAAGTTGGTATCGTTCTTTGTATAGCTGTCGCTTGATGCCGCTGGGCTGTTCTGTGCCAACGCCCCATTCAGTCGCCGGTAATTCCCAATAGCCATTAGGGCCAAACTCGGTAATGATAACCGGTTTGTTCCAGTTTGAATTTGGGTAATTCACTAACAAGTCTTGCTCGATAGGGGCATAACTATTAATACCAAGAATATCCACGTCCGGAACATAATTGATATAGGCATCTACCGCTTCATTAGTAAAGGGCCCCAAATGAGGAACAACGGTCATAGTTGGGTGATTAGGATCAATTTCATGAATCAGCTTTGCAAGCTCTTGAACAAAACCAAACACATTGGTGTTTTGCATTTCAATTAAATACTCGTTACCTAAACCCCACATTAATAACGCCGGATGATCTTTATGCTTATAAACGATTTCAGCGAAGGTTCTAATTTGCGCTTCCATAAGCACTGGATCATCGTAATCAAAGCCATGACGCTCATGAGGCACCCATAGACCAGCAATTACTTTCAAGCCGTGGCTATGAGCTTCGTCCAGAATTATCTCTAAATAATCAAAGCCGTTATACACAGCACCCCAAGTACGAAGAGTGTTCGCACCATGGCTTTTTAGCAACGCCATGTCAGCGTTTGGCCCCAACCCAGCGCCTTTAATTTGAAAAGGTTTGCCATCGACATAGAGCTGAAAACCCTGCTCAAAACTCCCAACATAAAACACAGATGCGTCCTCTGATGGCACCGGTGAATAAATGAAGTTTTTATCTGTGGGCTCAGCTCCAGTTTTTTTATTAACAAGGTCTATCCAAGACCAGTTGTAGCAAGCGGTTAGTATTGATGACAATGCAATGATAATTATTATTTTAAAATAGTCGGCTAAGTTGATTAATCCAAACCTGGTTTTTTTATTCATTTCCTTGCTCTCTTATTATGACTAGGAAACAAAACTTTAAGATTATTTTCTTTCTCAAACTTAACACTTTGTGGGGAACTGATTTTTGAGTAATTAGGTTCGCAGCATAAAAAGAGTTTAATTAGGGTTCTTGGGAGCCGTAGCTCCCATTTTTATATAAATAGGTCAGTCAAGATAATAAGGACAAACCCTACCAGCCCAGCCATTCATAAACCCAACGAGGATTTAGATAATACGGACTCTGTAACTCCAATTTTAATTGATCGAAGATGTACGGATTGTCTTGAATAACGTTTCGACCCCAATAACCAATAGGGCAATCTGGCTGGGAGGCAAAACTACCTGGGGCACAACGGAAGAACTCGGCATCCTGCCAAGGAGAACTAATGAGTGACACAATTCGAATAACATCTCTATTGGCTTCAATATAATCAAAATACTCTTCAAACCAAGTTTCCCAAATTTCCTCAGGTGTCACAGGTATTGGATTTTCAAATAGTATGCAGCTTGCCGTATTGTTTTTGAGATCGTAAGTCGTCGGGGCAGATTCAGCAATAATGACGGGTTTATTATGAACTCTAGCAAAATCCAGAATGCGATCATGCACCGTTCGATGAGGAACCTCAGGAGTTAAAAAACCCTGCGCTAGGTCTTGGCACCATTGTGGAGCCTGATGAACTTCGTAATTACCGTTGAAAAAAGAAGAAAAACCAACCCAATCCACCACATCATCACCTGGATACCATCTATCATAATGGTCAGGGCTTAAATACTGGTAATCAATATTTCCGGAAGGATCATTATACGCACCGGATACAGCATGCCAAACCATGGCAATATTTTTGGCTCCTAGTTCATCAACTCGTTGCTTAATTCCTCTAAAAGCTCGTTTAAAACTTTCCGAGTCAAAACAGTAACCTGTGTTGTCAAATTCATACCCTGGTCTCAAATAGACAGGAGTAAGAATTTTTTTATATTGATTAATTACATAGGTAAGGCTCTCATCAACAAACGCGAGAAATGTTGGATCAATCACCTCAGGATTCACTACCTCCCCACCAGTGGCGGCAATAATATGGTTCAGCACCACACTTTTGCCACAGGGAATACCGTAAGTGCTATCCATCAAGATCAGACCGACATTGAGTGAACCAATTGGGTAATCTAGTTTTGATTGCCTGAAGTCAGTGATCAGGTCTTCAAATTCCACTCGCTCCCAGAATCCGTCAGTCATCAATACGTTGTAAAGCATATAACCAGACGGGTAGGGATAATCAGGCACTGCGCCGATGGCTTGTTTAAAGTTACTAATTTGATCGCTTTGTTGCCCTAACAAGAATTTAATTTTTCCAAAGGGTGGAACCAAGTGACTATCGAAACCACCGGTTAAAAATTTTGAATTCGCAGAGGACATGCTGGCTAAAGCTAGGAAGAATATGCCTAAAAATAGACTTAAGATTGTTCTAATTTTCATGACTTCAAATCCGTGAATACTGGAGCGTAAACCTTAAAGCCATTTTCACCGTCAAATTTAACACTTTGTGGGGTGTTGAGAGTTAGGGTGATTTAATGGATGCGCCAGCGATAAACCAACAGTCATTAAAAAAAATTAAGCGAGCAATTTCTTATATTGAAGACAACCTCACCAAACAAGAATTATCAGCCGGCACTATTGCCGACCATTGTTATTGTTCTAAATGGCACCTTCACGAGTTATTTCGGTGGTATACAGGATATTCCCTAATGAACTACGCGCGAAACCGTCGATTAATGGATGCAGCCTGCAAACTTAGAGATGGGCGAATTGATATTCTGGATTTAGCCATGGAATATCAATTCGAATCTCAACAATCTTTTACGAGAGCATTCAAAAAGCTATTTACAGTACCGCCCGCTAAATTTAAGAAACATGTTAAAGACCCAAACCTTTTTGAAGTACTGATTAAGAAGCCGGAGCAAAATCTGGCACAACTAGATCGAACGTTTGAACAAATGCGAGAACAAGCGGCTATTCAAAAGCCAACAATTGTTGAGCACGCTGACCAGAGGTTCTGGGGATTGACTTCCGTACACACAGCGAATTTTTTCGTAGACTTAGATAAAAAGTTAGAGCACACCGGTCGAAAGGCCGAGATTGTTAAACGAGCGCTGCGTTTTCATAAATACTATCCAACAAAACTTTATACTATCAGCAATCAGTCGCCGAATGCTGAAGCAGGGTGTCAAGAAGAGACCGTAGGTTTTCTAGAAAGCGACCTTTATAAAATACCAAGACGTTTTTCAGTGAAAGAAGTAAATTCTGGCCAGTTCATGGAATACACTCATTATGGTTATCATAAAAATCTCGCTGAGACCTTCCGATTTATTTATGGTTTTCATTTACCTCAAAGTCGATTTAGGTTTAGGGATGGCTCCAGCACGGTAAGCATACTGGATAAAAATAGTGTGGATGGCCCAAACAGTAGATTTAAAGTATTGATTCCGGTGCAAAAGATATAGGGAACCTCTGATATCCCACAAAGTGGTAAACATGAATTCAACATGTTTTTTAGAATAAATTAATACCGACTTAAACAAACTAATAGTCATTGGGTTCAATAAATACAAATAATGTTACCCAAATATATATCCTCCGGAGGTCGACATGCGCGTAATCGTTATTGTTTTAACTCTACTTATAAGTGCCTGTCAAACTAAGGGTAGTTTAGAGCTTCAAAACAAGTTTTCTGGCCCAGATAATTTGAACTTCGGAGATTTCGTAAACTTTGAAAGCGGGCAAGTAAGACCTCTAGCCATCTCTGATAATGGTGAATGGCTTTTTGCAGTTAATACGCCTAATGCCACATTGGAAATATTTTCAATCCTTGGTAATAACATTCACCACAAACATACAGTCCCTGTGGGCTTAGAGCCCGTGGCTCTTGCAAGCTATGGCAGTGAAGTGTGGGTAGTCAATCATCTTTCAGACAGTATCAGTGTTGTGCAAACCGAAGGGGTTCCAAGAGTTATTCAAACCCTACAGGTTGGAGATGAACCTAGAGACATAGTATTTGCCAATGATAAAGCATTTATTACAACCGCCTTCCGTGGTCAAAGTCACCCTGATTTTTCATCAATACAACTACAAGAGCCTGGCATTGGTAGAGCCAGTGTTTGGGTATTTAATGGGAGCATTTCTGAGTCTGATACTACCCCTGAAAAAATATTAACACTGTTTAGCGATGTACCCAGGGCACTTGCAGTGACTCCAGATGAAAAATGGGTTTATGCGGCTGCTTTTCATTCGGGAAATAAAACCGCAGCCGTTCAACATTCAAAGGCTAATTCAGCAGTGAGTAATCCTGAAGAGAGTGTTGACGGTGTAAAACGTCCAGGCACTCCAATTATTATGAAACAAGTCGGTACGCAGTGGATGGACGCCGATGGCAGGCTTTGGTCGGATGCGGCGTATTTTAATTTGCCTGATTATGATGTGTTTAAAATTGATTCAAGTAGCTTAACCATTAACACACAGTATTCAGGCGTAGGTACCACTCTTTTTAACATGGCAGTGAATCCCAAAACCGGTAGCCTTTTTGTATCTAATACCGATGCCAACAATATGGCTAGGTTTGAAGGCGGCAGCCATGAATGGGGAAGTCTAAGAGGCAATATTGCTAAAAACCAAATAACGGTAATTTCAGAAAGTGGCGATCAAATAGCTAACCATCTAAACCCTCATATTGATTTTTCTGTACCTATGGGCCAGAGCGTTCCGGTACAAGATAAAATGAAATCCTTATCTCAACCGATGGAGATGGTTTTCAAATCTGATGGATCAGAATTATATTTTGTCGCCATGAGTTCTAATAGACTTGTTAAGGTAAATCCGACAGAGCTCGAGTCTGATGGTTATATTCCCAAAGCCGGGCAACAAATTACCTTTCCCTATGGAGGGCCGACCGGATTAGTATTGAATCAGGATGAATCTAATCTGTTCGTGATGAACCGCTTTACCAATAGCATTCATGTTGTGGATATACCAACCTGGAAAATCATTCAGGCGGAAGCCATCTCTTCTCCCGAGCCTGAATTCATTGTCGCCGGCCGAAAGTTTTTGTATGACGCGGGTATTTCCTCATCCAATGGCACTACCTCTTGCGCTAGTTGCCATATTTTTGGAGACCTCGATCATCTAGCCTGGGATCTCGGCGATCCAGACAAACCAACAGTTAAAAACAAAAATAAGTTTGTACCCTTTATTACCCAGCGCGCCTCAGATTCATTTCATCCATTAAAGGGGCCAATGACGACACAAACGTTACGTGGTATGAAAGGCATGGGGCCATTACACTGGCGTGGTGATCGAATGGGCAACGACCGAGAAATGGTGAGAGGTAAAAAAGAATCTTTGGAAGCAGCAGCATTTAAAGAATTTAATGCAGCTTTTGTTGGATTACTGGGACGCGAAACTGAATTGGATAAGAAGGATATGCAACTTTTTACAGATTTCGCCATGTCGATTGTACCACCCCCCAACCCTATCACTCATCTTGATCAAACACTCACAATGCATCAACGAAAAGGAAAAACATTATTTTTTGATAGACCAACGACTTCCACATTGACCTGTAATACCTGTCACGAAGTTAGTCCCAAAAAAGGATTGTTTGGTACAAGTGGGTTAAGCAATGGTGAAGGGGGTCGTGCTTCGCAGGATTTTAAAATTCCACACTTCAGAAACCTTTATACTAAGGTGGGCATGTTTGGAATGAGCGGACTCTTTGCTGACAACAAACCCATGGGTGACCAAATTCGTGGTTTCGGTTTTTCGAACGACGGCAGCTTCGATACGCTAGTAACTTTTTTTAGAGAGCCGGTTTTTCAAATTACCGATGAAGAAGCGTCGGCTATTATTGACTACCTATTCGCTTCACCCAGTAACCTAGCGCCTATTGTTGGCCAACAGGTTACTGTGTCTGCAAATACTAAAGATTATCATAGAAGTAGAATCGAGTTATTAGTTAACAGAGCCGAAATAAGGAAACCTTATTCTGAAATGGATCTGGTCATTTCTGGTGTGGTAGAAAACCAACCGGTTAAGTATTTATACATTTCGAAAGGTAAAATCATTAATGCCAGAAATGAAGTATTTGATCTATCTGAAAAAATTAACCGATTAGCTGACGAAGATGCGTTAACCCTAACTGCCATGCCCCCTGGTAGCGGGCGTAGATTTTTGGTTGAACATAGTGACACAGAGACGTTAGTAGCCAACCGATGAAACCTCTATTTTTTTATAAGTACTATATCCTCTATCAAGGTGAAGCCTTCGATTGAGTTTGTTTTTACACTGGGAAGATCTGGAATCACCAGATCTTGTTTTGTATCTGAGCTAATTAATAATTGAAGTTGATACTCCCCAGGGAATACCTCACTGAATAAATAATACCCATCGAATTCGCTCCGGGTTTTATGTCTTAACTCACCGTCTTTGAATAACCCCAGCTCTACACCCCCAATGCCTTTGGTTCGGCTACCTTGCTTCAGCAATAAGTTACCTTCAACTTCTGTTACTTCACTCACAGGGACAGCGATTTCTCGAAAAGCACCGGCATGGCTGATCACTCTAAACTCGTCAAGCATGGGTTGCAGATATGGATCATCCAGAGTGCTGGTGTTTAATCTAATTAAAGAGCCTTTTTTAACATCCATTCCTCTAAGGATTAATTGCCCTTCTTCATCGGTTTGACTACTTTTCCAAGCGCTACGACCTTCAAAACTAACACCTTCCAGTGCTGTGTCATTGTCAGAGAACTCGCCATCATTGTCTTCGTCTAAAAACACCTGGGGCTGCAGATTACCCTGGGTGGCAAAACCTGATGATTCTAGTGTGGGTATTGGGTTTGCAAACAGCCCAAACTTTAGTGAAATGCCGACCGAAAACTGTTGCTCAGAGTCCCAACTGCTATCAACAGACCAAATAAAATTGCCTAATGTAGATCCAATACTGGACGTTAGTCCGGTGACACTGTTATCACCAAAGCTTTTTATAACCGTGAAATTAGATGACCAGCGCTTAGCTTTGTAATTTACCGATAACGAAGTGTTCGAGACTTCTTCGGTCGTCAAAATGTAACCTGTTGAGTTTCTGAGTCTGAAATTATTTTTTTGAGAAGAAATGCTTAAGGTTCCCGATGTTTTAGATTCCGTAGACTCAGTCGCGAAGATATGAGTGAGGTTGTTAGATAGCTTGGTGCCTGAATTAAAGTAGCTTAGTCGGTTGTCTAGTTGACGACTCTTAGTGTCTGATGCGAACTGTTTTTCTGTAATTCCTAAGCTGTATGGCATAACCCAAATACGCCCATTTAAAGAGAGGTTGTGTTCTTTCAAAATATTGCCAAAACTATTCTTTTCACTTTTAAAGTCTTCATAGTTTTCAGAACTAAATTTATAACTCCCTAAGGGTATTGAACCCACTAAATCTAGCCTCATGGCCTGACCTTGATCTGTCCTGTCTTGCACCCATTGCATTTGTGAGGAGAGCCATGGAAAACTGGAATTAAGGCCTAAACGAATATATTGATTGGGAAGTGTTTGGTTTTTTATCGGGTTTTGAAAAAAACCCATACCTACTGAGTGTTGGGTATTCAAACCCATCATGGTGTTCAATCCAAACACATCATAAGACTCTTTCTCGGAATCTATCGCTCCGGTCAGTACTCGATTTTGCGTTTTTAATCCCGATACTTGGTAACTCCAATGCCCAGGTCTTATCAGGTTTCGGCCAACACTGATGCGTTCTTTACGAATTTGTTTTTGGCCTTGAGGGCCAAAAAGCTTAATTTCAAAAAAGTTTTCACCGAATTCTATATCTACATTGCTAAATAAATATCTGCCCTGTTCGTCTACCACTTGATAATCAAGTAACAGCCCATTTCGATACAACTCCACCTCCCAACCAGGAATGCTTTGCCCTTCAAAATCCTGACTTGAAAACGAGCCTTCAATCCAATGCTCAGTATTCTTGGAGGCGATGAATCCCGTACCTTCGTGACCATTACTGATAAGATCCTGACTTTGCACAAACACATCCCCCAAGCTGTATTGGGTAATTCCAGGTAGAGCATCAGTATTTGGTTTAGACGGGTATTTATTTAATCGGATTTTAGCAACAGGTTCGTTAATGGCATTGCTCTGGTAATAGTTAAAACGGGATTCGTGTTTGAGAATATCTCCGGCACTTTGAATGGATACAGAGTGGTTACTGGTTTCTGAGTAACTGCTCTGTAATTGAACATCGGCTGCCATGGGGCCGAGCCAATGATAATGATCCGGCATGACCGGATAATTTCGAGACTTTCGTTCTCGGTCTTGTTTCTTTTTACGTAGACTCTCTCTTATGATTCTGGCTTCGATGGGCTGGGTAATATCCGAGTTAATTATTAAACGAAGCTGACCCAAGTTTAATGAGAAATCCAAACCAAACCATTTTTTGAACCATTTACTGTCTACAAAAAAGTCAAATTCATCAGTGCTATATTCCAGTGAATCTGAATTTGCGATTTGGCCTTTTAAATAAACCGTCTTCTGTTCAAAATCTATTTCTATTGTATTGTCTTCTTTAACAAACCATCCTGACGCAAAGGATTTATCTAGTTCCAAGTTGATAGGGTAATCCAATAGATCTAGGAGTTCTTGGAAGGGAATTAAAATCTGGTCCTCATGGGAATAAACAAGAATGCCGTCACTGATGGGGTAAGACTTCAGAGTGACTTCTACAATAATGCTGTGATCTTCATTCAGAGGGATCGGCTCGGTAGATCCCCAAAAAGGTATTAGGCAGCCTAAGAAGAAGACTGCTCTTAATAAAATCAACCGATATCTCACTGCATCTTAAAGGATTTCTCAACGACTAGGCTGCCACCAAATTTAGTGTCTTCAGTGTATTTAATGAGTAACTGATCAGAAGCACCAACACCATCAGGTACGCTGATTGGTAGACGGATGTGGCGAATGTTATTTGGATAATAGACAGACATGCCTTTAGCAAAACTGACCCGTTGACCCTTTTTGTTTCCGGAATTTATGAGAACTTCAATGTCGCCATAGGTGGAGCGAGTGCCTTGACGTTTAATATCGAAAGTCACCACATCCTCAATAACGGCTGGAGAATCAATCTCCAGGTTGATGTCTAGCTTTCCTACTCTAACTATTATTGGGATAGATATTTCAATAACTGGATCAACTGAAACGGCTAATTCTTCGCCCTCTACTTCTTCAAGATCACTACCAGAGACCTGAGGTAAGGATTGAAACACCATGTGGGTTCGATATTCACCGTCTGGTAAGCCTTTCGATTTTTTTAACATCACACGAATTTTCTGGAAATTACCGGGCTCCACTGTCACACGCCTAGGGGAAAAACGAATCATCTTGTCAGCAAATAATTCATCAGCATTAGGGGTTTCTACTGGTATGAATTTACCGTCATCATCGGTTCTAATATTTCTCAGTAAAATACGGTAAGTACCGGCATCGGTACCCTTATTCACTAACGTCACTTCAGCGGATTTTTGTTTATCCATCACCACACGAGTCGGTAAAACTTGTAGAGCATCCGCAGCCGACACTATGGCGGGAAAAGTTAGCACTATGAGTGAGAGTAATAGTAAGGAGAGATTTCGAAACATGGATCTATACCGATAACAACCTTTCAATTCAGTATAGGCAGATATTTTTGAGTGCAGCCGATTAATGATTCTTGGTTAACTAGTGTTAGTTGTAATTTACTATAATGGTATAAAACAAGTTATAGGTACCTGTTACCGCGTCATCTAGAATCAGAGAGCCGCCAATGAGCGCATTGACTTCACCACCGGTGAGAACCGGATTGGCATCGGAAACTAAAGCGGGTGAAAAACTTACCCCAGAATCTGCTTCACCAGCCGATACACTGATGCTTACACTTTGGTCTTCCTCTCCGGTTATTTTGAATGTACCTAGCTGACCTTGTTGAGTACAGGTACTGGAGGAGCCACTAAGACTTCCGCCGCTAGACATGTTGCAAATGCCGTTTTGAGAACTCTGGGCACCAAAGTCGACTGGGCTCAGTTCTTCCAACACAACCGGCGTAATCAGCCTGACAGATACATTACCGATTGCAGACTCAGCAGTAACTCCAAGGCTGAAAAGAGTTGCAGAAATCACAGAGAAGGTAAGAGTTATGAATTTTCTAGACATGGAAGGCAACACCAGAAAGTCTTGCCTTTAAAGATAGCGCTTTATTTTCTTCTCACTAAGAGAAACGAGGTCATATTAGACCTCGCTTTGTGTAATCCTGTAATTCTTTCCCTAGTGGGAGATCTATTACTGGTAGTTAACTGTTAGTGTGTAGCTCATGTTACGGGCACCAGCGGCGGCAGATACTAAGTCCAAGCTACCCATCACACCTACAACTAGGTCACCACTTCCGTCTAAAGTACCAGTATCAGAAGTAGTACCAGTGTTAGTCAGCAATGGGTTGAACGTTACGCCAGTATCAGTTGTGCCAGAACCTACAGAGATATCAACAGCTTGGCTAGCGCTACCAGATACAGTGAACTGACCAGCAGTACCGTCTGCGAAGCCTGCACACATTCCGCTAAGAACACCAGAGGCAGCCATAGTACAGGTACCAGTTCCACTTGGGATTGAGCCAAAGTCTACTACTTGGTCTTCAACAAAAGTAATGGTAGATAACAGAGTAGCCTGAGCGGTACCAGTTGTTGATTCAGCGAATGCGTTACCAGTTAAAAGGATTGCAGTAGCGATGATTGTAGAAGTTAGCTTTTTCATGTTCTTTCTCCAGTTAGAAATCTTTTTTTAAACACTTAATTTGTTAAGTACACCCGGAGTATTGCCAGCGCTGTGCCAAAGTTTTTTAGTTTAATCTCTAAAATAAAAGTTGAACTGGTTTGTCATAAAAATGGAACCTTTTCACGACATGCAAGTTCACAGTTTTTGGCGTCGATAAAACTTGGTTACCTGAGATAACATCCGAACACATTCCTAAAATCATTATTAATTAAGCTCTATTGCATTCCGCAATCATTACCCTTGCTAATCGCAACAGTCTTGCAATTAGCAACACCCGTTTGCGAAAACTAATCTACTTTTATATATAACATTGGTTTTTATGATTCGGTGTTATGGCCTCTCACTTACGAAACTTGGTTCTCGTTGAAGACAACATGAGTATTCAACGCTGTTATCAGGAATTTCTTAAACAAGAAAAGCTCAGGGTTTGGCCGACCACTAATAGCCATGAAACTCTAGAGGCTATTTTTAAAATAGATGCCCCGACAGTCGTGTTGCTTGATCTGAATTTAAAAGATGGCTTGGCAATACTAGAAGCAGTCAACGATATTCCGTTACAAGTCACTGTTCTGGTAATCGTAAATAACAATGAAGAGGAACTAGCAAAACAGGCTCTAAAGATGGGCGCGTCAGACTATTTGGAAAAACCCTTCACTCGGGATCGTTTAAGGCTTTCAGTTGATAACGGCTTTAAGTTACTACAAGCTGAAAAAAAAGAACCCCAATCAAATTTTGATTTCGCTGGTTTTATTGGTTCCAGCCCAGAAATGAAATCAGTCTATCAAGTCATTGAGAAAGCAGCAGATTCTAAGGCATCGGTATTCATCACTGGCGAAAGTGGTACAGGTAAAGAAGTTTGCGCCCATGCCATTCATAGCCTAAGCGCAAGGAGTGGTAACGAATTAGTGGTCTTAAACTGCGCGGCCATTCCAGCCAATTTAATGGAAAGCGAAATCTTTGGCCATGTTAAAGGAGCATTTACCGGGGCTAGCCATCATCGAGAAGGCGCTGCAAGCAAGGCCAATGGGGGCACCTTATTTTTAGATGAAATAGGCGAAATGGATATTGAGCTGCAAAGTAAGCTGCTGCGGTTTATTCAGACTGGACAATTTTCGAAAGTAGGTAGCAATGAAACCGAAGCAGTGGATGTACGTTTTATTTGTGCGACCAATAGAAATCCATTAGAAGAAATTGAAGAAGGGCGCTTTCGAGAAGATCTCTACTACCGTTTGCATGTGGTACCTATCAGTCTTCCCCCGCTAAGAAAAAGAGGAGAAGATATTATTAGAATTGCCCAATCCATTCTTAAGCGCTTCTCAGATGAAGAAAGCAAAAACTTTGATAGTTTTTCAAACGGTACGAAAAACTTCTTACTACACTATCGCTGGCCGGGAAATGTTCGTCAGCTCGTCAATGTTATTCACAACATCGTGGTATTAAATCAAGGGCCAACAGTAGAAATATCAATGTTGCCTAAGGTGCTGGCTGGTAAACAGGATCACAACAAACCCATTACTCAAGCAGATTCGGCCCACCAAAAAACACAACAGCAAGATATTAGAACGATTCAAACAATAGCTGATATAAAGCCCCTGTGGCAGGTTGAAATGACCGCTATTAATTCAGCTATAGAAGCCTGTGATGGCAATATTACCCAAGCGTCAAAACTGTTAGAGATTAACCCTTCAACCATCCATCGAAAGCGCCAATCTTGGAACAAACATCTAAAAGATGACCCTAGTCTTTAAACTCTGCTTTAGAATGCCCAAGTGGCCGCGCAACCTTGTGTCCTTAAAAATGAAGAAATTTGGTTTTGGCACTTTTTGCACCTAAGTTGGCGCCATTGGTTAGTCACAAAAATCAAACCTAGGCTTATCATAGTGTTCGTATACTTAACCGAATTAAAATGGAGTCATCAATCATGTCATCAACTCAAACAGCGTTAATTACTGGCGCCTCTTCAGGCATAGGTACTGAGTTTGCTCGCATCGCAGCGTCTAATGGTAACAATTTAGTATTAGTCGCCCGAAGCGAAGGCAAATTGAATGAATTGAAATCAGAGCTTGAGGGTAAGTTCAACATCTCAGTCACAGTAATCGCTGCGGATCTCTCCCTAGCCGGCTCAGCTCAAAAAGTATTTGACGCCACCGAAGCAGCAAATCTTCAAATTGATATTCTAATTAACAACGCAGGCTTTGGTGGTCATGGTAAATTTCATGAGCGGGATTTAGCTCAAGACGAAGCCATGATGCAATTGAATATGGCGACCCTCACTTCCCTTACACATTACTACCTTCAAGGTATGGTTAAACGTAATAAAGGTAAGGTATTGAACGTTGCGTCAACGGCAGGATTCTTACCTGGGCCATTGCAAGCGGTTTACTATGCCACCAAAGCTTATGTGAATTCCTTTACCTGGGCCATTGCTGAAGAATTGTCTGATACCAACATTACTGCAACAGCGCTTTGTCCTGGCCCAGTGGATACAGGTTTTGTGGCTGCCGGAGACTTAGATGGTGTCAGTGCTTTTAAAAACTCAGCCACACCTTATCAAGTGGCCATAAAAGGATACGAAGCCATGGAAAAAGGTAAGCTGGTGGTTTTCGACAAAAGCTCTTTCAGTTTCCTTTTGCAGTGGGTTGTCCCGTTTCTACCGAGAAAAACTGTTTTGAAAATGTCTCGTCAGGCAATGGAAAAACAATCCTAACCCTGATCACTCAATGCGCAGTAGGGCTGCCAACCATTACAGAGCAGCCCTTTTTATTACTCCGCCTTATCTCGCCAATCTCAGAAGCTGTCATTTCACCCATTCATTTCAACATGACAGTTGAATGATCATATTTCTTTAATTATTTGATGTTAAATTTAAAAATTCTACTTTAGGAATGTGATTTATGGTTGCCAATGTAGTTTCAGTGCACAAAAAAGACTCTCATAGTTTTTCTAAAGACACTGCAGATTCTATAGATATTGTTGCGGGTGAGGGCGTTGTGGGAGACGCTCATCGTGGTGTCACGGTAAAACACAGATCTCGAGTAAAACGAGACCCCACTCAACCCAACCTGAGACAAGTTCATCTTATTCATCAAGAACTATTTAATGAGCTATCGGACAAAGGATTTAACATAGCTGCTGGTGATTTGGGTGAAAATGTTACCACCCTTGGGATTGATTTATTAAGCCTGCCCAGAGACACAATTCTTGAAATCGGTGACCAGGTTAAGGTTCAAATTACAGGGTTAAGGAACCCTTGCTCTCAAATAGAAGACTTTCAAAAAGGCTTGCTTAACGAGGTTCTGGACAAAGACGAAGAAGGGAATCTAGTTAGGAAAACCGGTGTAATGGCAATCGCTCTTACGGATGGAACCATTAAACAAGGTGATGAAATCACTATTGTTTATCCTGAAAAGCCTTTTATTAAATTAGAAAAGGTCTAAAGACCTTTTCTAAGGCCTTCTAGAAATGGCTAATAGGCCAGTTGATATCTGCCGCAGCCAAGCCTCACCTGATTTAGCTGAAAAATTTAATAATCCAAATTTAAGAACTCTTAAAACCTTGTTCTTTTAGCGGGCATTGTTGCTAGTCACTAAAGCAGCAATATTCGATCCCCCTCAATTGCTTGTCATCAATTATTCACTTACATTGATCGGAAGTAGCTATATTGATATCAACTAATACTTAACGGACAACCCATGTCTTTTTGCGATTATCACAGCAACAAGCATTCGCGCTGGACTTGCACTCAATGCCATAAAAATCTTTGTGATCAATGTTTAGTCACAGAGCCCAATCAGGGTCCGGTATGCGGTAGTTGTGGAGGCCAGGTTGAATACACGCCAAACAAAGCAGACGTAGTGCCGTTCTGGAATAGGGTGGGGGATTTTTTCGCTTATCCGTTTCAAAAAGACCCGATCATGCTGATAGCAATTACTCTAATTATTGGTGTAGCAAGCACTGCAATTCCTTTCGGTTGGGTACTTCTGTTGCTATGGGTTTTTGTACAGACTAAATATGGATTTTCGGTTATCGAAAAAGTAGCTAATGGGAAGATGGAAGCGCCATCTTTGATGGATTCAATCTCCGGGGGAGGTTTTGAACTCACCATTAAAACCATTGGCGTATTTATTCTGACCAGCTTAATGACATTTGGGGCGAGCTACTTAGGCGCTATTCCAGGAATAATTGCGAGTCTGTTTTTTACACTCGCTCTACCCATGAGCATCATGATTCTTGCCACTCAGGAAGATCTAATTTCAGCAGTCAACCCAGTCAATCTTATGCAAGCCATGTGGCGCATCGGTTGGTCTTATTTGTTGGTCTATCTCTATTTAATTATGATGGCCATGTGCAGTATCACATTATTAGGTATGCTGTTTGAGTGGTTTGGCCTTGTTGCCGGCACATTGACAGGCGTGGCAAGTTTTATTTATTTCGGTTTAGTCATGTACAGTCTAATGGGTTATCTCATCCATCAGTTTCGATTTGAACTGCAAGTGGGCCCATCAGAAAACGACCTCAAAGTTCGCAGTAAAAATAATACTCAAGAAACCAAAATACGCATTGCCCTTGCAGATGGTCGATTTGAAAAAGCGTTAGACTATATAGAATCAGAGATTAAGAAGCCTAGTTTTAATCCAGCATTATTAGACACATACCAAAAAACACTAGCCTTTACTCAACACCGGGATAGGCTGTTAACCATTAGCGAGATAGTTTTAAAAAATTTAAAAGATCAGGATCTTTCTTTGTATTTTTCAAGAATACTTGGCGAAATATGGAAGCATGAACCCAAATGGGAAATGGAAAATGGCGTTCAAGCCTTAGAGTTTTCTCAATACTTAAATGATGTTGGTGATTATCAACTGTCTTTTAGAATGCTAAAAAACATTTACAAAAATCAGCGAGACAATGAAACTCGTAATGACATGCTAGACTTAATGGCAAAGCTACTAAGAGATAACCTAAACCAACCTCAAATGGCCGACAAAGTTTTATTAATTAAACAGGCGCCTACTCAAAGAAAGCATACACAAGTAAAAAAAATGCCAACACAGCCGAGTGATAGTAATGATCTAAAGCTGGTTTAGTGTTCAATTAATAATAAATACTTAAACACTAAATCAGCAATATCATCTTTAAGAAATTGCTGATTAATATTCGAGACTTCAAAAAGTACAAGTTCTTGTACTGCTTAATTATTTCCTACTCTGTAAAAATGAGCTCGATCTTGAGAGATCATCCTATACAAATACAGGAATTAAATAATGAAAAAAATAATTAAATTGTCCGCCGTATTACTTGCATCCTCCTTATTTGCTTCTGCTAGTTTCGCTGAATACTATGGGGCTACCTGGACAGGTAAAGAAACAATCACTCAGGCTTATATTAGTTCTGGCTGTAACTCAACCGCTGGTGAAAGATTGGCGGTTATTACCGTTGCTGGTAAATCAACCCAATATGCATTTCCAATGACAACCACCGCAGATGATGAATTGTTCAAGATTTTTTATGACTCGGTATTAAATGGCAATAAAGTTCAGATCAATTACAATCATGCTAATGGCACACAAACTTTCCCGGTAGTTAGAGGCTATGGCCCTAACTCCTGTGGCGTGACTAATCCCGTTATTAAAGTATTAGGTGCTGCGGTAAATTCTCAATAAAGTACGCAGTTGGTTAACCCAGGTTGTTTTCTTGGGTTAACCTTAACCCAACACTAGTTACTAGAAACTTAAAAAGGATTAATCACTTTAAATTGCAAACCGATTCAATAAATTTAGATTTAGTGGCCTATGTTCGAATAATAATAGCTAATATAGATGCCGTATTTTGGAATTATCACAAACTCCTATAACAAAAAAATAAAGGGAGACGTCAATGCTTACTAAACGAGAGTTGGATGTTTTAGTACACGTGGCTCAGGGAAAAACATCTAAAGAGATCGGTGAAGAAATACACATTTCTGAGAATACCGTTTTAAAGCATATGAAAAATATTTATTACAAATTAGAGGTTAATAAAAGGCAGAAAGCTGTACAAAAAGCTTTATCTCTTAATATATTAGATATGAGTGCCCTGTCTATACAAAATGAATTGCTTTAAATTAAATTTATAACAATCGGCCAAATAAACTCATTGGTAATGTTCTTAGCCTGTATACATGAGTAGAGGTTTTGGCCGCCTCTATTTTACGACTATCATTGAAGTGAATAAATCTGTATCGAAATTAAAATGCATAAGCCTCTATCAAGATGTAACTGAGAAGGCTTCGTGACTTATCTAAGTTTATTTACCTCTCATAGAAATTTCATGTTTGCAGTTGTTGCAAAGAGTGTCACTCTCTTTAATTGGCGTTCGGCATATGGGGCAGTGTTTAAAGTTTTCGGCTTCGCGATTCACTAAGTGTTGAATGAATCGCTTTTGCGTTCTCAAGGGCCAGTAGAACACGCTATCACATACTCCTTTGAACACTTGAAAGCCCGGTTTTCTCAAAGGATCTAAAAACATAAATATCAATAAACCTAAAGAAAATAGTGCAAGCTCCATAAACACTGCCTCAAACTTAATGGGTTATACCGAGTGCCAAGGGTTTATCTAATTGAGCGTTTGGCAGCTCTCCTTATCATCAACACATCCGCGGTTACCGTTGAAGTCTGGTCAACAACTGACCAACGAGTTCTTACAGCCACAGATGTGTGCATGAAAACAAAGCAGTTTTCGCACCACCATTGATCTGAATCATTGAAATCTTGCCGATCAGCCTTTGGGCATCATCAACATGGTTCCCCATAATCGTGGAGTTTTATCTTAGGAGAGAGGTTAAATGGTCAAATTGAACGAACACTAATTATGATCACAGCTCTCTAGTTCTTTGAGACCAAACACAAATTCGAAAGATGTAGATCGCGAAATACAACTCTCATCTCGAAAAGTTAGGCAATGTTTGGCATATTCCTCTCACTTCAACGAAGGGTACAAACACATGAGACTAAAGCAAGCTTGGGAGATAGGGTACGGTGATTTAAAGGGGCTAGAGAAACCCGAAAATGCCTTGTCTATTCTCGAAAGAGAGTGCGGTTTTATGTCTCGGATTGAAAATCTTGATCACTATCAGCAAGAGTTTTCAGGATTTGGTTACGACCCCTATTTTGACGTTAAAGAGAAGGTTCGTTCAGGCCAACTTTGGCTAGTTAGCAACTCCTCTTTGGATCCCCTTGTCACTGAGTTTAAAACCATAAAAGGTACCGGCAAAGTGGACGTCACTCTAAGCGACTGCCTTTCACTTGGCCAAAAAATAAACTTGGAAACCGTCTTCAGAGACATGCTGGCGCCGTTTGGCGTGAGTAACGAAGTTGCCCCTCCACCTTCTCCAACTCAATCAAAACCTAGAAAAGAAGAAACCGCAGATCAATGGTTTGACTTCACCCTGCTATTGGAAAACGGCGAACCTTTACCCAACCAAGACTTCAAGCTCACTGATTCCACTGGTAAAGAACATACCGGCACTACAGATGACCAAGGCCATGCCCGGGTACAGAATCTAAAACGCGGTGCCTGTGAGTTAGAAATTATTGATATTGAAGACTGGCGGACTGGTCGGCCCAATATGTTGAAAGAACCAGCTAAGCAGCAGGCTAAGGCTAAACCTGCGGAAAAGTCTAAGGAAGAAGAGAAAAAGGAACAGCAAACAAGTGTGGCTAAAGATGAGCCTAAAAATGATAAAGAGACAAAAAGCAAAAGCCTAGAAGATGTATTGAAAGAAGTTTATGAATACCACGATTCTATTAATAAGAAGGATTGTGGGGACTATGTTGTAGATGTAGCTAAAGAGCTAGGCATATCAAATATATCAGACCTAGGTTACGAGTCATCTGCTAATCAAATAGTTGATAAAATGATGCAAGTTGGGACTCAATATAAACTAAGTCAAAAATCTGAAATTGAGAAAGTTCTTAAGGATAATGGACTGATTATCGTAGGTGTGAAATCCAGCGGAATTACTTCAAGGGAAACCTCCCATGGGCACGTAGGCGTATTAAGGCCTGGAAACTGGATTCAGTCTGGTTCATGGGGCAGTCTAGTGCCTCTAATGGCTCATAGAGTATTAGGAGAGACAGGAAGTCTAAAAACCGGAATCAATAGAGGCTTTGGCTCTGGTTACAAAGAAAATGTGGTGATGTATCATGTTGAATAATTCTTTGAGGCTATTGTTTTTAATATTTTTTTCTTCCGGCACTCTATCTGTTGACCCTGAACTGTCTGATTGGGTAGAAAGCAAAATTAAGAAGGGTTTACATAATGAAAGTGAACCTGATCCTGTTATATACAACAAGCTTGGATTTAAACGTGCCTGTGTATTTGAAAAAATCGGATACATACAGACTGAGGAACTCTACTCATTTAACAAATCTGGAGTGGTTAGGCTGATTTCTAATGGTAATAATTTATCTTTAGCTTGCTCGGATAGTTACGCTTATTTCATAGAAAGATTTAATTACACCTATGTTCTCAAGCAGCTTTTTCCATACAAAAAAACAGTTTATGAGAAGATTGATTGCATGGAAATATTACAGGTTAATAATAATGAAATATATTGCTCAAACTTGGCACCCGATGCTGTAGGTGGATTGTATCAAATATTTAAAATAAGCATCTCAGATCTAAGCATGGAGTTAGTCATAGATACAAAGGCATATGGTACTTCAGAAGGTACATTTAGAGTATCAAATAACGGAGAGTATCTTGCTGGACTTTTTTGGAACGATGAGCAATCTATAGAAGAAATAAAAATAATAAATTTAGCCAACGAGAAAGAGGTTCGGGTTGTAGCTACCCCGGCCTGCTATAATAACTTCTACTTTAAAAGTAATTCCAACGTTCTATTTCACTACTGCATCGAAGGCACCTACAGTCAAGATATAGAACTTTAGTAAAGTCGTTTTAATAGATAACTGTTAAATGTGCTCACGAACAAAAGCATTGCCAACTTGTATTAGGTTATATTGTCATAAAGCGATAAATTAGATGAAGTACTTCTTTATATTGGGCTTTATATCAAACTTTGCTTTTTCAGAATCTGTTCTATTGAATGAGAATGCGCACGCCCGTCTATTTGAAGTATGTGACCATGAACAAGAGCACTGCCAACTTGAATTAGTTTATATTGTCGAAAACCTTCCATCTAAAATAGTTGGTGAAAAATATAGTAACAGACCAACCATCAAGTGGTATCACAATGATGTATTAGAGGTCTCCCACATTTGTGGATCATCTTGTAATGTATCGACATTTATCAACACATTAAATGGATTATCTGAACAACTAGATAACACCATTGAGTACGATGAAAGGACCAACTTAGTTGCGTATGCTAAAGACAACCGCATTGAGGTTAAAAGTCTGTTTAAAGAAGAAGCTCCTATACTTGTCGAGCGTGACTTCTCAAACGCCCAATCATTAGTATCCAGCGTTCAAGAATTTGCTTTTATTAATAGTAATACCGCCTCAATTTCCTATCTCTCTGGTCAAGAGTCTTTGCTAAAAAACGAAATTTTTGTACTCAAACCTCAGCTTTCCTCTAGCTATCCCATGATGACACTTGTTAAAAGCGTTAATTCATCTAGCTTTTTACAAGATAGCCGGTTTTCAGATTTTAGATACCATCCAATAAATCTGTATGATGAAAATGAAGGAACGGCTTGGTTTGAAGGAGAAGATGGATACGGACTTAATCAATATATTGAATTTATTTTTTTTACACCAATTGACATCAACTCACTTGCATTCATTAATGGCTATAAAAAAACGGAGAAATTATTCTTTGCAAATAGCAGAGTCAAGGAACTCGAGATAAATATAAATGGAATAGATAAATTTATTTATGATTTATAGGATACATATTACAAACAACGATTCGAAACAAATTTTCAAAATGTAAGCAGACTAAAGCTTACTATCAAAGATGTTTATAAAGGCTCAAAATACCAAGATACCGGTATTTCTGAAATATATCTTGAAGCATATCCTTCCAAATATGGCTCTACCACCAAGGAAAATACTGACAAAATTATTAACTCAATTTTTTCTGAGTCTGAGAATATAGAAAATCTTTCAGTGATCCCGGATTTAGAGTTAAGGAATAAGCTATCATCCACAATAGATTCATTAGACGGCGCTGGTAAGGACGAGAGATCAGCAATAACCGCATCAAGAATCTCTAAAAATCAACACTTAGTTCCAGCATTGCTATTATCTGTCTATGATAGAAGCAATACTTTTCTTTCGTCCGTTTCATCGGATTACAATTCATACTTACTAGCAATTGAGTACGCGTGGAATAGAGAACCATATGCATTACCACTCGTCATTAATTCTTCTAGAGGTACTTACCATGATTACTACTATAGGCTCTCGATCGGTGATACTAGAGTCACGCCAAAATATATTGAAACAATGATAAACACAGGCATTTGGCATGAGTTCTGTTGTGAAAAAATGCCTCATGAAATTTTAAAGAGCAGTCTGATTCGTTTAGTGTTAATTACTTAAACAGAATTATTTCGAACCTAGATGAAAGCTCTGAGATCAGATTAGAATTATTAAGGGCTCTAGAATAACATTACTAAGTTATTTATAGGGAAGAACGACCCTAGCACCATCATTAACTGAGAAAACTTAAAATACTCCCATGTTAAATAGATTCCATATTATTTTAATGGCATGTTTAGTAGCCAGCACAACCACATATGCAGGCTTAAAAAATGGTGTTTGGATCGTAATCAATGAAAGACTGCAAAAATATTATCTGAACGATAATCCCCTGTACCTGAATATTGATTTAAATGTAAACCCCGACGTTTGCCAGATAGAGAATAAAATATTTATTTTTGGTGATTCTATAAGGATATATGATATCGACGACAGCAGTATTTCAACAATTCATACCGACCACCCCATTTCTTCATATTGTTCGGAAAATCAGTTCGTTGTTATCAATGTTAAGAATTATCAGACGTCCTTACTCCAACTATGGCCTACTCAAGAACTGATTGCTTCGGACATTGATTGCTCAGAGATCCTTTCTTTAAATGGTAATAAACTTATTTGCATAACCTTGCCGGAAGGAATAGTTGGTGGTGAATACATCGTTAAAACTTTTGATATCAAGGAGTCTGAGTCTATAGAGTTGTTAAACCTTATTGAACATGGTTTATCAGAAGGAGGCTTCATTATGTCAAGGGATGAAAAATATATCGGAGGTTTGTTTTGGGATGACGCAGAGCAAGTTCAAAAATTCAAGATTATAGACCTTGATTCATCGACAGCCATCGCAGAAATTACAACACCTAATTGTATGAACCATATTGCATTTATTCCAAATACTAGAGCAGCTATTAATTACTGTGTTGAGAATGATTATCTCAAAGTGGTTAACTTTTAGAATTCGAAAAAGGGCTGCCAAAACCGTTTATTTCGTATCACGGCTCTTTGCCGAAAAGTCGTTACTGATTGCCTACATTCATTAACTCCCTTACACCAACAGCAGACATCAACCTATTTGGTTGATCCTACACGTAAAAACTTCCCATAGATATCTCATTTTCACTGAAGACTCATGCACACATTCATTCGCCTTAAAAAAGTTGCATCCAATTCGAGTACAAGTCTCGTTACAGCTAATAGAGGCTGACAGTTTTTTGAAAAAGGTTTTGTAGTTAGTTTTATAGTTACTTAAATAAGTCCTTTTTGTCTGTCAGGTATTCAACTAGCTAGGCCTACAACCGCCTAGATATACAGACTAATAAAAGGAAATATTATGACTATTCAACCTAACTATCATTTGGAATTTAACAAAGAGGATCAAACTCTTGAGTCTATCAATGGTGTGAACGCAAGGTTTCATAAAGTTGGCTACGGACAGCACGGGCAGATTGGGTCTGCAATTAAAAACCTGCATAAAGATAGCCATGTCAATTTAGGCTGTGAAGTGGGGCAATTTGGAACCAGTGATTTTACGATAGCCTTTGGTATGCTGATTAAAAATACTCACAAGCAAAAAGACTTGGACATTATCAGCAACCGCAACGTGGGCGGACATGGTAACTGGTTTTCGGTTCGTCAAATAGGTGGTAGCCAAATTCAATTTGAGGTAGATGAAAACAATAAAGGTAAACATTACGCAAGAGCTAGAACCAAAGCCATTTTACAACGGAACAAATGGTGCCATGTGGCGCTAGTTCGACAAGGGCCAACATTAAAAATCTATTTTAATGGCATTATTGTAGCTGAATCTAATGCCAAAAATAATGGCGTTGCCAATATTCATTCTAGTGTCGAGACTAAACTTGGCCATTGGAAAAGACATACTTCAACTGCGCATTATGAAGATTTACGAATCTATCGACAGGCACTCACAGAGAACGAAATTCAGGCTTTGGTACCACCCCCCAATCAGCTATTAAAGCATGGTGAAATTGAATTAACTTCAAATGATGGTGCTCGCCGTGTTTTTAACCATGATGATGCTGATCTTTTTGAGTACTCTAATACTTTCATAAAGTTAAGGGTAGGTTCGGGTACCGGTGCAACCATATACAGTGAAGAAGATTTCGGTGGTCATTCACACAAGTTGTATTCTGGAGTATCCGACACTCGCTCAGGAAGGGTGAAAAGCTTTCCAAAATCTATTCACATTTGGAAAGCAGCTGGAGAACCCTATCAAGGGCACTGGGTAATTCGATCTGCAACTGGAAAGTTTTTAAGCTGGGCACGGGGTCAACTCCTCACAACAGAAAAGTGCGATAAAAATGCGCTGTTCGATTTTAACTTCAGTCAAAACTATGGCCAGCTGCAATTAATACCAGTGAGCCGACAAGAAAGCGGTCAATTTGTGATAGAGGATCAAATGGTTCCTCTGATCGTGAATGACACTGAGACCAGTGTTGATGCCTTTTCAATAGAACACCCCACGCATTCATTGTGGCTTAGGGAAGATGAGCAGGGCCAATTTAGCTGGACAGCAGATCAAGAAGAGCGCACCACTTTTTTCCGCTTCGTAAAATTTGCACCCCATGAAAGTCAGGTGGGTGACCTCGTTGAAGGTGAAGTGGCGCTTTATCAACATGTTGCCTATCACGGTCATGTCTGGATTCTGTCCGATAAATATAAAGATAACGCTGGTAATTTTGCTAGCTTGGAAAAGTTTTTCGGTCTAAATAACACCACGTCTTCAATACGTCTGGGGCAGAATACCGGCGTCACTTTATTTGCTAACCTCAACCAAAAAATCAAAGAAAGCGATCGGGAAAATCAGATTGAAGATTTCGTGGAAAACCAACCTAGGTTGTTTAACACGCAATTAGGTAATGACAATATTTCATCTTTAAAAATTTTCAAACGCGTGCCCGCGTCAGAACTTTTTACTTCAGTTACCAGCAAATTAAGCCAAGACTATCGTATGGCCGGAGAAGAGCTAGAAGAGTTTTCTGCCTACCGTACGATTTTGCATCTCGACTCTGAGGTGAAAGAGGTTGAGGTATCGGCAACAGACTTAACCACGATTGAAGTTGAAGGGGAGACTTATGAAATTGATGAGGTTCGCTCGGTAAGCTTAAAGCCGAATCAAATTAATCAAATTATGATCACATCGGAGGCCGATGATATTGATACCCCGTCTCTTAAGTTTCGCACACAAGACATGGCAGAAAACGAACGTGTGGTAGTGTCTCCATCGCAACAGGTTCAAAAACAAATTTCTGAATTAGAAACTGATGCTCTTTGGAATGCAAAGGATGCAAAAGGAGAACTCATTGTTGATCAGAAAAAGCATTCAAAAGCGGATGTCGCTAGTGTGCAAAACACTATTAAGCGAGTGATGTCATCAGTCACCTTAAAACAAGACAGCGTTGTAGACAGCACAAATGATTTTGATGTGTTTGACGAAAAGGCAAATGGTAATTCGTCTGAAATTGTCGTTGATACTGACAATACTTCGCCTTGGGAAATTAACTTTGATGATGCAGCAAGCATAGCCTCCCCTAACTTTCAAAGATCAGCATTAATATCCGGTGGGAATGCCAGTGCTAGGGCTACAGCGCCAAGCTCAAATAAGCCATCTAACAATGGTATTTGGGAGCAAAAGGTTGATCAAAAAGATTTTCAGAAGCTTTTGTCTCAGTCAGAAAACTCATCTGCATCAGGCACACCACAACAGTTCCCAACACCAGTTACTAAAACGGGTTTGGGGACTGTTAGAGCACTGTCTATTAGATCATTTGGAAGAGTATTTAGACGGATTCGAGACGCGGTAAAAAGAGCAACAAAAGTAGTGATAGGTTTCGCTAACAATGTCGTTAATGCAATTGTTACTGTAGCCGGTAAGGTCGTAAACTTTGTACTAGATACGGTTCAGAAGGTTGCAGAGTTTGTACAAGCAGTAGTCGAAAAAGTCGTTAAAACTATTAGGCAATTCATTGAATTTTTGCGTTTCCTATTTGACTGGAAAGACATACTTAAAACTCAACGTTTCATTAAAGATAGCATAAATTCTGGGTTCGATTCAGCAGCAGATTTAGTGGATAGCGCCAAGAAGCCAATCGCCGAAGCCATTAGCAGTGTTCAAAACAGCGTTTCTGACGGGTTTGATGGGTTAATTGAATCTCTTGGTGTTAACCCTGCTGAGGTCGCTTCAGACAAATCAAAATTACCTGAAGCCGCAGAGTGGCTTTTAAATAAAATTTTTGGAAGCATTGGCCCAGGAAAATCACCAGTTTTGTCTCTTGCTAACGGTGCGTTAACAGCACCCAGTAGCAATAACGGGTTTAGCAATTTGCAGAAGGCTCTAGGAAAATTAGTGACAATGGGTGTAGGCACTTTAACGGAAGGCTTAATAGAGACTATTGAGTCATTTATCACGAACCCAAGTCGGCCAGAGCTAGCACTCGCGGTTGTGTTGAATCTAGTGAAAGAGGTAAGCATTCAAGCCTTAGATATTATGGAAGACCTGATGATGGTGCTTCTTGATGCGGTGATTGCCGGCATTAACATTCTGCAAGAGATATTAAATAAAGAAGTTAAAATTCCCCTTATTTCTGCTTTGTTTAAACTGATTGGAGCAGGCGAGTTATCAATCATTAATTTGGTTACCATTCTTGTCGCTATCCCAACCACCGTTGTGTCAAAACTGATGTTTAAAGAGCGGCCATTCGCTGATTTAGATGTACCAGCCATTGCCGACACAAATACGTCAACCATTGCTGAAACAGAGTTCAGCGCAGCATTAGTTCAAAGCCGTAGTGCATTGGTAGAACCGAGAAATCTTGATACTCAAACTGAGACAGAGGACGACAGCGCAAAACGCCTTAGACATAGACGAATGGTGATTGGTTTTGGTGTGTTGAGTACTCATGCTGGACTACTCAGCGGTATGTTCGCTTCATTTTTAGACGCCCAGCCAGAGCAAGCTGACGACGATGAGGGCAAAGGGACATTTTTCTTGGAAGCATTTACCCTCGGCCTAGACTGGATTTCTTGGTTAGGTACTTTTCCTGCTTCACCAGATAATCCAGGTGGGTTTCCATATGCGCTTCATAAACATAAAGTTAGTAAAACCCAAAATCCACAGGAATACTGGCAACGTGTGGTTTGGGGCTTCCGCACCTTCGTGCTGGCTGCCGACACCATTTACTTTGTCACTTCCGCTGTCATGAATGGTAAAACTGCGAATAAAGACAGTTTAAGTTCGCCAAACTTAAGCGGTTACTTGGATTTGTTTCGGTCACCTAGTGGAGTCGGTTCCAGCCTTGGCGCGATACCCAGCTTGGGCTCTAGCTTAGGTTCACACACTAGTTTAGGTGGGAACAGTAGTGTAAACCCAGCGCCCAGTGTGGGATCAAGTGTTGGGTCTGGTTCAGCTAACTCGTTAAATAATCTCCAACGTTTGAGACGAGCCAACGCGATAACCATTGGCTTCTACACGGCGGTTTCAGCAGTTGATTTAGTGCTGACATGCATTTACCTGTCGAAAATTCCTAAAAAGGACAAACCTCAGCTCACAATCGCAAAAGAGGTTATTTTGATACTTCCTAATATATTGGCTCCCGTGAGATTAATGGGCCTTAAAGCTTCCATTGCCTTGGGCATCACTCGATTCGTAGCAACCTTTTCCAGTTATGTAATGGGGCTTATTTTAATGAAGCGAACAGCTGATGATTTAAAATAAAAGAATTGGCTTTTAATGTTTGGCACTACACGCTAGCCGCTTAGCACTCAACCACAGAAAACACCTCTCAAGTTTTTGGGAGGTGTTTTCTGAAATTAGATTCATTATTGACTAATTTTATCAACCCGGCTCTAACATCTTTTTATACCGAGAAATTTTATTAGGGTCTCTGTTTTGATAAAACCTAATGAATGTATTTAGAACTTCGGTTCTGTGTTTGTTGTCCATTAATTTGTGCTGTTCTGAACCTTCCAATAGTTTTTCTGCTAGCACATGATCTTGCCTGGCTAACAATTTGTGAATGAGTTTGTTTAAGAGGGCGTTTTTAATTAATGGATAGGGCTGAGCTTTACTCCAATATTCCTTAAGCAAATTTACTTCAGGGTCGTCTAGGTGACCGTCTTTTAACGCCATTTTAAAGTAGGTAGCTGATGCTAAATGAAAACCTTTGCCTTTCGGATGTTGTTTTTCAATTTGAATGAGTAGTTCTAAAACTCTTTCCCTTTCCGGGTATTGTTTATTCAAACGCCAGAGTTGCGCTTTTGCTACGTCAAAGTCGGCTTTACCCAGAGAAGCGATCGCACTTTGTAGTTTGACCCTAAAGTCTTCATCCTCATCTTTTTGGTCTAACTCGTTTTCATCTACCTTTAACCAAGATTGCTTACCAACCCAGACCAAGGCTGCCCCAATGATCAAACCACCGGCATGGGCTGTGTAAGCCACATTGGAATCGGTAACAAAGAAATCATAAAGCTCTTTACCTACCCAAACCGGTAAAATCAACAAAGCTGAAGCCCGGAAGTAATTAAAGTAAACGCCAATCCAGTAAAAGAACCGAATCTTTTGCATACCATAAGCGGCCACGTACATTCCCATTACACCAGAGATCGCGCCTGAAGCACCCACTAAATAGGTGTAAGAGCCAGCATGAACCAAGCAATAAGTAATACCTCCAGCTAAACCACTGAGCAAATAAAAAAGCAAAAAATTAAATCTGCCCAGTAGCTGCTCAACCGTCATGCCGATTAACAATAAAATCACCATATTGCCAAATAGATGCATGAAACCACCGTGCATAAACTGGTGGGTAAACAAGCCAAAGCTTGCCATAGAAGCGGGGCTCAATCCGAATTTAAATGTGCTGACTCTGGAAATGTCACTAAGGATTATTTGAGCTCTTTCAGTTAGCAGTTCCGGATTGCTTTCAAAATATTCTGGTAGTTCTTCTTGCGCTGCAATTTGATATTCAACATTGGTCAATATGCCTACAGCAATCCAGTATTTTTCGTCTTCGTTGATTTCTTCAATGGACTCTAAATTTAGAATCTCGTTTTCAAATTGCCCTTCATTTTGTAACCAACTTTGATATACAGGCAGCTCGTAACTTAATATGTCTTGCTCTAAATAACTTTCAACGGCATCGTCGATTATGGTTTGGTCTTTCATGGTTAGACCAAAGAAAATCGCCACGTTAATAACGATTAAACCCCAAGTCATATAAGGCAATCGGTTAAGAGTGAAAGTTCGCTCCATAGGGAGAATGAGCATGGCGGATTCCTTTTTTACTTCTGATTGAGCCAGTCCACTTTTGACTCAGTATAGATATTCCTTTCCACCTTAACCTCTAGATCGGTATCAAACAATGCTAGGGGAATAGCAATTAGATCCAAATGTTGATTTGAGTGATACCAAGAAACAATACTTCCGCAACAAGAGCAAAAACTGCGGGTGACGAACTCTGAGGATTGATAGTGTTTGATTTTATCCAATCCCTCAAACTTGACTTGGTTTTTATTGAAACTCGCGTAACTTCCCATGGCTGATGCATGGTGCTTCTGGCACATAGAACAATGACAGTGAGATGCAGTTATTGGCTTTTCTGTGGCGGTGATTTGAACTGAGCCACAGGCACAACTGGCTTTATACAATGTTGAATCCAAAGTGATTAACCTGGAGGCCATTGTAAAGATCGGCCACCAATCACATGCAAATGCAGATGAAATACCGATTGTCCCGCATCGGCGCCATTGTTCACCACAAGCCTAAAGGCATCACCAATGCCCTGTGTTTTGGCTACCTGCTGTGCCACTTGCATTAAGTGACCCAGCAGTTCGGTATCTTCTGGCTCGCTGTCACTTAGTTTCGGTATTTCTTTTTTAGGTATCACCAAATAATGGTGTGGGGCTGTGGGAAATTTGTCTTTGATGGCAATACATTTATCGTCTTCAAAGATTTTTTCGGACTCTAATGTGCCGTTAATAATCTGCGCGAATATTGTCATTTCGATTCCCTGATTATTTTTTATTTTAGGTTTTTACAGAGTTTGGACTGTTTTCAAGGTGATAGGAACAATAAGGAATGGAAATGTTTATTGGTGCGCCTCCGATGTCGACGTTATCTTCTCAAAATGGGGGCGAAGCAGGTCATCCCATCCCAAAGGAACTTTGGCTAGCAAACTTTTAGAATACTTATTAATCAGTGTCTTAGCACCATATAAGACTCAAACTTTGAGTCGATGGTTTTTAGCTGGACTAAAAACCATTTTTTAAGCTCGCCACTCTCTCTCGCTCGTTCTGATATAGAAGATTCATTCTTCAATACCTCAAGATCTACGAATTTCGACCAAACCTCATCTAAGTAATCCTGTATATCTGAACCGAAAACAAATTGGGCGCCTCTTGTATTAAGATGAAAAAGGTTTTGATTTTCTTCGCTGTAAGATGCCCCATTAATTACCCCCTGAATGAAGTCTTTAGTACTTTGGAATACCCTAAAACGCTTATCAAACAGGTCGAGCTTCAGCTTTCTTCTGTTAGTTTGGTATTGCTGATAAGCAATATAAATTGCGAATATAGTGAGAATAATTGGTAACAAGGCGGTACCCAAACTAACTAAAGGTTTATTCGCTATTGCCCAACAATTTAGGGTTTCTAACATACTCACACTATACCTCTTTGTTATAACGCTCGATCGTATGGTCTCAAACCATACACTTTACATCTGCCCATAAAAAAACCCAGCTGAGCTGGGTTTTATCAAAAGCGGCTACTGATTTACAGTTCAGAAACCGAGCTAATCACTTTGCCACAAATACCATACTCAATGGCTTCATCGGCCGATAACCAATGATCGCGCTCAATGTCTTCAGAAACTTTTTCAACGGGTTGGCCGGTTTGGTCGGAAATGATTTTTGCTAGACGTTCGCGCATGCGAATAATTTCTTCGGCTTGAATGGCAATATCACTGGCCTGACCACCCACTCCCCCAGTTGGTTGATGAATTAAGAATCGGGTATTAGGTAAACAGAAACGGTCTTCTTTATCAGCAGCTAGGTATATGTGTGTGCCCGCACTAGCAACCCAGCCAGTACCTATGACTTTGACCTTTGGTTTAATAAAGCGAATGATGTCGTGGATGGTGTCACCACTCTCCACATGACCACCCTGAGAGTTGATAAACAAGTAGATGTCATCGTCTGAGTCTTCCGCCAACGCCAGCAGTTGAGCGGTTACACGTTTTGCGACATCTTGATCAATGCCTTCGCAAATCATAATTTTGCGAGCTGCGAATAATTTTTCACCAATGAAGCTTTCTGGTTTATCTTTTTTTTCTGCCTTGTCTGACATGCCAATCGCCTTAATTAAAAAATGGTTACCAGTTACAGTAGGGTTAAATCTTGGTGATTCAAGGTATAGCCCTTAAAACGCTAACTCTAAAGATATATAACGAGCGGAAGCATCCCATTGGGTGCCCTCTACTTCATACGTTAGCTGAGTTATTCCGATATTGACAATGGAGTAACCTAGTTCGAAGTAACTACCAGGTGGAACGTCTATGTCGGTGTATTGATCATCAACCTGAAAACTGGTTCGGAAGCTGTTTAACATACCTGCCCCCAGATACCATCTGTCATGGTTTAATCGAACACCCAACTCCGATGGATAGCTCAAAAACCGGGCCTCTGCATTAGAAGCCCTGTCACGAACCGATTGGTACCCAAGGGTGGCTTTCACCTCCAACCAATCCACCACAACAAGCGGTTGAAGCAAAACACCGCCGTAAAACACTAAACCATTACCTGCAATGAACTCTTGTTTTGAGCCGTCTGAATATTCAACTTCGTAATAGGTTTCAGAACCTTGTTGGCTGCGTACGCCTAATAAAAAGTCATATCCAAACCCAAAACTGGCCGAGCTAAAACACAGTGCAGTCATGAAAGTAATCAGTTGAATCTTCAAATTAATTAACCTGTTGTTGATTAGTCAGGCTGAAGGAATCTAAAAATGACAGAATTCGTGCTCTGAGCTCTGTGTTTTCTTTGTCCTTATAGCCTGCCACCCATTTGTAAAAGAGATTATCGCTCTGAGTGATGCGAACATGATTCACATAGCCGTTATTATTTTTAACTGCATACTCAAAAATGTCTGAGCCAGACTTCTTAAAATTCCAATCTAATACCACCTGACCAGAAAAGCCTTTTAAATCCGCTGATTTAGATTTCTCAATCCAGTCTTCAAGTGAATCTGTTTTGGGGGAAACCTGAATCATGGTGGATAAGCCTTTGCGTTGATACACATACACCTGGGTATTGGCTTGACCCTCGGTTTCAGGCTGACCTTCAAAATGAATAGTGAATCCCAAATCTTGCTCGGTTAACACATAGGGTTCATCCACCATTTTCGTATTTACTCTGGTGGGCCACTGGGTATATAGAAATGCCGCGAACAGCACGGCTACTAAAACCCCAGTGGCTGAAACCTTGGATCTAAGTTGCTTTAGATCCATTACTTAGCCTTGGCGTAACGGAACACTTCACGGGAATCTTCTTCTGTAAATACACAGCTGAATCCACTGCCGTTATGATCGAAAATACTGCAATCATAGACTGGCAGGTCTTCTGTTTCCGGTGTCTCCCAATCGGACGCGCAATCGTTTCTTGATGTGTTTTTGGTTTCGGTAAATTCCAGACGGTTTCCAACCTGCTGCCATAAGTATTCAGCTTCATAGATAAAGCATTCGCCGTCATCGGAAGGGATTTTGTACTGACCGGTGCCATCTTTTGAAAGGGTGTCTACACCCTGTTGTTCCCATAGGCAGCCAACACCTAAGGATTCAACTTCATAGTCACCCGTAATGGCGGTCGCTTTTTCTTGTGTGCCGGTGAGGCTCATGTCCATGACCATATCAATTTCGACACCCTTTGGCGTATAAGCCGACTCAAGATTTAGAACGCCGTCAAAAGCGCTTAGAGACGTCATGGCGATGTAGGTTTCGGCACAGGTGCCAGCATCAGCAACTGGGTTTGTGGCTGCTATGGTGTTAATGACATCATCCGTTAAAGCGGTTATTTCGCTGTAATTAAGCCCCAGAGCAAAGGTGCCTTCGGTATTAATTGATTCGGTCACTAGCGTCTTAGCCAGCGCTTCAGATTTTGGCCCTGTGGTTAACACAATGTTTTTACCTTGAATGCCAATTTTGGCTTTAACCGGCACTGTTGGAGGCAAAGGAACCTCAGCGAAGCTGCCATCAGTTGGGATCACAATGCCGGAAAACTGAGGCAAGGTTCCAAGCAAGCCTGCTAATACTTCAGGCTTTTCAGCAGTCACCGCGAGCAGTGCATCGGCGCTGGCAGTCGCAGGAGGGTTGCTACCCAATTCCAGCCCCTGTATGGATAAAGAAACGCCTTGTAAACCCTGAGCCATGGCGGTGATCACCACCAAATTAGCAGGATTAGCCGCGCGAACCTGCTCTTGGCTTTCCAGTAACGAAGGGCATTTGAATTCAGCGGATGTCCACATGGTCCAAAGCTCAGTAAAGGCCGGTGTAAGGTTGTTTAGGTTCAGTCCTAAAGCTAACCCCAACAAACTTTGGTCTGAAACCGTAGCGGCATTTGAGATATGGCCATTCAGTTTTACCAGTTGTTCGGTGATTTTTGGATTGGCAATTTCAAGTGCCATGGTTGACGTCATTTCAAAGTGGTCTTTATCGGCATTGAAGCTTTTAGCTCCGAAGACCAGCTTTGGATAGTTCTCCATCATGGCCACATAATCAGCCTGACATTCCGGTGAAACCTCACTACTGATTTCTTCCCAATGGTCACCCCCCAAAGCCTTAGCTTGCTGGC
>JANQHX010000017.1 GCA_028282465.1 Gynuella sp.
CCTGCAAAAAGGCGCACCTAGGCGGCCCCCTTGCTCAGAACCCGCCTGAAAGCCAGAGCGATACTAGACTTGTTCAGAGGTTCCCTAGTCTTATTAACAGAAAAGCCCGAATCGGTTAGTAAAAAACTATTTTCTACTAATCGATTCGGGCTTTTAATTTTCTATTGCAGTTTTAGATGAAAATGTGAACCCATAGCAATCAACTTCATTACTACTGACTCTTCACCTAATGTTCCATTAAATAGTTACTCTGTTTCTTTTCCCAATTGACGTTATTTTGATTTCTAAAATCCGCCGGGGCTTGACCAAATTCCTGTCGGAATACGTGGTTGAAGTACTGAGGTGTCGAGAATCCAGTCTTCTTGGCGATTTCACGAATAGTTAAATGGCTTTCCATCAACATTCTAAATGCTGCTTTCATTCTTACTTCGTGAATGTGTTGATGAACCGTTTTTCCTGTCTCATCTCTGAATCGCTTTTCTAAATAACTTCGAGAGATGTTTAAGTGTCGAGCAACGTGTTCAACTTTTATTCGATCTTTGTATTTTTCTCGAATAAATAATAACGCAGGCCTTACCAGCGCATCTTCGTTACTCATTATTTGTGTGGATTGACGCGCCACCACCCCTGAAGGTGCCACTATTTGAATGGGCTCGACGGCTTCGCCACGCATGACTCTATTGAGTGTATCCGCTGCTCGTCGACCTAACTCTCTAGTGTTTTGGCGTACTGAAGTTAACCCTGGCTGGCAGAGATTACAGGCCAAGGTGTCATCATCAACACCAATCACGCTAACTTCATCTGGTACATGAAAACCTAGGCTATGACATGCATCCATAACCTCTAAAGCTCTGGAATCCATAGGCGCCATAATGCCGGTAGGTTTTGGAAGTTGACGCAACCATTGTTGAAGTCTGGCTCGGTCTTCTGGCCAGCGATCTTGATGTGGGCTCAATCGCGTCAGGACGTCACATCGGAAACCAGCTTTTTCAATAGTTTCGACGAACGCTCTCTCTCTTTCTTTAGCCCAGTAGTATCCTGGCATTGAGGGCAAGCCATAGAAAGCAAAGTGGTCTAAACCTGCCTCCATCATATGCTCAGCCGCGATTTTGCCAATTTGATAGTTATCAGTTGCAACGTAAGGAGTAAGTGGATACTCACTTTCAGATCTAAAAGAGCCACCGATGCCAACCACGGGAATTTTGCAATTCTGAGCCAACATCAATATTTCAGGGTGATCCACATCTGCGATAACACCCTCTCCCTGCCAGTGGCGGAAGTATTTGATCTGAAATAGTAAGTCATCTTCCAGGATCATGTTCCATCCAGCTTCGTTGAGCTGTTGGTATTCTGCGATTCCTGAAATGATACCTCTGTAATAGTCCTTGTTAACGTTGAACAGTAGATTGATATTATTATTCACCGTTCACACCACCCGTTTTCTTTGTATTTTGTGATGGACACCGAAGCTTTTTATTTTTGTATTCTTTGGTTGCCAAAATTAATACTACCTAAAATGATTAATTGTTAGAACTGTAAATATTTCGTTTTTGTAAACAGTTCTCGGGGATTCATAGCTTTTTGAAATAAGATCGAGCTTTTTTAAGCTAATTTAGCTTACGAACACTTGATAAGCGTCGACTAAAGTATGAGTCCACTACATAACGCACAAGAGCGAAAAAGATTAATTTTTATGGTCTGATTATGAAAATTTACCCTAGTTCCCTAAACCAAACAGTTAAATATTAATTAATTTGATCAGAGAAGATGAAAATATTGAATAGGAGATATTATAACGATGCTTAACTGTGGATTAATTTTCGTTAGATTTTGCTTAACCAGATGAATCATTTGTTAACAAAATTTTTTCTTTATAGGCTTTACAGTAAAAGCAGCATTTATAACTTGGGTTAACAATTAATTAAAAATAGACACCAGTATTAACTACTTGGATCTGAATTCAAAAGGATCAATTCATGAAGCTCTGGATAAAGCGATATTTTTTACTCAGCCTACAGGGCTTTCTTGTTGCTAGCTTGTTGGGTATAGCAACCCTGTTATTAATTACTAATAATGCAAATTGGATGGATGGTCTGATTGCAACCGCCACGGATTATGCGGATATTCCAGAGCAACAATTTAGTTATCGGATCAAGAAAAGTACTGAGCTGCACTATCTATTGAGCGGCGATGTCGCTCCAAGTTTAAGTTTCGATGAAGTTTTAGAGAGCTGGCAGCCGAATCGAGTTCGAAAAGGCGTACTTTTCGGAATCTACAGCAAACAGGTAAGCGCTTGTGAGCTAGAGAGCTTAACCTCCATAAGATTTAGTCCCTATTATGTTTGGACTCGTTGGAATCAATGCCTGGAGACATTATGAGACTGTATGTTCGTATCCTGTCTTTAGGAATTTGGCTTACGCTGATTCTCACAACTGCTTTGCTCAGTTACCGTTATGGTGACGCTTTAGATATGAATCTCATTCGATCCTGGAGTGAAGATCATCTGATCCTGGCAGTGCTAGTTTTTCTTGCTATATCCAGTATCCGGGGGCTGCTTTTAATTCCGAGAACACCTTTACTGCTGACTAGCATCGCAATCTTTCCTGCCCATTTAGCCTATACAGTCAACATAGTCAGTGTGCTTTGCTCCACGATGATGGTTTACTTCATTGTTTCTCGGTTCGATGTCGCCTCTATGATGAAACTCGATCAGAATCAAAAATTTTTGAAGATTCAAGGAGTGTTAAGACGACGTGGACTGCCCATCATAGCTGGTTGGAGCTTCATTCCTTTAGTGCAAACCGATCTTATTGTCTATGCCGCAGCTGTTTTAAGAATAAGGCTGAGTCTTTGCCTGACGGGTGTATTAGCAGGAGAAGGGATTTTAAATGCTATCTATGTTTACGGAGCGAACGCCGTGTTGAAGCAGACGCTGCCCTAGCTTTGGACGCACTTTGAGAAGCCTTCTTTTGCTTCCGAATTCGTCGTTGCTTCTCTTCTTTGGCTTTTATGGCGTTGACCACTAGTTTGAGAACTATAAGCAGCGCCACAATTCCACCCACAACGATAGCGCCAGACTGCATAGCCTCCCAGTTACTTAAGCCTTGATTGTAACTGGATATGGCCTGGATTCTGGTACTTTGCATGCCGATTGATGTGATAAATACTGACGACAAAAAATGCATAACTTAAACCGTTTTTACCTCGGTTTAAGTTTAGCACTTAATAATGATTGAAATTTTTGTAGCTAAATAGCGTTAATAAGACGCTTGGAATGGGTAAGAAAGAGGTTTTCTGCCTCAGCGCTAGAAGAAACCGACACGCCCAAATCTTGAATTAACCCTTTGTTAGGAATGAATATCCAGCCATGAATAGATAACTCCTGGTGATTTTTCCATGCCTTTTCAACAAAGGGTGTAGTTGCCATATTTTGAACCTGGGCAATGGCATTTAATTCGCAGGCCAAATTTTTTCGTAATTGATCATCTTCAATACTGGTGAGCGAATCACCCACTAGGGAAAGTGTGGCTTTAATGCTATTCAACCAGCTGTCCATCAACCCAAGGTTATGATCTTCCAGCGCAGCTTCTACGCCCCCACAGCAATGATGACCACAAATGATAATATGCTTAACCTTTAACACCTCAACGGCGTATTGCACCACTGACTGACAGTTGAGATCGGTATGAATCACTTGGTTGGCAATGTTCCGATGAACAAAGACTTCACCCGGAATCGAGTCTAGAATTCGCGCTTCAGGAACCCTGCTGTCTGAACAGCCAATCCAAAGATATTCAGGACTTTGACCTTTACAAAGCTCCGAAAAAAACTCTGGGTCCTCGGAGCTCACTTTTTCTGCCCATGCCTGATTTTTTTCCAACAAGTCTGTAAGCATTTTATTCACCAAAAACCATAATCTGTGCAATGCTATTTTAGACGGGGATTGATAAAAATCCGAATTAAAAAGGTTGATCTAGGGCATCGCAAAGCAGACTTACGAAATCACCAGTCTTTTTGTACAAAGCAGCCACATCTTTAACCAATTCTGCAGAGAACAATTGCTCTTCTTCAATTGCAGCAAGCACAATAAAGTCCTTACGTTTTATATGCTCTATTTCCGGATGCTCTTTATCAAACCCTCTGGGTGGCCTAGTCAGGCTATCTCCCACTAGTTCAAACTCAGACGAGAGTTTTTTTGAGTTGACTATCTTTCGCCATTTCTCTGGATGTTCCGCGATGTAGCTGCGAATTTTATACAAAGGATCTGAAGCAGGATGCCAAACACCAGCGCCCACAAAACATTCACCCGGCTCTATGTGGAAATAAAATCCTGGTGCATGAACATCTTTGCCAGCAACATGGCGGAACTGTATTCCAATATTGGTTTTATAAGGGGTTTTATCGGCAGAGAATCTGACATCACGGTACACACGCATGAGTGAACCACCAACCTTTTTCGGAATGGCTTCAAACTTAGTACTAACTTTCAAAATAGGTTTAGACATCGCCGTGATAAAGTCCAGCGCTGGCTCACGTACCAGTTCTTCGTAGGAGTTTTTATTATCAGCAAACCACTCCTTTGTATTATTTTTCTTTAAATCTTTTAAAAATTTAATGGTTGCTGGTGTGAATCCATTGAAAGCAGGCATATGCTTTACCTCAGTATCAAAATTTATCTAATTCGAAAGGTTTTTAATGAGAGTTGTTTTAATAACCCTGGTTTTAATGCTGCCAACTATGTCAATGTCTGACAGTTATTTCAACGCTTTGGTCTACCATCATGTGGCAGACAACACACCACCTTCCACCTCAATTTCTGTTGCTCAATTTGAAAATCATTTGCGCTTCTTGAAAGAGAATGATTTTAAAGTTGTTTCATTAGATGAGGCTCTAAACGCCATACAGAATGGCACTAAACTGCCAGAGAAAGCAGTGGCCATTACCTTTGATGATGCGTTCGAGAATATCTACCAAAACGCATTGCCACTGTTGATTGAATACGATTATCCATTCACAGTATTTACTGCTACCGATTCAGTAGACAGACAATTTAAAGACATGATGTCTTGGGACCAGCTTAGAGACTTGCTAAAACACAAGGGAACTGTGGCTAACCATAGTCGCTTTCACGAATACATGGTTAGAGTTGATAAAAATGATAAATCTCATTTTCAAACCTTGACCAAAAATATCCAGTTCGCTCAGAACAGGTTACAAGAAGAGCTGGCTGAAACCTATAGCAAGCAAAAAAGAGAACTTCCGAAATGGATGGCATATCCATATGGTGAATATAACAATCAGTTGAAGAACTGGCTAAAGCAAGAGAACTATATTGCCTTTGGGCAACAGTCTGGCGGGATATTTAGCGGCTCTGATTTTCAGGCGCTGCCCAGATTTCCAGCAGCAGGTATTTATTCAAACTTAAAAACCTTAAAAACCAAATTAGAGAGCAGACCGTTGCCGGTTAACTATTCTTTATTACCTAACCCGGTGACCAGCAAGAACTCTCCAGACATAACGGTTTATTGGCAACAGGCCAGACAAGCAGCGCCATCACTGAATTGTTTTTATAACGGAGAAGTAGTCACGCCAAAACACAGTGACGATGGCAAGTCATTTCAATTACCTATGATAAAAACCAATCAAACCGGCAGACACAGAATTAATTGTACAGAGAGATTTCCTTCTACGAACCGATATTATTGGTTCTCTTACCAGTGGTTAGTTTGGCCGTAATAGTGAACCAGCTAGGAGCTCAGTCCGTGGTCGTACTGACGTAATTTATTAAATCTAATCACGGCTTTCACTTCATCAATATAGTCTTGGCCCCTTTCTGAGTAGCCGCTCAGGCCCTCAGTCAAAGCCATTGAATCTAATGGCTGTTCTTGTTCTCGAAAGTTAAGCCTAATCCGCCTAAGTTCTTCGTATCGGTAATGGCGGTTTAAATTATTGTGATAGGCCAAAATGGACTCAAATACTGAGTTAAACTTTCTTACCTCATGTTTGGCTCCAGAATCTCTACCATTGGGTACAAGGCCGCATCCCTGTGAATAACACCATTGCCCAAATAAGTTATTACCTTCTTTAGCAAAACGAGAAGTGCCCCAGGCGGACTCAAGTGCTGCTTGAGCCAACACTAAACTAGTTGGCCAGACATCTACTTTCAACAACAGCTTCTCAGGGTCAGGATCAGATTTATAAGTTTCTGCCATGGATAAAGCAGTATCCAGCTCACTTTCAGAGAGTGAATCCCATTGATCTAAGCGCTCTAATAGCCATTGCCTATCCTCTAATATCTGCTCTTGGGCAATTTCAATTAACGGGATTAGATAGTGAAAAAATTCAGACTTTTTAGTCCGCACATCAGAAATGGAACTGAAATCCGGTAATGGCTTGAGTTTATTCGTCTCTACAACAGACAATTGATTTGTATGCCACCAATATCCCATGCCGACAGCAACTAGATAATAAACAGCACCGACACCTAAGGCCTTCATATAGGTTCCCATGAATACCGCACCTTAACACTTGATAAAAACCGCCGGGGAGTATACTCACTGGATGACGATTGCCAAGTAGTGCGCAACCGGTTTTACCTTTCTAATATTCAAAATCTAACCAAAACAGGAGAATTTCGAAACCATAGGGATAATCAGCCTAGTGTCTGCTAGATTAAATTATAGATTAAGTAAATATTGGCAGCTTAAATTGTTCTCAAAAGCATTCGTTTTTTTTGCACTCTTAACCCTAAGTTTGGTCACCCACAGTGACTCATTCGAATGGATTATTAGTGACGACACCAAACGAATTGATCTTCTAGAATCCTCTCAGCTCTACACCAGCACAGCACAACTCACCGCGCCAGACTTTGAGAACCCAAGCAATTTCCAACGTCAGCTTTCTGAAATAGATTCACTTAAACTCAATGGTGGCGTGTATTGGCTAAATGGCACCATAAGAAATACAGGTAAACATACAACATTTTTCTTTGAGCCAGCGAATGCAATGATTGATCGCGTCGAGCTCTGGCTTAATACCAAGCAATCATCTCAATATTTACTTTCAGGATTTCTTCACCCGAACGACACTAGGCTTCAAAACATCCAAGAAATATCCCTAGAGCCAGAAACAGAATATGAGTACTGGGTGCGAATACAAGCCAGGTATATTCCTGTCATTCCAAACCTATTAATAGAAACAAAAGAACAGGCCAAGCGCAGGGCATTTACTGACAATTTTTTAGTAATCGGCTGTCTTGGGGCACTGCTGGTTTTGGCATTTTACAACCTAGTGATATTTCTTTGGTCACATGATAAAAGTTACTTTTACTACACGTTATATTTGCTTAACACTTCCATTGGTTGGGCAGCTGTTTTTGGTATATTCAGTGAGGGATTCGGATGGTTTAGCCTGTCTTTGGTATTTATTCCATTTTATTTAAATGTCGTCACCAGCATTCCTTTCTATTTAACATTCTTAAACTTAAAAAATCATCACCCTGTATTGACGCATATTTCAAAATCCATTGCGGTAATCGCGGCATTTCTCGCCATATTGAGCCCACTTATTTCAGAATGGCTTAATTATTTACTTATTAATGTAGTGTCGATCGTCTGGCTCACTATGGGCTTGGTTGCAGGGATACGGCGCTACCAAGGGGGATTCAAACCGGCACGCTTCTTCATACTCGGTTTTGCCATCCTGGCATTGGGAGCAAGCATAACAGTACTGCCTTTGTTTGGTGTTCCTGCGTTGGTAGACAACACCTACATGACTACCCTTGTGTTCCAGACCCTTGACGCTACCCTACTGGCGCTAGCATTAGCTGATAGAATCAACACCCTTAGGGTTGAAAAAACAGAAATACTGTTACAAGCCAAACAGGTAGACGAGAAAGCCAATAAAACCCTTGTAAACGCTAATGCCAAACTCCAAGAAGCAAACTTAAAGCTAACAACTGCACTACAGGTGTCTGAACAAGAAAGAAATCGAAAAGACGACTTTATACTAACTATTTCTCATGAATTGAAAACACCCCTAAACGCTATTTCAGCCTCAATTGAACAACTGGAAGACCATTGCGAAGAAGAAGAAACGTTAGAAAGTATTCACTTTATTCGCCACGGTGCTGACAGGCTAAATCAACAAGTACAAAATATTGTAATGCTCGCTGAAACCGATCGTAGAGAAATAAATCTAACCGAGCGGCCTTTTCAAATTTCTCATTTGGTTACTCGGTTACACGACAGTGCTGAATCCTGTTTGATTGAAAAAAATGTTCAGCTTCAAATTGATATCTCTGAAAACTTACCTGAAAGCTATAACGGCGATTTCTATTTGATAAGTCACATGTTAATGCCTGTGGTAGAAAATGCCTGCCGCTACACGCTCAAGGGCAAGATTGCTATT
The DNA here is from genome assembly GCA_028282465.1 of Gynuella sp. Lineage (GTDB taxonomy): Bacteria > Pseudomonadota > Gammaproteobacteria > Pseudomonadales > Natronospirillaceae > JANQHX01. The sequence goes on from JANQHX010000017.1 coordinate 8,410, forward strand.
GCAATCAATCCTACATCCACAGGAATTGAGATAGTGATATCTGACACTGGCCCGGGTATTCAAGCGGATAAACAAGAAGAAATCTTTAAATCCTTTTCTCAGGCAAGCACAGGGTATGGTCGATCAGCTGAAGGGTTAGGACTAGGCCTTGCAGTCACCAAAAGACTGGCAGATGTTTTAAATTCAACTATTGATATCAGCTCAAAATTAAACGAAGGCACTGAGTTTAAAATACGAATACCGGTTGACATTCATGAAGGCATTATCAGCAACCCAAGAAAACACTTTGAAGGCCATGCCCTAGTTGTTGAAGATAACGAAATAAATGCCAGAGTACTGCAAGCCATTCTAAAGAAAATAGGTATGAGTTCCGAGGTAGCTGTTGATGGAAACATTGCCCTGAGTGTATTTACCCCAGGTCGCTTCGATCTCATTTTAATGGACTTACAAATGCCCGTGATGGATGGATTTCAATGTTCAGAAGCCATTAGATCCAAAGATGCAACCGTTCCCATTATCGCGGTAACAGCCAATACCGATTACAAGGCAAGAACCAAGTGCATTCAAAGCGGTATGACTGAAATAATCGAAAAACCGGTAAGACGTAGCGACATTGAGAAATTTCTATCAGCGGTATTGTAAAAGCCTCAAAGATTCTGGTATTTGTAATTTCCTAACGTCGATTTATAGTGTGTGGGTTATCAAGAATCTTTCCGAAGTTCAGTTAACCAAAAAGGATTTGCAATGGGGCGTTATAACGTTAAAGAACTGGCGAAGTATTTAAAGCGAGCAAAGGACGAAGACAACCCTTTTGTACTATTTACGGGCGCAGGTTGCTCAAAAAGTGCCGGCATTCCATTAGCCTCAGAACTCGTTAATGAGATTAATAAAAAGTACTCTTTGGAGTTGAAAGAGCTTTCCGAAGCAGACAGATCGAATTATGGAAAGTGCATGGAGGCTTTGACCAAGGAGCAGCGAAGGAAACTGCTTCAAGTCTATATCCAAAATGCCAAAATTAATTGGGCTCATATTGGACAGGCGCAGTTATTGAAAGAAGGTTATTTTCAAAGAGTATTAACCTTTAACTTCGATAATATACTCTCTCGCAGTTGTGGCTTATTGGGGCTATACCCTTCAATATACGATTTTACATCAGCAAATTTCGATTTGCTTGATCTAATTGTGGACCCATCTATTGTGCATTTGCACGGTCAAAGCCACGGTTTTATTCAGTTAAATACCCAAGAAGAGACAGAACACCATGCTGACCAATTGAGTCAATTCGTAGCCAGTACCTTAAGCCGATCTTCAAGTATTTTTATTGGATATAGCGGACAAGCCGATGCCTTCTTCCCTGTATTAACAGAAAAATTCGATGGTCAGCATAAATTGTTCTGGGTTGGTAGGGAAGAGACAATCCCCAGCCACCTTGAAAGTCTAGTGTCTACAAATCATGCTCATTATTTAAATAGTGAAGATGCCGATCGTTTTTTTATTGAGTTAGCTCAAGAATTAAAGTGTTTTCCGCCAAAGACTTTTGGTAACCCATTTGAGCATTTGTTAGATGAGTTAGAGCTTGTACTTGATTTTCCTATTCAGAATGGTGCAGATATTAACGTTCTTGCTACCACCAGAAGTATTTTGAAAAAAGCTAAGCAAGAGAAGGAAGCAAGCACAAAAATAGATTTTGAATATTTGTTTATGGAAGGCGAGTATCAGAAGATTGTTGAACAGTCTAAAGGGATTAATCTTTCTGAGAGTGATAAGGAGTATGTTGCTGGGGCGGAGATAATGTTGGGAAATGCGCTTTATGATCTGGCTCAGATTGAGAAAAGCCCAGAGACTTTTAAAGCGAGTTTTGAAAAGTATGAAGCAGCCTTGGCGATAAAATCGGATGATCACAATGCTCTTAATAATTGGGGAAATGCGCTTTCAGATCTGGCTAAGCTTGAGCAAAGCCCAGAGGGTTTTCAAGAAAGTTTTGAAAAGTATGAAGCGGCCTTGGCGATAAAACCGGACAAACACGAGGCACTTTATAATTGGGGAAATGCACTTTTAGATCTGGCTCGGTTTGAACAAAGCCCAGAGCGTTACCAAGCGAGTATTGAAAAGTATAAAGCGGCCTTGGCGATTAAGCGGGATTACCACGAGGCTCTCAACAATTGGGGGCTTGCGCTATCAGATCTGGCTCGGTTTGAGCAAAGCCCAGAGATTTATCAAGCGAGTATTGAAAAGTATAAGTCAGCCTTGGAGATAAAACCGGATGATCACGAGGCGCTTAATAATTGGGGAAGTACACTGTCAGATCTGGCTCGGCTTGAGCAAAGCCCAGAGGGTTTTAAAGCGAGTTTTGAAAAGTATGACGCGGCATTGGCGATAAAACCGGATTATCACGAGGCACTTTTTAATTGGGGAAATGCGCTGTCACATCTTGCTCGGCTTGAGCAAAACCCAGAGCGTTTTAAAGACAGCTTTGAAAAGTATGAAGCGGCCTTGGCGATAAAACCAGATTTTCATGAGGCACTTTTCAATTGGGGAAATGCACTTTCAGATCTGGCTCGGCTTGAGCACAGCCCAGAGCTTTTTAAAGCGAGTTTTGAAAAGTATGAAGCGGCCTTGGCGATTAAGCGGGACTACTACCAGGCGCTTAATAACTTTGGGCTTGCGCTTTCAAATCTGGCTCGGCTTGAGCAAAGCACTGAACGTTTGGAAGAAGCTAAAGAAAAATTGTTAAAGATTCAGTCCATGACTGATAAGCCCGAATACAACTTAGCCTGTATTTATGCTTTAAATAAAAATGAAGTTGAATGCAAAAAACAGCTGTTTGATTGCAAGGCAGCCGGTACTTTGCCAGATAAAGAACATTTGATGACAGATACTGACTTAGACAACGTAAGAGATTGCGAATGGTTTAAGGAGTTGCTTGTTTAATAGATAGATAACGAAACACCCAGTGCGTCAAGATAGATCAGCAAAAGACTGGCATTAAATTCAGGAAAGTCAGCCTTACTAAATAATACAGAAAAACTTATTCAATTCTAATTAGTTAGATTTAGCAAGCTTGTTAATTTAAGAAACAAGCTCAGACTCGGCATCCGCTTCAAACACACTGGCGTAGTGTCTCCAATGCTCTACTCTTCCTAGGAGCTGATGCACTTGATCACCTAATAAAAGCTCAAGGTCATCAGGGTGAATGGATATTCTAACGGGCCGGTGTTTTGAAGATAAAGCCTCATTAATTTTATTCCACCCCTGTAGAAAAACCTTTCTTATCGGTGTATCCGCCTCGAACCCTATCAAAGGCAGGTTTTTAAAGCTTCCCGTCTTACTGTCAAATATTCCTGAAGAGGTTTCATAATATCTAAAGGGTAATTCCGCCAATGCCTGTTTCGAAATACTTCCCATGGCCCAAGCGGGTGGCACATAGTATTGGGGGCACTGGAAATTATTTTTTTTGAACCAATCGAAATTATTATTAAGTAATTGAACAAGCCCTTGTGAGTTTAGAGCCAAATGCTCAGCCACATTTCTTGAAATAAAGGTACTGTGCAAGCGATGGTACAAAGAGTTGATTTCATTGGTTTGATGTAACCAACCATGGCCTGCCAATTCCAACCCTTGCACCTGCCAACTTTTAAGAGTGGATAAATCTTTTTCAGACCAAGGTAAACCTGGCACCACAAGCAAACACACTGAGGGGTAATATTCAGGCTTTATTAAGCGAATGATTCTCTCTACTTTTTTTAACGATGTCGGCATCACATCATGAATCGAAACAACTGCGTGCATGCTAACTACTTAAAATATTCAGCCATTGTTTGAGGTTCCAATCGTTGAGTGTAACGGAAACTCGTCGTGCTTCAGCCGCAACATTTAATCTATTTTCTTCTGGCAAACTCTCCAGCCTCACAAGAGCTTGGGTTAAGTTTTCATCAGAGTGGATATGAAATAGACCTGTTTGCAGGTCTGGCCAGTGGGCAATACCACAGTGAACAGAAACCAAGGCTAAGCGTTTTCTGGCCATGGCTTCCAATGCTATGGTTCCAAAGGATTCAACATGGGAAGGCAGAATCAATATGTCATGTTCATCAATTGCGGTCAGCAAATGCTCTCGATTCATCCAACCCAAATAATTTAAGTTGGGGAGTCGTTGTGTTGCAGAGATAACCAGTTCGCGCTCGGGCCCATCGCCAGCAATATTAAACTGAATATGTGGTAAGTGCTCGGCAGCTTCAATAATACTTTCTAGGTTTTTTTCCGCAGCCAAGCGCCCAGCAAATAACACGTTTTGTAATTTACCTGTGGGCTCAGTAACAGGGTGTTTTATGAAATCGTAAGACACCGGTGTACCCACAACAGTCGTCGGTTTTCTGCTTATGGATCCTGCGGTTTCAGCCATAAATTCTGAATTAACAACTATTTGCTCGCCAAAATAGAAAACGATTTTATTAGAAACATCAAAATAGCCTTTGGTTAACCAGCCCTGCCAACGACTCCAATAAAGCTCTGTCAGTTTTTCGTACCAAGTATGAAACCCAATAATGACCCTAGCCCCCATGATTTTTGCCATCATTGCGCCAACCATTCCAAACAAACCAGGTGTTGGAATAATCACAACTTGAGGGTCTATTTTTTTGAGCTTACGCCAAAGGCGGAAAGGGTTGGGTACCAAAAATTTTTGTGTGCTGTCACCTGGCAATGGCAGCGCGATACCACCTCGCCAACGATTATTTTTGATGACAGGCCCAATCATTTCCATTTCTGAAATCTGCTCAATTAAATGCTGTTGCAAATCATGGTAATAGGCACCAACCCCGTTTCGGTGGGGTGCAGCATCTGACACTACCGCAACCCGTAATTCGGAAACACGTGCTGAGTTCGAGGTTGACCGAACCTCGTCCATTGTAGTTTTCAAGTATTGCCCAGTCATAATGTGGTCCTATTAATAGTGTTTAAGGCCGTCCCAGGCACCAGTGAAATAAGATTCAACTATTTCTTGTGAAAGCCCAAACTCTTCCAAACTGTATTTATGTTGGCTTGTATGGGATTTTGATTCTTTAGCATGGACAGATACTGAATGGCTAAACTGCTCATGTTTTTGCAAATTGAATTTTTCCCAACACTGTGTAAGTACAGTCTCTAAATTGTTTTTTAAATCATCCTGTCTAATCAACAACGCCTGTTCCTGTGTTGCCAGAAAATATTGAACACAGTCATAGTAATGTTTAAGCATGGTCATACAGAGTTGATTGAAGATATTTTGATCTAATTTGATGCCTAAAAGTTTAAAGGCTGGCATCAGAGAGCTGATTTGAGAAGGCACCGTTTTACCCGGCTCACGGGCGCACAGCAAGAATCTGCCATCAGGAAACTCCTTTGCCAAACTGTTCAGCATTGGCGTAAAGCTAGGGTTTTTAGATAAATAGGTAAGCTCACTAGAGGATTCAGTATAACGCTTAAAGTAGAGATGCTTCTGTACACAGCTTCGATAGAACCCCATTATGAGACTCTTCTCCCAGGCCTTCATTTCTGCATCAAATCTCGTTAGCTGCCAAAGCCCCTTAGATTCAGGAAAAATAGAAACCAAAATAAAACATGCATTCATGGGTAAAAAGAATAGAAAGTCTTCTTCTGGTTCGTTGAGTCCTAATTCATGGACGGCAGACATGTTTTTCAAGAATGCAGACTCTGATAACCATGACATCTTTTTAAACGAGAACAACTTACCCAAGTAAAACCAGATAAATTTTTGGATCAGTGAAGGAGCGAAGATTAATTCCCAGGTTTTGGTTGTGGTGAGCTGTTTATCTTTTGACAGGGTACGGTGCAAAAATGTTGTGCCGCTTCTTGGAACGCCGGAAACAAAAATCGGCTTAACTATTTCTACTTTTTGCCAAGTGTTGATTAGTAGAGCATCCAAGAGCAAAAACAACCAATTTAGTATTTGAATTACTACAAACAAAGGACAAAGAAAAATAAGGATGAGTGCTTGTTTCAGCCCACCCCTTAAGAACGCAACGGCCAGCGTTTGGACTCCCCAAAGCAGTAGCAAAGTGAGTCTGTATAGTGAGTAAATAAAGGTTGCTAATAGTTTCAAAGCTTAAGAATTCATAACAATTATAAAGATGGCCAGTATGGCTTATTAACCTAATAGAACAACAAATTTAGATGACACTTTGACTACAGTTATATGTCAATTTGGACATACAGGGTTTAGGAAATCAATTGTGTTTTGGGATGCCTTACAGAGAAACTGCAATAGAACCGTCACCACAGAAAGTCTGTTTATTTAATAGTCTGGTAGACAAGGCTCAGGGTAGTAATGAAAAAAGGTATTTAGAACTGCCGAGCAAAACAATAACACCCACAAAGTAAACTGCAGGCATTGAATGAAAGAAGCTCTGTATGAGGTGATGGCGTAACTTACTTAGCTCTTGATGCTCTTCTCCAAAATAGAAGAGAAAATATCTAACTGCTTATCAATGGCAACACCTTGTTCTTCTGCTAACAGGTGACCTCGAACCGACAGTTTTTCTAAGAAACTCAGAGTTAGGTTACCCAGGCTGATAAATTGAGTAAGAAAATCCGGTTCATTGAGCTTCTTGTTAAACAGATCTGGTTGCACTAAAACCAACATTTCAGAGATTCTGTCTTTGTAGTATTGCGCCAAACTTTCACTAGGATAATTTCGGCTGTAAAGGTGATCGAACGCACCCAAAAATTCATATGAGCTGATCATGGTTCTGAAATGCTTCACCATGCCCATATGATAAATCAACACAATTTCATGATTTTTCAGGTGTTGCCAGTTTGGTACTTTTTCCAACTCCTCACTGGCAAAGCGATGCACCTCGGCCTGAACTTTCAACGACACTTCCATGGCAATGGTTTCTATGCCCTTGAAGTATTTGTAAAGGGTAACTCGGCTTATTTCGGCCCCTCTAGCGATGTCCATCATCGAGACCTGCTGTAAACCTTTTTGCATGAATAGGCCCTGGGCAACGTCTAAAATGCCTTGTTTGCGCTTTTCCTTAAGCTCTTCCATTTCTTTTTGGTGTCGAGTATTTGCTGTCATATTGAACAATTCACTAACATTGTGTTAATAGAGTTTAAATCTATCCAAAATGTGACAATCATGCAAATCGTTTTATTAACCATGCTAAGTTAATGTAAACCGTGATACCTTGTCTTTTAGGATTTTGGATAGCTCGGCAACCTCATGACTCGCCTGTTGAGAATCGGAGGCTATTTCTTGTGTATTTTCGGCTAGCTCAGAGACCTGATGTACGTTTTTGTTCAGTTCATTCACTGTGGCAGCCTGCTCTTCGGAGGCGGTGGCAATTAACTGACTCAGGCTCATTATCTGATCTAGGATTGAATCCAGTTTGGCGATGGTGTCATCCGCTTCTTTAGCTTGAACAAGGCTTTCAGCAACCATTTTGTTGCTCTGCTCAATTGACTTCACAGCCTGGGTTGATTCCTTAATCATTCGCTCAGTCATTTCCTGAATTTCTTGAGTAGATTCCTGAGTACGATTCGCCAAGCCTCGTACTTCGTCGGCAACCACCGCAAATCCGCGGCCCTGTTCCCCTGCCCTAGCCGCTTCAATCGCTGCATTCAGTGCTAAAAGATTAGTTTGCTCAGCAATACCGCCAATAGTTACCAAAATCGATTCAATACTCTTCACGCCGGTATCCAGCTCAGAAATCACTTTTAAAGCCAGGCTGGTTTGATTACTGACCCGTTCAACAGATTCATAACTTGCTTGAACTTTGCTGCGGCCT
>JANQHX010000108.1 GCA_028282465.1 Gynuella sp.
GGGACTATTTTTCGCCCAAATTGCGTTGCAGCTCGTTCATGTAACAGGTTACACCACACTCGCTGCGCCTTGTTTGTCTCAAAAAATAGTCGACGGCAGCGTGAAAAAATTAGTGTGAACAGGCCCTAATTCAGCAAAGTAGAAATCGAGTAATTCAGATTCATATTCCAAGCACTGATTGGAGGTTAAACAGCTACTAAAGAAATAAGCAAGATCTTTCATTCCGCAACCCTTACCAACATACTGAAAATCTAAGGCAGCCACAGATTCACCAAAACAGAAGTTCGCCACTTTTGCGTCGCCATGTAGAAGAGTTTGGTATTTACAATTATTGAGTTCTTGGTCAATAGCGGTAGATTTATTTTTAAGATCTGATTCTTGCATTGCCTGCCACTCGTCTGGCCGTGTTTGTAAATGCCAATAGGTACCCGTTTGCCAAAGCTCAGGAAACCTTTTACCCATAAATGCGGAATGAAATTTTGCTAACCATAAGATGCAAGATTTCACTTCATTAATGGTAAGAACCTTTTTTAATTGGGGGTATTCAACCGTTAAGTCTTCTAATAATAGATAGACTTCTTTGTCTGTGTTTAAAGAATTAAAATATTTTGGCAGTTTTAATTTATTAGACACTAACTTCCCATATTTTTTATAAAAAAGACATTCGTTTTTATATGACTTTACTTTTCGCGAATGAGCAAAGTCAGATTGCCAACCTCTTGGATGTGACTTTTTATTTGGATAGGTTACGGCTTTAACCACCACACTTGAAACATTCTCGGCCTCTAACTCCACCCTGAAAATACTGCCATATCCGCTCCACAATGACTGTAAGGTATGGACAGACACTATTGATTTAGCACCTAAAGTGCGTAATAACCAAGACTCTAATTCTAGGTTCATGGTTGTTTACGTATTAACAAACCATCTTCTTCTAGCACGCAGACAATAATATCTGTGAGCATTTGAGCCCTACCCAATTTCACTCCTGAACGAAAAAGCTCTATGTGTTCGTCTGAAAAGCCCTCAATATCAATGTCGTGTTGTTCAATAGCGGCTGTATTGAGCACAGAGTAGAGACTCTTCAACCTTTCTAATCTAGAGTCAGATAACGAAATAGTTAAATTAAAATGATTATTTAATTTATGAATAAGCTCGGAAAACTCTGGACTCACACCAGCAGTTTTCGCCTGTGCATCAGCAAAACTTAAAATGTTATCATCGTCTATTTCATCCACCCTGCTCACCCACCGTCTAGTTTTTGAAGTTTTCTATTCTACAATAGTCACTTAATTTAGGATATCGAGATAGCAATCAATAAATGTTCATATAAGTGCTTTTAGCAAATACTAATCGTTAGTCGACCCCATGCATTATCTTGCACCAATTATTTCAGCGTTTGCTTTTTCTCTTCCATGTCCAACACCGGTGAGATTCGTACAATTAAATTATCTGAGAACTCGAAAAACATAGCTTCGGATGCAACAAATTTTTCACCCACCCGACTACAACCCTCCCAGGTTTGAGCTAACACTCCCTGTTGCTGCAATCTGACGGCGGCTAAATTACCATCTGATAAAATGTCTTTAATCACTAGGTTAATATCGGGAAAGATTCTTTTCTGTTGCCACCCAAACTCCACCAATGCATCAAGCCCATGAATTAAAGCTTCTTCTCTCCAATAAAGTATCACATTTTCATGGCAGAGATTTTTGATCTCATCTGGTCGAGAAAAAAATTCCCTTAAAAAAAATGATGCTACTTCTTTCTGTTTGTTCATGTTATTTCCAAGCTTATATTAATTTTATTTGTTAAGTATCCAGGTGAGAGTTTGATGTGAACCTATTCCATGAAGTATTACAACACAGATTAAAAACGCATTAGATTTCTAAACTAAAGCTTCAAAAGGTAGTCTAGCCCAGCACAGATAGCAGCAACCTGGATATCAGTACATTGTTCTTGTGTAACTCCGTCCAGGTTTGGATACACTTCGGTCGTTGTATGGTAAGAGGCTGAAGTAAACCCTCCACATAAACCCAAATCAACCATAGGAAAGGAGATAACACCTTCAGTATCTATCGGTTGTCCTATGATATTGCCGCGTTCGTCCGCAGGGGCAATCACAGCTAGGGATTTAACGGCATCTATTATTGAAGACTGAAACGGAAACTGAGGCTGCAATTCATTGGCAACTAAATAAAATCCTTTCGGAATGGTTCCCGGTTGATATTCAATGCCATCTCGAGCAGCTAACGCAGGCCTGAACTCAGTTTCATCAGTATCTGTGGTTTCATGCAAATCAAAGTGAGCGAAGAACTTGAAGTTGCATTTTTTTAGGTGACTTGTAAATAGGCGCACTTCTTCGCAGGGACTATCTGAATAGAAACTCCGATTCGGATCTACTGCTGCAGAATTCCAACGATTGATGGTTTCATAAGCCCAAGGACTGATACAGGGAGCGACTACGAAATTGAAATAAGCTGAGTAATGGGTTGCCATGCGACATAAAAAATCCAAAGCACCATTCACGCCACTGGCTTCATAGCCATGAACGCCACCAGTGATCAAAACCACCGGCAGTTTATGATTCCAATTCGCACTCTTTATTAAAAACAGCGGGTACAGCTCTGGATCAACCCTGAGTCGACCATATTCGACGACCTCAAAACTCACACGCAACGACTCAATCACGGAAACCACTTGATCCATGTAGCTTCGTTGTCGTATCTGTTGATTTAGCCAATCAGTCTTTTCGGCGTCTGACCAAGGAATTCCAGCTCTTCCAATGTGGTAGTTCATTGTGCCCCTGCATTTATTAGTCAAGGGCTAATGATATCTTAGCTGTCGTTCTTTGCTAAGGCCCTAATACAGCATCTTCCCTGTCAACAAATGAACAGGTGCTCTCTGCAATATGCCCTGGGTAAACTGCACTGAAGGTATAGCATAGCTGTTCTCTGGAAAGCCATTGCCCGGACTTATCAACACAAATTGCTAAGTCAATGGGTCGTTCATTTTGTTGATACACCTCGAAGAGGCTAGTGTCACCCGGTTGAATACCATGTTTTTTTAAATAACCGATCAGCTGACAAACCTTGTCGGAGACAAAAGATTTATAGTGATCTTCTATCGTCGGTATTCGGGCTTCGTAGAGGTAAGGAAGATCTTTGTCGTATTTCGATTTTGGGCCTAAGAGCTTTCTAACAATATTCAAGATAGTCACCTGCTGTGTTATTTGAGCATCAGTTAGGCGATTTATTTTTTAGGCTTGACTTAGGGGGTGGCCTTTCGAGAAAGGCTCAGGCTTTAAATAAATCTGCCACTATTGCTAAAGCCTAAAACCATGATGCTCGATTTATTGTATGTTTCAGCATTTGAAATTTTACAGACATTGGCCCGCGATGGTTTTTAAAGATGGTGTTAGGCTGATGTAGGTCAGACACCGAAAAAGAAATCTAATTTTCTACTGGTGTTTATGTGACTGGCATCCCCAAATCCAAATACAGGAACCCAGCTAGAATTCACAATTGATAATCTAATAAAGGTGAACTTGACCCTAAGGAAGTCTTGGATTTTATAGCTCCTTCTGAATTCATCGACTCAATGGTAATTAGGGAGATATTGTCTTCTGCTGGCAATCTTAGGTGAAAAATACTTTGTTCTACATCTATAACATCATGACTAGAGTCAGAACTAGCATGGTCTAAAGGTGAATATAGTTTTTCGGGGTTTTTAACCACATACGTATTCATCAACTGCTTTCCTTGCCACAGCTTAACCCTAAGACCATTTTGAATGTTTTGGTCATGGTCAGAGAAGTTTCCTGGAACAGTCCATACCTCAACAACTTCATGGATACCATGATCCACTTTCACTTCAACCATCAGTGTCTCGGCAAAACCCGATGCAGAGATGAGTATGAAGAATAAGCTCAGAAAAAATGATTTGATCGCCATCGCTAATTAACCTGAATTGTCCATGAAAGTTTTTGAGTAGCCGTCGAATCAAGCTGACGAATGATAATGCCAGTGTTATCAGTAACCGTCGCTGTCAGTTCATAGGTGCCCGGTAGCTCAGGCTCAAATAGATATAAGAATGGGCTGTCTGTAGATATTTCCTGCTGCTGATTCTCAAGTGTCCAAGTGACGGAAACTGTTGATGCATCGTACAAAGATTCCAGCCCAAACCACAATGAGCTCCCCAACTGCATATCAACATTAACCATCTGGGGCTGGATACCGATGATCGGCGAGATATATTCATACACTGCCAGCGCCCAGGCTTCTGAATTTACTTCATAAAAAGGTTCACCAAAGGATTTCATCAACGAATTCTGCGTTGGGCGGAACACGCCATGGGAATAGTATTCTGCACCCTCCCAAACCCCGATACCTTCACCATAATTAGTGATGGCATTGGTACCATTATTAATCCAATGCTTCCACTTCACTTTCGCGGGGTCGGACTCCAAGGTAGTGTTTGCAGCTGTTGGCTCACGGCTAGGGGCTGATGATTTTCCGTAGGTGTATTCATCACCCAGCTTTGCAAAGCTATGCCCCAATTCATGTCGAATCAAATCGACTGCTGAATCATGAAGCGATGCCGTTGCGATTCCTGAACTATAGCCTGCACCACCATATTTCTCAGAGTTCACTAAAACCAGTATTTCATCATACTGAGGAACATGTCTCGCTACTTCAGAGCTAACCCCACTCGCATCAATGCAAAGCAAGCGCTCGATGTTATTGCACCAGAACCTGGCTCCAAATCGGGTATCCACAAGGTCACCATAATCGGTACTATTATCTGCACCGCTCTCATTAGAAGGCAGTGCCAAAAGATGAATGTTCCAAGCTGGTAGATGTTTGTGTATTGGGTGAAAATCCATTGCTGCATCAATAAGTTCAATGGCATTGGAAATGAAAATGCTGAGCTGATCAGCACGGTAGCCTTCAGCCACAACGACCATATCAACACCCTTGCCATCATCACGGCCCATATAAAGATGAGCACCTTCTGGATGAGAGACGTCTATCTCATGGAGATTGACTTTCCCAGGCACGGTTTTAAAACTTGGTTTATTTGCTAACCCGGAATCGGAGATCTCTTCATCATAATCTTGGTCGAGAACCTCAAGCGTGGCCCAATCAGAAACGCCGCTGCTATTACCACTTCTTATCCCAACGACGAAAGGGCCTAGATTATTGAAGGGCCCGAGGGATACTGAGTTGATGTTTTCGCCAACTTTTTGACTATCGGACCACTCGCCAATATCAAACTGAAAACCGATCTCAAAATACAGCTCACTGCTGGAAACGTCTTGCCAAGATACCTCAAGTTCATCCCCTTGCCATTGATAACTCAGATCTACTGGCATCGCAGGTACTAACCAATCATCAGTATTGGAATCAGCTTCAGGAGCAGGAAAATCTTCAGTACTAGGGTTGCACCCCCCTAAAGTACTTAACAATCCAACTAATATAATTGTCTTGAAGAGTTTCATGAAAATCCGCTGCTGACCTCAAACAGACCGCAGTAGAGCGTATTTGGATTCTGCACCCTATGACGATTCAGCTCAGATTTAGAAGGCTCCAACTTACTGTTAACCCAATCCCAAATACGTGGGACATTTCAGCTCAGGCATGGCACCAGATATACACAATGTTACATACCAAGCATTGCATGCACTGAAATTGACAATCAACGAATGAACTAATCCGTTATCCGAATCAACCTGCTAGGCAGTATTGGGCCATGCTGCCTTATCAGTGCCAGTGCGCTCATTACCTCTCTTTAATCATGGATTAAAATAGTGCCATTCAATATTGGCGGGTATACAGAAACATCCAACCAGCAGATTATTTTTGAAAGAAATAAGTTTAAAAACCGCACAATGTATAAACCAAAATGATTTAAACAATATTTAATACATGACTAACATAAATTCAAAATCACAGGTCTCATCACATTTTCGAAAACGATTTAAAATTAAGAAAACTAACTTGCGAAGCAAAAAACCATTCAAACGGATGTAGTTAAGTAAGCTTATTTTTTCTTTATAGCTTTAACATCATCATGTTATTGAGTAGTTTATTATTTTTTAATTAATAAACAGTTGATTTTAATTTTCTACATTAACAACAAGTAAAATTAAATAAAATTTTTCTTGATTTAGTTCGCATTTTTAATTTCAAGTCTACCAATGAATAATGAAAACCTAAATTATTCAATTAGCTAAAGATTTCTATATTGCAAGGCTATCAAAGGCTAGTTATATTTTGCCTTACGTTGAGGCATATAATGAATACAACAGACCGAATTTTTCTAATCAAGAACTACCTGAAGTCCTACGTTGGGATCACTAAATTTAACCGAGTTCTTCACAAAGGTATTAATTGGAGTTGGTTAGAAGCAGGCAATCCAGATGCAGATGAAACTCTGGTATTGCTTCACGGCTTGGCTATGTCAAAGAGCCACTGGCGTCATATTATTCCCGCGCTAAGCCACAGGTACCATGTGATCGCTCCTGATGTACCGGGACTAAACTTTCACACAAGACTACCAGATCTGAATTCAGGCTATGAAGGTATTAGCGCTTATATGGCTGACTTTCTCAAAACTCAAGCACCTAAATCAATTCACTTAGTTGGCCATTCTATGGCGGCTTCTCTTTCAATTAGTATTGCTATTAGCAAAAAATTGCCAGTTGAATCCGTTACCCTAGTCTCTATTGCAGATCAAAATTTTGATAAGACCCCATCCTTGATTAATCATAAATCGAGCTTCGCAGACTTCATAAAAGACATGAACTTTTGTGAGTTTAAAGACTGGGTAAATTCCATTTTTGTGCAGCAACCACCCGGACTAAAACTGACAATAAAACTAGGATGGAGAGACTTTCAAAACTATCGACCATTTGTTTATAAGATGATTGACCAAACAGAAAAAGAGGTCGACCAAATTCTGCATAAATTTAAACAGATGAATATTAAAACACTCTTCATAGATGGAGAAAAAGATCATTGGAGTGATTTATCAAAGTATGATGAATTTTTTAATCGTCCAAATTTTTCAAAACTTTCTTTACAAGATTGCGGTCATCTACCATTCTTAGAAAAGCCAGTGCAGTTTTCAAAAGCCCTAGGGAATTTTTTGAGGCACTAAATTAGCACTGAGTTTCTTATTAAACTTTCAAATTCAGGTAAGCATATGAACAGGGAAATTTCTCTCCCCGGGCGTTGTTCGCCCTACGAAATCGTAATATGTGAATCGAATGAATTACTAAGGAAAGTTCAGGATGAAAGACCTAAGTATGTTCCCACCAATATTCAGGAAAAGGCCACAGATTTTCTGATAGATATGGTAGCGATTCATTTTGCTGCACTCGACAAAAATGGAAATGTCGTTGGCGCATTAAGAGCACTTCAAACACCTTCAGATTTTCCAGGACTCTTGGAAAACTCTGCATTATATCAACAACCATTATTGAGCACCGAAAAGATAAATGCTGGTGTAATAGAGGTAAGTAGAGTATGGACTAAACCAGGAAAGAGCTTCTTATTTATTCAATTGATGCGATCAATTATTGAATACAGTCTAAGAAACAACGTTAGATACTTGATATTCAGTAGTGAAGAACATCTTGAAAAAATTTACTTAAGACTTGGATGTAAAATTATCCACAACATGAATGGATGGTCAGTTTTTGAAGCAGACACCCAACGAATTGTAAATTCAACCGATGTAGCACTTGGTAAAAAATGCCCGATCATAAAGGAGGACAGTCATGGATCAATGGCAACAACGCATTGAAGGATTTCTAAGTAAATCGCAGATTGATTTATTGAAAGAAAAAACTGTATTTGTTCCGGGATGCGGGGCAATTGGAAGCTATGCATTGAATATTTTAGCGCGAACTGGGGTCGGCAATTTAATAATTGCGGATTTTGACCACTATCAACCTCAAAATATTCCTGGGCAACTTTTTTGTAATCTAGAGTCAGTTAATTCAAGAAAGGCAGAAACCGCCAAGCAATGGGTTGAAAGTATTAATCCTGATTGCAAAGTCACAGTTTATGATGAGACTTGGACAGAGCGAAACAGTCTAAATAGTATTTTGGAAGCATCCGATGTTTTACTGTTGGGCTTCGATACCTTGTCACCGGGCATTTTATTGTACCGAGAAGCAGTGAAATACAAACTCCCAATAGTGGATTTTTATTATGGGCCACTGCTATCTACATTTGTGACATTCCCTGGAGATCCCACTCCTGAGCAAAGATTTAAATACCCCACACGACAGAAAGAATGGTATCAAGCAGATGACCGTGAGATTGCCTCTGAATCTTTGCTCAGGCTTAGTGCATTTGTATTAAGTAATTGCCCCTGGGTGATGGATGAATTGGATCATGCAGCGATTCAAAGGTTTTTAGAATTGGGAAAAATTTCTGTATTACCTTCTTTAGTTGCGATTGCTGGAACGAGCATGGCTGATTCAGCGATAGAGGTATTACTGGGAAAACCTATGCATCATGACTACAAAGGTTACTTTTATGATTGGAGAAAAGGTAGAAATGTTCTACCCATGGACCCTCATGAGATTCCAGAAATATATGAAATCGCCTGCGACAAAATAGCTTCTGCGTTTCAAAACTCCTCAATGGAACAATCTGAATTGGCGATTGCCGAACGGCTTGTTTAACTCTATACCGCCAAAAACTGCCGGTGAAAATCCGGCTTCTATTTTAGGGCCTGTCTATACTTTTTATTTCTGTGCTGTTAGCCAAGACGTTGAGCCGCGTAACCAGTCTTCAATTAAATGGACTGACATTAAGCCATAAATTCGCACTATAGTACTGAGCCAACGATCCTTTCTGAACCTCTTGGATGAACAATTTCCTGAACAAACAGAGTGTTTGTAAATAGCGGACATAAAAAACCAAAATGTAATAAAAGTAGATTTAAGCAGGATTATTCCGGTATTTATTTTGATCAATTTACTTTTGGATAAAGATTCAGTTGATCTGAGCCACATTGACTGGTTGATTATTGTCAATCTTGGCCGTAAGAGGCGTGCATTTTCCTCAAAACATGGTAGTGTTCGCGCGATTTTGTAATTTTCTTTCATTTTTGCAGTAAATAAAAAAGGCCTCAGACATGAGAAAAACCAAGATTGTTTGCACGATCGGCCCAGCTTCCGAGTCCAAGGAAGTCATGACTCAACTAGTAGAAGCAGGCATGAACGTAATGCGCCTGAACTTCTCCCACGGCGACTATGATGAACATGGCGCTCGTATCAGTACAGTACGTGAGATCTCTCAGGAACTGCACAAGAAAGTAGCTATCCTTTTGGATACTAAAGGCCCAGAAATTCGCACCATGCAGCTTCAAGATGGCGATGTGCTGTTAGAAGCTGGCCAATCCTTCACTCTAACTACCGACCAAAGCGTAGTGGGTGATAAAACTAAGGTTGCAGTAACTTACGAAAACTTCGCTCAAGACTTGTCTGTTGGCAACACTGTGTTGCTAGATGATGGTTTGATTCAGCTAACCGTGACTGAAATAGCTGGCAACGAAGTTATCTGTAAAGTTGAAAACACCGGTGAACTAGGCAATAAGAAAGGCGTTAACCTTCCTGGCATCAGCGTTAATCTTCCTGCTCTCTCTGAAAAAGACAAAAACGACATCGTATGGGGCGCAGGCCAGGACGTTGATTTCGTTGCAGCGTCTTTCATCCGCAAAGCATCAGACGTAGAAGAAATTCGTGAACTTCTGAATGCTAATGGCGGCGAGAAAGTTAAGATCATTTCCAAGATCGAAAACCAAGAAGGTGTAGACAACTTTGACGCCATTCTAGAAGCATCAGACGGCATTATGGTTGCTCGTGGTGACTTGGGTGTTGAGATCGCAGTTGAAGAAGTGATTTTCGCTCAGAAAATGATGATTGATAAGTGCGTGTTGGCTCGTAAGCCTGTTATTACCGCCACTCAGATGCTTGATTCAATGATCAAGAATCCTCGCCCTACCCGTGCAGAGGCCGGCGACGTTGCTAACGCAATTTTAGATGGTACCGATGCTGTGATGCTTTCTGGTGAGTCTGCTAAAGGTAAATACCCTACCGAAGCCGTTAAGATCATGTCTCAAATCTGTGAGCGCACTGACGACACTATTTGTGAAGTAACTAGAGACATTCCAGATGTTCGTGGTTCTCTAAGAATCACTGAATCACTGTGTAAATCTGCAGTTAGAACTGCGCACAATGTTGACGCAACTGCCATTGTAGTTTGCACCAAAGAAGGTAAGTCTGTTAAGTCTGTACGGAAGTATTTCCCACGTGCTCAGATATTAGCGATGACTGACGATCCAAAAACTTCTCAGCAACTGTGTTTGACTAAAGGGGTTTCTGCTTCATACGTTGAAACAACTTTAAGCACTAATGAAGAAGTTATTACCAGAGCCAAAGAAAAAGTTGTTGAGTACGGCTTGGCTAAGTCTGGTGATATCGTAGTTGTTGTGTCTGGTGCCTTGCTTTCAGAAACGACTGACAACATTTCAGTGCACACCATCAAATAAGATTGAATAAATCGAACAACAACCCGACTTAAGCAGTCGGGTTTTTTTTGGCTAGAACAATCTACTCAATAGTTAACTCAATAGTTTTTCCACCCCAGCCGTATTGCTTATCCCTACCCTGAATTACCACAGTCTCTACATCTTCAGGAATCACAACGTTATTCAAGCTTCTAGTAAATGGCTGCTCGTTCGCGTGGTCATGCCATAATATGCGTACGCCCAATTCATTACCATTTTCATCC
This sequence comes from Gynuella sp., assembly GCA_028282465.1. Classification (GTDB taxonomy): domain Bacteria; phylum Pseudomonadota; class Gammaproteobacteria; order Pseudomonadales; family Natronospirillaceae; genus JANQHX01. Next base: position 10,812 of record JANQHX010000108.1, read on the forward strand.
AGTATTCGATAAGCATCTGCATACCTTTGAGGCGTGTCGTAGGGTGAAGAAATCGTTACCGAAAATCTATAGTAATCTCCCTGCTTACTCGCATTGGCATCTATCACATCAAGATATTTTTGAATGTCGGCGCTAGCCAAGAATGAAATAAAAGCACTGAGTAAAACCACCAACCTGAACATAGCTCTCCCCTTTAATAATCAAAACTAATATGATGCGAGATGATCCATTTAGTTCTATTGTCGAATCGTAAAACATTCTATAGGTTAATTATTATGTTACTCCATAGTTATAAATTGAACGACACTCTAACTTTATCTAACCGAGTAGTGATGGCTCCCATGACTAGATGTTTCGCAGATTCAAAATTAGTCCCTACTCAAGCAATGGCAACATATTATGCGAAGAGAGCAAGTGCCGGACTTATCATTACAGAAGCCACTATTATAAGAGCGGATGGACAAGGATACCCAAATTGCCCGGGTATATTTAATAAAGAGCAAATTAAAGGCTGGGAAGCCGTTACCAAAGCCGTTCACAACCAAGGTGGAAAGATTTTTTGCCAACTATGGCACACAGGTCGAGTTGCTCATAGCCATTACACCGGCAAGGCACCAATAGCACCTTCGGCGGTTGCACTGGATGACAGAGTTCCCAGAACAGATTCGTTAAGATATGAAATGCCTCAAGCCTTATCTGAAGTAGATATTTTGGGTTTGATTAATGATTACATCCTGGCAGCAAAGAATGCTTTGGACGCAGGCTTTGATGGAGTAGAAATTCATGGAGCTAATGGCTACTTAATCGACCAGTTTCTTCATCAACAAACCAATCTACGCAACGATGATTGGGGCGGCACACCAGAGAAAAGAGCTCGTTTTGTTTTAGAAATCATTTCTGAAATTACTCAAGCGATAAACTCCGAAAGAGTAGGTTTACGACTTTCACCAGCCGCCTATTTTAATCTAGAGCCAATCGAAGGAGATGAAAAAACCTTTGAATACCTACTAGGTCAGCTGGAATCTTTTAATCTAGCTTATGTGCATGTAGGCATGTTTGATGACAGCACTGTTTTTGATTACCTGGATGGTAGAGTCAGTGAATTTATCCGCCGTCACTACTCAGGTAAAGTAATTGGCTGTGGTGGTTATACGCAACAAACTGCAGAGCAGGAGTTAAAAAATAATTCAGTGGATCTTGTAGCATTCGGCAGACCATTTATTTCAAATCCAAACCTAGTTGAAAAGTTTAATTCATTAGAACCGATAAACGACTACAACCCTGAACAATTAGGTGAACTGGTGTAAGGCTTTTACACCAGTTCAGTTCCTATTCCATTTCCAAGCGATCTAAAACTCAAAACTCAACAATAAAGCTCCACCTAAATCTTTTAACTTCTGAAAGCCCAGTTTTTTATAAAAACCAATTGCCTGAGTATTACCTGATGCCACACCTAGATGTAGGGATGAAATGGACCTATTTTTCAGCTCCTGGCTGAAAGCCTCAAACAGCTTTCTGCCTAATCCATGCCCCTGATAATCTGGTAACAAATCAATATGCATATGTGCAGGGTATTTCATAAGTTCTGTATTAGGCTCATGAAACTCATGAATTTTATCTAAAACAAAAGACTCAAATTCAGAGACTGATGATTTTCTATGGGGGTATAGCTTTTGCAGTTTAGGTAACCAGGTTTTATTTAGCCAATCCTCATATTCACAAGTATTAGACACTCCAATGATATAACCTACTGGGTAATCATTTTCTACTGCAACCCAACACATGCCAATATCAAAATGCAAATAAGGGGCAGCGAAATACTGTCCCACCAACCACTTGTCCGAAAACAAATCAGTGGCGTCTTTTCCTTCAAAAGCAGTTTTTAAGCAAATCTCATAGATATAAGGTAAATCGAGTAAGCTAGCTTTTCTAATACCTAGAACGGGCATATTCAGTCCTAACAATATTGATTATTCACTGGCAGCTAACATAAACAATTAGTTGATCCACGCCTAGCCCCAATTTTTAAACGAACTAAATTTCAACCAAGACGTCAATGCGTCACAAGTCATCGTGGATTTTTTCGATTCTATTTAACTTTATATAGCGCTCCTCAATACAGGAAATCGCTATAAAGTGCGCCTCCTACCTAGTGGTTTGAAAATAAACCAGCTAGTCTATACACCCGTCTAACTTATGAATTTATTTTTAAAAATAACTATGAAAAGCATGAAATTGATTTCAAAGATGGGTGTAATGACAGCAGTCCTGTTGTTAGCGGGGTGCTATACAGTTAAGCATTCAACAAGTGATGGCAGAACCTATTTAATCACTGTTCCTGAAACCATTAGCGAACAAGCACCTCTTGTTGTGGTGTTACATGGTTACACCAGCTCAGCTCGAAATATTAAGGGCTATTCAGGTTTTGACAAGCTAGCCGAGACCCATGGTTTTGTTGCAGTTTATCCTCAAGGAACTCGTGACAGATCAGGTAATACTCATTGGAATGCGAATCTCGCAATTAGCAATGTGGATGACGTTGCGTTCATTACTGAATTAGTTAATGAAATTGTTGAAGAGTATCAGTTGAATTCAAATAATGTATTCGTCACTGGGATGTCAAACGGTGGGTTTATGTCATTCACCCTGAGCTGTAACGCGTCAACAGTTTTTAGTGCCATGGCATCCGTTACAGGAACCATGAGTGGCGCTGATTGGAACAGCTGCACGCCTGAGCAGCCGTTAGCCATAATGCAAATCTCTGGTACAGCTGATACTGTGGTTCCAGTAGACGGCAGTATGACACCACAGGGTGGCTGGGGTGGAGCACCTCATATTGATATTGTTATGGAAGACCTAGCGTTAAATAAGAATCAATGCATGTCTATGGAAGATTATACGCTTGCTGAACATACAGAGGTAACGTCATACTCTTCTTGCAGCAATGATAAAAATGTACAACTCTTAAAGATTGGTAGCTGGGGTCATTTCTGGCCCACCGACACTTATAACAGAGGCTTTGCTGCTAGTGATGTAATATGGGATTTTTTTGCTGACCAGATGTGAATTAAGATGATAATCGTCATTCAGAGAAATAAATGAAATTTGAGTTAGACTTGGCTCCCTCGGTAGAGGGCATAAATGAAATACGCAACGGATTAGTTGAATACAATACACCGTTCTTATCGGGGATTGAAAGCTCAGAAGTAGCACTTTACGTAAGCCGAGAGAATCAAAAATTAGGTGGTATTATCGCTGACATTACTGGAAGTTGGTTAACCATCAAATTTCTTTGGGTTGATAAGTCAGTTCGAAGTAGAGGCGTTGGTCGCGACTTAGTTTTAAAAATGGAAGCGCATGCAGTCTCAGTGGGTTGCCACTCAGCGTTGTTAAACACATATAGTTTCCAAGCGAAGCCTTTCTACGAAAAATTAGGATATGAATGTTTACTCACACTAGAAAATATCTATAAATCTCATAACAAGCACTACTTAGTAAAACGCTTGTCTTGCGGTTAGCAAAGCGTCTACGAGAGACTCCATAACGGGGAGTTAACATTAAATTCTAAACAAGGAAATGACTGTGCCTAAAACGGAAATTACAGTTTCTGAAGACGTTTACCAGATTCACGAAATTATTACTCAATTGTTTTTTTATTCACATTAAGCGAATTACTCGGATTAGTTGCAATTGTACTAATTGCAATTGCTAGCCTTATGATAGTGAAAGATACAAGGGCAAAAGGTAAGGTTCAAATAACTGTTGATCTAGCAATAAACATTGTTTGCTTTCTGTCACTTCCAACTATATCCATATTAGGCATAAGCAATGCTCAGGTATATACAAGCCTTATAGAGGCTTTAGCTTCTGTTGGGTTATTTATATACTCAATAGGTGTTTTTCGAGCGTGTTTGTACTTCAAAGCAATAAAATATTAACGAGGCTGCTTATACGCCAGAAAAAACACAGCCACAGCAATCCAGCCACTAACTAATTAGTGACACCTTTCTGACAAAGAATTGTCTATTTACGCACATCTATATTGTTCGTGCCTAAAAAATAAGTATTTCATTCTGGAACAGTTTTTGCGACTTGCAGTCTTGTCGTAAATAAGGGAGAACAAGCAGTAATATGAATGCCCACACTCTTTTACCCGCTGATCAATGGCTTAAAGCCCAACAACTTAGCCCAATCGAAGTGGATTGTGTGACTACCCTGATGCTAAAAATTATTGATGGCAAATGTAAAATGAATTCTCAAGATAAAACTCTTATTTCAGAGTTGTATCAACTTACACAAATACAGTCAGGAATACTTTTTGACGATACTTATCATCAACTCATTGCCTCAGCACTAACTTTGACATCTGAAGAACTGGTGGATAATGTTTACGAAAAGCGAGTGTTAGCAGAAACTCAAATATCCAGACCTGTTATGAAAGCATTCAAGAAAAGATTAAGAGATACGAATTTTTTGCCTGCTATTAATAAATAATAGTTAGTTAATGAAAAACCTAACTTTTCGCTTAGTACAAAGACAGGTGGTTAACCATTGTGAAAAGGAGCACTCCATTCTTTCAAAATGGCATAATTAAAAGAGGCTTCCACTTGGTGAAGGAAACCTCTTTTTATTTTAACTATTTGAAATACCAAAAAGTCATTAAGAAGTTAAATGTCTAGGAGTTTGTTCACTTGTTCCTGAACTGAAGAACCTATCACAGATTCAATCTTGTAGAACTCAGCGACCTGAGCCATACCATCTACCATTTGTACAACATGGTTAAGGCGATCTTTAGAAATGGGCTCATCAATCAGCAATGCAGGAATACGGCCCTTGGTTTTAGCGAAATTCACTCTGCCCTCGCAGCTGCAGTTAGCTTTTGAATTAACTACTCCACAGTGATCTAAAATCGACCTTAGCTTGGTTCTGGAACGCGACAGGGATTGTCGAACAGCTGCCTCAGACATATCTACTATTTCAGACACCTCTCTCCCAGACAGCTCAAGCACCTCTCCTAACAGATAAACAGCCCGCGATTTACCATCCAACACCTGCAACATGGCAGCTGCACAACCCATTTTGACTCTGGATACCACTAATGCATCTTCAGGGCGCTCTGCAAGTTCAGCAGACTCTATGTCTTCGATAAACACTTCAGAGCTATATCTGCTTTTTCGATACTGAGAATCTCGATAATCTAACATTCGATTGATAGCTACCCGCCAAGCCCAGGTTGAAAACTGAGATGTTTTATCCCATTGAGATAAATGGGTAATGATTTTTAAAAGCGCTTCTTGTGAAGCATCCTCCGCGTCTTCAATACTCACCATCATACGATAAGCTAGGTTGAAAATAGGACTCTCCAAAGCAGACACTATTTCTCGAACTGCCAACTGATTACCATCAAGCGCCAAGGACACAACTTCGTCTGAAATCTTCATTAAGCCACCCTTGTACTCATTTGCTTTCTGTAAATAACTGACATTGCTAATAATCCCGCTAGCACTGAAAAACTATCAAGCACTCCCGAAATAGCCATGGGCACAACAGGTAATTGAGACCAACCAGCAGTGATCAAATGGTCACCCAGAAATATTGCTAGGCCTATCAATAAAAAGCTTGCCATTTGCCTAGAGATTTCTTTCCTGTAAAGCTCAGTTTCTTGCAATAGAAATGCGCCAACTAAGCCGATTATCAAATAGCCACTCACTAAGGATGGGAATAGTAATCCCTGTTCTTCTGTACGTATCATACCAATCATTTGTGGGGCAATGTATGGTTGCATTGCGATGGCGATGATAGTGCCGGTAACTAGGGTTACTAAGGCGCCAAACAAACCAATTAATATAGTTTTTAGCATGGTAATTTATCTCGAAGTATAAGCGTTATTGCTTATGAGGATTAGACGAACCGGGAGTAGATTTTGTGACAGAGATGTTCGATAAATCTTAAAAAAGATCTGTCTTCTTCTTATTAACTAGTATTGATGTTAGTTAGAACACAATAAAGGCATCAGCATTGAGTGCTTGTAAGAAAGTAAATGCTGTGAGTAATACCATTGCGACGGCAGCAATTGAGACGGCCATCCTCGGCCATTGAAAGCTTATTTTATCAGCAACAAACCCTACTATTGGCAACACCTGCATCATATGTGTCCCGAAGAAGTGCGCAACTCTTAGATCTCCTCCTGTTGACGACCAGCCCAATAGAGGTATTCCATCAGAAGCAGTCAAACTTCCTCCAATCCACCGCTTAGTATCTGTTACTTCGCCGCTAGCCATTGCGAACGCCGTGAATAAGGTGGCAATACTTCCCAAGAACAATCCTGTAATAGCACCAACGTACAAACCCGAGTGGCGGGAAATGCTAGGGGTTTTAAATATTAAAACACTTAACCAAATGGTCAGCACCATTAGTAAAGTCGCTAGCCCGCCCATAAAACCATAATACATAAAGGTTTCAAACAAGGTATCAAAGTTAAAATGCGAGTCTCGTCCTCTCGCAGACTGGAGCACAATATAAGAGAGTTCCAGCACTGACGCGATGCCCGATGCATTTAAAATAATACCGACTTGCCTGTTATTAAAATCGTTAGCATTAACAAGCCTGGAAAGCCATAAAATGGTCACCAAGTGTAAGGTAAGAGAAACAGAGAATTTAATAGGCTTTGCCCATACAGAACCGCCCTCAATTTGTCGGTCATCCACTGCCATTCCAAATAAGCTTATTAAACCTAGCAGTACCCCAACCCATAGACACCACCAAAACACAGACAATCGCTTAGGATCAGTTAGATCCGAAAACTGCGAAGTAAGTAATGTCATCACGCCCCCAAAATAAGTCGGAAAACTAAATATTGTCTATTCCATTGATCTTTAAATTCGCTTAATAACAAAATTCTGAAACAAGACTAGAAACAACATTATCTACGGGGGCTTTTGAAAGATGGATCATGGATTAATCGAAGGAGAAATAATACAGTTGTTTAAATAACTAACGATGCATTAGAAAAAACCGTTGCCCTTATAAATTTCTGTGAGCAATAAACCCAGAAATACAATTGATTAATTAGATGGTTTGTGTGGCTTGGAATTATTTCTATCAAGGCTGCATCGGTCGCACTCACTTAGCCGCGACTTACCTGTTAACAACTTAGAAATAGCATACCTATGTTTGGCAAATAGGCGATAACACATGTCTGCAATAGCTTTAATTAATGGCATGCGCAGTGGCGCAATCCACATACCCTTTCCAACAAGCTGCCAAGCTCTATAAGTTACATCTAAACCCAATATCACTTCGCCAGTGGGAAGCTTACCGTGAAGCACCTTCATTGCTTTAACTGAATCAATATCGCCATGGTTTTTCAGGTAACTCTCATCGTTAATGTCTATGAGATGTATACGTTCCTGTTCGTCTAAACGGCTTAAATGGGCCATTTCTTTCGCACACAAAGGACATAAACCATCGTAAAAAATAATGAGCTCTGGCTCTTTTGCAGAACCGGATTCATTAAGTTTGTTCGCTACCACAGTCACCACCAATACCTCTTTTTAGCGCCTTTATTCTATGTTTCTTATAAATACAGAAACAGGATATTGCAAACTCTTAGAACATATTCCCAACCTACATAATACGTATTTGGGCTGTCATAAGATCAATAACAATGAAACCTCATCAGATTACCGTTCTTACTACAATTGGCGCTAATCATGCTTCGAGCTTTCTTATATCAATTCATCAATGAATGTCAGGAGGTGGCCTATGGCCAAGGAAACAACATCGGATCTACTCTACAACGTGGATGATCGACCACCGGTTTTCGAATCAGCATTTGCCGCCATTCAACATGTATTAGCAAGCTTTGTCGGTATCATCACCCCCACCTTAATTATTGGCGGTGTTCTGGGTCTTGGTGAGCATATTCCTTACCTTATAAGCATGGCGCTCATGGTTTCAGGTGTGGGAACCGCTATTCAAGCTAAGCGACCATTTAACCGAATAGGTGCAGGTTTAGTTTGTATTCAAGGGACGAGTTTTGCGTTTCTTAGTTCGGTTCTAGCAGCAGGTTTCATAGCTAAAGGCAAAGGTGGAGGCCCTGAAGAGATATTGGCCCTAATATTTGGTGTGTGCTTTTTTGGTGCCTTTGTTGAAATTGTGTTGAGCCAATTCATGCACAAACTAAAGAGAGTGATAACACCTCTGGTCACAGGAATTGTCATTACAATCATTGGTGCCAGTCTGATTAAAGTAGGAATTACGGATCTTGCCGGAGGAGTGGGGGCAGAAGACTTAGGTAGCCCACAGAATTTGTTACTGGGGGCTTTAGTATTGTTTTCTATTATTGCTCTTAACCAAAGCAAGAATCATTGGGTACGTTTATCAGCAATTTTCATTGGATTAACGATTGGGTTTATCGTCGCTTCATTCATGGGCAAGGTGTCATTCAACAACCTCGGCTCACTGCCCGTTATCAGTATCCCTATTCCGTTTAAATATGGATTTAGCTTTGACTGGGCTGCATTTCTGCCTATCGCTTTTATTTACTTAATCACTGCCATTGAATCTAGCGGTGACATTACCGCTAACTGCATGATTTCTAAAAAACCAGTAGAGGGTGAAGAATACATCTCAAGAATTAAAGGTGGCGTATTAGGAGACGGTATTAACTCACTGATCGCAGCAACATTTAACACCTTTCCTAACACTACGTTTAGCCAAAACAATGGGGTTATTCAGTTAAGTGGCGTAGCCAGTCGATACATCGCATATTTTATAGCCGTTATTCTTATTATTCTTGGATTGTTTCCCATCATAGGTGGCGTGCTACAGCAAATGCCAAAACCAGTTTTAGGAGGCGCGACATTGGTGATGTTTGGAACTGTTGCGGCGGCTGGAATAAAAATATTATCTCAAGAAATACTGGATCGCCGAAAACTGCTCATCATGGCGGTATCCTTCGGAACAGGTTTAGGGGTTGCGTTGAATCCAGCTGTGTTAGGTGAAATGCCTAAAGTAATACAAAATATATTCGGCTCTGCCATTACCACAGGTGGGTTAAGTGCCATTATTCTAAGCTTGGTACTACCCGAACCTAAGGAAGATATTGCGAAAGAATCGTTTAACGAAACTGAGACAGCATAGGCTGTATTTATAAGGTGAATGCCGTGTTAACTATTGAGCCTATTGGCAAAATAAGAGCACCATTTAAAACAATCGAAGGGATGCCGATTCAGCCTAAGGGTGCTGAATCGGTAAAAGGTGTTGTCGAATTACTACCTGAACTTAAGCACGGCCTAAAAGACCTTGATGGATTCAGTCATATATATCTTATCTATGTTTTTCACAAGGCAACTCGAACAGAGTTGGAAGTCATTCCTTTTATGGACAGCGTCAGTAGAGGGGTATATGCAACCCGATCCCCACTTAGGCCGAATCACATTGGCATCTCAATTGTTCAGGTTGAAAAAGTAGAAGGAAACAAAATCTATGTTAAAGGAATAGACGTTTTAGATGACACACCCCTACTTGACATCAAGCCGTATATTCAAAACTTTGATGAAGTAACACAGAGTCAATCTGGTTGGATGAATGCAGACCAGCATTCAGTAAAGGTTAAACGATCAGATGAGCGATTCAGCTGAGTGTTAATCGGTTAACCTTCACATAACAAACTAGTTCATTAGGAGTCATCTCTACTCCGTTCAAAAAGCTTAGTAACGGGGTAGTTTTTGTTCAGAACACACCGTTATTATTTCTAGTCTTACCACCTGTTAGCAGCCCATAAAGTCTCATGGGGAAGCTGATGCCTTCAACGGCATCCCAATGCTCGACTAGATGCCC
>JANQHX010000010.1 GCA_028282465.1 Gynuella sp.
GCTTACAAAGCCCTCACTCTTCGTTGTTCTTCGTTCATTTAGCTAGCTAAACGTCTCTCATCGCGCCTCGACTGAGCGCTTTGTAAGCTCAACAGCAAAGAAATAATTAGTGTGAACAGGCCCTAGTAAGCTGGGAAAATTAAAGCCCTACAAACATTTTTCGGTATTCTTTAGGCGAAATTCCAACCACCTTTTTAAATAACCGTCGAAAAAAACTGACGTTTTCATAGCCCAATTCATTGGCAATTACTTCAAAGGAAATATTTTTTCGCTCTAACTCCTGTTTTGCCCTTTCCACTCGAAGCATTTGAATATAATTATTTACGCTATATCCAGTGGCCTCTTTAAATCGACGGTTTAGGGTTCTGGTGCCAATAGAAAGTTGTTGTGCTAAGAAGCTGACACCAAGATCCGAACTGATTTGGCTCTCTATGAGATTCTGGCACTGTAAAATAGCTTCATCTCCATGATTTTTTTTAACAAAGAACGCTTTATAAGGCGCCTGACTTCTTTGAATCGGATTTACCAAGTTACAGCGTGCGGTTTGCAGTAAGGTTTCTTGACCACAAAACTTTTTGATTAGATGCATACTTAAATCTTGGTCTGCGTTTACACCACCGGATGTCACAACAGATTGGTTATCGGCAATAATCAATTCAGTATTCAGTTTCACCTTTGGATACCAACTTGAAAACTGTGTTTCCAAAGCCCAATGAGTGGTTGCAGGCTTGTCGTCTAACAAGCCCGCAGCAGCAACCAGAAAAGCACCGGTACAAACACTGGCAATAACAGAGCCTCGATCGTGCATGGTTTTTAAATAGTCCACTCGTCGTTTGAAACTCTCGGACTCAGGGTGAATAACCATTCCTTCAGAAGGTACCAACACAAGATCGAACCGATCATTCAGATTGATTTCGCAATGCACTGCAGCAGTCGCTCCCGCCAGCCCAGAGACCTGTCCGTTACCTGAACCACTGATTCGTACGTCAAACTTCTGGTCTGCAGGTTCACCCGCGAGTGCATTCCAGAAAACCCCAGCTTGTAGCAGCATCTCATATGGCCCAAAAACAGTTGAAAGCAGCGTGTGCTCACCGGTCATAATGTTGGCTTTAATGGCGTGACGCATATAGACCTTTTTTGTCGTTTTAGAAACTTACTCAATACTCTACCACAAGGGATAGTTAGGGTCGCAAGTTCAATTCAAACCAACTAAATAGGAAACCGTTATGAACAGCACCCAAACGTTAATATCACGAAACAACGCATTTGCCAGTCAGTTTAATCAGGAGGGTTTATCAATTTTACCGAAACTCCGAAATGTCATTATTACCTGTGTCGATGCTCGGGTGGATCCTGCCCATGTATTAGGTGTCGAACTGGGAGATTCAGTAGTCATTCGAAATCAAGGTGGTCGAATGACCACAGAAGCAATTGAAGAAATCGCCACACTTGCATTTATGGCTGCCAAATTGGACGGAGAAAAACCTGGTCCATTTGAAGTAATCATTATGCAACACACTCACTGTGGTGCCGAACGATATGCTGACCCAGAATTTCAAAAAGCGGTTAAACTTCAATTAGGCATTGACGTGTCTGAACAGGCTATTTATAACCATGAAGAGAGTGTCATGTCGGATGTTAAAAAACTCGCAGCATCTCCAATCGTTCCAAACTATGTCACTGTTTCTGGTCTCATTTATGATGTTAAAACAGGTGGTGTTCAAGAAGTATCGGCACCAATGCCGTTAAAAGATATTGCTTAAAGGCTTAGTTAGAAAAAGAACCAGTGTGATGGTTTAGCTGGTTCTTACTGAACATGATTCTTCATGAAATTATTTAATTCGGATACAGATTGAATCACAAATAGAGTTTTACCCTCCGCAAGTGTTTCTAGTTTTTCAGAAAATTCGTTATTCCAAAATTTTGGGCTTAATCTTAAATACTGATAACCCCGCAACGTACCTTTCATAACTGAGCTTCCTTCTGGCCAACCTTCGGGTTTCACAAAAAAACCTTTTAAACAACGCTTAGTGACTAGCCAATAACTCACCCAATAAGGTAAGTCGACATAGACCAATGTGTCCGCCATGTTCAAACGCTTGTAAAAAGAATTTAAAGGGCCCAGACCATCAATGATCCAAGTATCTAAAGAAAGAAGCTCATCGTGCTTTTTCTCATAAGTATCTCGATCTACCCGGTCGCCGTTGGCGTGATAAGCAATTAAATCTAGTGGGTAAAGCTTAATGCCGGTTGCACCTGCAAGCTTTTTACTCAAAACAGATTTTCCACTACCTGGCTTTCCAAATATTGCTATCTTTTTCATTACACTCCTCTTTTTATTAAAACTTAAGGCAGAGATAAAAAACCGAATTGAGGTACGGTTCAAAATATTTATTCACAACAATAGACTCAGTACTATTCAAGAATAGTGACCAAAATTAGAAGTTAAGGGAAAACAGTTTGTAGCGTTTTCAACCTATATTGGTGTAGGTGATCTATAATGTCAAAAGCTTAAAGATTAAGAGTTAGGGCGGCGTGTTGACAGATTCTAGCAAAGCGTCTCAATGTTGCTACACAAATCAACTATTCACATTTGCCATACTTCAATGTCTTGCTTTTCTTCTAAACAAGACCAGCCAGATTTCTCAAACATCTTTTTAGACGATTGATTGTCTGCCGATATCTCAGCTCTCCATTCGCGAACTTCGCTAACAAGACCCAACTTAACTACCTGACTTAATAAAGTGGACGCTAGCCCATATCCTCTATAGCTTGGTTTCATATAGATTTGGTGTATTTCAAGGTAATATCGAGTTTTAGACGGAAGTGCCAGGCTAAGGTAGCCAATCAAGATCTTTTCATTAACCAGAGCAAATGCTTTGATTCTAGAACTATTTTGAATTGCTAATAGATTGGGATATGAGAAGGAAGGCTCAGAGCACTCAAGGTTAACCCCATCTGAGAACCATTTAGAGACCTCATTAAAATGAGATTCTTGCATCTCGACAATTTGCATGGGAAAACCCAATACATTATTGAGCCGACAAATAGTCACGAGCTGCGTAGACACTGTGTTTTGTCCTACTGGGCAGCAACGGCTTTTGCAAGATTTATTTAACATTGGGCACCTCCTTAACACCAAATGCTAATTGCCCTAGGATATTCGTCACTGACATGAGGCATCTAAAAAGGAATTAGCTGCCTTGGGCCTTATCGGCAAACTGCTCTAACCTCATATGCAATAGAGCAACCTGCTCCCCATCGAGATTCTGTTTAGACTCGATGTCGTAGGGTTTAAAACCCATTTTCGTATAGATCAGCAAAGCTCTGGTATTATGAGCAAACACCATTAGGTGTGGTACTGCATTGTAAGTGTATTGGCATAGCTCTAACATATGACTAATTAGTTTTTTGCCCAGTCCAAAACCTTTGTATTGATCAGAGATGACTACGTTGCCAATAAACGCTGACTCATCTTTTTTCACGTCGTATAAATTGGCGTACCCGCACACCATGCCGTCTACCACACAAACTGTATGATCGACTCTTGTTCTAAATTTCTCCGCTAATTGCTCAACGTCCCAGGGGAAAGTCCCATAAGGATTTAGGATATAAAGCTCTTCAGGTGAGGTAACCAAGCTGCAAATATCATTAAAGTGCTGCTCTGTCGCTGGAGTAAACTCAACAACCAATTCTTCGAAATCATTCATAAATTTATTTCAACTATCTATTTGCTATGTGCCATGTGCTATGTGGCTATTTGACCGGCACGACAGTTTTAACATGTTTAACATTTCAAAAAAATACACAGTGCATATCACTAATCCAGTAGTCGCAACTGTACACTGGAGTTTGATGTCGATTTCTTTTTAGTAGTGGGCCGTTTTCTGCTTCCAAGTTTTTCATAGACTTTATCAGCTTGTTCTTTAAAACCTTTAAGTCTTCTAATTACGCCAATCTTTGCCCTCGCCTCTTTTATGGCAGATGAATGATCAACGAGAGGAGCCGGATAATCTTGTCCAATCACACAGTTTGATTTTTTCTGAAGCTCCTTAGTCATCAGCCAGGGTTCGTGAATCCAGGTTTCAGAAACATCTGATAATTCAGGTACCCACTTTTTTATATAGTCACCGCTAGGATCGTGTTCTTGAGACTGTTTTATTGGGTTATAAATTCGTAACGTGTTTATGCCCGTCACCCCAGACTGCATTTGCAACTGACTATAATGAATGCCGGGTTCATAATCGGTAAATACTCTTGCTAGATGGTACCCTGTCTTGCGCCAGTCCAACCATAAATGATAACTAGCAAAGCTGACAAGCATGGCTCTCATCCTGAAGGTAATCCAGCCATCGTGTACCAGATTACGCATACACGCGTCTATAAATGGATAACCTGTTCTGCCTTCTGACCAAGCCTTAAAATAGATTTCATTAAACTGCTGCTCCCTCATGCCTTCGAAAGCAGGATGCATGCATTGATATTCTATACTGGGTTGGTCTTCAAGCTTTTGATTAAAATGACACCGCCATGACAGCCTAGAATTGAACGCAGATAAATTTCTACGCCATGACTTTGCTTCGCCATCTAATATGCTCCCCCGACGATGCTTAACAGCATGAACCACTTCTCTTACGGACAAAGAGCCCCAAGTGAGGTGCGACGATAATCGTGAGCAATACTTTTCAGAAGGCCCCGGAGCAGATAATCGATACAGGTATTCTCTACCTCGCTCTACAAGAAAACTATTTAAGGTTTCTAAGGCAGCTACTCGACCACCCTTCTGAGTGATGCCTGGAACCTTGGACCCAAATAATGTGTCATCTTTTTCTGGTACGATTCCAGCGGGTAAAGCTTCCACAGGAATGAGTTTTTTGGGTGTAGGTACCAGTGGTGATGCCATCCGCATGTTTCTAAACTTTGACCAATCATCTCGATTACTCAGCTTTCGAACCACACCATTATTTGGAAACTCTTTCAGGTTAACCTGATGGATTCTGCACCACTTAATAACAGACTTATCTCTTTCAAATGTCCAAGCATTGCCAGTTTCTTCGTGGGCAAAAACAGTATGGATGTCGAAGTTTTCTAGTATCTCAGCAAATACTCGGGTAACTTCACCAACTCTAATCACTAAAGCTTGGCCTAAGGCAATACACTCGTCATTGAGCTCTACCAAACAGTCGTTAATAAAACACCAGTGGCGTCTAGACGCAAAAGGCTGCGCCCAATAATCTGGCTCGACGACATAGATAGGAATGACTGGCAATCCGGATAAAGATGCTTCAAATATCGGGGCATGATCATGCACCCGAAGATCCCGTTTAAACCAGACAATATTAACTTTCTGCTTCATAATTAAAACAGCAAACTCAACAAAAGTATGGCAACAACCACGCTTGTTACACGAGCTCTTAACCTGAAATACCAACTATCGATCAACTGCTCGGAATATAGTTTTTTATCTAGAAATAATAAGTAACCTAGGCACAAAATAAGTATGACATTGCCGATGATTGGCCCAAGTAGTGCCGCCACCCATGCCAATAAAGTGATGATGTTGCTGTGGATAAATAAATTGATGGGAGACGCCTTAAACAAATACAGCCCCCAATGAATACCCGAAATGAAAGACACAATAACTGCTCCATACACAAGCAGTATTTGATCAACCCGAATACCCCATACCTGATCAATAAATAATTCCGACAGCAGAGCAAACAAAAACGGCAAAATACCAAAATAAGTCAAGTACTTAGCTAAAGTCGGTTTATCCATTATTATTTTCTTCCGTGTTTTGATCGACGCCCCACCACTCTTCTTCGCCAAAGCTTGTAGCTTTTAGGCTTCAAAAACCGTCGCATTCTGGCTTTCACTTCTTTTTCAGAAAGCCCAGTGTTCAATAAGATGACGTCGAAGCTGACTTTATCGCTCCAAGCCATCTCGATTAACTCACTTAACTCACTGATTTCAATATTTTCAGATGATTTGCTTGTTATTTCTTCCAATTGATTCCTTCCTATTTCGTCTGCATCTTTCAGAACAGTACTTTACATCGCTCCAAACCCTGGCCCACTTTTTACGCCATGTAAAAGGTTTGTTGCACACAACACAAGTTTTTTGTGGTAACTCTGATTTCTTCATAAACCATCGGGCTTTTGAACTTGAATTAGAACTTCATTTCTTCGAAATGCGGGCAGCGTATAGGGAGAGTTATATCCGGCCGTTTTAACATTTCCAACGCGAATTAGTTTTTTATGTTCAATCCAGTCTTCCAGTAGTTGCAGATGTTTTTGGATATTATTTGTCTGCAGTCTTCCATTAAAGGTGATGGTTGCGACTCTGTAATCAGTGAGTTCTTGCAAATTGAGGGTTGGATCTTTAGGCAAAGGTGCATCCCGTAAAGTCATGCCAGAGGGCAGAACAAAAGACATGACTCCGCTTTCTTCATTAAGTTGTCCCGTGAACACAGGTGCTGTCATGGAAATTTTTTGAGATTGATTATTATTGCCTGAAATATAGTTAAATAATTTAGCGAAAGAGTTTGTTTTCTGGCCCTCGATATATACTGGCGTCGAAACAATGGTTAGCTTTTCATAATGACGCAGTTCAAACACACCCTCTTTTTCTAGCAAAGTATAAGGTGCAACCTCTGTTTGACTATGAACCGACATACTCGTAGTCACGATGATCCCTCCGACCAAAAACCTATTCAACAACCTTTGAATATTGATCACGGCGCTAAGCATCCTCTAAGGCAAGATGCCTTAGAGTGTCTAGTGACACGAACTCAAGCATGCGTTGATGGGTGGACTTAAGAAAAATAGGCGGAGCTACTCCCGCGTGATAGGCTTCTAGCCATCGGCTGCCACATAAACACCATCTATCGCCATCTTTAAGGCCCGTAAAGCCATATTCGGGTATCGCGCGGGTTAGATCATTTCCTCTAGATTTACTAAATTCCAGAAACTCCTTTGTTACCCGAGCACAAACCACGTGGCTGCCGACGTCGTGATCGCCGGTCAGGCAATAGCCATTTCTATAAAATCCAGTTACCGGATCAATACAGCAAAGTTCAAGAGGTTCACCATGAACATTGAGCTCTAAACCCTGATCATGTGCAGTCATTAATGTTTTCCTAATACTTTGTGTCGAGTTAGTTAAACGAACAGCAACCGATTTCAGATACTGAAATAAAGGAAAAAATCACGACTGGCGTTTGTTTTCGGATTTTGACCCAAAAATAAGGTAAAGACCTTGGTTTGGCTTGTTGGAATACAGATCGATATTTAGTCAATATTAAGCGAGGGACGCATCTCGCAATGTTAGAAATATCTAAAGTTATTACTGACTGAGATTCTCAAAAACAGCGAGATTTTCGAAGATTAAAATAGGTTTTATTCAATAAAGCGCAATTTATCAATTTTTCTCATGGATTAGTTTACCAATTTAAAATTTTCGTTCTATACACATAGTAAGTGGTACTTACTTTTCTTGTACCTTCCCCATTTTTTCAGAGGCTAGCTGTGCTTAATTCGTTGTTAAGAATGAATAAATCTGTGGACGTCAACCCGGTAATTGGCTGCAAAGTGTTTAAAACCAGTGAGACCCAATTAGCGAATATTAAACAAGCCGATCTATTAGTAGATGATGATATACCGGCTCTTATATTAGCTTTTGCTGCACCAACAGTGGATTTAGAAAGATTGAA